>CAZYGG010000011.1:60756-71226 GCA_964647585.1 uncultured Desulfobacterales bacterium
GGGTTTGCATTCTATATCAAATCCCCCCTGTCCTGCGTTGTCAGGAAGCTGCGATAGGGCCGCAACGGTGTCGTTGCCGTGGTACCGGCGATATCGCGGCCGGTTTTCCGGCATATCAGGTCGGCCGCTTCCGCGGCCATAGCCCGCAAGGTGGTGGCCTTGCCACCCACGATCGAAATCAGCCCCTCCACCCCGTCTTGGGCCTGATGATCGATACAGGTAAATCCGCGACTGATGCGCATGGGGGCGTCCGTATCCTCATGGCGCAAAAGCGGGCGGCTCGCCAGCCAGACCGCGTGCAAGTGAGCTTTGGCCAGGACCGGCATCAGACGGGCGCCCAGGGATATCAGCTTTTCAACCTGGCCTTTCGGCAGCTGGACCTGATCAGGATCAGCCGCTATCCAGGCGGTGGTCCCGACAATGGTTTGTTTACGCTGCGGTACCAGGATATCCCCCTCTCCGGCCGGATGCAGCCGGTTGATCACCATATTGCAATACCGATCCGCCAGGGAGACCATGACGCCGGGACCGGGCCGGACCGGCACGTCCAATCCGGCCAGCGCAGCCACCTTGCCTGCCCAGGGGCCCGCAGCATTGACGATGATATCGGCGGACAGGGTCCGTCGCCGGCCGCTGCGCAGATCCAGAACCCAGGCACCGGTGACCACCCGACTGCTCTTCCGGAAACCCTCGACCTGGCAAAAAGGGAAAACCGCGGCGCCGTTGGCGCGGGCGGTGGCAAAAAAATGCAGTGGTAAACGCCAGGCATCCATGCTGGCATCCGGTACCTGCACAGCACCCTTCAACCCCGGATGCAGAGCCGGCTCCAACTGCAATGCGCGGGTGGCATTCAGTACCCGGGTGGGTATGCCGGCCGCTTTACAGCGTTTCAAAAAGGGGCCCTGATAATCCATGTCCGCGTCGTTCAGGGCCACAAAGAGGCCGTCATTCGGTTCTATGGCCTGAGGTGCGAGCTTCCGCAGGATTTGATTCTCTCTATAGCATTCCCGGGCAGTTTTTACATCATGGAGGGCATAACGGGCCCCGCTGTGCAGCAGGCCATGGTGTCGGCCACTGGTGCCGCTCAGCAGACTGCCCTTCTCCACCAGGGTGACATCATAGCCGCGCAGGACCAGATCATGGGCCAGGGCACCGCCGGTACCGCCGCCGCCGATGATAAGAATGCGCTCCATTTCAGACACCCTCTTGCATAGCCTGGCTGATGATGGCTTCCAGCGTGCCGCGTTCTAAAAGTACAGGATTGCCGCGCATGCTACTGGCCCGCAGGGCATTTTCGACAAGTTCTGTTTTTTCTGTAAATTTCAGCCCCCACCGGATCAGGGCGGGGATGTGCAGCTCCCGTACGGCGGCATTCAGCCAGACAATGCTGTCCCGGGGGCCGGCCTGCCGGTCCCCGGTGAGCAGTCGGGCCGTTTCACGATAACGTTCGAGGCCGGTACTTTCTGAAGAGGTTTTTTCCAACGCGGCTATGTTGGCAGCGGTCACCGCCGGCAGCAGGCGGGCACACACGGCGCCATGCGGGGCAGCAAGCATGCCACCGAGCGGCCCGGCAATGCCGTGCACGGCTCCCAGGCCGGCATTGGCCAATGCCAGTCCCGAGAAGAGGCTGGCGATGGCCATATCGGTGCGGGCTGCCAGATTGTTCCCCTGGTGGTAAACGGTTTTTAGGGCGCGCGCGCACCGGGCCAGGCCTTCCCGGCAAAGTCCATCCGTCAGGGGATTGGCCTTGTTCGACACAAAAGCCTCAATCAGCTGAGTTAATGCATCAAATCCGGTCGCCGCGGTCAAATCCGGTGGCAGGGACAGGGTCAGTTCGGGATCAACCAGGGCCAGTTCGGGCAGCATGCCCGGACTGCGCATGCTGACCTTGACCCGGTGCTCCGGGCTGCGGATTACGGCGTTGCGGGTTACCTCGCTGCCGGTTCCGGCCGTTGTCGGCACCGCAATACAGGGCGCCGGTTCCCGGCTTAGAGGCCGGGCCTGGCCGATGACCTCCAGGTAGTCAAGGATCGGCCGCTGGTTGGTGATCAGGGCGGCGATGGCTTTGGCGGCGTCCATGACGCTGCCGCCGCCGACCCCGATGACAACATCACATATCTCAGCGCGCGCCAGTCGGGCCCCGGCAGACACCGCTTCCAGGTCGGGTTCGTGGGCCACCGGAAACACCGTACAAGCAACATCGCGGGCGGCAAGATCCTGGCGGAGTTTTTCCAGGCGACCGGGCGCGCTGCCGGTCACCAGGAGGGCATGCCGTCCCAGTCGGGCGGCTTCCACGGCAATCTGCCGAGCGGTGCCGACACCAAAAATGAGACGTGCGGCTGTACTGAATGCAAAAGGCTGCATTATACCGCCCAATCAAAGGTACGCTGGACAGCTTTGTGCCAGCTTTTGACACCCGCTGTCCGGGTATCGTTTTCCATATTGGCGTGCCAGGTCTTGTCCTCGGCCCAGTTACGGCGCAGTTCTTCCAGGCCGGACCAGAAACCGGTGGCCAGACCGGCCGCGTAGGCCGCCCCCAGGGCCGTGGTTTCGGTCACCTTGGGTCTGATCACGGGTACATCCAGGACATCGGCCTGAAATTGCATCAGCAATTCATTGGCGACCATTCCGCCGTCCACCTTCAATCGTTTCAGGGCCACCCCGGAATCCTTGTTCATGGCTTCCACGATATCCAGGGTCTGATAGGCATTGGCCTCCAGTACGGCCCGCGCCAGATGTCCTCTGTTCACAAAACGGGTCAGGCCTACAATGGCGCCGCGGGCATCGGAACGCCAGTAGGGCGCAAACAATCCGGAAAAAGCCGGCACGATATAGGCGCCGCCATTATCGTCCACGCTGCGGGCCAGCGCTTCTATTTCCGCCGCGCTGTTGACGATGCCCAGGTTGTCCCGGAACCACTGCACCAGGGCGCCGGCAATGGCAATCGAGCCTTCGAGGCAGTAGACCGGCGCCTCAGCGCCTATCTGGTAGGCCACGGTGGTAATCAAGCCATGTTCGGACGGCACGGCCTCAGAGCCGGTGTTAAGCAGCAGGAAGCAGCCCGTGCCGTAAGTGTTCTTGGCTTCACCTACGTTGAAACAGGCCTGCCCCACCAGGGCGGCTTGCTGATCACCCAGGGCACCGCAAACCGGTACCCGGGCACCTATAGGACCCGAAGGCGAGGTGTAGCCCCACAACTCGGGGTCGACCGACGGTACAATGCGCGGCAGCATCCGGCGCGGTATACCCAGAATCTGCAGGATTTCATTATCCCACTCCAGTGTTTCAAGGTTCATCATCAGGGTACGGCTGGCATTGGTAACATCGGTGATGTGCGCACCGCCGTCCGGCCCCCCGGTGAGCCACCACACCAGCCAGCTCTCCACGGTGCCGAAATGGGCATTGCCTTCAGCGGCGGCCTGCCTGGCGGCCGGCACGTTGTCCAGGATCCATTTGATTTTCGGCCCTGAGAAATAGGTCGCAATGGGCAATCCGGTTTTCGCGCGGAACCGGTCCTGACCGCCGGTTTCCATCAACGTATTACAGATTTCGTCTGTGCGGGTGCATTGCCAGACGATCGCATTGTATAGCGGCTCACCGGTCTTGCGGTTCCACACGATGGTCGTTTCACGCTGGTTGGTGATGCCGATAGCAAGGATGTCACCTCCCGCCACACCGCTCTTTTTCAGCGCATTGCGCATCACACTGATCGAATTTTTCCAGATTTCCATGGGATCGTGTTCCACCCAGCCGGGTTTGGGAAAGATCTGTTCATGCTCCTTCTGGTCCAACCCCACGATCTGCCCCTGCTGGTCGAAAATAATGAAGCGATTGCTGGTGGTCCCCAGATCCAAAGCCCCGATGTAGTTCGGCATTGATCCCTCCTTTAGTGTCGGGTTGCTGCCTCAGGTTGACAGCGGTTCCGTGCCCGCGCAGATGGCCGCGCCAGGCAATGAACAACCGCCAACCGCTTGTCAAACCGGTTGATCGACCATACCATAACTGGTGCTTAATGGAAATCAGATGCCCGGGGTGTTCGCAACCAAGAGCGCGCCAGTAGCCATTGTCCAGGTGCAACTTATGGGCGGCCGGGCCCGTCTGAGTGTCAAATCGGAGCTGACCGGCGAGACAGCGGTCACGCCGTCTTTGTAACGTTCGGGCTGATTGTGAAAGAGCTTCCTCCCCGGTTCGAAAATGAACAGAGGGGATCAAGGTTTTCACTTGCGAAAACCAGCCGGAGGATGTTATTGCGGTGAGACATGACGCACTTTCTTTAGCAGTGCCTGATCACATCCACCAAGCAACCCGCTAAAATTCGGTTTCAGTACGGAGACTGTTCATGAACTTGTCCCTTCAGAACATCGATAAAACAGTCGGCCGGGAAATGCACCTGCAGGACATCAATCTCGAATTCGAATCCGGATCGCGGAATGTCATTCTGGGACGGACCCTGGCCGGCAAAACCTCGCTGCTGAGAATCATGGCCGGCTTGGACAGGCCTTCCAGGGGACGCCTTCTGATAGATGGGCAGGATGTCACCGGTGTCTCCGTACGCAAGCGCAATGTGGCCATGGTTTACCAGCTTTTTATCAACTACCCCTCATTGACCGTCTACCAGAACATTGCTTCACCCTTGAAAACAAGTGGGATGAAAAAGAGTGAAATCGAGCGCCAGGTTCGCGAAATTGCCGAGATGCTGAGAATCGACGATCTGCTGGACCGTTTGCCGGCCGAGCTTTCCGGCGGCCAGCAACAGCGCACTGCCATTGCCCGGGCCATGGTCAAAAAAGCCGATTTGCTGCTGATGGATGAGCCCCTGGTGAATCTGGACTACAAGCTCCGTGAAGAGCTGCGCGTTGAGCTTCAAGATATTTTCAGGGAACGCAAGGCCATCGTCGTCTATACCACCACGGAACCGACCGAAGCCCTGATGCTCGGCGGGAACATCGTGGTTCTGGACGAAGGCCGCACACTGCAAACCGGCAACACCCAAGCGGCCTACAGGCAGCCGGCTACCGTGAAAGTGGCCGAAGTTTTCAGTGATCCGCCCATCAACTTTGTCGACGGCCGTATTCAAGGAGGGACAGCCTTCATGGGGCAAGGCATCGAGGTACCTCTGGAAGACAACATGCGGGATCTACCGGAGAGTGCCTATACCTTCGGCATTCGTTCCAACCATTTGTTTCTGTCCAGAAATGGTGAGCGGGATGCCCTGATTCAAACCCAGGTGGAACTGGCCGAGATCAACGGATCGGAAACCTTCATCCACTTCAACCATGCCGGCACCCGGCTGGTGGCCCAGGAAAATGGCATTCATCCCTACCGGATCGGAGCAACGGTCACCCTTTACATCGATCCCGGCTGCCTGTTTGTTTTTGACTTGAAGGGGAATCTGGTTGCATCCCCATCTCTTGCCACCACTCAGAAACGGCATACTTAGGAAACTGTCATGGCGCGCATCGAGCTCAATGAAATAGCCCACAGCTACCTCCCCAATCCCCGGGGCGATGCAGACTTCGCCCTCAAGCAGATCCATCACACCTGGGAAGACGGCGGCGCTTACGCCCTGCTGGGGCCGTCCGGCTGCGGTAAAACCACCCTGCTGAACATCATTTCCGGCCTGCTTACGCCCACGCGTGGAAAGGTGGTTTATGACGGCCGGGACGTAACCGGCCAACCACCGGAAAAGCGTAATATCGCGCAGGTGTTTCAATTCCCGGTGCTCTATGACACGATGACTGTTTTCGACAACCTGGCGTTCCCCCTGCGGAATCGGAGACATGCGGAAGGTGACGTCCGCAGCCGGGTACACGAGGTGGCCGATATCCTGGACCTGACCCCGTACCTCAAAAAGAGGGCTGCCGGGCTGGCCGCCGATGCCAAGCAGAAGATCTCCCTGGGGAGAGGCCTTGTGCGACGCGACGTGGCGGCCATTCTTTTCGACGAACCGTTGACCGTGATCGACCCGCATCTAAAATGGGACCTGAGGCGCAAACTCAAAGATATCCATGAACAGCTGAAATTGACCTTTATCTATGTCACCCATGATCAGGTCGAGGCGCTTACCTTTGCTGACAAAGTGGTCGTCATGTACGAAGGCGAAATCGTCCAAATCGGTTCTCCCCAGGATCTCTTTGAAAACCCCGAGCACACTTTCGTCGGCTACTTTATCGGCAGCCCTGGCATGAACTTTCTGGAGTGCACCCTGGACGGGAATGTCGCCCGCTGCAATGGTGAAAGCATTGTCCTGCACGATGACGTGGCGGCCAGGGGGCACAACGCCGGGGGAAAACTGGAACTGGGCATCCGGCCGGTGCATCTCAAAGTACATGCCCGGGCCGTTGACGGCGGCGTGCCGGCCAGGGTGAAAAGCGTCGAAGACCATGGCAGCTACCGGATTGTGAATCTCACCCTGGTTGGGAAGATGCTCCGGGCCAAGCTGCCTGAGGGCGGGCGCGTCCCCGAAGAAAAGGCCTGGCTGGTTTTTCCCCTGGAATGGACCCGGCTGTTTGCCGATGGCCGGCTGGTAAAATAGAGGGAGTAGCAATATGGAAAAATGGGAAAACAATAAAGCCTGGTTTCTGGTGCTACCGGCCTTCATCATTGTCGCCTTTAGCGGTATTATCCCCTTGATGACCGTGGTGAACTATTCGCTCCAGGACATCTTCGGGCCGGGGAACGCCGTTTTCGTAGGCACCGAATGGTTCAAGGAGATGTTGAGCAACCACCGGCTGCATGATGCCCTGTGGCGCCAATTTCTGTTTTCCGGGCTCGTCCTGCTGATCGAGATACCCTTGGGAATCGCCATTGCACTGGCCATGCCCAAACGCGGCTGGGGCGTCTCCGCTTCGCTGGTGACCCTGGCCCTGCCCCTGGTCATTCCCTGGAATGTGATCGGGACCATCTGGATCATCTTTACCCGGCCGGATATCGGTCTGTTCGGTGTGGGCATCAACAGCCTGGATCTACTGGAGGTGCCGTTTGACCATACGGCCAGGCCGCTGTATGCCTGGATAACATTGCTCGCCATGGAGGTCTGGCACTGGACGCCCCTGGTGGCCCTTTTGGCCTACGCCGGGCTGCGGGCCATTCCTGAAGCGTATTACCAGGCGGCCAAGATCGACGGCGCGTCCCCCTGGGCCACTTTCCTGTATATTCAACTGCCCAAAATGCGCGGGGTCCTCACCATCGCGGTTTTGCTGCGCTGGATGGACAGTTTTCTCATCTACGCCGAGCCCTTCGCACTCACCGGAGGCGGCCCAGGCAACACGACCACCTTTCTTTCCATTTACCTGGTAAAACTGGCGACCATGCAGTTTGACCTGGGGCCAGCCGCGGCCTTTTCGCTCATCTACTTTCTGATTGTCCTGCTCTTCAGTTTTGTTTTTTACCAGGCCCTGTTGAACGTGGGCAGAGGAGAAAAAGGATGAAAATCCAAAAACGAACCATCGCCCTGTGCATCTATTTCGGGCTGCTGATCCTGCCGATCTACTGGATGCTCAACATGTCCCTGCGAACCAACGCCGATATTCTCGGAAATTTCGCCCTGTACCCCGTCGATTTAACTTTTAGAAACTATATCAAGATTTTCACCGACCCCACGTGGTACACGGCCTACATCAATGCCATGATCTATGTCGGCATGAACACCGTCCTGTCGCTGGCCTTTGCCCTGCCCGCCGCTTATGCTTTCTCACGCTATAAATTCATCGGTGACGGACAGATGTTTTTCTGGCTGCTGACCAATCGCATGGCCCCCCCGGCAGTTTTTCTTCTGCCGTATCTGCAGCTCTATGCAACCATGCGGCTGATGGACACCCATATTGCGGTGGCCCTGGCCCATTGCCTGTTCAACGTCCCGCTGGCGATCTGGATTCTGGAGGGCTTCATGTCCGGCATTCCCCGGGAGATTGATGAAACGGCTTTCATCGACGGGTACAGTTTTCCGCGGTTTTTTATCACCCTCTTTATTCCGCTGATCCGCGCCGGGGTCGGCGTAACCGCTTTTTTCTGTTTTATGTTCAGCTGGGTTGAATTGCTCTTTGCCCGGACATTGACGATCACCGAGGCCAAGCCGATCGTTGCCACCATGACGCGGACGATCAGCGCCACAGGCCTGGATTGGGGCCTGCTGGCCGCGGCCGGTGTCCTGACCATCGTGCCGGGGGCGCTGGTGATCTGGTTTGTGCGCAACCACCTGGCCAAAGGTTTTGCACTGGGCCGCGTGTAAGGGAGAACAACGATGGGCTTAGAATGGATGTATTGGACCAAGCCGACGGCTATCTTCTTCATTACCATCTTCTTTATGCTGGTCGGCATGCTGATCTGGGAACTGGCGTCCCCGACCATCGAGCGCCGGGGATTCTTTCTGGTGCCCACCACGCGGGGCACACGCTTCTTTCTGGGACTGCTGGGCAGCGCCTACATCCACCTGGCCTGGCTGGGGTTTACCGATCTGTCGCTATGGTACGGAACGGGCTTGTCGGCGGCCTGGATCTTCATCGCCATACGCTGGGGATGAACGAACCTGGCATCACCGTCATGATGGCTGTTAAACCGGCAGGACATCGGCTTTGTTGCCACCCAAGGCGCTAGGCGCCTACGGTAAGGCTTTCAGTGATAACCACCACCAAAAGAGAGGAGGAGATTATGCGCAAAACGATCAAAAAACGATTGTGGTTTCGATCCATTTCCATATGGCTCGTCACCCTGGCGATTATCTTTATGGGAAACACTGTCTGGGCAGCACACCATGGCAAGGGCATGCAGGCGGCCCAGAAGTGGGTAGACGATGAGTTCCAACCTTCCACTTTGTCGAAAGCCGAGCAGATGAAAGAGATGGAATGGTTCATCAAGGCTTCCAAGCCTTTCAAAGGCATGAACATCAAGGTGGTGTCCGAGACCATTCCGACCCATGAGTACGAGGCCAAGGTATTGGCCAAGGCATTTGAGGAAATCACCGGTATCAAAGTCTCTTTCGACCTGATCCAGGAAGGCGATGTCATTGAAAAGCTCCAATCTCAATGGGCCTCCGGGAAGAACCTCTACGATGCCTATATCAATGACTCCGATCTCATTGGTACCCACTTCCGCTATGGCCACGTGGTGCCGCTGTCTGACTTCATGGCGGGCGAGGGCAAGGATGTGACTTTGCCCACGCTGGATGTGGACGATTTCATGGGAAAATCCTTTACAACCGGACCGGATGGCAAACTTTATCAGCTTCCGGATCAACAGTTCGCCAACCTTTACTGGTTCCGCTATGACTGGTTCAACCGCGCGGATTTTAAAAAGGAATTTAAAAAAATCTATGGCTATGAATTAGGTGTACCGGTCAACTGGTCGGCTTATGAGGACATCGCGGAGTTCTTCAGCGAGCATGTCCAGGAAATAAATGGCAAAGCCATTTACGGGCATAACGATTACGGCAAGAAGGCCCCGGACCTGGGGTGGCGTTTTACCGATGCCTGGCTTTCCATGGCCGGTGCCGGAGATAAGGGCATTCCCAATGGTATCCCGGTTGACGAGTGGGGGATTCGCGTTGACGGCTGCCGTCCGGTGGGCGCCAGTGTCGAGCGCGGCGGCGCCGCCAATGGCCCGGCGGCCAAGTACTCGCTGCGGAAGTACATGGAATGGCTCCGGAAATACGCACCGCCGGGCGCCCTGGGCATGGACTTTTACACCTATCTGCCGGTTCTGGCCAAAGGCCATGTGGCCCAGCAAATCTTCTGGTATACCGCCTTCACCTCCGATATGGTCAAGCCGGGCCCGACCGTAAACGCGGACGGCACGCCCAAATGGCGCATGGCCCCCTCCCCGCACGGTCCCTACTGGGAGGAAGGCATGAAACTGGGCTATCAGGACTGCGGTTCCTGGACCTTGATGAAAAGCACGCCGCTCAAACGCCGCAAAGCAGCCTGGCTCTTCGCCCAGTTCTGCGTGGCCAAGACAACTTCGCTGAAAAAAACCCACGTGGGCCTGACCCCGATCCGGGACAGCGATATCCGGCATGCGTCCTTTACCGAACGGGCGCCTAAACTCGGCGGTCTGGTCGAATTTTACCGCAGCCCGGCACGCGTCGCCTGGACGCCTACGGGTACCAACGTACCTGACTATCCCAAGCTGGCCCAGTTGTGGTGGCAAAATGTGGGCGAGGCGGTTTCCGGTGAGGTCACCGTCAGTACGGCGATGGATAACCTGGCCCGCGAGCAGGACCGCGTACTGCAGCGTATCCAGCGCGCCAACGTACAGGGCAAGTGTGGTCCCAAGCTGAATCCCAAGAAAAAAGCCTCCTACTGGTTGAACAAAAAGGGTTCACCCAAGGCAAAAGTCAATGAAAAGCCCAAGGGTGAGACGGTCAACTACGACGAGTTGATCCAGGCCTGGAGAGAAGGCCGCGTCAAATAATCGTTTTCATTGAAAATATATTCAGATTGCGAACACAACATCGCGGCAAGTGTATCAAAAAAG
>CAZYGG010000012.1:0-70581 GCA_964647585.1 uncultured Desulfobacterales bacterium
AAAAATCTGAGAAGCGGCAATCAACCAAGCTGCCGCGCAGCGGTTTCGTGCAACTTCTGAATATCACAAAGTTTCCAGTTTGCTTCTTTCCAAAAGCAAGGTTTCTTCTGCTTTCTTGCGATCGGTAATATCACGAGAAGAGCCATACATTCCAACTATTGAACCCGCAGGATTCCTTATCGCTTTCACAATGTTTTCCATCCACACTATGGAACCGTTTTTATGGTAACACTCCACATCTATAGTGATGGATCGGTCTGGATCTCCATCTTGTAACTTATCGCGTGGAAGCTCTTCCGAAAGCATCGCCATAATTCGCTCCAGGGATTCTGGCGTGACCATTTCCTCTATCTTTTGCCGCTTACGTTCTTCAGGGGTGAACCCAAGCACCTTTTCTATAGAGGGACTAACGTAGTTGGCATTGAAGTCCATATCAAGTGTCCAGACAATATCAGCCATATTTTCGGCAAGAAACTTAAACTTTTCTTCGCTTTCTAATATAGCTTCAATGGCACGTTTGCGTGCGGTGATATCTCGCAGGGTCATGATCCGACCAACTGTATCTCCATTACGTTCAAGTAGGTTCGAGACACGAATATCATAAATTCTTTTCTTACCGTCAACGTGAATTGGTACTTCACTATGCCGCATAGTCTTCAGTATGTTTTTAAACGCTGGGAACTTCTTAAAGACCTGCTCGGTTTTCTTAATATTATCTTCCGATACTTCGGTCCCAATTATCGTCTTGGCTGCGGCATTGAAATCAATGATATGGTTGTTATCATCAAAAACAAAGATGGCGTCGTCAATACTTCTAAACACTTCGGCCTTCGCATAAGGCAGTATGTCCAGCAAATTATGCCGAAAAAAGGCCCAGGCCATTGAACCGGCAACCACTGAAAAGGCTATCGGGCTTATATCCATATTCTGGACCGGACTGTGACCGGAGATATAAACAGCATTCGCCATCCAAACAGATGCGACCGCTGTCAACATTACCATCGCCTGGCTGCGTTTAGCCCCAGAGGCGTTACACGCAGTCCAAATCAGGATAGCGCTCACCACTAATACCAGCGAATAGTGATATGCAATAATGAGCCACCACAGCGGGCCATGATGCAACCCGAGCATTTCAACATCTCTGGTATTGATGATGTAGAAATCTGTATAAACTAGCTGGTGAAACGGATTTGTCCACACAAGTACAATAATCAGGGAAATGATGGTAAAAAGCGCCGCACGCAGTAAGCCAATCATTTTGAGGCGGATTTCAAAGACTGTAATTGCAAAAAGGAGTGTCAACGGCGGAATAAGTGCAATACCAAAATACTGACACTTGGTTAACAGTATTTTGACACCATGATTAAGGTCCAGATAGAGTAATCCTTCAGTTGCCGACCAAAAAGCTGCCGCAAGGCAGACAAAATACAGATACCATGCGCCGCGGGCCTTATGGCGTGCTAGGGTATATTGCGAAACAACGAAAATACACAGCGCTGCAAAAATAAATGGGAAAGAATACAGATTGGAGAAATCTTTTACCATCTTAAATACCAATTGCTAACCGTCGATGCTCAGGGCTCAACATATTCGCCCCCATAGAAAAGGGATTTATCGGCACTTATCAGCTTCAATATTATATCGAACAGATAAGATTTTGGTACCAATTATTTCAGGGGTCGGGTAGTTTCGGTCGTCATGCCGGCGGAGGTCGGCATCCAGAGCATTTTCTATCAGATTGACTGGATAGCGCTGCGCATCACCAGGTGCCCGGCCTTCGCCGGAATGACAGGTCCTTAGATCAGAAACTCCCCGATTGCTCAATTAATTTACAAGAAGCTTATCCCTTCTTCAATAGGATTGTTCGTTGCTATTGGCTATTCAGCACCTTTGCCGCTTCAATGGAAAAATAAGTCAAAATCATATCGGCCCCGGCCCGGCGGATGGCGGTCAGGGTTTCCATCATGACCTTTTGCCCGTCCAGCCAGCCCATTTGTTCCGCCGCCTTGATCATGGAAAATTCCCCGCTCACATTATAGGCCGCAATGGGCAAATCCACCTCCGCCTTGATCCGGCAGATGATATCGAGGTATGCCAAAGCGGGCTTGACCATGATGATATCCGCACCTTCCTCTACGTCCATGGTTGCCTCTCGAATGGCTTCAACCGCATTGGCCGGGTCCATCTGGTAGGTGCGGCGGTCACCGAACTGGGGAGCGGAATCCGCGGCCTGACGAAAGGGGCCGTAATAGGAGGAGCAGTACTTGGCCGAATAAGCCATGATCGGGAGAGCCGAAAAACCGTTTTCATCCAGGAGCCCCCGGATTTCCGCCACCCGGCCGTCCATCATGTCTGAAGGGGCCACCATATCAGCCCCGGCCTGGGCGTGGGACAAGGCGGTTTTGGCCAAAAGGTCCAGGGAGGCATCGTTATCGATGGTATGGCCGTCCACCATTCCGCAGTGGCCGTGGTCCGTGTACTGGCAAAGGCAGACATCCGTAATGACCGCCAGATCCGGCAACTTGTCCTTCACCGCTTTCACCGCAATTTGAACGATTCCGTTGGAATCGTACGCCTGGGTTCCCAGTGGGTCTTTTTTGTCCGGAACCCCGAAAAGAATGATCGCCGGGACACCCGCTTCAAATGCCTCTGCAGCGGTCTTTACGACATTGTCCACCGAAAGCCGAAACTGGCCCGGCATGGAGGGAATGGGGTTTTTCACATCCTTCCCGCTGATGGCGAATAGAGGATAGATTAAATTGTCTGTAGAGAGCCGGGTTTCCCGGATCATTCGGCGAAACGATTCACTGGCCCGCATCCGGCGGGGGCGGTAATCTGGAAAGAGCATATAAATTCCTCGAATTAGAAATTAGGTGCCGCGTCCAAAGGACAGGGTACAAGATTTATAAGCCAACTTATCTCAATGATGCGTTCTTACGCCGTTAAAAAAGGCCGCCACGAAATATTTGGAATACCAGAATCACACCAGTGTGCTGCGATTACAAGCATCTTCCTGGTATCAGCAAACGGGACGCGGTATGCCCACGACAGCCGGAAGGCTTAAGCGGAATATGCCAACCAATCATGCAGGACCATCGTTACCTGTTCGGGCTTTTCCATGGTGCTCATATGGCCGCAGCCAGTAATGATGACCTGTTTTGCACCCTGGATATTCGCGGTCATCTCTTCCGAACACTCAACGGGTGTAATCTGGTCCGTTCTACCGCAGACAACGATAGTCGGGCAGGTGATTTGTGATAAATTTGGCAATTGGTCGGGCCTGCGAATGATCGCGTGCACCTGCCGAATAAAGACCTCCGGTCCGACACGTTCAGCCATGGAGACTATCTTACCTTTTAACAGCCTGTCATCCAGCCGACTCGAATCCACCAGTACGGACCACAGCAATTCAATGACGTCATTGAATTTACCCTGCCGGCAAAGCTCGATCAGGCTCTGTCGGCGTTGGGTCTGCTCTTCGGTTTCGGCCCGTGCAGAGGTATCCACCAATGCCAGGCGGTCAACTTTTTCACTATATTTGCGGCAGATTTCCAGGGCTATGTACCCGCCCATGGATAAACCCGCCAGGGCAAACCGAGCGGGTGCTTGGGCAACGATTGAGTCGGCAATTTTACCAATGCTGTCGTGGTGCATATGGCTGTCGAAAACCATGCTGGTTGCAACCTGATCAAGTGCAGCCGCCTGGTCTTCCCACAAAGCTTCATCACAAAGCAGACCGGGTACCAATATCAAGGGAATTTTTTTCATGATCATTCCGGAATGAATTCTAAATTAAATAATATTGCATTAGCGTTCGCGGCATCATCTCGATTGCACAAGCCATGGAAACACTGCCGCCGTACAGGGTGGCTAAGCCGCAGGGTAACGATCACCCTTGCGACGGCAGCTTCAAACCGTGTGTGGATCTTTAAGGCGGCTGACTCTCGCCGGAGGTATCTATTCCGCCTTGCGGGAAGGAATACCGGCAAGGGCCTTGGCAAGGGTAATTTTACTAGCCAGGTCGCCTTCGCGGAATATCATGATTCGCTGCGCCTGGGGTGACCCGGCCCCGTGCATCGATTCAACCATGGCGGTACCGCCTGTCATTGCTTCTATCAGCCGCCCGATTTTAATCCGTTCTTCCACCGGGATGTCGGCAACTCCGGCAAAGTATTTTTTTACCATGTGGCCGACCTCATCGCTACGCAGGTCATACTCACTTGGCAAGGTTGCTATAAATCCACCGGCCAGGTCAACCGCAAGTCGGGCCACCTCAAAATGAAACCGGGTGACATTCTGTTTGCAGACATTGGCCAGCATGGTGTCTACCATGTAGGCGCCGGATTCTGTCGGCACCCCTTCCGCCGAACAGGCGATCGATGAACTGTACAGCGTTTCGCTTAAATGGATCATCTCGGTCACCTTGTCACGCACATGGGATCCCTGGGCGGAACCCTGGATCTGGCACAGGTAACTGACGGCACCGGTCAGCACATCCATCAGGCCCGTCTTGCAGGCCCCGTAATTGGCCCGGTGATGGGCGGCAAACCGGTATACAATGGTTCCCGTGAACTCGGTTTCACCATCCAGGAAAACACGGTCATGGGGAATAAAGACATCATCGAAGACGATCATCGCCTCGCCGCCAACCGCACCAAAGCGGGGTTTGCCCACATCGATATTTTCAAGGTTGTCACGCCGGTCATCCCCGGCCTGGCGCCCGAATACCATGGTGATGCCCGGGGCATCGATGGGAACGGCTGCGACGAAAGCATAATCTTTTGATTTCTCATCCATGGCCATGGTGGGCATGATCAGGATTTCATGGGAATTCACCGCACCGGTCATGTGCAGTTTCGCGCCCCGGACAACGATGCCGTCGCTGCGATGTTCCACAACCCGGACGAACTGATCCGGGTCCGGTTGATCTGCGGGGCTTTTCGAACGGTCACCCTTGGGGTCGGTCATGGCACCGACTACCATCAGGTTTTCGTCCTGGATGTAGATCAACCATTTCCTGAACCGCTCCAGGTAGTCGGTCCCACATTTCTGGTCTACTTCGTAGGCCACCGAATAAACGGCATTGATCCCATCAAACCCCACACAGCGCTGAAAGCAGGTCCCGGTCTTTTGACCAAGAACGCGCAGCAATTTAACCTTCTTGATTAGGTCCTCAATGCCCTGGTGCACATGCGTAAACCGGCTGATTTCCCGCCCCGTCAAATGGGACACGGTTGTCGCCAGGTCGCGATACTCCGCCTGGGAGGCCAGAGCATAGGTCATGGCCGCGGCCCGCACGTGCGGCGCAGTGGCGGGATGGGTGGTGACATCTTTGATTTTCTCGCCCTTGTAGTAAATCGTCGGGTTGATCGCCTGCAGACTTGTCATGTAATCTGAGCTACTTTTTATCTTCACTGTGTATCCTTTGGTTATATTTTATCCGCAGCCAGCCCGTCCAAAACAACTTTTCCGTAGCTTTTTCTTTCCGCGAGAGCAGCGAGGGCCTCGGGCAGGTCTTCGAATGCAAATTTGCGGTATATGACCGGGTCGATCTTTCCGGCATTCCAGAGCTGGTAAAGATCGGACTGGGTGCGTTTGATGCGCTGGGGATCAAATTGCCTGTAGTTTCCCCAGAACAAGCCGATAATATCGATATTTTTCAGCAAGATCCGGTTGGCTGCAATCGAGGGAATTCGACCGGAGGCGAATCCAATTACAATAATGCGGCCTTCAAACGCGACGCACCGGGTGCTTTCTTCAAATACGCTTCCGCCAACCGGATCGAACACAACATGCACGCCCCGGCCGTTGGTAATTTCCTGGACCTTTTCAACAAAATTCTCACTGCCATAGTTGATGGCCGCCTCCGCACCAAGGCGCCGGCAAACCTTTAACTTTTCATCACTTCCGGCAGTGGCAACAACCCGGGCACCCAGCGCACGGCCAACTTGAATAGCCGCCGTGCCGACACCGCCGGCCCCGGCATGCACGAGGAGAAACTCACCGGCTTTCAGCCTGGCGCGATGCACCAGCGCCACGTGGGCAGTCTGGTAGGTCAATTGAAAGGCGGCGGCAGCTTCAAAAGACATATTGTCAGGCATTAAGAAAGTTGATTCCGGTTGAACGATCATGTACTCGGCGCAGGCGGCTTTGCCCACCGTCATCACTTTATCGCCTACTTGGAAGGCGGCCTCCGGCGTGGTTTCGATCACTTCGCCGGCCGCTTCAATGCAAGGCACAAACGGCAGGGGGGCTTTTTCCTGGTAGCTCCCGCCAATTGATAAAATATCAAGATAATTCAAGCCTATAGAATAAACACACATGACAGCATGGCCGCCTTCTGGATTGAACGCCGTGTTCGGATCCAGGCGCAATACCTCTTTAAATGCGCCGTAGCGCGGGGCCTGCCAGGCCCGCATTGTTTCTAGTTTAACTGTCATTGTATTCTTTTAGTCACCTCTTGCTGCCGCGGGACCGCTTACCCCTGCCCCAGAAGGTTGAGGGCGGCCCGGCAATAGATTTCGATCCCGGTCATCAGGACGTCCTCGTTAAAATCGAAACGGGGATTGTGAAGCGGGGCACAACCATCATGCCCCACACCCAGGAAAAAGAAACATCCCTGCGACCGCTCCAGGTAAAAAGACATGTCTTCTCCGCCCATTGTCGGTTCGGGCTCAACTACATTTTCAGTTCCGACGATACCGCCGGTTATCTCCCGGACCTTCCCGGCCATCCAGGGATCGTTGGCCGTCACCGGGTACCCCGGCTGGTAATCCAATTCGTAAGTGGCACCCATGGCCTGACAGACGCCCTTAACGACCTTATCGATCCGCTCGGCCCAGGATTTCCAGATCTCCGGGTCGAAAGTGCGGGTGGTACCACTCATAAAGGCCGTCTCCGGTATGATATTAAAGGTCGTCCCCGACTTGAATTCGCCTACCGTAATCACCGTAGGATTCAACGGGTTCATATGGCGGCTGACAATCCGCTGGAGGGCGTTCACGATCTGGGTGCCGATTTCGAGCGCATCGATGCAAAGATGGGGCATCGCGCCGTGGCCCCCTTTCCCCTTTATGGTAAGATCGAATCGATCCATTGCCGCCATCAAAGGCCCCGCCTTGACCCCAACGCGGCCCTCTGCGAGCCCCGGCCACAGGTGGCACCCCAGGGCATAATCGACTTTCGGTGATTCCATGACCCCTTCTTCGATCATGGGTTTGGCTCCGCCCGGGCCTTCTTCCGCCGGTTGGAAAAGAAATTTGATACACCCGGCCAGATCCGGCTTCAGTTTGGTAAGGACCGTTGCCGCACCCAGAACCATCGCCATGTGGCCGTCGTGTCCGCAGGCATGCATGGCACCTTCATGGGTAGATGTAAAAGGCAGCCCGGTCTCTTCGGTGATCGGCAGGGCATCGAGTTCGCTTCTCAGCAGCAGGGTTTTACCGGTCTCCGGGTATGTCCGGGTACCGACCACACCGAAACGGGCAATTCCGGTTTGCACATCCAGCCCCAATCGGGAAAGGCGCTCGGTAACGTATGCGGATGTTTTTTTCTCGGTGTAGCCAGGCTCGGGAATCTGGTGCAGATCTCTGCGAAATTTTATAATCTCTTCCGCGGACTCCCGGATCAACGAGCGGACCTCATCCATCAGGAACCTCCTGTTGGTCTATCCTGTCATTCTGAGGAGCGGAGTGACGAAGAATCCCCTACAATGAAAGATAACCTTGGCATGTGGGGGACTCTTCGCTCCGCTCAGAGTGACAGAATAACGGAACATATTTATGATAATCGGTATAACGTGGTCTAAAGTTCAGGAGTCGCTGCGCCCCACTAATTTTATCAAATTGGCAGAATACCTTAACTTTAGATCACTCCAAACTTTAGCTCATTTCAGGCACTGGCCGTATTCCTCTACGGCACTCATTAAGGAAAACCGGCCGACCCGCCATATAACAGGTCGGCCAGCAGGTGGTGCTATATGCGCCCGGCCATTTTCATCAACTTCTTGAGCATCTCTCCGGCGGGAGCACTGTATTTCGGGTCCTTCTTGGCGTATTCATCCAAAACTTCGATGGAAAATTTACGCAACTGGGCAACCGTATCTTCGGTCAGGGTGCTCTGGCCGCCCATTTTCTTGTCATTCCATTTATTGATATCGATGATATCATTGTACCCGGTCCATTTGAGGAAGTCGATTCCCGCAGACCGGGTGCACTCTTCCAGAACAGCCTGGAAATCCTTCGGCAGGGCGTTCCACTTTTTCTGGTTCATGATGATTTCGCCGTTGTTGATCTCGGCGAGGTTGGGCCTTACGATATATTTACTGACTTCCTGGAGCTTCATATCCCAGCCGGCAGAGATGGTTCCCCAGTGCGCCCCGTCGCAGACGCCGGTCTGCATGGCCTGATACAGCTCGGCCCCCGGGAAGAATACCGGTGTGGCGCCGGCTTTCTGGAAAACCTGGGCCGCGATACCCGTGCTGCGGACTTTATAGCCTTTGAAATCAGCCAGGGTCCGGAGCGGCTTTCTGGAAAAGAGCCCCACGCCCGCCATGGGCAGCGGGCCCACGAAACGCACGCCCTTGTCCCCATAGGCCTGACGGAAAATTTCGATGGCACCCATATCATAGAAATAGGCGTACATCTCAGCGGCGTTCTCCCACGAGAAAAGCTGACCGTTGACATACGCGGTCACGGGGATCTTCCCCATCCAGTAGGTCGGCCAGATCAGGGAGATTTCAAACAGGCCCCGTCCCAGGGCTTCGAAGACATCCTTGGTGGGTACGATGGCCCCCGGGGGGAGCGGGGTGATGTCCAGCTCGCCGTCGGTGGCGGCCCGGACGCGATCACAGAATCTGACATAGACATCCTTGTAATAACCCACGCCGGTTGGCCAATGGGTCTGCATCCGCCAGCGGATTTTCTTCTTTGATGCACTGGCGACCTTGGGAAAAACGGTCGTCGCACCGGCAGCGGCTGCAACCACGCCGGCCTTGATCACGTTTCTTCTGCTGATGTTCTTTGCCATCTCTTCTTTCCTCCTTTTAAGGGTTATCAATTGCCTTGCCTTATCCAACTTTGCCTGCTTTCATTGTCAAGCCGCCCGCTTGCGCTCTGTTTTAACGATCCCGCAATTCGCGGCGCAGCATCTTGCCTGTCGTGGTCTTGGGAATATCGTCTACAATTTCAACCACCCGCGGGTACTTGTACGCCGCCAGCCGCTCCTTGCAAAAAGCAATCAATTCATCGGGCGTTGTTTTTGCAAGGTGGTCCTCGCTCAAGGAGACAAAGGCCTTCACCGTCTCCCCGCGATAACTGTCCGGGACCCCCACCACCGCGGCTTCCCTGACCCCCGGGTGCTGATAGAGGGCGTCCTCCACATCCCGGGGCCAGACCTTGAACCCCGATACATTGATAAGATCTTTTTTGCGGTCCACGATATAGCACCACCCGGCCGCATCGATCTTGGCCACGTCCCCGGTGTAAAACCGGCCGTCCCGTATGGCTTTTGCGCTCTCTTCCGGCTTATTCCAGTACCCCGTGACCATGTTACCCCCCCGCAGCACCAGTTCGCCCTCTTCTCCGGGTGCGACCAGGGTATCCGGGTGGTCCACATCCGACACCCAGGCCTCGATGCCGGGGATAATCAAACCCACGGAAAGGGCCCCCGACTCTTCGTCGACCGGGCCATCCATTCCCAGGGGCGTAATGGTGGCCGGGGATGAGCTTTCGGTCAACCCGTAGACATTGTAGATGGTCAGTCCCATGGCGTCCTGGAACTTCTTGACCGTACCGGGCGAAACCGGTGCGCCGCCGCTGTAGGCTTTCACAAAATGGGAAATATCAAACGATTTGAGATCCGGGTGGTTGAGCAATGCGATATAGACCGTTATGGAAGCCACCGTGAAGGTGACCCGGCACTTTTCAATGAGCCGCAGGGCGTCTCCGGCGTCAAAACGGTTGAAAAGGACCATGGGGATGCCCAGGTGAAAAGCAATGGCTTGATGAGCCACAATGCCGGTGACATGAAACAGGGGCGCCACCGCTAGGATGGCATCCGATGCGTCCAGCCGGGCGGCGGACGCGTATACGTAGCAATTGTGGTCGATATTCGCATGGGAAATCATGGCGCCCTTGGGCGGTCCGGTCGTGCCCGAGGTGTAAACCAGGTAAGCCAGGTCTGCAGGCCCGATTTCAACAGCCTCCAGGGGCCGGCCGGCGTTCTTCTCTACCAGCGCCATGAAATCCTGGGCCTGGTCCGGGGTCTCTTTACGGCAATCTTCAAGCTGACCGGGTATGGCGTCGCCGGTGCGTAATAAATCCAAAGGTGACGTGGTGATGATCGGCCGGTCGCCGGCGGCGGCCCGTACGGTCTTTTCAAAAAGCGCCTCCTCGCAGATAACCAGTTTTGAACCGCTGTCCTCCAGAAGATGAGCCAGGTCTTTAGTCGTGTACATGGGATTGACCGGCAACACGACGCCGCCCCGCAGCCATACCGCCACCGATGCAATAACGGACTGGGGAGTATTCTGGAGCACCAGCATGACCCGGTCTCCCGCCCCGATGCCGTGGTCCGCCAGGGCGGCCGCCAGCGCGGCGGACATGTTTTCTACTTCTGCAAAGCTGTAGGCACTGTCAAAATATTGAATACAGACGTTCTCCGGCGAATTGGCGGCCACCCGCTTGAACTTTTCCAGAACCGTCTCGGCCGTTTCCGGAAAAGCTGGTAAAAACCAGTCTGGATACGTCTTTTCCCAGGGTTTGTCATCATAATACTCAGGCATATGCATCTCCTTTTTGAGTCCTATGCGATGGTCCAGCCGCCATCAATGGCAATGCTCTGACCCGTGATAAAATCCGACGCGGAACTGGCCAGGAAAATGACGATCCCCTCCATTTCCTCCAGTTTCCCCCAACGCCCCATGGGCGTGCGCTGGTTGATGAAGTCCAGGCGTTCCTTGTCTTTTCTGATTTCCAGCACCATTTCAGTTTCAAAATAGGTGGGGGCAATGGCGTTGACCTGGACGCCCAGCTTGGCCCATTCCAGGGCCATGATCTTGGTCATCTGCCGGATCCCGCCCTTGGCCGATGCATAGGCGAGCTGGTTGGGAAGGGCGATCTTGCTGAGAATCGAACTTATATTAATGACCTTCCCGCTGCCGCGCTCGATCATCTGATGCGCAACCGCCTGGGCCACCAGGTAGTACCCTTTCAGGTTGGTATTGATCACCCGGTCCCACTCTTCTTCCGGAAACTCGACTACCGGCACCCGGTAATTTGTCCCCGCATTGTTGACCAGGATGTCGACATGGCCGAAATGTTCCAAAATGGCGGAGACGCCTTTTTGCACGGTTTCACCGCTGGTAACTTCCAGAACAAACCCGGCGGCGTTGCTCCCCATCTTTTTGAGCCGCTGCACCACCTGGTCAATATCCGCGGTGTTGCGGCCGCAGACCGCCACGTCGGCTCCGGCTTTGGCCAATGCTACGGCCATGACTTCCCCGAGGCCCTTGGAACTTCCGGTCACCATGGCAACCTTGCCTGTCAGATCAAACATTGCCAGATTCATCATGTTCTCCCTTTTAGGTTTTACTCCAGCTGTCGCATTTTGCTGTTTTAGGGCTATTATCCCTGAACCTTTGCATCTATTCCGGCTACGGAAAAGACTGCCTGAGATGTCCGGCTTAACCGGGCACCATGATACGGGGCAGCCACAGGATGATAGACGGAAAGACCATCATCAGAAGCAGGGCCACCACCATGATTGTAATAAAGGGCACCACACTCTTGAAAATGGCCACCATATCGGTCTCCGGGCTGAGGGATTTGAGATAAAACAGGTTGTACCCGAACGGAGGGGTAATGTAGCCTATGCACAGGGCAATGTTGAAAATCACACCGTACCATATGGGATCGTACCCCAGGTTCTTGACCACCGGATAAAAAATCGGCAGGCACAGCAGGATGATGCCCATGGGATCGAGAAACATCCCCAATACGAGAATCGCCAGCTGCAGGGTAATGATCATGGCCAGGGGACTTACATCAAGCCCCATCAGCGTGCTCTGCACGAAATAGATCCCGCCGCCGCCGCTGTAGATTGAAACAAACCCGGACGCCCCGAACATAATCCAGAGAATCATCCCGGTTATGCTGGCCGTCTGGTAGGAAACCTCTTTGATAAAAGTCCAGTTGCACTCACCCCGGATGATCACACAGATCAAAACCGCCAGGGCGCCCACGGACGAAGCCTCGGTGGGCGTGGCAATGCCGAAAAACAGTGACCCGAGAATGGAGAGAATAATCAGTACCGGCAGGGCCACCGATTTAATCGCCCGGACCTTTTCAGCGAAAGGGGCGTTTTCTTCCATGGCCGGGCACAAGTCCGGCTGAAGATACGAACGCACAATGATATAGGTAATAAAGGCCGCCACAATCAATCCGCCGGCCACCAAACCGCCGGCAAAAAGTTTTCCGATGGACTGCCCGGTCATCATGCCGATGACGATCAGCGTAATGCTCGGGGGAATCAGGATGCCCATGGTGCCGGCCGACCCGATGGACCCGAAAATCATCGCTTCATTGTACTTGCGTTTACGCATGGGCGGAATGGCCACCAGACCGGTGGTCACCGTCGAGGCCGAGCAGTTGCCGGTCATGGCCGACAGGGCGGCCGCAAAACCGCAGGTACCCACGGCCAGCCCCCCGCGCATGCGCCCGGACCAGAGGTAAAACGCCTCGTACATGTCCGTGGCGATATTCGACTTGGACAGGGCCACCCCGATAAATACAAACAGGGGCACCGCCGCCAGCAGCAGCATCCACATGTAATTGAATACGCCGGTTACAATGGGCATGAGCCCGGCGGGCCCCCACATGATCAGGGCGGTGATGGTCCCGATCGCACCCAATGCGAAGGCCAGGGATACGCCGAGCATGATGCTGATAATCAGCGACCCGAACATTCCAATCGTCAACAGCAATTCAGGACTCATATTTCACCCCTTTCACAAGTTCAAAAATAGAAATGGTTAAGCATTTGAGTCCCTGGAGGGTGATAAGTACAACTCCAACGAACAGAAAAAATTTCACGGGATAGACCGGATGAGCCAGAACCATTTCGTCAGCTTCCCGGATTTCGTACGAACTCATAAAAAACATCCAGCCCTCTCTAATCAGCACGAACGACCAGATCAGCAGCAGGGTATAGTTGAGCAGATCCAACAGTGCCCGGACCCTCAGCGAGAACCGCTGGTAGATGATGTCCACCCGGACATGACCGTTCTTGAGCAGCGTGTAGGCGCCGACCAGGACAAAATAAGTCCCGAAAATACGCTGGGAGTATCCATGTGCCCAAACCGTCGGTGCTCCGAAAAAATATCGGGCCACGACCTCGAACGCCAGAATGAAAATGCCAAAGAACACTAGAAACGAGCTGATCCTTCCGGACCAGTCGCTAATGTTGTCGATTACCCTCAAGAACTGTTTCATGCGTTTCGCCCCTCGATCTTAGTCATTGTTTTCAAATGGTTCACGGTCATCCGTGAAGAAGCCCTAAAGTCCCTATTCCTCCACCAGAGGGCCAATTTGGGCCGTCTGGTCCCGCATTTTTTTATCATCCAATTCCGTGTCAATCCCGGCCAGATAGCGGGCCAGGTGTTTCTTGTCCTCAAAATCATAACCAAGGTTCAGGGCAATGGTCTCCATGATGGGGGAGCCACCGCCGTGAACACCGGCGATCTTGTACCAGGTCGCCATACTCGATCCGCCGATGTTTTCGACCAGCTGCCAGATTTTGAGAGACGCTTCCGGTGACAGGTTCGGATTCCGGACAATGAAACGCTTGAGGGTCTCCACGTGGTCCCCCTGCTCAAAATCTTCATCAAACGGCATGGTCACGGCGATACCGCCGGCTATTTCAGTGAGAATGTTGTATTCGTGATAGATCATTTCGCCGGTGAGACGCCGGCCCACGTTCGCATAAATTTCATTGGGAAAAAATACGCCGCTGCTTGTCTTTTCACCATACACAGCGGCCGCGACACCGGCCGCGAAGGCCAGTTCGGCCGCACCGGCAAACTCGGACAGTTTTTCTTTTACATGGGACGCTTTGGCGATATTATTCGCTTCGGCGGCCAGGCAGGTGGTCCCGCACAAGATATCGGAAACCGCGGGCTTGCAGCCGCTGTAGCTGTGCCGGTGGGAATCGGCAAAAAGCAGTGCCAGCCGCCGGCCGAATTGCCACTCTTTGCACATGAACACCCGTTCCTTCGGCACGAAGACCTTGTCAAAAAAAACGATACAATCGGAAACCCCGTATGTAGAAAAAGGGGCCGCATCGGCATCGTCCTTGCCCCGCAACCAGACCGGGCGGGTAATCAGGCTCAAGCCTTCGATATCACCGGGCACCGCAAAGGCGACCGCGTAGTCCCTATCGGACTCCATCAGAGCCCGGGTAGGCACAACGATAATTTCATCGGCATAAGCCGCCTGGGTGATGGACATCTTGAAGCCGCTCACCACGATGCCGTCTTCACGCTCCTCCACGATGTGCAGATAGGCATCCGGATCCTCCTGCTCGCTGGGCCTTTTCATACGGTCGCCCTTGCTGTCGGTCTGTGCGCAGCACCCGTCCAGATCCTTCTCGTGGTACATCTTCAGGTAATCGAGAAAGCGCTGGTGATAATCGGACCCGTTGGCCTCATCCATTTCCTTGGTGCAAATCGCCAGGGCATTAATGGCATCGTGCCCCATGCAGCGTTGAATACAGCCGCCGGCTCGCCGGGCCCCGAGCCGGATAAGTTTCTGCTTCTGGAGGAGATCATGCGGATTCTGGGGCAGGTGCGCCCAGCGGTTGATTTCCTCCCCGGTGACAGTTGATACGGCCGTCGCCACCCCCTTCCACTCTGGGTCTTGAGCCAGATCAAACGTGATATCGAGGACATTAATACCCGGTCTGAGCCGGGGATCATCACGCCCCACCTGTTCGCCGCCGATGTAAACGTTCGGCCGCATGGCAAACAGATCCTCGTGGTATTGTTCTTTGGTTCTCAACATACTAAAATTCTCCTTTTTTCGACTTGATACTAATTTTCATAAATACGTTCCGTTATTATGTCACTCTGAGCGGAGCGAAGAGTCCCCCACATACCAAGGTGACCTTTCATCGTAAGGGATTCTTCGTCGCCTGCCGGGCGTAGCCTTTGGCAAAGCCTGGTTTCACTCCTCAGAATGACAGGGTAAATCAAGCGGAACATATTTTTGAAAATGCCTATAGACCACCGAGCCCGGCGTCCTGTCCCGGCATTGCCCGGCTCAATCAGCCCTGGCCGCCTTGAAACGTAACCGCCCCGCAGACCGGTGGTAATGATTTAACTTCTTACTTGAATTCTCGTCCTTGCTCAGCCTCTTCGGCTAAAATGATTTCAGCTGCCCATCGGGCTGCTTTGCCCACAACCATGGTAATTTTTCTCGAATGCGGACGCATGCGCCTCAACGGCGTCCAATAATTCGGTCACTGATTGATATTTGCTTTCCAGCATATTCAGCCCCACCTTGTTATGTTAATCCACCGGTCACGTTAAAAACCTGGCCGGTCGTGTATTTCGCCCCATCTCCGATGAAAAATAAGATGGACGCGGTGACGTCAAATACTTCTCCCAGACGGCCGGAGGGAATCTTTTCCGCAAGATCGGCCTTGAGTTCCTTTTCGATATTCTGGGGACGAACGGCGCCGATATATCCGGGAACAATACAGTTCACATTGACGCCGGCGGCGGCCATCTCCGCGGACATGGCCTGACTCAAGGCCACTGCGCCAGCCTTGGCTGTCTCGTAACGAATGGGGTCTATGTACCGGTCCCAACTCCAGGGAGCAAGATAGACAATCCGGCCCGACCGGCGGGCGGCCATCTGGCTTTTAAAATACCCGGCCAGGTCATGGGCACACCGCATGTTCTCTTCGAAGGGGTCACCCGGTTGCTGCTTTTGGCCTTTAAGGGGTTGATCAATGGTCCCGATGCCCAGATCGTGGATATACATATCGATGGGCCCGTACTCTTTCTCAATGTCCTGGATCTGTTCCGGGGTGAGCGGGCCTTGCTGCTCGATCGTGCAGTTGGGTGTGCAGACAGACTGGTGTTCCAGGTTTTTGGAAGGCTTCCAGGCCCCCTGGCGACTATCCACATGCATGATCAGCCTGATTCCCTGGGCCAGAAAAGCACTGCACACGGCCTGCCCCAATACAGTTCCGCCATTTACTACCAGCGCGGTTTTCCCCATGAGGGAATCCGATGTTGGAGAGGGCGCGGCTGAGTCTTGTTCACCGCCTAACAGGCCGTTAAACACCAGTTCAAGAATTTGGCGTTCGGCTTCAAGCTGGCTGGTATGGCCCCTGAGGTCCCACCGCTTGACCGTCAAGGTGTCAATCATTGATTTAATCAAATTGGCTACCAGGCGTACATTGCAGTCACTGAATTTTCCCTGGGCAATACACTCTTTAATAACCACTTCAAATTTTGCCAGGTGAGCGCGCTCTTTCTCCAAAAGACGCCTGAGAAAATCTCCACCGAGGATATGGGTTTCCTGATATAGCAACAGCACTGCGTCCGCATACTGATCCATCATGTTGAACTCGGCCCGGACCATGCGGCGCAACTTATCGATAGGGTCCTGAATGTTTTCAAGGCTCCGGTTAAGAAACTCCATGGCTGAGCCGGCTACAAAATCGTGGATGAGGAAAAAAATATCTTCCTTGCTCCCCACGTAATCGTAGACATTCCCATGGCTTAAACCGGCTTCTTCAGCAAGTTCCTTCAGGGTGGTTTTGTGATACCCGTTTATTGAAAAGAGTTTGATTGCGGCCAGAATAATTTGCCGGCGACGCTTTTTCACCAGATCTTTATTTTTGACTGTGGTTGGAATGCTGCGCATAAAGCCCCCTTTTTTCGGGTTAGGGCCGTATTCCGATTGATCGTTCAGGTTCCGACTGACCGTTCAGATTTTTAGCCAATACAATTCCGCTTGTCAAGTCAAATTCCATTCATTTGCTACAGTTTATTTTGAAGTGTCTATTTTGAAACGGATAAAGCTGAAATATCAGAATTGAGTATATGCGGTGGTAGAAATTGACAAAACGATTTATTTAAAGATGTACTTTTCGTTGGACAGTTTGTTGGTCGGATCGTTTTCGTTTGTCATTTGTTTTAGAAGTTCCCGTTCTTGAGACAACGGTAAGCGCCCTGTCAAATGGGCGTAGCATACTTGTTCGTCATTTTGGTTTGTAAAAAAAGCTTCCGCCTCTGCACGCCCGGTTTTTTCTATCTTTGTAATCGTAATGGTACAAAGGATGGTATCCTCGAAATAGACAGGCCTTATGTATTTAAAGTTCATACCGGTAGCAAGCCAGCCCACTTGCCCACCAAACTCGCAAATCATTGAACCAACGAGAAGGCCATGGCAAATCAGGCCACTAAAACCTTTTATGTTTGTCCATCGTAAATCGTAATGGACAGGATTATAGTCTCTTGTTAAATCACCGAACGATTTGGTCTCATCCTCTGTGAAGGTACGTGTGTAAGTAACTGAATCTCCCTCTTTAAACCTTTGGATGGCTTTTATTCGAATCGGATTTGGCATTTTTTATATTCTCATCAATACGCTATAAGAAGCGTCATATCCTCGCCCCATGTGAACATCGGGCTTCTTGAGTAATGGCTTGAAAACGCCCCTACGGGTCGTGTCAATCCTTTTGGGTTAGTACTTTAATAGTTATTTCTCCCACCCATTAAGGCATTCTGTGTATTCTTCTGAAGTGAATGTTTTGATGAACTCATTTCCTTTCAACTTTTTGTAATCACAGCCTGGGTCTGGATTGTCCGACTGATTAACTCATTCTTCTCATTGGTAATGTCTGTCTGGACCACTATCGTATAGGGCCTAACGTGAACGTAATTAAAAAGGGCAATTCACTCGACAGATGCGTATCTATCTATTCGATTTAAAACTGCACCTCGATTTTGGAACATTTACAAATTACAGATTGCTTGTCAAATTTGGATCGTAAAATTTTTTCAAGCGATATTACATCCTGTGGTCAGACGAAATTCCTGATGAGTGGTGATTATGAACCAGTCAATGAATATATCTAATTATCTGGTCATGTTTTGATTAATGGGGAGTATCTGGTAAATATTTGAGCAGTCGGGGGGGTGATCGTCATGCCGGACTTGATCCGGCATCCAGCGACGTTACCTTTATACGGACTGGATCCCGGCTTTCGCCTGGATGACGGGCGTTCACCAAGAAAACTTCCCGACTTCTGAATTATTTAGCATTTCACTCGAACCCTTGGATCCTGGACCCCTTGACCCCTCTGGGGTAACACCTGTCAATTGGAGATTACTTATTTATCGGCCCTAATCAACTACAACTAATCGGGAGATGATCCGTATTACTTTTGATTTCCTTCATAATGGGCGATGCGGCTGTCCCAGTATTTGTTCACCTGCTCAATATACATTTCTTCAGGTATGAAAGGTTGGTCTATCTTTTGCGCTGTAGCCTCTGAGATTTTCATATTTTCAACAACTTCTTTTGCAGCCATCCTTACATTTTGTTTATACTCATCCAAGAGCGAATCAAGCCCAACTTTATCAGCCATCTTCAATAGAACCGCTTCCCCTTTATATATTTCAAAAATAACTTCTGAATAAAGATCCATAGCCATACGGTTGAAATACTGGCTGATAAATTCACAACATTTTTGTTCAGGAAATGCACCTGTTGCTATCACCCCTAATTGGGGATATTGGTCATATTTTTTGATATGCCCTGTATATCCATTCTCCCTTCTCACCAGGTGTGGATCCATAATTGGCACCATTCTATCGAGAAAGGTCTTCATGATTCCTGTCACATTATGGATATAGACAGGAGTCGCCATGACAACGAGATCGGATTGCATGAATTTCTCTAAGAGACCAGCCATATCATCTTTCAAAGCGCACTTGCCGGGTGTCTTGGTCCAGCATTTAACACACGCAATACAATTATTTATTTCTTTTTCTGCTAATAGAACAACCTCAACTTTTGCTCCAGCTGCTTTAGCACCTTCAGCAAATTCATTGATTATCACATAGGTGTTACCCCGGGTCTTATGTATACTTCCATAAAAAACTGTTATTTTCATAGCTGCCCTCGTTACGTTTGCATGAAATATTCTGGCTGGAAGAATCTAGAAAAACGGATTTTGGTTCAAGATCAAGGCGCATGAAAAAATCGAACCGGAGGAATACCCCAGTATTTCGAGGATTTGATTTTTTCACCCAACGCCGAGATTGGGCCAAAAGACTTTTTTGAGATAGCTTCTAAGCCCTCTTTTCGCGGGTAGACCCCAGCAATTTGAGCAACAGCATACAGGCCGACAGGATAGCGGCAAAGACCAGCACCGTCATGCCGACGCTCCAGCCCCACCACAGGGGCGCGTTTACGAGCACGGTACACCCGCCCACGATAGGCGTTGCAATAATGTTCATCACTGCGATCTCAAAGGCAACCGGTGTTTTGAATTCAGGGTCGGTAATTCGCAGGAGCAAAAGGCCGCAGGAGACTGTTCCGGTTACCGTGCCGAAAATAGCGGCAGACCGCTCCAGCCCGAAAACATCCAACTTTCTGCCAAAGTGGATCACCAGAAAAGTGGTCATAATGCCGTTGACCAGTGCAATCACGCTGATGGGTAGGATGTAGTCCCAGACGATCTTGAGTTGAATAGCCGCTACAGTGGCCACGATAAGGTAATCCACGGACCAGCCTGTAATCCTGCGCTGGATACCGGTATCGACCAGATGGACAACGCCCGCAATCTTCATGAGCCATTTCACCAGGTAGGCAATGCCCAGCCCAAATAAAAAGAAAAATCCCCACAGGATGGTACTCACATCCGGCGGGAAAAATGAACCGAGCAGTCTTACACCGGCCCAGGTGATCCCGTAAACCACCCCCACCAGGGCGGTCTGAAAGGCCAGGGTTTCCGCGTTGCCGGTGTGAATGGTCAGGCTCCCCGCAGATTCGTTTTGGCCGCTCTTGGGCAGCAGACCGACAATGAAATCCCGGGAAAGCTCACCGGAACCAAAGGTGGCCCAGCCTTTACGAATACCGTAGTTGACCAGAGGCACGCCCACAAAAAAGGCAAAAAAGTACCCCAGGGCCGCAAAGGTCAACCCTATGGTGGCCGCGTTGGCAAATCCCAGCCCCTCCCAGGCCTTGCCGATAGACAGCGCCTGCCCAGGTCCTTCCTCAAACCCCAGAGGTACCAGAAACCCGAAAGTCGGAAACAATTTCAGGCCGACTAATCCGAATAAAATTACAAAAAGGCCCCCTAAAACCGCCTGCATCGAAAAGGACATACCCTGCACGAGTGCCATCCAGGTCGGGCCTTTCAGCCGCTGCTTTTTAGATATGGACGGAGTCTCATCATCGTCCCGGGTCAGTCCCACGGAAATAAAAGAGATGTTGAAAAAATGGTAGGCAAAGGTCTCAATGGTGCCGGCGCCGATGTCCAGAAGTCCCGTGTGCATGAGAACCAACCCGAACACCCCGCCGATCAGACAACTGGGAAAGAGATACCGCTGCAAAAATCCTACTTTCGCGCGCAGGGCTACGCCCACCAGCAGCAGACCGGAAAGTAAAGCAAACACCAGCATGCTATCAAACGGAAAAGGACTGTGCATAATAATCTCCAAAAAACAGGGTTCGAGGGGTCAAGGGTCCAAGGGGTCAAGTGTTTTCAGGTCTTCAGCATTTCACTCGAACCCTTGGCCCCTGGAGCCCTTGAATCCTAATTGCACAAGCGTATGCAAGATGACCCCTCTTTCAACAATTCTCAATAGCTTGATCGAGAGACGGCCTTCATTGTACAAACAAATCATTCACGAAACTTTTCAGTATTTTCTCACGGGCCGCGGCCGGCAGCTCATCCAGCACCCCATTGATATCCGCCATGCGCTCGGGCAGCCCCTGCCCGCCTACCCCGGCCATGGCCAGCAGGCCGTTGATGTCTTCATCCGACACATTGGCAAGGTCCACTTCCCCGAGCCCATCCCGGACCATCTTCACCAGATCGCCCTCTGGTAAGGCAGCCGCAGTCTGCACACATTCGGCCAGGTCTTTAAGCAATTCATCTTCCCAGCCAACATTGGAAGCACTGATGGAAAGGTGGATGTGCGCCGGAGAGTTATCAAAAGAGAGTGCCGGCTGAATGTACCACCCGCGGGCATTCATTTCATCTATGATGTGGAAAACATTGATGCTGTCGGAGGTAAAGGCCACCAGGCTCATCTGCGGCTGCGCCAGCAGGTGAATGCCGTCGATCGCGTCGATGCCGGCCGCAATCTTTTTCACAGCGGCCAGCTTCTTCCGAGCGATTTCCAGGTAACCCGCATCCCCCACGTAATTCAGGACTGCCCAGGCCGCCGCCATGGGCCCGCCGGATTTACTGCTCTGGATCGCATTGTTGATAATCGTATAACCTATCCAACTGGAACATGCAAATATCTGGTGTCGGCGCAGATCCTTACTGCGGTAGAGCACCAGGGAGGCGCCCTTGGGTGAATAGGCATACTTGTGCAGGTCCATGGAGATGGAAGAGACACCGGGTACACTGAAATCAAAATCCGGCACCGGCTCCCCCAGCCGCTTGAAATACGGTAGCAGAAAGCCGCCCATACAGGCATCCGTATGCAGCCACAGATCCTTTTCCAGGGCAATGTCACTCAATTCGCCTATGGGATCGATGACACCCTGGGCATAGGAAGGGGCGCTGCCCACCAGCATGATGGTGTTTTCCGTTATTGCCTGCCTTACTTTATCGGCAGACACTTTGAACGTCTCCGGGTCCACGGCCACCGACACGACTTTCACGTCCAGGTAGTGGGCCGCCTTGTGAAACGCCGCATGGGCAGTAGTGGGCAGAATCATTTCCGGCTGTTTAATTTCGGGCCTTTTTTCGCGATAGCAATCCCGGGCGGCCTTAACGGCCAGAATGATGCTTTCGGTACCGCCGCTGGAAAAATTACCGACCACGTTTTCATCGCCCCGTAAATGCCTGGCACCAAAAGCGGCAAGCTCCCTTTCCAACTTTTGCAGGCTCTGGAAGACCGTAAAATCGAGGCCATTTTCCGACAGAAAGGCGTTGTACGCCTTTTTCCCAACGGCCATGACATCCTTGCCGGGATCGAAGACATATCCGAAAGCCCGGCCCTCTTGCCATTTCAGGTCATCCTTGCGAAAATCCTCCAACTTTGTGAATACTTCTTTTTCCGACATTCCCTTTTTAGATATTTGCATATGTATCTCCCCGATTGTAAAGAAACCTGCCCCAAAGACATAATCTTGACAGTTTATGATCAAAATTCGAAATGCGAATATCGAAACCCGGAATGTTTTCAAGGCGAACGCCGCAAACAAATTAAAAATTCAAATGTCTCAATGACCAAAACAAAACCCATAACGATAGGCCAGACAGATAGATCGGATGCGGGAATTTCCCTTAATAATTGTCCGTCATACCGGCGAAAGCCTTGAGCCAGTCCACATCAAGAAAACGCCACTGGATGCCGGATCAAGCCCGGCATGACAACCAAAAGAACCCGACTACTGTAATAGATTGTTTGGTTCATTCGAATTTCTGTCATTCGATATTGTTTCGGATTTCGATATTCGTGCTTCGAATTTACTTGCTAACCTATTCAAAGACATAGTCAACGACTTTACCTTTAGCAAAGCGGGGACTACCCCTGATAGATGCTCCACATCGTTTTTATCAATAAAAGCCCGGCGAGCAACATCAGGTACAACATGACCCTTTTGCGAAAAAGAGCCTGATCGGTCTGAAAAAAAGTCTGTTTGCCTACCGCCAGGCCAATCCCCATGGGAACCAGGGCAACTAAAAAAAGTGGTTTCAGCCGGGGTGCGAGGCATATTAACTCTTGACTCTCAAATGGGACAATTGTAAGTTTTCAATATAGTGCTTTATATTTCACTACTGTGAATTATCATTCGTCAATATGCATTGTCAACCCAATTCCGGATAAAGATATGACGGCTACAGACAGAAAAGCCTGGGAGAAAGCCCAGCGTGAAAAACGGATCATAGACATTGCCCAGGAGGTTTTCGTCTCCAGGGGATACGAGCAAACCACCATACCCGCCATTGCGGACGCGGCTGGTTATAACAAGCGTACGATTTATCTATATTTCAAAGATAAAGAGGAAATTTTCCTGGCGGTGGTGTTGCGCTGTCTGCAACTATTGAAATCCGGTGTTGAGACCGCTACGGAACTGGTGCCGGAAGAAAGACCCGGACTAAAGGAATTTGCGTGGGCCTTTTTCTATTTTTCAGAGGACTATCCGGTTTTTATGGATTTGATTATGCTCTACGAATCCCGGCATTTTGTCTACCATGAGGCGGACAGACCGGACCATTACGGTGAGCGGCACGCTGCCTGTCAGGCGGTGTCCGACGAGATTTCTGACATGGCAACCACTGCCATTGAAAAGGGCATTGCAAGCGGTGACCTGGTGACCGACCTGACACCCCGCCAGCTGATGCTGCTACTCTGGGGCCAGATCTTCGGGGTTATCCAGATTCTGCGTATCCGGGAAAAGCATTTTGAGGGCGCCTTCGGCCTGGGCCGAGACGAACTTTTCAACCATTTTGTGGCGTTGACGGAGTCGGCACTGGTAAAAAAATAGAACGGCAATTCCGCCAAGCATACACAGAATTGCCGTCTTGTATTCAAACGCTATTGGGTTTTGTTGTCCGGCTGACTTTGGCCGCGCTGCCCACCTCGACCCGGCTGTCTGCCTGCGCCCTGTTTCCGACCTTGCCCCTTGCCCTTACGGTTCCCTGCGCCCTGGCGCTGGGGATCACGGCGGCAGTTACCCTGCCCTCTGCCAACCCCGGGCCCTTTTCCCTGCGGTCCTGTTCCGTCTCCCTGTGGCATGCGACTCACCTCCTTTTGATACCCGCCAATCAGTACAGGCAGGCTTTTCGCTACTTTTAAAATGGCTCTTCTCTCAATTAGTTGGGAGAAAAGGTCTAAGTATCTGTTATCCGAGAATTATGATTTTTAGAATTTCACTCGAATCCTTGAACCCATGAATCCTTGAACCCTTCACTTAGATCAACTCTTTTGGAGATGATCCTGTAAAATAAATAAACAGTCAGCAGAAACAGCGTTCAGGGCCTTAATGGTAATCGTGGGTTCCCGCGATGACGTTCACTCCCGTCTTCTTCTCCAGGATCGCCGCCATCTCCTGCGGGCTTGTATACGGGCAATCCGGCTTGGCGTTCGCCAGACATGAGCTCAGATAGATCGCATCCGGTTTTATCTCCGACAGTTTGGCGGCCATACCAACATTCGGCACCACTGTCCGCCCCGGGCACTCGCACTTTACAAACGCGGTCACAGCCACGGGTTCAGTGAACTGTCCTTCTCCCAGTGCGGCCGCTTTCAGGCAGCGCCACTCCCCCGGGCATCCATACCCGCTGTCCATATAAGCCCCACAACCAACAATTGCTACTTTTTTCATGCTACCTCCATTTATTTGAAGCTATCTCAAAAAGCGGATTTTGGTTCCCCGCTAAAAACGCGCGGGATCTGCGACAAAATGCGGCGGCCGTGAGGTTCAAACCGGAGGAATACATCCGGTATTTCGAGGATTTGAACCGAGCGCCCAACGCAGAGTTTGGACCAATCAGTCTTCGCTCTTCGAGCTTCGCCCGACAAAAAGACTTTTTTGAGATGGCTTCCTACCAGTGCCCGTCTACAGTGGCACCATCTACGAATTGACATTTCCCGGCAGCGTATGCGTTGACCGTTTCCCGCACGGTTCCTTTGGCATCATTGGAGACCTTTATCTTAGCGGCATCCAGGGTTTTGAAGGCATTGGGGCCACAAAAACCCGTAATCAAAACCTCGGCCCCTTTGCTGCTGACCATCACGGCCGCATTGATACCGGCCCCTTTGAAGGCGTTGATGTTTTCACTGTTATCCAGGGCCTCAAATTCGAGGGTCTCCGGATCCACGACCAGAATATGGGCCGCCCTGCCAAAGCGCTTGTCTATCGGCGCATCCAGGTCGGTTCCCTGTGAGGTGATGGCTAATTTCATAGTGTTACTCCTGCATTCTTAGTTAGTGTCTGTCCATAATCCAAAATTTGAGGATAGAGCTATTGGCCCTGAGCAGTTAGTTAATGCACTGTATTCAAACCGTTTTTCTAAAACCTAATAGCTAAGAGCTAACACCTTCTATCCATGATTTCCAATCATGGATAGGCTCTAGTGTCCCTGCCCGCCCCCGCATACCTGTTCATCGCCAATGACCGGCAAGGCACCGGAGATCAAATCTTCTACCACCGGCTTAATTTCAGCACGCTGGGCATCGTAATAAACATCGATACCGGCCTGTCGGAAACCCATCAGCGGCCGCATGCCGATGCCGCCTACGATGAGCGCGTTTACATTGTTGTCTGCCAAAAGGTTCACCGGGACCATACAGCCGCCCTGAACATGTTCCTGGTTCGGCAAGGTGGTGACCTCCTTGATCTGGCCGCCTTCCACATCTACCAGGGTAAACACATCACAGTGACCGAAATGACCTGAACGTACGCCGCCCAGGCCGCCCTGTTCCATTGAAGGTATCGCAATTCTGCCTTTTTCCATTGATTTCACTCCTTTTTAATTTAAATTGACCGGCAGGAAATACCGATTTTATTTTCAACCCATTCTTGTTTCTATTTTTTTCCAGATCTCCTTAACAACCTTGGCTGCCGGCAAAGCGGGCTTGAATTCCAGGACTGTCTGTCCCTGGACCATGGCCTCCACGAAAGCCGCCTCAAAAGGTATCTTCCCCAGTACCGGCAACCCGTTTTTTCCCGCGTAAGCCTCTATCTGGGCAGTCATGTCATCATTCAGATCATGCTTGTTGATACAAACCATAGCCGGGACCTTGAAATGGGCCGCCAGTTGGGCCACGCGCTCCATGTCGTGGAACCCGGAAACCGTGGGCTCCGTAATGATTAATAGGGCGGTTGCCCCGCCAAGTGACGCGATGACGGGGCAACCGACACCAGGAGGCCCATCCGTTAAAATGAATTCGCAGTTCTTCTCTTCGGCCAGCTTTTTGACTTCCTGCCGCACGAGGGCCACCAGCTTGCCCGAGTTTTCTTCCGCTATGCCCAGGCGGGCATGCACCAGGGGGCCAAAGCGGGTATCGGCAATAAACCATTGGCCGCAGGTTTTGATCGGAAAGTCGATGGCCTTCTCGGGGCAGAACCAGACGCATACGCCGCACCCTTCACAGGCCACCGGGTCCACTTCGAAACTAGCGCTAATAGCGTCCCAGTTGCACAATTCCCGGCAGAGTCCACATTCGGTACACCGGTCCGCCCGAATGACGGCTTCGCCCCCTCCCTGGAAATCATGTTGGGCTCTGTTTTCCGGGGTCAGGAGCAGGTGCAGGTCGGCTGCATCCACATCCGCATCACAAAACGCACAGTTTTTCGCCAGCGATGCAAACGCCGCCGTGAGGCTTGTTTTGCCGGTGCCACCTTTTCCGCTTAGTATAACCAGTTCTTTCATGCTTTAGTCTCTCTCACCAGCGGGGCTTGGGTTCCACCCGGCTATAATCTTCTCAATTGCACCCGGCAGGACGCTGAATTTCTCTTTCCATTCCGGGAAGGCATCCACGATCAACTGCCCGCGTGAATAGGCTTCCGCTATCCGCCGCTCAAAGGGAATTTTCATCAGAATAGGGATATTTTCCTGCCCGGCGTAAGTCTCGGTGTCATCCGTCCCCAGATCCGCACGGTTGATGATGATCCCACAGGGAATCCCCAGTGTTTTCACAGCTTCAACCGCCAGTTTCAAGTCATGCAGGCCAAACGGCGTCGGCTCGGTGACCATCAGAACGAAATCCGTCCCGCGCATGGCGGCAATAACCGGGCAGGATGTACCCGGAGGGGCATCGATAACCGTCAACCCGTCCGCCCGGGCATCTGCCTTTACAGCCGTGATCAGGGGCGGTGCCATTGCCTCACCAATACGTAAACGGCCATGTACAAACCTGATATCGCCGAGATTGCCTTTTTCAACCACCCCGATGTTCCGCTCTCCACGGATCAGGGCATCTTCCGGGCAGACTTCGAAACAACCCCCGCAACTGTGACACAGTTCGGGAAACGTCAATATCGTGTCAGGCAATACAGCAATCGCTTTGAATTGACATATCTCAGCGCACTGGCCGCAATAGGTGCATTTGTCTGTATCTACATCCGGAACGTCCACATTGAAGTCTTCTACAATGTCATACGCCGGTTTTATAAACAGGTGGGCGTTCGGTTCCTCCACATCACAATCCAGGAGTCGGATTTCACCGTCCACCGATGAGGCCAGATTGGTGGCCACGGTGGTCTTACCTGTTCCGCCCTTACCGCTTGCAATACTGATAATCATGCTACCCTTCCATGAAGGCTCCTGATAAACCGGAGCAAGTTCATTCTAAGCTTATGCTCATAAAATAGGTATGTGGGCATAGTTGTCAAGTGTTTTTTGAACTTATGCTCACAATTAACTTTGTTTCGGTTTCCGCCCTATCTGTTCCGCCCGATGATAGCGTTTAGTTTTTCAACCAGGCTGGCTGCCTCGGATGCGTCGGGTTCAGACGAAAGCTGTGCGAGAATGCCAAGGCCCTCACTCGCTTCGTGAAAATCCTTCTTATTCAGAGAACTTACCAGGGCACAAGTGACCATTGGGTTCTGGACAACCAGTTTCGCCGCGAACGCCAGCCCGCTCATATCGCCTAGTTCCTCGGCAGCCACTACCAGATCAACAGGTTTTTCCACCAGACTGGCCAGAGCACCGCCGCCCGAATCGGCGTGGTCTAATTCCACGCCCTCATTCCCCTGGAGGGCATCCACGATTTTCGTGAATTTGTCATTTTCCATACCAATCAAAAGTAATTTGTACATCTATCTTCTCCTTTCTATACTAAAAACGCCCCCAGGCAGCCTTCTGCCCCTGAAGTTGTTAAGAACATATGCTCATAAATAGATAATTTCAACCCCTTGACAAGAATAAATTTTGTTCATATTTTGTTTTTTTACATGGATCGAACCACATTCACTTAAATTAAGGACGAAAAATGAGTCAGATCATGTCGCAGCCGGGAGAAACAGGTGAGGCGGCCATGCTTGCCGAAACCGGGTACTCACAAACAGCCATCAAGTACTACATGGAAAAACCAAACATGCGCTCAATGCCCGACGCCGATCAGGTATCGGAATTTTTGGGCTCGTGCGGGGACACCATGAAAGTGTTTCTCAAAATTGAAAACGACATTATTACCGACGCCAGCTACCAGGTGCTCGGGTGTCCCGGGGCCATCTCGGCCGCCATGGCGGCGGTTGACCTGATCAGGGGCAAGAATCTGAACTTTGCCAAGGCCTTGAATGACGGTGATATTTTCCAGATCCTGGTGGAAATTCCGGCAAAAAAACACCACTGTATTCAACTGGCGGTGAAAGCCCTGCATAAAGCTGTGGACGAATATCGTGACGGCACCAGTGAAACCAGGGGTCCGGATGAGTGTGGCAAGGACTGCGACTGCAAGAACGGGTGTCCCAGTAAAGGTATAATCTCTTAGATCAATAGAAGGTGGATGATGCCTCTTTTTGATTTTCTCTGTCCAGCGTGCGGGCAAACCAGTGAACTTCTGGTCACTTCGGCAAACGCGAAGCCGACCTGTCCGGAATGCGGCCACCGGGGACTCAAGAAACTGCTGGCAGCCCACTCCTCAATGTCCGGTACCCGCTCGCAGACAATGCCCGGTCCCGGCGACACGGCCTGCTGTGGTTCGGCGCCCGGCAGCCATGCCGGTTGTGCCGGTCCAGGGAGCTGTTGTGGAAAATTGCCCCATTAGAAGCGCACACAAAAAAGTCAGTTGACTTTCAAGGGCCCGTATGATCTTTATAATCCCCTAACGGACTGATTTTACATTTAAGGTAGGAGAATACAGTTATGATGGGTTTTCCCGGTGGAATGGAACTTTTTGTCATCCTCTTGATCGTGTTGATCCTTTTTGGCGGAAAGAAACTGCCTGAATTGATGGGCGGCATCGGCAAAGGCATCAAAAGCTTCAAGAAGGGGATTAATGATCCCGATCCTCTTCAGGATACTGCGGAACCCCAGGATCAGGTAACCCACGAAGCGGAGAAAGAGCCCGAAGAAAAATCCTGATTGCCAACTGAATACAGGCCTGTCGCCATGGCGCCGCCTGTAACCCCATGATAGGACCAACAGACCTCGCAAGGCCCGGTATATGCTACCCGGGCCTTTTTTTGTGGTTGTGCGTTTGCGTCTAACGCCGGTATGTAGTATGGTCTCCGAATGATATCGGATGCTTGGACACTCCCGCGCCAGGAAAACCGATAGGAAGGGATATCCCCATGCAGCACGGCGATTCTGAAAAACCGGGTCCCGGGCAACCAGCCGGGGGCCTGGGAACCTTTGGCGGTGTTTTCACTCCCAGCGCCCTGACCATTCTCGGCATCATCCTGTTTTTGAGACTCGGCTATGTGGTCGGCAACGCTGGATTGTTCAAATCCCTGATTATCATCGGGATTGCGAATCTCATCTCCGTGCTCACCAGCATTTCCCTCGCGGCCATTGCCACCAATCTTAAAGTTAAAGGCGGCGGCGACTACTACTTGATTTCCAGGACTCTCGGACTCGAATTCGGAGGCGCCATTGGCCTGGTCCTCTTTCTCGCCCAATCGGTTTCCATCGCCTTTTACTGCATCGGCTTCGGTGAAGCCCTCCACAGCATGTTGTCAAACCCGCTGCTTTCTCCGCGCATCATCGCCGCAATCGCAGTGGCGGCCCTGTTTCTACTGGCCTGGATCGGGGCAGATCTGGCCACCAAGTTCCAGTATGTCGTCATGGTGCTGCTGATCGCCGCACTCGCCTCGTTTTACACCGGCAGCATCATCAAATGGAATCCGGAAACCTTCGCCCAGAGCTGGGCGGCATCCGAAACCGGGCCCGGGTTCTGGGTCCTTTTTGCTATTTTTTTTCCCGCAGTCACCGGCTTCACCCAGGGGGTCAGCATGTCCGGCGACCTGAAAGACCCGGGCAAGAGTCTGCCCCTGGGAACTTTCCTGGCCGTGGGCATTTCAATTGTGGTCTACTTTAGCGTCGCCCTGCTGTTTGCCGGTACTTTGCCGAACCAGGTCCTGGCCGGGGATTACGGCGCCATGCGTAAGGCGGCATTTTTCGGCCCCCTGATCGATGCCGGCGTTATCGCGGCCACCCTCTCTTCGGCCATGGCCTCTTTTCTCGGGGCACCCAGAATATTGCAGTCTTTGTCGGGCGACAAGATATTCCCCCTGCTGAACCCGTTTGCCAAAGGGGTCGGCAACGCCAACAATCCGCGTCGGGGGGTACTGCTCTCGGCCGTCATCGCCTTTGCAACCATCGCAGTCGGCAACCTGAACCTCATCGCGCCGATTGTTTCCATGTTTTTCCTGATATCCTACGGCCTGCTGAACTACGCCACCTGGTTCGAAGCCCGGGCCGCCAGCCCCTCTTTTCGCCCCCGCTTCAGGTGGTTTGACTACCGGCTCAGCCTCGCAGGCGGCCTGGCCTGCCTCGGTGCCATGCTGGCCATCGATCTGAAAACCGGCCTCATCGCCGTCTCCCTGCTGTTTGCCATTTTCCAATACCTGAAAAGGACTTCCGGCCCGTCTCGCTGGGCGGATGGCCGCCGATCCTACAATATACACCAGGCCCTTGAAAACCTGAAAAAAGCGGCCACAGAACCCGAGCACGACCGGGACTGGCGCCCGCATATCCTGGCATTCTCCGACAACACCGAGCGCCGGGCCAAGCTGCTGCAATTTGCCGCCTGGGTTGAAGGCGACAGCGGCTCGACTACGGCTGTTCAGATTATCGCCGGCCAGGGAGCCCGGAAACTGAAACAATATCAGGAGACAACGGCTGAACTGAAAAAGGAACTCAAGGCTGCCGGATCAAACGCCTTTCCCCTGGTCATCCTGACGCCTGATTTCGAACCCGGCATTTCAGCCCTGGTGCAGTCCTTTGGAATTGGCCCCCTCAAGGCCAATACCATGCTGCTGAACTGGTTCCACCGCACACCGGATACAGTTGAGGATATCCGGGCGGTGCGCTTTACCAGAAACCTGCAGGCCACGTTTCGACTAGGAAAAAATATCATTATCCTGGATCCTAAAAGCGACCCCATGGAGGTTCCACCCAAAGAAAGACGCATCGATATCTGGTGGTGGGATGATGCCACCGGACGTTTGATGCTGCTGCTCGCCTACCTGATGACCCGCAGCCCGGAGTGGGACCGATCCAACATCCGGGTATTGGCCGCCGGGTACGATCAGGCCTCCGGTAAAGATATCGCTGACCTGAACGCCACTCTGGAAGAGGCCCGTATCGAAGCCGCCACCGAAGTGGTGATCAACGCGGGCCCGGAGTCGATTGGAGCCTATTCGGACGACGCAACCCTGGTTTTCCTGCCTTTTCGGTTCAGCCAGCATACGGTCGCCGGTCCTTTTGGCAATCCCTGCGGAGAGTTGTTGTCACACCTGCCAACCACGGCACTGGTCATGGCGGCCGAGGACATTGACCTCGATGCCGAACCCGAAGAGGGTCCGCCCGGCGAAATGGCCGCCGCCATGGACAACCTGGAAAAGGCCCGCAAGAATTTGGAAACAGCTGAAAAAACTGCGGAAAAATCCCGGCAGCGGATGGAAACGGTAAAACAGGAACTGGAAACCCTTCAAGCCCGGCAGCCGGATCCTGAAAAGATGAAAAAAGCGGAAAAGGAACTCCTGGAAGCTGAAAAGCAGGTAGAAAAAACCTCCCGCAAAGCGGTTAAGGCCGCAGTTAAGGCCGATGATGCCGAAAAAGATGCCGAAGATCAAGGCCTTGAAGTGGAAAAGGATGAAGAGAAGTGAGGGGTGATACCAGAACATCCAACATAGAACATCGAACTTCCAACGTTGAAAAAGGTTGAAACTTCGCTTCCCTGTTCTATAGTACCGCGAAAACCAAAACCTTATCACGACCAGAAACCTGAGCTACAATATTGGCCGCCGAAGGCGCACCACAGTTCAATGTTCGCTGTTGGAAGTTGAATGTTGGACGTTAAGTTTCTCAGAAGGTTTATCCCAGGCTCTTATCAAACAGCCCCCGGTCGCGAAACTCCTGGGCCTTGGCATCGTTCCACTGGCCCACCGGCCGCAGGTACCCCACCACCCGGCTGTAAACCTCACAGTCCTGGAAGTTGCGCAACAGGCTGTCCTTTTGAAAGCAGGCTTCGCATTTCAGGAAAAATCGGTCTTTTTCCGGCTCGTAGATACTGCCGCCGGTAATATGAATGCCATCTTCCATGGGCAAGGCGGTAACGGTGACACCACAGCCGCAATCGTGGCATTTACCCGGCCATGAAAGGGCATTCTTTTCAGGGTTTTCATCAAAAAGGTCGTGCAGACGCTCCACGGTCATCATCGTCATTGGTCATCTCCTTATCAGGGTGGATCAGCAACGTCATCAAAGATTCAAACAAAGTAGATTAAAAGGATAACGCTATACATATTGTATGTCAATACCCTTTCGAATACTACATATAGTTATTACGGATACATATTCAGATCATGGCAGTCGGATTATTCGGGATCGAAATCGATATCGGAATCGAAATCGAGTACTGATTCCGATAGTGATTTCGATATGGCTGGCTTCAACAATCGATTGGTGAGATATCAGTTGCCATATCCTTTGGATTGGTCCGTCCCACAGTAATATGCAATTCCCCCGGGTCAACCGTGTGCCGAGTTGTACATTGGGGCCATTAATGCTATGTCGGCTTATCTACATAATGTGCCTATTCTCAAACGGTAGATTTTGGTTCAGAGCACGTGTCCGACGTAGCCATCAGGGCGAAGTCGGAAGGCGTAGTGGTTTTAAAACCGCAGGCATAGCATTGGCTATGTTGAGTTTTAAAAGAACGAAAACGCCGCTCTGGGACGAAAGATGCCGTTTGCGGATATGCACTAAGCTGGAGGCACAATGGGTACCGCGAAAAACAGCAGCACCAGCCTTGAAAAAGTGAGTGAAAATCTCGTCAATTTTTCCGTGGACCGGGACGACCTGAATAGAATCATGACCATGCTGCCCGAAGATGAAGCCGTCAACCGGGTCACGGTGGAGTATGAAATCCCGCTATTGAAGATCGTGAGCGTCGGTTGGGCCATCGCGTATTTTATGGAGGAACAGCCCGAAAAAAAGGCCCTGCTGGAATCCTTCTGGCAAGCCATCGACGAATTCTCAAAAGGCCTTTCAGACGTCACCAACCTCACTACCGGCGCCGACATCAACTATTTCCATATGATTAAAGAGCGGGTGGACACCTATGTCCAGGCCCTGAACATGCAGCCGGACGCAAAAGATCCGGCCGCCGTCATCGGGCCTACTTTTGCAGGCATCTGCAACACCCCGGACAACATCCACGTCATCATGACCGGCAACCGGGTATTCAACGCCGCAATTATCGGCGTAAAAGAATATCTGGCCCATATCAATATCACCTGATACCAGAGGCTGCCCAGTGACGGGACCGGGATCCGACATGTCCAGATATAACCTGATTGCTGCCGCGGCCAGCGGCCTGCTGCTTACCCTGGCCTTTCCGACAACCGGGCACCCGGTTGTCGCGCTCTTCGCCATGGTACCCCTGCTGCTGGCATTGCGCACCGCCTCTTTTGCCGGTGGTTTCAAGCTGGGTTTTATCACGGGACTGGTTCACTTCGTTTCCCTCGTCTACTGGGCGGCTTACACCATGAAGATCTACGGCCACCTGCCGCTGTATCTCTGCATCCCCCTGCTGATTCTGCTGGCCGCCTATCTGGCTCTCTATCCGGCCCTGTTCGCCGGCCTGACGACATTCATCCAGCGCCCGGTTTGGTTGTTAATTGGCGTCCCCGCGTTCTGGACCGCATCCGAATACCTGCGGGCTACCCTGTTTACCGGGTTTCCCTGGGAACTGCTGGGTTACTCGCAGTATAGCAACCTGCCTTTCATTCAGATCGCGGACATTACGGGAATATACGGGATCTCTTTCTGGCTGGCCCTGATCAATGCCGCTGTGTTGCTTGCCAGCCTGGGCTTCAGGCAGCAACGCTGGCAGTCGCAACCGGTTTCAAGGAAAAGCATCGGGGGCGCCGGCCTGGCGGTTCTGACCGTGTCCTGTTTCCTGTGGGGTTACGGCCTGGACCGTATCCGCACCCTCAATCAGGAAGCCTCCCGGGCGCCCCATAGAAAAATTTCGGTTTTACAGGGCAATATCGACCAGAACAAAAAGTGGGATCGAAAGTTTCAGAAGGCCACGCTCGAAAAATATAACGCCCTCTCCCTGCAGACGAGCCGTGAAAAACCGGACCTCATCGTCTGGCCGGAGACCGCAACCCCATTTTTTATCGGCCACAACCGCCCCCTGACCGCGCTTTTGCAAACCGGTATCCGCCAGACCCACGCCGACCATCTCATCGGTACCCCTACGGCTATACGGCACAATGATCGCACGGCTTACCGCAATAGCGCCCTTTTGTTTGATGCCCGGGCCGGGCTTGTCGATCACTATGAGAAGGCTCACCTCGTCCCTTTCGGCGAGTACGTCCCCTTCAAAGAGTGGCTGCCCTTCCTGGGAAAAATGGTCGCCCAGGTCGGTGATTTCATACCCGGACCGGCCGGTAAGGCCATTGCCTGGCAGGGCCGGCATCTGGGCGTTCAAATCTGCTATGAAATCATTTTTCCAGAGCTTTCCCGGGCAATGGTGCAAAACAAAACGGATATACTGATCAACATCACCAATGACGCCTGGTTCGGGAAAACCAGCGCTCCCCGCCAGCACTTTTCCATGGCGGTCTTCCGGGCTATTGAAAACCGCCGAGCGCTGGCCCGGGCCGCCAACACGGGCATCAGCGGCTTCATCGACCCCGTCGGCCGAATCATCAGGGCCTCTGAATTGAATACCGCGACAACCCTGACCCAGGCACTGCCGCTTATGACGGCCACCAGCATCTATACCTCAGCCGGAGACATCTTCGCCCTGGGGTGCCTGGTCGTCACGCTCTTTGTCGCCGGCCGGGGACTCCTCTACCGATGCCGCAAGCGAAAGTCTTGAGTGCCCATTGCCGCCAGCGGCGTGCCAGGCGACTTCAGCGAAAAACAAATTGCATGATAGCCATATTATGGTGTAATAAATCGTTTCACATGCTATCGTAGGACTATTAAGCAATAGCGTTTGCAAGAAAAGTGTTCCGATACCGGTGGCCCGGTAATCGTATTGGAGTTATCACAAATATTGAGCCTGCTCCTCTGCAAACGCTATCAAGGGTTTCCCGTTTTGCCGCTCTCCTGGGTTACCGAGCTGGGAGCCTTCGCTGTGTCAAATTCTTTAAATCTGTCAAGCGTTTAGGTGTTTTTAATCGAATCATTTGATAGCAGTTGCCATTACCGGTCAAGATTCGTGTGTTAGCCCGTTATGCCTTTTATGGTAAAGTCGCGAGCAACCAGAACGTGTGTTTGACAACTGGTATTTACGAAAGGGGTTCAGCCATGTCCGCCGAATTGAAACAAAAGATAAAAGGACTTCATCAGAAACTTGAAGATCTCCGGGGTTATCTTTGACCTGGCGGGCAAACAAAAAAGACTGGAAGAAATCGAACACCTGCTGTCCAGGGACGGTTTCTGGGACCAGCCCGAAAAATCAACTGCCATCCTGAAAGAACGGACCCGAATTTCCGCTAAAATTGATGCGTTTACTTCCCTGGCCGATGGACTGGAGGAGAGCGAACTCCTGCACGAGTTGGCCGTGGAAGAGTCGGATGACGAGAGCCTCGCCGAAGCGACCCAGCAGGTGGCCGCCATGGAAAAGGGCATCGACAAGCTCAGCCTTGAAATGATGCTTAACGGGGAGTCCGACCAGAACAATGCCATCGTTTCCATCAACGCCGGAGCCGGTGGCACCGAGGCTCAGGACTGGGCTGAAATGCTGTTTCGCATGTACCTGCGGTGGATTGAAAAAAAGGGATTCAAGCCGTCCATTCTGGATTACCAGCCCGGAGATGAGGCCGGCATTAAAGGGGTAACCATGACGGTTAGCGGTATGAACGCCTACGGGTACCTCAAATCGGAAAACGGGGTTCACCGCCTGGTGCGCATTTCCCCGTTCAATGCCAGCGGAAAACGCCATACCTCTTTCGCCTCAGTGTTTGTCTATCCCGAACTGGACCAGGAAATCGTCATCGATGTGGAAGAAAAGGACCTGCGCATAGATGTTTACCGGGCCAGTGGCGCCGGTGGGCAGCATGTCAACAAAACGTCAAGCGCCGTGAGGATCACCCACCTGCCAAGCGGTATCGTTGTGCAATGCCAGCAGGAAAAATCCCAGCACCGCAATAAAGAGATGGCCATGAAAGTCCTCAAGGCCAGGTTATTCCAGAACGAGAAAAAGCGGCAGGATGAAAAACTCCAGGAAATACATGACGGCAAGGACGACATCGGCTTTGGCAGCCAGATCCGTTCCTATGTCCTGCACCCTTATCAAATGGTAAAAGATCACCGTATCGGCCTGGACATCGGCAATGTGAACCAGGTGCTGGACGGCGGCATCGACCCGTTCATCGAAGGGGTCCTGCTGGCCGGCATATCCTGATGAAACCAATCGAAATTATACAAGAATTCTGCCAGCCTGGCTCAAAGGGGTACGCAACCCTGGTCCACCACAGCGAACAGGTGACCCACAAGGCGCTCGCAATCGCTGAAAAGGTCCCCGACCTTAAACCGGACCTGGACTTTATCGCGGAAGCCGCCATGCTGCACGACATCGGGATTGTTAGGACCGCTGCGGAAACACTGGGCTGCAGCGGCCGTCACCCCTACCTCATGCACGGAACCCTGGGCCGTAAAATGCTGGATGAAAAGGATCTGCCCCGCCATGCCCTGGTCTGTGAAAGACATGTGGGGGTGGGCATATCGGCTGAAGACATTGTCAGCCACGCCCTGCCGCTACCCGTCCGTGACATGCGCCCGGTTTCCATCGAAGAGCAGATTATCTGCTACGCAGACAAGTTTTATTCGAAAAACGGTGATGGCAATGGCCAGGAGAAGTCAATTCCGGTGATCCTGGAAGAGATCGCCGCCTACGGCCCTGGTAAGGTTGACCGATTTAAACGCTGGTTGGAGATGTTCAGCAACTGAGTGAAGGCCGCAAATCGCCGTCACCGGATATTAGATAATTCGAAAGATCTGGGTAGCGCGGTTGTTCACCCTCCCCCGGCCCCTCCCGTCAAGGGAGGGGAGAGAAGTCGCCGCCAACCGAAATAAAGCCGTAGGTCTCCTTCTTAGTGATCTTTTCTAAAAAAGCTCCCCTCCCCTTGCGGGAGGGGCCGGGGGAGGGGGCTGTCGCAAATAAGGCAAACGCCACTTTCAACAAACCGACCGCCTGCATCCACACATAAAAAGGGTCCACCGGAAATATTTCCGGTGGACCCTTCAACTTTTAGCACGTAACAAGTAATTCGTTCACTGTTCTGCATTTTTAAGGTTCTTGGTTTTAACCCTTGAACCCAGAACGTTGAACCTACCTGATTTACCACCCCATCTCAAGAAACTTATCAATTGAGTTGGCGGCCAGTCTCCCGGCCCCCATGGCGAGGATAACCGTAGCTGCTCCGGTAACGATATCACCCCCGGCCCAGACCCCACGTTTGGTGGTTTTCCCGCTCTCCGGGTCTGCAATAACATAGCCCCACTGGTTCAGTTTCATATCGGGGGTTTCACTGGTCAGCAGCGGGTTGGCCCCGGAACCGACAGCGACGATGCACAGGTCGCACTCGATCTCGAACTCGGAGCCCTTGATGGGCACCGGGCTTCTGCGCCCGGACTCATCCGGTTCACCCAGTTCCATTTGGAGGCACTCCATACCGGTCAGGCGGCCTTTCTCATTGCCCAGGTATTTGGTTGGGTTGGTCAGCAGAAAGAGTTCAATGCCCTCTTCCTCGGCGTGGTGGATTTCAGCACCCCGAGCCGGCATCTCGTCTCGGGATCGGCGATAAACAATCTTGACGTTCTCCGCGCCCAGCCGCATGGCGGTCCGGGCTGAGTCCATGGCGACGTTTCCGGCCCCGAGGACCACCACGTTTTTACCCATGGGAATCGGGGTGTCTACTTTAGGAAATTCGTAGGCTTTCATCAGGTTGGCCCGGGTGAGGTATTCATTGGCCGACAGGATGCCCACATAGTTTTCCCCGGGAATGTTCATAAACCGCGGAAGTCCGGCGCCCACACCCACATATACCGCATCATATCCCTGCTCAAACAGCTCGTCCAGGGAGACCGTCCGACCTACAACAGCATTGCACTCCACCTTGACACCGAGCCGCTCCAGGAAATTGACTTCCTGGGAAACGATGGCCTTTGGCAGCCGGAATTCGGGGATACCGTAAACCAACACGCCGCCCGGTTTATGAAATGCTTCCAGAATGGTTACGTCATGGCCCTTTTGAATCAAATCACCCGCCACGGTGAGCCCTGATGGCCCGGATCCAACCACCGCCACTTTTTTCCCGGTCTTCGCCTGGGTCGGCGGAAGTTCACCAGTGCCATTTTCTCTTTCGTAATCCGCGCAGAAACGTTCGAGGTTGCCGATGGCCACCGCCTCGCCTTTTTTGCCGACGATGCACTTGCCTTCACACTGAATTTCCTGGGGGCATACCCGCCCGCAAACAGCCGGCAGGGCGTTCTGGCTCCACAGGTTGCGGATAGCACCCGTAAAATCACCTTCCGTAATCAAATTGATAAACCCGGGAATATCCACTTCTACCGGACAACCGGCAACGCAGCCCGGCTTTTTGCACTGCAGGCAGCGGGCGGCCTCTTCCTGGGCCATTTTCACCGTATATCCGGTGGGAACTTCTAGAAAGTTATGTGCCCGTACCTGTGCTTCCTGCTCCGGCATCGCGACGCGGGGAACCTTATTTTTTTTAGCCATTTTCTCCTCCGTAAAAAATATAACCGTGACTGTGGTCCTGTTAAAGCTGTGCAGGACTTCTCCAGCGATTGTTCAATGTTATTGAGCGTCGCGAAGGGTGCAGTACTCTTCGTGACACTTTTTTTCCTCTTCAAGATAGGCCTGCAGCCTGAGCATCAACTCATCATAATCGACCTTGTGGCCGTCAAATTCAGGACCATCAACACAGGCGAATTTAGTTTCGCCGCCCACGGTGACCCGGCAACCGCCGCACATCCCGGTGCCATCAACCATAATCGGATTGAGGCTGACCATGGTCGCGACATTGTATTCCTTGGTAATATTGCTGACCGCCTTCATCATGGGCACCGGCCCAATCCCCACCACCAGTTTCACATCGCCGCCCTCAAGGACCTCTTTCATCACATCCGTCACAAAGCCGTGATGGCCATAAGATCCGTCGTCCGTGCAAACCCTCAGATCGTGGGAAGCCGCGCCCATTTCCTTTTCAAGAATCAACAGATCTTTGTTCCGGGCGCCGATGATGCAGGTTACATCGTTGCCGACCTCTTTCAGGGCCCTGGTAATCGGATGTAAAACCGCCACGCCGGTACCGCCGCCGACACAGACGACTTTACCCACCTTTTCGACATGCGTAGCTTTACCGAGGGGACCGATAACGTCCTGAAAGTCATCGCCAACCGCAAGGTCTCTGAAAATTGCCGTTGATTTGCCCACAACCATGTAAATGATTGTAATGGTACCTTTTTCCGGGTCCGTATCGGCCATGGTAAGCGGAATTCGTTCGCCTTCCGCGTTGGCTTTCAGGATTACGAACTGACCGGGTTTGGCTTTTTGGGCTATCAGGGGCGCCTCTATCTCGTTTAGAATAACGGTCCCTTCTGCCATCTCTTCGCGTCTAACGATTTTAAACATTGCTGACCTCCGGGCGTAAATCGCCGTACATGATTTAGTTAATGCCGCTGTAAAAAGGATAGAGCCCTTCTGTGAACTGGAGCGAGCAGGAACAAAAGCAGCGTACTTAGCAGTGTCGCGCATTCTTAGAATGATCTCTCGCTGAACGGGTATTACCTGTCTTTACGTTGGCCTCCAAAAATGGTTTTCTATATATGAAATTTTCAAAAAAATCAAATAAGCATATACTCAATATAAAAGCAACCCTATTTATAGAACTCATCTCGAAGAGGGATACTATTGAACAGAAAGCCTCCTTGTGGTAAACCGCCAGCAACCTTCAGGTTTTCCCGGTAAAAAATGTAGCCAAGGAAAGGTATCATGCAGCTATTTGACAGCCACTGCCACCTCGATGATCCATCTTTTGAGAAAGACTGGCCCCAGATCCTTGGACGGATGGCCGCAAATGGTGTCAACGCAGCCATGATTGCCGGCATCAACCTGGAACGGTCCACCAGAGCCCTGGAATTGGCCGAATCGCACACCGGATTTTACGCATCGGTCGGGGTTCATCCCCATGATGCTGTCGATTGCAGTGAATCCGTAATAAACACCCTGGCAACCCTGGCGCGTAACCCCAAGATCAGGGCCTGGGGTGAGATCGGACTCGATTTCAACCGGATGTACTCCCCGCGGGACATTCAGGAAAAGTGGTTTATCCGGCAGCTTGAAACTGCGGATGCCCTAAACCTGCCCATTATTTTTCATGAACGCGACAGCCAGGGACGTTTACTGGAACTGCTGCACAACCGGCCCAATGCAAAACGAACCGGGGTGGTCCACTGTTTCAGCGGAACCAGCGCGGAGCTTGAGCACTATTTAGAAATGGGTTTTTACATAGGGATTACCGGCATTGTCACCATTCAGAAAAGGGGCCGCCAGCTCCGCGAACAGGTGGGCCTGATCCCATCTGATCGACTTCTCATCGAAACCGACGCACCTTACCTGACCCCGGCTCCCCAGAAAAACAAGCACCGCCGCAACGAACCTGCCTTTGTTCGATCGGTGCTGATCAGACTGGCAGAAGTCCTGGACGCAGACCCGGAAAGCCTGGCCGGTACCATCTGGGACAACACCTGCCGTCTGTTCGATATTCAGCTTTAACAACCCTGATATCTCTCCAAACAATCCACTGGAAAACTATACCGAATCAGCTCATCCCGTAATTTTGTCGCTCTGCGCGCAGCGAAGAGTCCCCTGCAAGTTAAGGCCATGCTCAATGTGAGGGATTCTTCGTCGCCTGTCGGGCGTCTTGTGCGGCGTAGCCCATGGGGCGAAGACGTAAGCCTTTGGCGAAGACTGGTTTCACTCCTCAGAATGACAGACTAGCTCAATCGGAACCCATTTTTGGAAATGGCTATAAAGACCCTCCAAATTGGGGACTTGTACCCTATCAAACCAATATTAAATCGAGTTGAGGCTTGACATACGCACTTCAATACATATTACTTTTATAAATAAATCATTTTTAGTAATGTAGCTGACGAGTTAATTGCGCCGGCACATAAAGGAGGAGAGACAAATGGGTAAAACAATTGGAATAGATCTGGGTACGACCAATTCATGCATCGCAATCATGGAGAACGGCGAGGCAAAAGTCATCACCAACCCCGAAGGCGGTCGCACGACGCCTTCCATCTTTGCAATGACCGACAGCGGTGAAAGGCTGGTGGGGCAGATTGCCAAACGCCAGGCGGTCACAAACCCGGCAAACACGGTTTCCGGCATAAAACGCCTGATCGGCCGCAAGTATGACGCGGCCGAAGTTCAGCAGGATGCCCGCACGCTGCCCTACGAAATCGAAAAGTCCGGCAACGGTGACGCCGGGGTGAACCTGAAGGGCAAGGTATACAGCCCTGCGGAGATTTCAGCCCAGATCCTGGGTGCCATTAAGAAAGCAGCTGAGGAATACCTGGGAGAACCGGTTACGGATGCCGTTATCACGGTCCCGGCCTACTTTTCAGACAGCCAGCGGCAGGCGACCAAGGACGCGGGGCGCATAGCGGGCCTGAACGTGCAGCGCATCATCAACGAACCGACGGCCGCGTCCCTGGCCTATGGCATGGACAAGAACAAGGAGGAAAAAATCGCGGTTTTCGACCTGGGCGGCGGCACCTTCGATATTTCCATACTGGATATCGGTGATGGCGTTTTCGAAGTAAAGTCCACCAACGGCGATACCCATCTCGGCGGCGAGGATTTTGACATGCGCCTGATCGACTACCTGGCGGATCAGTTTAAAAAAGACCACGCCATCGATCTGAAAGCCGATCCCATGGCCCTGCAAAGGCTCAAGGAAGCTGCTGAAAAGGCCAAAATGGAACTGTCCACCTCCATGGAGACCGATGTCAACCTTCCGTTTATAACTGCGGATGCCAGCGGGCCCAAACACCTCAATATCAAGATTACGCGCGCGCGCCTGGAAGCCCTGGTCCAGGACCTGCTCGACCGTCTGGAGGGCCCCTGTCTGACGGCTGTCAAGGATTCCGGCTACAGTGTGGGCGACATCGATGAAGTGATTCTCGTGGGCGGCATGACCCGCATGCCAGCGGTTCAGGAACGTGTGCAGAAAATCTTCAATAGAGCGCCGAACAAAGGTGTCAATCCGGATGAAGTCGTAGCCATGGGTGCGGCCATCCAGGGAGCAGTCCTCCAGGGGGATGTCAACGATATCCTGTTGCTGGACGTCACCCCGCTGTCACTGGGCATTGAAACCCTGGGGGGTGTTATGACCCGCCTTATTGATAAGAATACCACTATCCCGGTGAACAAAAGTGAAGTGTTTTCAACCGCCCAGGACAATCAACCGGCGGTCTCAGTGCATGTCCTCCAGGGGGAAAGAGAACTGGCAACTGACAACAAGACCCTGGGCCGGTTTGAACTGACCGGTATCACGCCGTCTCCGCGGGGTGTCCCGCAGATTGAAGTCACTTTTGATATCGATGCCAACGGGATTGTAAACGTATCCGCAAAAGACCAGGCCACCGGCCAGGCTCAGTCTATACGGATCACCGCCTCTAGCGGCTTGAGCCAGACAGAGATTGACCGGCTGGTAAATGAAGCCAAGAACTACGCGGATGAAGACCGCCGGAAACGATCCCTGATCGATGCGCGCAATGAGGCGGACGGCCTGGTTTATACCACGGAAAAGACCCTGGCCGATTTCGGGGACCGGGTCGATCCGGAAAGCCGGGAACGCGCCCTGGCCGCGATTGCCCAGGTGAAACAGGCCATGGCCGGTGAGGATGCTGGACAGATCAAGGCACTGGCCAGCGAGCTTTCCGCAATCAACCAGACCCTTGCCCAGGCCGCCGCCGGCAAGCAGGCCGGGCCAGCTCCCGGAACGGCTCAAACGGCCCCCGGCAATCCGGGCGGCAATCCGGATGATGATATCATCGATGCTGAATACCAGGATGTGGCCTAAAAATCTCAGCCCGGGCGGCTTCTGTCTGCCCGGGCTGGGATCAACAGTGAAAAATAGAAGTCATCTCAAAAAACGGATTTTGGTTCAAGGTCAAGGCGGGCGTTACATTCGAACCGGAGGTGCCAGCGAAGCCAATGCCTTGCGTGGTAAATACTCCAGTATTTCGAGGATTTGACCCGCCATACAATTGGCAATATGCCTTACGGGGGCGATTTACTCGCCAATTTAGCGTCCAACGCCGAGATTGGGCCAAAAGACTTTTTTGAGATAGCTTCTAACCTGTAACAGCCCCCTCCCCCGGCCCCTCCCGCGAGGGGAGGGGTGACTTATTGCGCAAGGCCTATATTACCCCGGTCATCTCAGCAGTAGCGAGACTATCCACTCTCCCTTGACGGGAGGGGCCGGGGGAGGGTGAACTATCGCTTAGGCAAGCCTTCCGGACAACCTTAAGCACCCCTTCCAGGTTTTCAAAAATCTCACAGCGTTCGGTGGTCATTCTCCCCTCCCTTGACGGGAGGGGTCGGGGGAGGGTGAAATGTCCCGCAAGCAAGCCTTCCGAATAACCCCAAGCACCCCTTCCAGGTTTTCAAAAACCTCGTTGTTCCAGAATCGTAGAACCATGAAACCATTGAGCTCCATAAAATGGTCACGTTTTTTATCTTCCGGCTGACCTGCCGCGTGCTGCCCGCCGTCCAGTTCGACAATAAGCTTGTTCTCAAGACAGACAAAATCCACGATGTAGTTATCAATCGGCTGTTGCCTTCTGAACTTATAGCCTTCCATTTGCCTGGCCCTGAGTCTTTGCCACAACCGGCTTTCAGCTTTTGTGGCCCCGCGTCGAAGCTTCTTTGCGTAGGGTGTGAGGTGGCTGTTTTTCATATCAGAAACTTCTCCTTATTTTGGGCCTGCCCCCTCCCCCAACCCCTCCCGCGAGGGGAGGGGAGACTTTCTGCAAAGGCTCATGTTGCCCCAGTCATCTCAGTAACCTCTTGACTATATACCCCCTCCCTTGACGGGAGGGGCTGGGGGAGGGTGACGCCCGCAATAAAGACGTACTACCAGATCAGCATTACCGTTGGTAACAATGCCCCTCTTTTGACGAGCAGGGTCGGGAAAGGGTAAACCGCCGCTAAAAGCAGGCTCCCAGTTTCCGACCCTATTTTTCCATCAACTTGGAAATGGCCTGATCCAGGCCATCTAGGGAAAGTGGAAACATGGGATAAATCTGGCTGATGGCATTGATGGTGTGGGTGTAGCTCCACATTCGGGGGGGTACCGGATTGAGCCAGACGTTGTGGGGAAATGTTTCCGATAGAAATTTAAGCTGCTCGATGCTGGCCTTGCCGCTTCTCTCCTGCATGTAAATGGAGCCGTCCGCGGCCATTAACTCATAAGGCGCCATGCTGGCGTCTCCCACAAAGATGAGCCGGGTTTCGGGATCGTATCTTGAGAATTCATTGACCCGCACCGGTTTTTTAATCCGGGTCGCGTCCCCCCACAGCGCATCATAAACAGTATTGTGAAAAAAGAATGTCTTCACATCTTTGAACTGGGCGCGGGCGTAATCAAAGAGCGTCTGGACCACGGGTATATAAGGATCCATGGACCATCCGCCGTTATCAATGGCGAGGATCACCTTAAGGCGGTCCTTGAGGCTGCGGGAAAAAACAATTTCGATCTCCCCACCGTTTTTCATCGTCCGGTAAATGGTTTCGTCAACATTTACCTGGTCCCGGGGTCCGCTGGGAATCAGGTTGCGCAGGCGCTTTAAAGCCTCGCCGATCATAGCCTGGGTCAAGGGCCCCTCTTGGGAATAATCTTTGTAGCGACGCTCCATGGCCACTTTTACCGCGGATTTATTCCTCGAAACGCCGCCCACGCGCATCCCGCCGGGATGATAGCCGGAATGCCCCACAGGGGATGTGCCGCCGGTCCCGATCCATTTGCTGCCCCCGTCGTGGCGGCCGTCCTGATCTTTCAGCCGTTCTTTAAAATAGTCGATGAGTTCTTCCGGGGAGAGTTTGCTGAGTTCGGATTCGTCCATGCCCATGGCGTCCGCCAGGGTTTTCGGATCTTGCAGCCACTCTGCGAGCATGGCCCGGGCAATTTCATCCAGGATCATGTCGTCCGGCTCGGGCAGGTCCGCCCCTTCAAAATGGTGGGCAAAAACCTGGTCATACAGGTCAAAATAGCGTTCGCTTTTTACCAGGATCGTCCGGGAAGCGGTGTAAAAATCGTTCAAAGTCCGGACGAGTCCGCTCTTGAGCGCCCGGTGCAGGGTTAAAAAGGAGGTGGGGCTAACCGGTATACCCTGGTTTTTTAGCGTATAGAAAAAGTCTATAAACATGAGTTTTCAAAATCTATTTTGAGCTATTAGCATTTAGCCTTTAGCTGTTTGGTTCAAACCATTGAGCATTTCTCAGCCGGGACCGTTGCCCATGGTGTCTTTCGTAGCGGATCCAAGTGACAATGAAAGTCTTTAGCTAATGGCAAACAGCCAACAGCTAATCGCTTAATTCAGCCTAAAACAACCGCCGCCGGTTGGTCTGCTGCGCGGCCCGCTCATAGTCCTGGCTCTTTTTAAAAAGAACCCCCAGGTAGGGCACCTCGCCTTTGGCCAGTTTGCGGGGTTTGAAATCCGGATCAGCCTGCAGGGCCCGCAGCCAGTTGAGCAACTCCCGGGTGGCCGGCCGCTTCTCAATGGCATCCAGTTCCCGCAGGCCATAGAAGGTGTTGACCGTATTGTCCAGCAGTTCCTTGTCAATTTCCGGGAAATGGACCCGGATGATCTTGCGCATCATTTTCGGATCCGGAAAAGCAATGTGGTGAAAGTTACACCGGCCCAGGAAGGGGTCGGAAAGATCTTTTTTCGCATTGGAGGTAATAATAAAAACCGGTCGGCGCTTGGCCGGCACGGTCCGATCTATCTCGATGATATCGAATTCCATCTGGTCCAGAACATCCAGCATGTCATCCTGGAAATCCGTATCAGCCTTGTCAATTTCATCGATGAGCAGCACGGTTCTTTCATCGGCGGTAAACGCCTGGCCGATTTTGCCCATCTTGATATAGTCCTCGATATTGCTGACGTCTCGCTTGGAATCCCCGAAGCGGCTGTCATTGAGCCTTGTCAGGGTGTCATACTGGTACAGGGCTTCCACCAGTTTCATGCTGGACTTTACGTTCAGAACGATCAACGGCATGCCAAGGTTCTCCGCGATGGCGTGAGCCAGCATGGTTTTCCCGGTACCCGGCTCACCCTTTAGCAGCAGCGGCATTTCCAGGGCCATTGAAATGTTGACAATTCCGGCAAGTTCCTCATCCAGCACATAGCGGGTGGAGCCGGTAAAATTTCCATTTGTTGATTCTGCAGTCATGGTTCTCCTCGTTGACTTGCACGATAGGGTTTTCTGACTATCGCGGCTCTGTTGAAACTCAAATTGTATATTGTTGTCGTTTTAAGTCTTAGGTGTTAGGTTTTATGTTTTACAAATCGAGTTTACATTGCACATTAGAATCCTAAAACATAACACTTAACACCTAACACCGCTTCGTCCGACTTCGAAAACTATCTTTTAAAACCACGTTCATATGTCAACCAATATCCTGCCGAATCAACCGCGACAGGTCCCGGGTCAGTTCCAGCACCTTCAGGGCAAGCGGCCGGGTCTGCGAACCGACTCCGCAGGCAGGGGTTATCAATGACCGGTCCATCACCATTTCCCGGGTGAGTCCCAGGTTGATCACCTGTTCAAGCTGGCCCTCCCATTTGATCCGCAGTGACTTGGCCGTTTCTTTTTCGATATCTTCGGCTTCCAGGGTCGGAACGATGCCCCAGGCCAGGAGGCCGCCGCCGGCGACAAAACTTTTCAATTGGTCCGGGTATAGGATGAGCCGGTCAAAATAAGCATAGGCATCGAAATTGATGATATCCAGGGAGGAATCCAACAGCAGGGACCAGTCCGTGTTGGCGCATACGTGGACACCCGCCAGGCCGCCTTCGTCGTGAATCGCCTCCGCCACTTCCTCCAGGCAGGCGATAACCTCTTCCCGGGTGATACTGATAAACTCCGAGGACCCAAAACCGGCCAGACCCGGTTCATCCAGGAAAATAATGACCGGTTGGCCGAATTTTGAAAGCGACCGCACCTGCCACCGGGCTTTCATAGCCAGCAGTTTGACGACGGCATCCCGGAGTTGGTCGTGGTAAAAAATCGCCTGGTCATGCTGGTCTTTTACACCGGTTGCAAATGTTATCGGCCCGCTCACCTGGCCTTTGATCGCACGCGGAGCCGCACCGGATGCCCCCAGCCCCCTACAGAGAGCGAAAAAGCCGGCCGCGGTCCTATCGTCCAGCGTAAAAACAGAATCATCCAGATTGGCGGCATCTTCTGAACAGGCCAGGTAGGCCTCATAAAAAGTAACCAGTTCGGCCTCGAAACCGCTGCTGCCGGTATCGATATATTGCCGGTCTCCCTTAACAGTGACACCGGGAAGTCCAGGCAGGAACTGGGGAATCATGCCCTCCTGCCTGAAGGCGGGCAGCTGCGCCCACGTCGGAACATCCGGGGTGTGGGCCATGACAAGCTCGTGGGCTTCCCCGTGGTCTTCCACGGGCAGGCTGCCAATCAGGGTCGGCAGGCAGGCAGGTTTAAAATCGGTCATTGTTTATCCTTAGTTGGGTTGGATCTGAATAGATTGGCTAAATTAATACACCTTTAGGCACTTTTCAAGGCATCCAAAAAAAAGATGGCCGGGAAAACCCGGCCATCTGCAAATTGTACCTGGTCTGTCACGGTGAAACGAAAAACCGATTTGAAGCTGATCTCAAAAAACGGATTTTGAGACAACTTCTTATTCTATCTCACTGTCCCGCATCTGGTTCCAACGTACCCACTCGTTCAAGTCCGCCTTGATATCAAACCGGAAAGGTTTGGCGGCGGTGCCATCCGAATTGATGTTGATCTGCTGGAGCGATTTAACAATATAGACCCATTCTTCCATGGAAATCGGGTGCGGACCTTTGATGGGCACCGGTTTGGTAAAAACCGGGGGTGCGGCCTTGGTGCCGGCAGCCCCTTCAGATTTTTTCCGCACTTCCACTTCACCGCCATAGACCTTCAGGACCGCGGAATTGTCTTCCTCCACGTTCATGCGGAAGGTGGTCCCCCGAACCCCGGCCACCGCTGTCTGGGTCGCAATATCGAAACCACCCCGTTTTTTACCAAACAGTTTGGCAACCCGGGCCCATGTTTTTCCCACCACCATGGAAATCCGGATATTGCGGGACTGGCTCTTTTGGGAACCGGTCATGGAAACCAGCTTGAAGGTTGTCCGTTCGTCAAAACGCAGGTAACTGCCGTCCGGCAGTTTCAATTCCAGACGCGCGCCGGTCCCGGTTGTTACCTGGTCTCCGGCAGCCAGAAGCTTTCCCGCTGCCAGCTTCAGATGCTTCGTGGTCCCGACACGGATAACCATGGCCTTACCGGTCAGGGTAGTCACCGCGGCGGTACCCGTACCGACATCCACCTTGACGGTTCCCGCCGCAACTGGAAAAACCAGAAACGTCAGGCAAAAAAACAGAGTCGCCAACACACCATATGTTCCAAGTTTCCTCATATTAACCTCATAGAATTCCCCGGTTCCAGTTTTGAGATGCATAGAGGCTATCTCAAAAAACAGATTTTGGTTCCCCGCAAAAAACGCGCGGGATCTGCGACAAATCAAGGCGGACGCGAGGTTCAACCCGGAGGAATACTCCGGTATTTTGAGGACTTGAACCGAGCGCCCAACGCCGAGATTGGGCCAAAAGACTTTTTTTAGATGGCTTTTACTCTAATATTTGGCCAACTGCGACTTCAGGGTCCTGATGCTCAGCAGAGCATCCGCCCCGGGAATACTGCCGGCGGCATCGAATTCACCGGTGCCCACATCTTTGGCATTCATTATCCCGCGGGTGGTGCAGACCATCACCGCATTGAAATAGGGCAGATCATTTCTCAAATCCGGAAACGGCGACTGGTTGCCGATAAACATGGTGGCCAAGCCCGTGTCACGGGTTATAGTAATCATGATATCTTCAACAATCATGGCAAACTCCGCCCTTGTGGTGGGCTGGTTCGGCTTGAAGGTATGATCCGGAAAGGGCTGCATACCCTTGATGCCAATGGCAATAACCGCGTCTATATCGGCCTTCAAAACATGGTTTGCAATATCCGTAGCCGGCGGCGCCTTTACGTATTCCCCGGCTTTAAACGTTTTGCCCGGCGCTTTGTAAGACGTATCGAAGGTCCGCTTGGCACGGCGCTTGTAAAGATCGTCGATTTGCAGTTCGTGAATGAACAGGGCCGCCAGGTCGGCCCGGGTAATACTATCCTGAATGGCGATCTGCTTGCCGATGGTTGATCCGGGCATCGCCCGTTCAATTTTCTGCATCAGGGCATATTCCCGATCCGCCTCTTCGACCAGGCCCTTATCGAGATCCAGTACTTTGGTAAACTCACGGGAAGCCTTCCTGAACTCATACTTGGTTTTATAGGCCAGCCCCATGTAGTAAAAGGCATCGGGCTGTTCCGGCAAGCGACTAGACGCCTTCCGGTAGTTGCTTCTCAGTTCGTCGAACCAGTCGCGATCCGCCTGCTGCTTGCCCATCAGGTAGACCCGCATATAGCCGATTTCCACATCGTATTTCTGTGAATCGCCTTTGGCATACCCGGCCGCTTTTTTCATCTGCTTCAGACCGGCTTCGTAATCTCCCTTGTAACTGAACCCCAACCCGAGTCCCAGGTAAGCCGGGGCATATTTCGGATCGAGTGCTTTGGCGCGTTCAAACTCGGTAATGGCCCCGTCGTAATTACCGGCCTTGAGCAATTTGTTGCCGCTCATCACGTGGTGTTCGGGTGTATCCATCGTGGCCTGCGGTTTGGCCGCTTGCTGGGCACAGGCAAAGGTAATAAACGCTAAAAGTATCAACAGACTGGCTGTCACATTGCGTAAAGACATGGTTCCTCCTTGAAACGTATCCTGATAAGTTAGTCGACAACAATCATCACCCGACATTTTTCCAGAAACGAAAGATCCGCCGCTGAGTTCCGCAGCCGCACCGCATCCGTATTGCTGATAACGATATCGCACTGCCCGGGCCCTTCGACCCGCAACCCCTTCACCACCAGCGGATTCGCGGTCACACGCTGATTCTGCTTGGCCGATCCAAGGTCTTTGGCGTATCCGCTCATGCCCTGCTGGACAGCAAACTCGCGACTGACAAAGGCACTGCCGTAAACCTCCTGGCCGGATTCGTCCAGGACCTTCGGCGCCATGGCCGGCCGCACCCCGAGGCCGCGGGCGTCCACCACCAGACCGGTCAGGACAGCGGAAGAAGGTGCCGCTTCTCCCGGCGCCGCGCCGGGTGTTTCCATGGGAACAGTCATAATTGCCTGGGGCAGCAGCACCTCGGAAAAATTGCCGTACATGCTGATCTCCATGATCACCTCAACCGTGCCATCGGACATGTACTCAACGTCGATCTCCCGGGCGCCCCTGACCATACCCTCAACCTGGGACCGGATGGTATCACTCTGGACAGCGAAATCTTTTACAACGGTGGTCGAATCGACCCGGATACCGTTAACCGTTTCCAGGATATTCCTGAGGGCAACGATCTTGGCCGCCCGAATCGCCATGGGCCGGGCATTGGGTTTGCCGTAATACTTTTCCGGCGGGGCCCCGATGCCTTTGCCCTGGATGACGCCCTTTGTCCAGTTTACGGATCCTTCACCAACATGCTGAACAAAACTCTGGGCCAGCGCACCGGATAGAAACCCGGGAATCACCAGCAATAACCCCAGTATGATTGTTAACATGACACCTGATTTTTTCATAACACCTCCATTGCTTGATTCTATAAAGAATGTTTCCTAAGGTAATATTTCGCAGCCTTATTGGATGGATTAATGCCCAGGGTCTTCTTCCACCAGTTCAGGGCCTCTTTTTGTCTCCCCTTTTTCAATGCCGTCAAGGCGGCATCATTGTAGGCTTTTGCCAGATTAAAAATTGCGTCCGTGTTATGCGGGTTAACCGCAAGCGCCTTCTGCCACCAGTTTACAGCCGCCTGGCGCTCCCCGCGGTTAAAAAAGATCCACCCGATCTCGTTCATGGCCCGCGTGTGCGTCGGCTTGATCACAAGCGCCTTTTTGTATTCCAAAAGGGCATTGGCGGCCATATCCAGATCGTGAAAAGCTTTTCCCAGCCGGTAATGGGTTTCGGACTCACCGGAATCAGCATCCCGGGCTTTTTTCAGGTATTCAACGGCCTTGGCCGAATGATGCCTGAAATTGTATATGGTGCCAATAAAATAGTATGCGTCCGCGTTGGCCGGGTCGATTTTTATAATATCAGAAAACCAGTTAAACGCGCGGTTGATCTCCCCGTTTTGCAAAGACAGAATCCCGAGCCAGAGCATGGCAAACGTGTTTTTCCGGTCTATCTGCAATGCGGTTGAAAATCTTAGGGCCGCGCTCTGGTAGTTGCCTTTTTTGGCGTACAGGAGTCCGAGTTGGTTGTGCGCGAATTCATTGTTCGGGTCCAGCCGCAGGGCTTTTTCAAATCGCTGGATCGCTTTTTCAATATCACCCCGATAGTGAAAATCGGACCCCTGAAAAATCAAGGTGTTTACATCTGCGGCGGCCGCCTGTCCGCCCGGCAGCCCGTTAAAGAGCACCAGTGCCAGGGTAGCCACCGCCAAAATCATAAATCCCGAAACCCGGTCGGAGCAGTTCATAAGATCCCCCTTGCGATGGCGTTGACGATCTTTGCCCTGAAACCCGCCTGAGCAAGCAAGGCCTCTTCCCCGGGATTCGAGATAAAACCAGCTTCCAACAGTATGGCGGGCATTTTTGCTTTTCGCAAGACAAAAAAGTTGGCCGAATGGATGCCCCGGCTCTTAAAAGGCAGCTCTGATTTGAACCGGTTTTGGAAACCAACCGCGAATTTTCCGCTCTCCTGCCAGTTGACTTTCTGGCCGAAGGCCGCCAGTATCTGTTCAATATCTATATAGCCCCGTTTTCGTTGTTTTTTCTCGTCGTAGCTGAGAACCGTATTTTCCAGCGAAGCCACCCGGGCCGCTTCGGTACTGGAGGCCTTTTCGGAACAAAAATAGGTCTCGGATCCATGTGCCTGCCTGTTTTTATTGGCATTTATGTGGATGCTGATGAAAAGATCGGCGCGGTACTGGTTGGCGATAACCGTCCGTTCACTCAGGGGAACGTAGTAATCACCCGTTCGGGTCAGAAAGGATCTCACCTGTCCTTTTTCCGCCAACAACTGATGCAGCCGGCGGGCCAGGTCAAGCGTAACGGCCTTCTCCTGTAAGCCGTTTTTGCCCACCGCCCCAGCATCGAATCCCCCATGCCCCGGGTCGATAACCACCCGTCTGACGCGATACCCCAGGCCGGCATCGGAGGTGAGTCTTTGCGACATCGTTTGTGCTTCCTGGAGCGCGGCCTGTTCGGCCCGCGCATCGACACTGGTCTTGTGTCTGGCACCCGCGAGCGGTTTTTGGGTCATAATGTCAATCATCATGCGGGAATAGGTATCGTCAGGATTGATCCGGATCGCTTCCCGAAAGGCCCCCACCGCCTCGGCGGACCGACCCAACTCTCTCAGGGCCCGTCCCAGCAGCCCGAAAGCCCAGTCGCTCGACGGATCCAGTTTGACCGCCCGGGTCAGTACCTCAACCGCGCTGGCAAACTCTCTTTTTTGTATAAACGCCTGGCCTTTCAAAGCATATTCAAAAGCGCTGCTGCCCCGCAATACACCCGGCGCCAGCAATACACCCGATAGCCCCATAGCACCCTTTCCCAGGGTTTTTAAAAAAGCCCTGCGATCCATACCCAAATACCCACCCATTAAAACTCTATTAATATTTACAATGACTTGAAATATGAAAGATTCCCATTAAAAACACACACCCGAGTGTTAAGCTGTTGGATCTAATTTTAAAGTTTGGCATAAGTTAAAAAAAAATCCAACCAGAATTCCCGGAAACAGAATCGGTCAACTGACTTTCCATATAGTACCTGACTGTGGTATTGTATGTTCTCTAAAAATAGTCCCCCGGCACCTGGCGGGGAGAGGGCATCCATGCAGTTCATAAAGACAAGCTTGCTAATCACTATAATCGTCCTGGTATATGGCGTACACGCCCTGGCCGCCCCCCCCGTTGCTGACGGTTGTCACGGATGAGTTCCCGCCATATAACTATACCATCGACGGAAAGATCAAAGGTATTTCAACAACTGTCGTCATTGAAACCCTGAAAAGGTCCGGGTTAAATTACCACCTCCAAGTGTACCCCTGGACAAGCGCCTATAAAGATATCGCCCTGAAAAAACCAAACGTACTCATCTACTCAATCTACAGGAGTCCTAAGCGGGAGCCACTCTTTGCCGCCTGGGTCGGACCGATCCTGCCGCCGGCTGCAGTCTATTTCTACAAGCTCAAGGCGCGTTCCGACATAAAGGTCGTCACCCTGGATGAAGCCAGGCGCTATCGGATCGGGGTCACTCGGGATGATTACATCCATGAATTACTGAAAAAACTAAGCTTCCCCCGCCTTGAAGTAGCCGGTGATGCGCTTTCAAATACCCGGAATATTTTATCCAGAAGAGTGGACCTGATCCCTTCCTATGCGCTTTCCCTGGCCGCCCGGCTTCGGCAAATGGGCGAACCTTTTAACGTGGTTGAAAGCACCCTCATCCTGGTTCCGACGGAAACGTCTAAACTTTATATGGCGCTGAGCCGGGGAACCAACCCGGAAATTATCGCGCAGATACAAACTGCCTTTTCCAAGGCCCAGGCTGAAAGGGTCATTGACCGGGCACTGAATAAGTATCTGGAGGGTAGAGAGTAATAACTCACCCTGCAGGCAAGCCTGACGCACAAAAAGGGGTCCTCTGATCATGTCCGATAACTTAAAAGTGGGGCTGGCCCAGATCGCCCCGGACTGGCTGAACCGCGATAAAACGCTTTCTAAAATTGAAACCTATGTGGCCAGGGCTGCCAAACAAGCGTGCCGCCTGGTTGTGTTCGGCGAGGCGTTGGTCCCGGGGTACCCGTTCTGGATTGAACTCACCGAGGGTGCCCGTTTTAATTCCCCGGTTCAAAAAGAGATTCACGCTTATTACATGTCCCAGGCTGTACAGGTAGGCGCCGGTGACCTGGAACCGCTCTGCACACTGGCAGCCCAAAACAGATTAGCGGTCGTGGTCGGCTGTATCGAGCGGGCTGCCGACCGGGGCGGCCACAGTCTCTATTGTTCACTGGTATATATCACCCCCGATGGCCGGATCGGATCCGTCCACCGAAAACTGATGCCCACCTATGAAGAGCGGCTGACCTGGTCACCCGGTGACGGCCACGGGCTGCAGGTTCATCCCCTGGGCGCTTTTACCGTGGGCGGCCTCAACTGCTGGGAAAACTGGATGCCCCTGGCCCGCAGCGCCCTGTACGCCCAGGGAGAAGACCTGCACGTGGCTATCTGGCCTGGCGGCGTTCACAACACCCGGGACATCACCCGCTTTATCGCCAGAGAGGCCCGTTCCTATGTTCTGTCGGTTTCCGGGTTGATGCGCAAATCTGATATTTCCTCCAAGATACCCCATGCCGACAAAATTATGGCCGGCGCCCCAGAAGTGATGGCCAACGGCGGCTCCTGCCTTGCCGGCCCGGATGGAGAATGGGTAATAGAACCACAGCTTGAGACTGAAGGATTATATACCGCAACTCTGGACCATGCAAAGATCAGACAGGAGCGACAGAACTTTGATCCATCCGGCCACTATTCCCGCCCGGATGTCACTCGCTTAGTGCTGAACCGTAAACGCCAGTGCGTTCTTGAAATAGAAAAGTAAAGCATTCTGGCCTGGAGGGCCAGGTTTTTAAAGGCAAAATAAGAACCCGATCATCGCGCCAAGACGCAAAGGCGCAAAGGAAAACAAAGAATTTTCCGGCTTCGCCGGTTGAAACCAAAATTGCTCAGGACCATTGGGTTATGTGGTTTTTCCACACGAAGTGCGACTAAATTTCAGGCTTGGTCTTCTTTGCGCCCCTGCGTTTTGGCGCGATGCATTGGTTCTAATTTTCCTGGCGCTTTGGCGCTGGCGAGACACAAAGGTCTTTATCAAAATGGAGAAGCTACAATGGAAAAAACGCTTATAGACACTTTGCCAAAATTTCTCGAAACCCTGGGACTTAACGAAGAACCCATGGGGAGTTACTTCACGGGAAGTAAACCTGAATCCGGTTTCTCGCCGAAACCGATGGATCTGCCCACCCGCGAAAAAGAAACCGAGAACAAGGTTGACTGGCCGACGGTGTTTGACAATTTCTCCTGTGCCCTCGGTCATATATGGCGTGCACGCAAGAAGAAAACCGCCGCCTGTTTCTCAGCCGAGCAGTTTGGCTGCCCCGGCGCCGCTTTCTGGCTCGGTTTCAACAAGCCCCAGGTGGAAACCATCATCCACTATGTATCCACCGGCATCCCCGACCGCATGCGGGGGGAGCACTACTGTGACTCACCGGACAACCTGCGCCAGATTTTTGAATATGTCGATCCGCCCCCGGCGGCGGCCCGGTACTGCGTCTTTAAACCGGTCAGCCAATTTGCGGGCGACGATGTCCCGGAACTGGTGCATTTCTTTACCCGGCCGGAAACGCTGGGCGGCCTGCACCAGTTGGCCACCTATGTAACCAACGACCCGGAGGTGGTGGCGTCACCCTGGAGTGCCGCCTGCGGCAGCCTGGTGGTGTGGCCTCGGCGATATCTGGCCGAGGGACGGCCCCGGGCGGTTTTGGGGGGATGGGATGCTTCCGCCCGCAAATTTTTCAAGACCGACGAGCTCTCTTTTACCGTGCCCTTTGATCTGTTTACCAGCATGCTGGCTCGTTTTGAAGACTCATTCCTTAAAACCAAGACATGGTCAACGGTCCGCAAAAAAATAGACCGTAGTAAAAAGGCCTGGGGAGAAATTAAAAATGACTGAAATAACCGCTTCCGGTCCCCTTTTCGAAACCAGTCTGATGGATTCAAACAAATTTATCACTACCATCGAAGTCGTTCCGCCGGCGGGTGCGGATCCGGGTCCGTTGCTGGCGACCCTGGCGTCTTTGGGCGACCTGCCGGTAGACGGTTTTAGTGTGGCCACCAACCCGGTGGCCAAGGCCAGGATGAGCGCCATGGCCCTCTGTGCCCTCATCCAGCAGCAAACCGGTCGCCAGGCAATTTTGCACTGTACCATCCGGGATCACAATGTCATCAGTCTGCAGGGTGAACTCTGGGGTGCCCTGGCCCTGGGGCTGCGCACGGTCATGGCCGCCACCGGTGATTTCGTCGCCCTGGGGGACCGGGCGCGTACCACCATGGTTAAGGATGTGAACGTCTATGACCTGGTTGAAATGTCACGTAACAGCGGACTTTACACAGGCGCGGTTTTCGACACCCACCCGGAGAGAAAGGACGGTCTGAAACAGGCTGTCCGCCGTCTGGAAAAAAAGAAGGCGGCCGGTGCCCAGTTTGCCGTTACCCAGCCGGTATACGACCGCATCTCGGCCGAGCGGCTGGCCAATGCCACCGCCCACATCGAAATCCCCATTATTTTAGGGATTTTGCCCCTGCGCACCCCCCGGCATGCCACATTTCTCCACGAAAAAGTGGCCGGTATCGCGGTGCCCAAACATGTGCGCGAACAGATGGAGCAGGCCGCCGACCCGATCGAAGCCGGCATCCGCAACGCCCGCGACATGCTGGGCATCGCCCGGGAACGGTTTGCGGGCGCCTGCATCATGCCGCCTTTCGACCATTTTGAAATCCTGCCGGACATTTTCCGGAACCAGCAACTCTCCCTGCTTTGAAGGCTGCAACGATGAAAACGGGCAGGGAAACTTTTGGCAAAGAAGCCGGTACCTATGCACTCGTCATGCGACTGGCCCGGACAACAACCCTCCCGGTGGGCAAATTGGGACCGGTGACGTTTGTGGCCGGCTATTACATCTATACCGGCAGCGCGTTTGGTCCCGGGGGGCTGGCCGCCCGCATCGGACACCATTTGAGACCTTCTGAAAAGTGCCACTGGCACATAGATTACCTGCGGCGGTTTACTGAAGTTAATGAAATCTGGTACACCATCCATCCGGAAAAGTATGAGTGCCGCTGGGCGATTATTTTTAACCATACCCGGGGAGCCCGGATCATGGTCCCCGGGTTCGGTGCCTCCGACTGCCGCTGTACAGCCCACCTGTTCTATTTTAAAAGAAAACCCGGCCTCAGAACTTTCCGGCAAAAAATTGAAACCCCGGTGTTCTGTAAAGGAATAGAAGCGTGACTGATTACCTGTGCGTTGATCGCCAGAAGCTTGAAATTGCCTGGTACGGCCCGAGGCCGGACAAAGCGCCAACCCTGGTCTTCCTCCATGAAGGCCTGGGATGTGTGGCCCTCTGGCGGGACTTCCCGGCAAAACTGGCCGCCGCAACCGGCTGCGGCGCCTTTGTCTACAGCCGGCTGGGCTATGGCAAATCCGGTCCATGTGAGCTGCCGCGCCCGATCCGGTTCATGCACACTGAGGGGCTGGATATGCTGCCCCGGGTGCTGGCTGCCGCCGGTATTAAAGAGTGTATCCTGATCGGCCATTCCGACGGCGGTTCCATCGCGATTGTGTACGCGGGCGGCACACCGGCGCTTCCCCTGCGGGGACTGATCACCGAAGCGGCCCATGTATTCTGCGAACAGTTATCGGTTGACTCCATAGAAGATGCCAGAAAGCAGTATGAGGAAAACGATCTGCGCCAGAAACTGCTTAAATATCATGGCGCCAATACGAAATGTGCTTTCCGGGGATGGAACGACGTCTGGCTGAACCCGGATTTCATGGCCTGGAATATCGAGGAATACCTGCCGGGAATTCAAGTACCCATGCTGGCCATACAGGGAAAAGGTGACCAATACGGCACCGACGCCCAAATTCAGTCCATCAAGCAAAAGACCGGACCGGCCACAAAAACCCTGCTGCTTCCGGATTGCCGGCATGCGCCGCATGCAGAACAGGAGCAGGCCACCCTTGAGGCGATGCAGACATTCATACAAAACCTCCTGTAAAACTGAGCAGATGGTGCGCTTTATCCACGTAGACCTGATCGGGGAAAGCTGAAAAGTCTTCAGCCTACGGCTCTGACTTGGCCACGGAACTGTTTTTTGGACCAAATAAACCCAAAAGTCTTGACAAAATGCTCATAGTTACCCTTATAATACCCATATGTCCCCCTTCCGAACCTCCAGTTCGCTCAGTAACTGACCAGATATGGGCGTCTGCCCGGACACTTAAACCGGCTGGGTGCTTCCCTGGGTAGACAGGCCGGGGAACCGGTAACCAAATCCTTACCAGCTTATACCATAAGCAAATTGGAGCGGAGGGGGGACTTTTTCCCGCCTCAATAGCGTCCACCCGCACAGAATCCTTATTAAGTCCCGGGGAAACAAGATCTGTTGAGTTGATTGAACACCCCAGGTATAGTACGTTGGTCTTCCACTTGATGGAACACGCAATGATAGAACCCATCTCAAAAAATCTTTTTGTCGGGCGTAGCTCGAAGAGCGACGACTGATTGGCCCAATCTCGGCGTTGGGCGCGAAATTTAAGTCCTCGAAATACCGGAGTATTCCTCCGGTTCAAATGTCGCGCCCGCCTTGATATTGAACCAAAATCCGTTTTTTAGATAGATTCTAAACAGTTGTCTAAGATCGCAGGTAAACTATGAAACACTGGAAATTGTGGCTGCCGACGTTGACCCTCGCAGGACTACTGGTCTGGTGGATGATAGGGGGTCTTCAAAGAGACCTGCTGATTCTGAAGAACGGTCAGTCCCTGCTCGCAGATGAAATCTACCCTGTCGGTAAGAGTGTATTCTACGAGGATGGGATCACGCTCGATACAATTTCCCGCAGTCAGGTGCAACAAATTATATTCGGGTCTTTGGACGACCCGTCCTGCTATCAGCCCCTGCTTAAAGCCCATTTCCAAGATTCAATGGCAAAACTGTCCCGTCTGAAACCGCTCACAGGTTGGACCGGACGAGGGCAGCAGCCGCTTTCTCCAAAGGGGAAATGGTATTTACCATTGATTGTTAGCGGAATCCTCAGCCTGCTGTTATTCCTGGTGGGCCTCAGAGGGTGGCGTCAATATCGCCGCAAGAAAACCACCACTACGGTCGATCCAACCGAAAAACCGTTTGTGCCCCTGGCAGATTTTTCCGCTGTGGAAACACTCTTTCTCAGCCTGTTTAAGCTGAAGCTGGGAGCACCGGCCTCTGCACCGGCAGAAATTGAAAAGGCGCCGCAAAAAGGTGCCGGACCGGGGCAGGTGCTCAACCTGAAAGTCCTCCATGAAGACAGATGGGAATCACGGCGCATGTCCCTGGCACCCATCGGTGAGGGCACCGGCAGCAAAAGCCAGTGCTTTTATGTTATCTTTGACACCCATATGGTGGTAAAAATCCCGCCGACACCTATTACCGATTTTGAAGACTACATCGCGCGGGTGCGGGCCGAGACACAAATCATGGTGCGGCTGGCGCCCAAAATCTGTGTTATCCCCAACCTGGCTGTTATATTGCGCCGGATACACGTGTTCCCGGATGCTGATAGCCTGCCCCCCGCCCAACTTGAAGATCGCTACATCCGCTGGCTGCGAAAGTTTCCTGAAAATCAGCGTTTTCTAACCATCGGAGGCAGTTTCGTCTTCTTTATGGACCTGGCACGCTACTATTTCCTGAGCCATGTGGCCGCCGATTTTCATGGCAAGGCGGCCGGCCTGGCTGAAGAGATTAAGGCCGATGTAGATATCCTGTCTGATTTGTCGCTGTTTGAAGGCAAGTATGGTCACCGGGGCGGCGAATTATGGCCCGCTTTCCATAAAGCCTACGAATCGTTTCGCGTAGAACTCAAAGGCGCTATCTCACAGGCGAATGAACCCGTTTCCCTTTCAGATTGGAACATAAAGGAATTGTACCTGGCCAGTATGGCCGGCCGGGAGCCCGGCCTTGCCACTCTGAGTGTATCCGCCGGGTTCAGGTCTTTACTGGAAAACTGGCTGGAACAGACCGCTAAATCCGGTACAACCCTTAAACAACGCTACCAGCAGATGCTGAACCACTACACGGAGAAAAGGCTTTTTAACCGCAGTCGTCCACTCATGGGGGGCATGGTTACCAATCTGCTCACCCTGCTGGCCTGGATTGACGATAAAAAAATCGGCCTGCGTGATTTGAAACCCGACAACCTACTCGTTGCGGGTAATCCGGATGAATACCCTCATTTTCTGACATCTGCCCAGGAATACACCATCGGTCTGATCGACCTGGAAACCGCCGTAGATTTCGGGAATGAAGGTGTCGACAAGATATCCCAGCCACAACTGGGCGGGACCCCCCTCTACTGCACGCCCAGCCATTTTTTTCCCAACGTCCTTTTACAGCAGCTATACAGTGACCTGCCCCGGGTGTTCCACCTGCAGGATTGGTACGCTATGATTGCCATTATTTTCGGCGTCGTTACCGGGGACCAGCTTTTCAAGGGTACGGCCTACCAGATTCCCATGATGATGAAATCCGTCATGCAGACCGCCGCTAAAAAAGGAGACCTGAAAAAGAAACTGCTCCATTTCACCCGGCAGTTCCAGGACAATACCGCCATCGAAACCAGGGAAAAAATTCAACTGCACACAGAACGCTTACGCTCTGTGAACGCACACATTCCCGAAAAGATTCAACAGCGACTGGCGGCACATAATAAAAGCGAATTGAGCGCCACCCGGCAACAACTCAAGCAGATTCTCGACACTCAGACGGCATTCAACAAAGGGAACAATCGCCAACATCTTGAAAAAAGTTCAGTGACAGATCTAAAAAAACTGCGTGCCGGATATAAAAAGCAGGCAGGCCGTGCAAAGCTGGTCAGCCGGTTCGATGAACTGATCCGCATCAAGCAGAAAGCCGAGACCCTGGCCGCAAATGGACAATTGCTGACGGGCTCTTTCCCACAGGTCACCATAGACAGTCTGCTTGAAATGATGTTCGCACTGGTTCACGCCCAACTGCTGTCCGGCATCGACCTGCCCCCCCCGGACCCTGCCCATGGAATTCCGGAACCCGGTCAGGTCGGAGAAAAAGAGATGGAATCGACCGCCAGGATACTGGGATACTCGGCGACCATCAATATCCCATCCGGGTAATAGTTCCCGCTCCTTTTTACCTGAAAGGCGGATCGACAGGACCAAAAAGACTTGACACTGTTCCTTATGGGTACTATAAATTCCCATAAGGGCTGTGCGGCCCCCCAATTCCCCTCCGATCCCGACAACATAACACCAAAGGCCGCTCTTTTCCCAAAAGGTGTCCCTTGAAAAATAACCTGAATAACTCCGAACTCAAACGTGAAATCGGCTTTTTCACCGCCACTATCCTGGTGATCGCGAACATGGTGGGTACCGGTATTTTCACCACCTCGGGCTTCGTCATTAAAGAATTGGGCAGTCCGGCAGCCATGCTCGCCTGCTGGGCAGCAGGCGGCGTTTTCGCCCTGTGCGGTGCACTTTGCTACGGTGAGTTGGGCAGTCGCTACCCCCGCGCCGGCGGCGAATACATCTACCTGAAAGAAATTTTTGGGGAATGGATGGGATTTTTGTCCGGCTGGATCTCTCTGGTAGTCGGTTTTTCCGCGCCTATTGCGGCAGCGGCCATCGCTTTTGCCATCTACTCGTTTCAAATGCTCTCTATTGAAACCGGCACGCTCTGGACCATCCCGGTGGTGGGGATTCCGGTAATTTCCATCTCCCTGCAAAGCATGGTCGCTATCAGTGTTGTCATTCTCTTCTCGGTGGTGCACTACCACAGCCTGAAAGTCGGCAGCCGTGTCCAGAACCTGCTGACCCTTTTCAAAATCGGAATCGTAGTGGCGTTCATCTCGTCCGGTTTTCTATCGGAAAACGGGACCACTGCAAACTTTATGCTGGAAACAGAATCGACTGCCGGGTTCGCGGAAAAACTTGCGGTCTCTCTGATCTTTGTCTCCTTCGCATACGCCGGATGGAACGCTTCGGCTTACATCGGCGGTGAGATAAAAAATCCCGGACGGAATATTCCGCTCTCGCTCTTGATCGGCACCCTCTTGGTCACCGGCCTCTACCTGCTGTTGAATGTGGTCTACATCTACGCGCTCACACCCGCGCAGATGAGCGGGGTTGTCGATGTGGGTGCCCGCGCGGCAATCTCACTTTTCGGTGAAAACGTCAGCAAGGTAGTCAGCGGCGCTATCGCCCTGGGCCTTTTGTCGGTGCTCAGTGCCATGATCATGACCGGCCCGCGCGTCTACTACGCCATGTCCAGGGACAAGATCTTTTTCGAGCTTTTTTCCAGAGTCAGCAAAACCCGGCACACACCCGCCCACTCTATCTTCCTGCAGGCCGGCATCGCCATTGTGCTGATCATCACCGCCTCCTATGAAAAGCTGCTGATCTACATCGGCTTCACCCTCTCACTGTTCGCCATGCTCACTGTCGTCGGCCTGGTGCGCCTGAGGCTGAAAGAGGGGCCCAATCCAAATGGGTATCGCACCTTCGGCTACCCGCTTACCCCTCTGATTTTCATTATCGGCAATCTGTGGATCATCTGGTTTTCCATAAAAAGCCGACCGGTACCGGCCCTTTGCGGCCTCGCCACCATAGGCATCGGCCTGTGCGCTTACCTCTATTTCAAGCGCCGTCAACCACACCAGATGAATAACCCCATTGCAACTCAGCCGGCACGGGCATCCTCAATCGTTAACCGCGATTGAACCTGGGCACTATTTCGAAACCCTCAAATCAAAAACCAGCACCATTCGGGCCGGCTTTCGCATTTATTTAAAATTTGCATCGAAGTGGTTTCAAAACCTTCAACCGGGTTCCAGGACCAGTCTTCGCTCGGAAAGCTACGCCTGACAGGCAAGGCGGCCACGAGATTCTAATCATCCAGGCGGTCAAGCATCAGGTCCAACTCCAGAAAATCATCGTCAAGTTTTTTCTTTTCGCTTTTATTTTCCGGTTGAAATATTCTCAGATAGCTTTTGATATTCTGCTGAAAGCACCAGTGGAATCGAATCTGTTTCTTTCTGAAGTGGTTGCGAATCCGATTTATTTTCAAAACATCAAACGGGTTGTCCACGACAACAGCTACCGCATCGTTTTGTACCTTGACAGGGATAAAACTGTTATCGAGCATAAAGTCCAGCCGGGTACTTTTGAAAAGCCCGCCGCTGATTTTCGTTTCATCATCAATATTGAAAAAAGGAATACCGTACAACCGGTTAAAGGCTTCGATAGCGTTCGCCCTGATGGCTGGCCGGTTTTTGAGCAGGACGTTCTCTACCGGCATGCCCCTTCGGGTGGCTCTTGCGAGCATGCCGTTGAGCAACTCCGGGTTCACCAGAGTTCTTTCCGTCAAAGCAGTGCATTTGCCATATTCCGCAAAGATGTTCATTGGCTGCTTAAAATAGCAGCCAATGAACTTGCCGAGATTTCCGATCATCTGTTCATCGTGCCAGTCAAATCCGCGCCCATCTTTGCGGTTCACCACCTCGATCATCCCGGTCAGCCGCAGACCGTTTTTCAAAGGCATTCGCAAAAGGTCCCCCGCATTGTGTAACCGTCCGCAGTTTTCATCACAGGCCACCCGCTTTATGGCCCCATTGGAACTCCAAACGGACACAAAATAGCCATTGATAGGGTCGCGACAATAAATCCGCAGGCCATCGGCCCTGAAAAGTTTTTCAAGGCTGTGGCGGGTCTGCTTCATGAAAGCCTTCATAAAAAGCGGTCCGCCAAAGTACTTTTTAACCGGCACTATCCGGTGATACGCAGTAAACGATTTGATTTCAGCCATGGTTCGCTCCTTTACAGCTTGAACCGTTTGAAATAAATCCGCTGTTCCCCGGTTTCGTAAATAACCACACTGGCATTTCTACTCTTATTCCTGGGAGCTCCTACGCTGCCAACGTCTATAATGGCACGCCTTTCACCCAGTTCGTAATATGGCTGATCGGGCTCAATGGCCTTTATCTGCCCGGGCTTCATTTCCATAAAAATCGCCGGCGTATGAGTATGACCGACAAAACAGACCTGTCCTTGCATCACTTCGAAACTCTTGCGCACATCCTGATAAACTGAATTACCGTAAGGCTTGCCAATGGTCAGGTAGTACCACTGCTCCGGGCTCACCAGGGAGGCATGCACGAACTCCATCTTTCCGATCGTTATCTGCAGGGGTAATTGCAGCAGCCAACTTAAGTTTTCCATCGATATATTTTCAAGCGTGTAAGTGATGCCCCGGCAGGCTCTGGCCGAAAAGGTTTTTCGGTATTCGGTGAACCCCACCACGGCACTGTCGTGGTTACCGGCCACCACCGGACAACCCAGCGCCCGGATCAATTCGCAGCACATGTTGACATCCCGACCATAACCGACGATGTCTCCGCATACGACGATACCGTCCACCGCCTCTTTGTCGAGGATCGCCAAAGCCTTTTCCAAGGCCGCCAGGTTGGCGTGGATATCTGAAATTACACCGATTTTTTTCATAATCTCAATTAGTTTTCGGGAATCTTCCGGCTGCGAACTTACCGATGCGAAAACAGCATTCCATCTGCCGCCACCGAAGCGTTCAGGAAAAATCGACTTCCCCGTAGCAGAAACCAGAAAGGCGGTTTAATCGCGGCAACCGGCTGCCCGCGAAAAAGTTCCCCGGGCAGCTTTTAATGATCCGGAGTTTTATTAGAAGCTATCTCAAAAAAATCTTTTGGCCCAATCTCGGCGTTGGGCGCGAAATTTAAATCCTCGAAATACTGGAGTATTCCTCCGGTTCAAATGTCGCGCCCGCCTTGATCTTGAACCAAAATCCGTATTTTGAGATGGCTTCTAGTATAGACGGGGATCGGGCACTTTTGTTTCATAATTGTTGGGCTCGACCTACAACGCGGATATCGGCTTACGGACGCTCATGGTTTCATCAGAATAATTTCATCCCGGCGCACCATGTTCAATTCCGTCCGGGCAACCCATTCTATATACCGGTCATCGTCGCGCAGCCTCTTGATCAGCCGTCTCAGGTGCAAATTTTGTTTTTCGATGCGCTGGTTTTCGATGAGAATGCGATCCCGGACAGCTTTTCTGTGGGCCAATTCCACATAACCTTTATCACCGAATATGGCGAACAGGGAAATACCCAAAAATGCGATCAATCCCACAGCTATTACCAGGCAATGTCTTTCACTCATGACGTTACTCCGGAGGTATGATCCGGCCACCGATGTTCTGGAAAATAGAACGAAGGGGCCAAAATTTTTTACCGTTTTCTCCCGCCCTTCTTAAATTGATCATGTTCTTGATCGATCTTCCGATATATCTCTTTACGAAAGTGGGTGGGCAGCTCATCCAGTTTAAGGATGGCGTCCATCGCTTCAGGATTTTTCTTGATGGCCGCTTTCACCCTGGGCGGTGTCCGGCCGATATTTCTGTAGAGATCATCAATATTCAAATTCAGCCGGGTGGCATAGAATCCCAGAAGGGTACCAAGGTTTTTTTCGGTAATCTTGCGGTCCCCATGTTCCCAATCATGAACGGCACTGTGCGATATCGTAATCGCCTTTCTTTTAAACAATTCGGCCACATCCCGGTACGTCAGCTCCGCTTCAATGCGTAGCTTCCCGAGAGTAGTTCGTTCTTTTATCTTAAGCGAAATTTCTGACTCCTTGGAGCCCTTGGAATACTTTTTCGGTGCCATTAAGATATCCGTTCTATAATTTAGAACACGCGATGCTGAATTTTACAAGTCTTTTCTTCCGTAAACTCCTTTTTTCATACATCAAATCTGTATTTTTGTAAATAATTTAAGACTATTAGTGCTGGCAACACCTGCAAAGAGCTTACGATTGACCTCAAATGATAATATTGGCATTAATTTCAAAATGTTATAAAAGCCAACCACCTCTGGTGTAAAGACGAAAAGTAAAAACGCCATTGTCAGATCTAAAACCTGGGGGGCCGGTAAGACCGGAAAAATATTTCTCGGGGACAGGGATCATCAGGCGGGATCGATCGGCAGACACAATGATCCGGTATTCATTTCGCGAGGATTTCTCTATCTCCGCCTGGAGTGAATGTTGCCTTCCGTCCCTGGCGGAAGGTATACTTTCATTTTGGCCTACACGCTGTCTGCTTAAAATAGTATAGCCGCCACTACCGCACTCAACATGTCGCGCCCTGCCCGGGTTCCGTTTGATGGAAACCACGATCTCTTCCACTGGCTCGATACGCCACATGACATAGCACAGATTGCAGGAGTCCATTGCCAGGAGCTTCAATCCAATCTGGGTGACAATTCGTCCTGAATTGAGGGGCGCCGTATCACGGGAAACACCGCCATATTCAAAACAAATACACTCGGCCTGGGTCAGGCCATGCCTCTCGACTCGCTGAATAGACCGCGCCTTGGGGCCGTGCACCGATAGAAACCCATCGGATCGCTCAGTAACGGTTCCAAGCGTTACGTCTAAATCTGGAAGACAAACAACTCTGAACTGGCCATCAGTTGCCATCTATAGAAACAACCTTTCCAATTATCGCCTCGCCATCCGCCCAGCCATTTATCTTACCCAGGTTATTCCCAATGAGCAGGCGGCCATCTCTTTTACGCAGGACCAAATGAAGGATATAGTTGCATTCCTTCCATTGCACAAAAACAACGTCACCGGGTATAATGGTCTCATAGTCAGCTTTAACTATAGTTACCCGCTGCCCGCTCTCGATACATCCCCGCATGGAGTCGCCCGAAGGTCTTACCCTGACTTCCCCGTGCCGGGCTATCCCTTCAATTGCCGCTTTCACCCAGGACATATCAATATTATCTCCGGTCTATGCTTTTTTTATGGTCGCGCCATTTTTGGTAAGCCGCAGCCATTTCTTTTGCCGCTATTTCCGGGGCCACCCGGCCGGTTCCCGTGGCAAGCCCAGGGCAGTAAACCTTCTCGACAACATCCCGGTTTGCGTAGGCTGTTTTCAAAATCGCGCTCATGGCAAAAAAGCAATTGCTGCTTCGAACCGGCTCCGGCAGAAACATCGTCGGGGCGGATATCATGTAGGGTATCCGCTGGTGCCCGGTGCGGACAAGTACAGCTGCACCCACCGGCAAAAAGCCTTCGGGCCTTTGGGCAATGCACTCTTGGATCTCCGTCTGAGGGCGCAGGCCGAAAAAATCCGTATACTGCCGATCTATCCCACCATCCATAAAGCCGTAGCTGTTGGCCGGCGAGACAATTGTGTTTCCGGCGACCTTCAGGATGTCCGCCTCCAGTACATGAACCTCAGAAATACCAGCAAAGGCCGCCGCCCATGCCTCAACAAGTAACGGATCCACATCTACCAAAAATAATTTCACTCTGCCTCCATCTCAATTTTCAACTGCACACGCTTGAAAGTCTCCATACCATACAGCTTGATGAGGTCCGCATCTTGCCTGTCATAGTCTTCCAGTTTCAGCAAAACCGGTTCACCATAGAAGGCCCAGTCATCCGGTAACTCACCCCCGGTGTCTTCCCGGATATGTTGTTCCGACGGACCCCGCGCCCTTTCCCCCAACTGTTTCACAGCGAGTTCAACCCCCAGGCGATGGTGCAAAAGCCGCCTGTGTGCGAAACCACGATATTTCGCCGAATATTGATCAAGATATTCATGCACCGCATAGAACTGTTTGCCAAAGGTCTTAAAGCTTGAATCGGCATGTTGGGCTATATACATTGTCAGGTCCTCAATTGTGAATTCCCCGGTTAGATCTGTGATACCACATGCCATTTACCAACCCCCATATCGATGTTCATCGCATTCAAGGCGGCCATAAACTCCCCGGCTTTTTCCGGTATCCAGGCATGTGAGATCCTGCAAGCCGGGGCAGCAACGCGGGTATAGTCAATCGATTTGCGAATTGATTCAATCTCAACTTTTTTGGAAGGCGTCCACTCCACAACCAATTCATCAAACAGGCCACTCAGGGCAAACGGGGTTGCCCCGATGGTTTTTGTATCCCAGACACGGGACGCGGCGGCATTTGCAGCCAGCCAGGCATCCGGGCACTCGTTTTTAATGGCGAGCACGGCCTGCGCCAGGGCCTCACGCACAATCACTTCTTTCGCATCCATTTGATGGGAGCCGGCATCGCCCCTCACTCCCCGGCAGTTTTCACAATAACAGGCGTCCCGCATAATCCAGGGAATATCAAAAAACACGCCGTCACAATCGGTTTCCCTGATAAACTCGTTTATTATCGGCAGCCTGTAATCCACAAAATAAGATGAAGCTGGGCAGAACATCAACAGATTGCCTTCAGGATCGTAGGTTGCCGGCGAACCATCCTTTTTCTTTTGCAGCCATTTCGAACTTCCCGGCATCTTTTCAAGAAAACTTCTATGTTCCGTACCAAACGGGCCCGTATACAACAGCAGGTCAAGGTTTTCCGCATGCGCGGCTTTTGTCCATTCACGCGCGACTTGGATATCCTCCCAGGGATTATTCAGCCAGTGGAATGGATAAACCAACCGGGTAGTACCTGACGCGATAAGTTTCTTGATACCCTCTCGCGGCCTGGCATAGTCTATCACCTCTTTCGAAAAAAGATGCCGCAGGTCCACTGTTACAGCGTCAGGTTCACAGTATCTGACCTTCTGCCGTTTGCTTTTAACCAATTGGGATAACTTTTTGACAGGTACGGCTTTTCCGGGGCAGTTTTTACCCGTTAAATCCGAATGCCCCACTATCTCGCACTCTGCCTCAGCCTTCTCAAGGAAATACAACAAAGCGTTTTCAAGGGCATGCAGTTCTATTTTGGATGGTGGGATTTTTCTAAAATGATCTAGGTTGTCGACCAGGCAAATCGCAATGGAGGCATCGTTATGGCCCCTGCAGTGGGCGCCCAACAGCCCCAGGGGACGGCCTAATTCAACACCGCCGGCTACAGAATAACCCTTCAGGCCATTACCGATCACAAGGTGGTACCCGATATCATGCCAATGGTTTATAATCCGATGATACCATCGAATCATCGCCGCGTTCCCACAGGAAAACCCCGAACGGTGCACCACCAGCTTTTTGATTGATGCAAGTTCCCGGGTGCCATCATGCAGTGGCAGCGCTCGACACTCAAACAATTCGGGCCTGGCAGTTGCACCGCCCCAATCCATGTTAACCCCCGCATGGCGGCACCACTCCAGAGCTTCATCCAGATTCGGCAAGTACTTCATTGCTTGTTCCGGTCATGGGTTAAAGGTTGTCTGTCGATTTAGTCTGTCTCCGGACTGCACGTCCTGCAACCCCCTCTTGCCATGCACCATTCAGGCCAAAGACCTTCTTCTCGGTGCCAGGTGAACCCCATTCTAGCACGACACCTTGGTTTTAGGAACACCCTTGCAAATCGATATTACATTTTCGAAGGACAAGTACGTTTTAAACGTTCTGAATACACCGCGTTCCTTCAACTTGGGTATAATCCATTCCCTCGTCGGGTTCTGAGGGTCATCAAAACCGTTCCAGCCATACTGCCAGACATCGTAGGGCCGGTCAGTCCGGTATGTTGTTGGAAACCCCCAGCTTTCGAAACGCGCCGCGGGGTCCATTGATTTCGTTCTGAAATATTCCTCGGTCCAGGTGAGATATTCACCATCTCTCTTTTCAAAGGGCACACTATCGAGGAAGCGACCAAATTGCTCAACAAAAACATCGGCACCGTATTGAAAGTTGTAAATCGGGATTCGCAAAAACTCCGATTCATAAAATGGATGGCAAGCCCAGTAGGTATGGTAGGTAATACCCTCAGGACGCAATCCGTTTTTTTGGTAAAATTTTGCGTAAGATACCGCTGGAATGAAGGAACTCCAGTCTCCGGTATGTCAATCGGCTTTCAAAAATGACCCACCACCGGCGTCCAAAATTGACCCACC
>CAZYGG010000013.1:0-63879 GCA_964647585.1 uncultured Desulfobacterales bacterium
TCTGGCTATAGCTTAATTTGCCCCTCAGGTGGTCCAACCTTTGGGGTCCACCGCCTACTAACCCCACGTTTCGACCATTTGGACTTGGGATGAAGTTTCTGGAGATGGTTTGTGGCAGTCTGCAGTCTCGTGACGAAGTTCCTGGATCTTTAGGATTGCCTCTTTACATGCAGTCATCTTATGGCGCACCATCCAACAACCTACTACCGTTCCAGTGCGGCCCCGTCCACCCCAGCAGTGGATGTAAACTGGTTTACCGGCCTGGATGTTCTTATCAATCTGATTAAGAATACGATTCATATTGATGCCGCTGGGGACACTCAGATCCCGAATAGAATAGCGATCAAATGTTACATGGGCACCTTCTTCTGCGGCTAGCTCTGCCATATTATTTTCATATGGAATAAATGCGCTGCCATCGTGGTCTGTTTCGACTTGTTCCATGAGGTTGATCACATGGCGGATACCAGCTTTTATCAAACCCGTTAATTTGTGTTTCGCCTCCTGCGGATCTGGCGATCCTGGGTAGCACCCGGCCATAAGTTTACCCGGAACAACCCAGTAAGAGCGGTTAAACGGTACGGATATGCTTTTACTATTCATGAATCTCCTCCTGAGCAATTTTTCTATATTATAGCACATCCGATTGACAGATGAGGTCACAACCAAAATGGGTTTTAGGTACAAGACTTGGGGCACATAGATTTAGCTTTCAGTGGTCCGAATATCTGCTTTGATACCGTTATTAGTTGGTGAAATAAGAATACTATAAATTGCTCTCAAAACTTAGCATTCACCACCTCCCAAAACCATCTGGTCATCCATCCAATAGTCGTTCCTTTGGTTCTTAAAAGCCTCCCAAGTCCAATTCAAGTAAGTAAGTGCTTAATATATAACTATCTGAAAATATTATAAATAAAGCTTGACAATCGTTGAGAGGTGGCCATAATAAGAATCAAATCCCCTTCGAAATTTTTTCATATACAAATCCGTATTCAATCACTGGAAAGGAGGTCTGTTTATTGGGCAAACCAAAAAAATCAAAGGTAATCGTCATCGGCAGGGATCTTATAACCTCAAAAGCATATTTATCCCTAAAAGGAGTTTCACCGCAGCTATTGATGCTCTTTTTAGCACGACGGAGGTTGGAGAAGCATGGTCGACGAGGAAAAAAGAAATGGGTCTGTGTGAATGCGTCCGAGTTAGTTTTTACATATTCAGAAGCTAAAAAACGTTTTGGGATCAGCAACCCGGCAACAGGGTTGCTCAAGACGATCCTGCCGCCCAAGAGTTGCCGGAACCTGAACGACCCCGACCCGTTTCCGGTCGATGAGCGTGACCTGTTTCTGGAGACAGCCGAGGCCACCTGCAGCCGCCAGGAAGCGATGCTGCTCAAGGTCATGGCCTTTGCCGGTTTCCGGTTAGGTGAGGTGCTGGCCATGCGACGCGAACACTTGTCTGAAAGCCGCCAGACCTACTACGTGGCCCAGAGTTTTAAGCGCGGCCGCTACGGACGGCCCAAATCGGGCAAGATGCGGCTGGTGGATCTGCCCGGGTTCCTGGTCGCGGACCTGCTGGCATATATCGGTTATCTGAAAAAAGAGCGCCTGCGGGCAGGGCAGGGGGGACGAATCGACATCCTCTTCCCGGATCCAAGTGAGAAATGGCGCCAGCCGATCAGCCAGCGCAAGGTCCAGGGGTTGGTCAAGCGGGTGTGCAAGGCGGCGGGGTTAAGAGCCCGGTCACCACATGACTTGCGTCACACCTACGCTAGCATCCTGCTCATGGCCCATGAAAGTCCGGGCTATGTTCAGCGGCAAATGGGCCACAGCTCCATCTCCATTACCATGGATATTTACTGCCATTGGATACCGGGAGAGGGACGGCAAAATCTCGAAAAGGCGCTACTGGCGGGTGGGAAAACTGCAAAAAATGTTGTACAAAATTTGCACTTTTTTGCACCTAAAAAGAAAACGACCCCAGTATCTAACTGAAATCGCTCTCTTTTTTATAATTGTGGTGCCGAAGGCCGGACTTGAACCGGCACGGGCGTAGCCCACTACCCCCTCAAGATAGCGTGTCTACCAAGTTCCACCACTTCGGCACATACACACTTTAGATCGGCTGGTTCCTATTCGGATTTAGCCGGTGTCTCGGCCGGGGCTTTATCGGTCTGCCCGGCCGGCTGGGTAATTGGCGCTTGCACATCCTTCATGACCGATACCTTCCCGGTCCGGTGGCTGGACATATACGCCAGACTCAGCGAAGTGAGCATGAAAACCACCGCGGCGACCGTGGTGGCCTTGCTCAAAAATGTTGACGCGCCTGTACTGCCGAACAGGGTGTTACTACTTCCCCCGCCGAATGCGGCGCCCATGTCAGCACCTTTTCCGGACTGGAAAAGAACGATCATGATCAGGGCGATACAGACGAAAACGTGTACGATAATCAGTATAGTTGACATAATTAGTTTCTAAAATTTAACGATTTTGCTGAATGTTTCAGCGTCCAGGCTGGCTCCGCCGACCAGGGCGCCATCCACATCCGGCTGGGCCATGAGAGCGGTGACGTTGTCCGGTTTTACGCTGCCCCCGTAGAGAATCCGCGTGGACTCAGCCAAGGTTGTGGTGTAATTTTTTTCAATCCATTCACGTAGATACCGGTGAACTTCCTGCGCCTGCTCTTTTGTGGCCGTCTTGCCGGTCCCGATGGCCCAGATGGGTTCATAGGCGATGACAAGGGTGGCCGCATCTTCCAAAGACAAGCCTTCTAACCCGATTTTCACCTGTTTGTCAAGCACAGAAAAGGTTTTATTTTCATCACGTTCCGTTTCCGATTCCCCTACACATAGCACCGGTATCAGGCCGGCGGCAACGGCTGCTTTGACCTTTTTATTCACCGATTCATCGGTTTCTCCGAAAAACTGGCGCCTTTCGGAATGGCCGATGATCACATGGGTGCATCCGGCGGATTGGAGCATGCCGGTGGAAATCTCACCGGTAAAAGCACCTTCGGCTTCCCAGAACAGGTTCTGGGCTCCCAGGGCCACATTGGTGCCCTTTACAGCAGTATGGACCAGAGCAAGGGCGGTAAAGGTCGGGGCGATCATCACCTCGGTGTGGTCCACAGCCCGTACCAGTTGCACCAGTTTTTCAGCGGTTTCCACGGCTTCCGGGCCGGTCTTGAACATTTTCCAGTTGCCGGCGATAAGGGGTTTACGTGTTGTCATTCGAACCTCCAGAGAGATACCCTATTGGTATTTAAACGAAAATAAGAAACCATTCGCGGCGGGACGCCGCTCCCACAGATCTATTTTATTCCAAAGCCTTTGATTGCTAGCCGCAATGGCTTTTAATAATCAGTGTAATCTGCGCAATCTGCGGATCAATTGTTTTTAGAGGTGTTCGCCGACCATCGCCGCCAGGTCCACCATCCGGGTGGAGTAGCCGACTTCATTATCATACCAGGATAAGACCTTGACCATGTTGTCCACCACATAGGTGGTGGGTGCATCGACTGTCGATGAAAGCACACACCCGTTGTAATCAATGGATACCAGCGGAGCTTCACTATAACCGAGAATACCTTTGAGTTCGCCTTCAGAGGCTTCCTGCATGGCGGCGTTTACCTCGGAGACTTCGACTCCGGATTTGTCCACGGTGGCCACCAGGTCCACGATGGAGACGTTCGGGGTCGGTACCCGGATAGCCAGGCCGTTGAGCTTGCCGCTTAACTCCGGCAGTACCAGGGCGACGGCTTTGGCCGCGCCGGTGGTGGTGGGGATCATGGAGTAGGCGGCCGCACGGGCCCGTCGGAGGTCTTTGTGCGGGAAGTCCAGCAGTCGCTGGTCCCCGGTGTAAGAGTGGACCGTAGTCATCAGACCACACTTTATCCCGAAATTTTCCATGAGCACCTTGGCCACCGGTGCCAGACAGTTGGTGGTGCAGGATGCGTTGGAAATAATGTGGTGCTGCCGGGGGTCATACATGCTCGAGTTCACCCCCATCACAATGGTGATGTCCGGGTTGGATGCCGGGGCGGAAATAATAACCTTGCTGGCCCCGGCCGCCAGATGCTTGGCGGCGCTATCCTTATCGCGGAAAAGGCCGGTACATTCTGCCACGATATCCACCCCGTATTTTTTCCATTCCAGTTCAGCCGGATCCCGAACCGCACTGATGGCAATGGTTTGGCCATCCACACTTATGGAATCCGCTGTGGCGCTGATGTCGTTTTTAAGGGTGCCATGGACAGAATCATAAGCCAGCAGGTGGGCCAGCGTCGCCGAGTCCGTAAGGTCATTGATAGCGACCACGTCCATATCTTTGCGTTCGAGGGCGGCCCTGAAAACCATGCGGCCAATTCTTCCAAACCCGTTTATACCAATTTTGATACTCATTGTAGCTCCTTTCATTAACAGCGGGAAACGCCCGTTTGCGGTACCCTCAGATAAAGATTTTAATTTCTGGATGGCTTTTCGTCAGTTATAGGCTTAAGGCTGAATTGGTTAAATTCCACCTGTTTGGCAAATACTTTTCGGTTACCCCTTATCCGGAGCCACCGCCTTTCAGGACACTGCTGGCCAGGGTGATGCTCTGGCGACCGTGTTTTTCAAGGTTGGCGGCCAGTTCTTCCAGTTTCATTTTTGGCCGTGAATCAATGGCCTTGATCAGAATCGGGAGATTGACCCCCGCAAGAACCTCAACATGTCCCTCTTCCAGGAAAGAGTAGGCCAGATTGGAGGGGGTTCCGCCGAACATATCCGTCAACAGTAAAATACCGTTTTTGTGGTCAACGGATTTGATGCCGACCTCAATGCTTTTACGGAGTTTGTCCGGATTGGTTTCCAGGTCAACCGAAACGGCGATAACGCCATCAGGCAGTGAGCCGAAAATGATCCGGGCGCTATCAATTAATGCGTTTCCAAGTTCTCCATGCGTTACGACAACGATTCCGATCATTTTTTTATCCTAATTAGAAACATGTAGGGGGTGTTCCGATTTTATTCTATTCTGAAGACCTGCAGCAATACCGGCACCATCACCTATCTGGCTGTTTCTAATCTTCATTTTCATGGCCCCCCGCACCTGGGTGAACATGAATACTTATACCGTTTGCGAGTTTATCCTCCAGCTGCAGTCAGCGGCCAATATCCCGATGATTGATGCCGATCGCGTGACCGTACTTTTGCAGGTGGTCATACACCGCCCGGGCAATAGCCACCGAGCGGTGTCGGCCCCCGGTGCAGCCGAAAGCAATGGTCAGATAGGCCTTGCCCTCTTTTTCATACAACGGCACCAAATAGTCAAGCAGGTTCAAATATTTGTCCATGAACCGGGATGTCACCGAATCACCAAAGATAAATTCACGCACGGACGGGTCCTCTCCGCTGAAAGCCTTGAGACCCGGTTCAAAATAGGGGTTCGGCAAGAAACGGACATCCATCACCAGGTCAGCGTCGCGGGGGGGACCATGTTTGAATCCGAATGAAAATATATTTATCCGCAGGGGGATGTTCTTTCTGCCTTCTGCTGCGATTGACAAAATGATGGAGCGCAGCTTGTGAACATTGTAAGTGCTCGTATCAATAACGCGGTCGGCTTCATTTCGCAGGCCGGCAAGTATTTCCTTTTCCGTCCGAATGGAATCCTTCAGGCTGACATCGGTGGCCAACGGGTGGTGGCGCCGGGTTTCACTATAACGCTGCAGGAGGACTTCTTCAGAGGCTTCCAGAAAAATGATTTGAAAACGGTACCCCTTCTGACGCAGGGAGTCGAGGATTCCCCCGTAGCTGTCGACAAATCCTTTTTCCCGTAAATCCATGACAAAGGCCAGGCCTTTGATTCCGGCCGACCCGCTATTGGGCAGTTCCAGGAATTTGGGCAGCAGGGCCACCGGCATGTTGTCCACGCAGTGGTAGCCGGAATCCTCAAACGCACTGACAGCCGTGCTTTTCCCGGATCCGGAATAGCCGGTGATAATGAATATTTTAAGTGATTTCATTTTTGTTAGGCTATTAGGCTATAGGCTGAAGGCTGTTAGGTAATAACAATTTAAACCATCCACCTTTAAGCCTTATACTGATTGCCATAGATACGTTCCGTTATCTTGTCACTCTGAGCGGAGCGAAGAGTCCCCTACGGGTTAAGGTCGAAATTGGCTGGGAGGGATTCTTCGTCGTTTCACTCCTCAGAATGACAGGGTAAATGAATCGGACACATTTATAAAAAACTTACGTATAAGAGATTTGTGTATATTGAAAACGCAGTCATTACAATGGTTCTTGAAGATTTCGCTACAGCCTAAACCCCTACAGTCTATAAGGCTGAATCAGAACTCTTCATCTTCTTCGGCAATGATGCTGATAATGTCAGCGGAGTTGCCGGCAGCCATAAGTTTTGCCTTGAACGGGTCGTTTTTAAGAATCCTGGAAATGCGGGCTAACAGCTTCAGGTGCAGGCCGGTTGAATTTTCCGGTGTGACCAGGAGAAAGAAGATATGTGTCGGGCGACCGTCCATGGATTCGAAATCAACGCCCCGGCGGCTCAGGCCGAACCCGAGAACCAGGGTGTCCAGGTTTTTCAATTTACCGTGGGGGATCCCGATGCCGCCGCCGATGCCGGTGCTGCCCAGGCTTTCCCGCTCCATCAGGATAGTCACCAAATCGTCTTTTTCAATGTTGAACAGCTCGGATACCGGTCCGGAAAGCTCTTCAAGCACGCCTTTTTTATCTACCGACTGCAGGTCAGAGATAACAGCTTCTTTTTTCAATGCATCCAGAATTCTCATAAAATTTCACCAAGACTAACCTTTTTTTTGAGACGGCCCCGGTTCAGTATCAGGGCTAAAACTGCTTGCGCTTGTTGGACGGCAGGACGCCCATAATTTCACGATATTTGGCCACCGTCCGGCGGGCAATGTTAATGTTCTGCTCTTTTAAAAGTTTGGATATCTTTTCATCGCTATACGGCTTTTTCTGGTTTTCGGATTCAATGATTTTCCGGATCTTTTCCTGAACACTGGCCGAGGCAATCGCTTCGCCATTTACTCTCTGAATGGAGCTGTTGAAAAAATACTTCAATTCAAAAATACCCAACGGGGTGTGTGCATATTTATTGGTGGTGACTCGGCTGATGGTTGACTCATGCATACCGATGTCTTCGGCGACATCTCTCAAAACCATCGGTTTCAAGCGGGTGATGCCTTTTTCAAAGAATTCGCGCTGGAAGTTTAAAATACTTTCCATAACCCGGTAGATGGTTTTCTGGCGCTGATGAATGCTCCTTATCAGCCAGGCCGCACTGCGCATCTTGTCCTGCATATAGTCCTTAGCTTTACCCTCTATCTTGGCACCCTGCCGCAGGGCGTTGCGGTAGAAGGCGTTAACCCTGAGCTTGGGCATGCCGTCATCATTGATCATGATGATGAATTCATCGCCCAGCTTATGGACGTAAATATCAGGGGTAATGTAATGCGGCTGGTCATCGCTGTACTGCCGCCCGGGGCGCGGTTCGAGGCCTTTGATGACATTCACGACGGCGATGACGTCGTTCAGCTTGACTTTAAGGGCGCGGCAGATCGCCTTGTAGTTCTTGTTTTCAAGGTGGTTGAGATGGTCGGTGATGACAGCGGTGAGAAGCGGCGTGTCAATGCCAAGATGCCGGGCCTGCAGGAGCAGGCATTCACCCAGGTCCCGGGCACAGATGCCGACCGGGTCAAAAGTCTGCATCAGGTACAGTACATCATCCACTTTCTCGGGTGAGGATTCGCACAGACGGTACAGGTTTTCCATCTGGATATCCAGGTAGCCGTCCTTGTTAAGGTTGCCGGTAATGATGCTGCCGACCTGCTGTTCTTCGGGATCCGGCCGGCTCATCAGCAACTGCCACAGGATGTGATCCTGAAGGTTGCCCTTTTTGGATAAAAAGGGTTCAAAATTGGTCGCTTCCTTGCGCTCGGTTTCGTATATGACCTTGCCCGGCGAACTATATTCGTCCAGATAGTTGCTCCAGTCGATCTCCTCATTGATTTTTTCGTCTATGGTAACTTCCTTGACCTCGCCGGCATCATCAGCCCGGGGGCCTTCCTCCGTCTCTGCGATGGTATCAGTCGATTCAGTTATCTCCTCAAGGGCCGGGTTTTCCTCGAGCTCCTGGGTAATCGTATCCATCAATTCCAGACGCGATAATTGCAGCAGTTTGATTGCCATCTGCAACTGCGGCGTCATGATCAGCTGCTGGGAAAGTTTGAGTTGTTGTCTTAATTCAAGGGCCATTTAGTCAACCTTGTCAGTCTGCGCCGTACCTTAGTAAATACGATCAAATAGTTCTTTTCCAACTTCTGTAGTGAGAGGGTTCAAGGATTCCAGGGTTCAAGTGATTTATTCCCGGAGTTTCATGCCCGTTTTAAGCATTTCACTTGGCCCCACGACTCCTTGGCCCCTTGAATCCTGATAAGAAAACCTTAATTATCCTGAGCCTACCAGCATCCAATACCTAAACCGCTCATAATAGATCGACCACTATAGTCTAAACTCATCCCCCAGATAAATCCGACGGGCCGTTTTGCTGGAGGCGATTTTATCCGGTGAACCTGATTCGATAACGGTGCCGTCGCTTAAAATATACGCCCGGTCGCAGGCGCCCAGTGTCTCTCTGACATTGTGGTCGGATATCAGGATTCCGATCCCCCGATCTTTCAAGTGACCGACAATGCTTTTGATGTCAATGACAGCCAGGGGGTCAACACCGGCAAAGGGCTCATCCAGAAGCATAAAGGCCGGATCGGTGGCCAGTGCGCGACTGATTTCCAGCCGCCGTCTTTCACCCCCGGAAAGGACTCCCGCCCGGCGATCGGCCAGATGTTCGATGCCCAGTTCCTGCAGCAGGCCGGTAGCCTTGGCATCCCTTTCGGGTTGGGTCAGCGGAAGGGTCTCCAGGATAACCATCACATTCTCCAGGACCGTCAGTTTCCTGAATATGGACGTTTCCTGGGGAAGATAACCCACCCCTTTCCGGGCCCGCATGTACATGGGATACCCCGAGATGTCTTCATCGTCAAGATAGACCTGACCGCCATCGGGCTTAATCATGCCGATCGTCATATAAAAAGTCGTGGTTTTACCGGCCCCGTTAGGTCCCAGGAGCCCGACCACGTCACCGCTCTCGATATCGAGGCTGACAGATTTGACGACCTTTTTACCGCCGTAGATCTTTTCCAGGTTTTGCAGTGCCAGTTTTGCCATAATGTATGATCAGGTTGTTCAGGTAGAAGGCTGAAGACTGAAGGTTTTCAGGACGAATTGCCTGAACGACACAATCAAAATCGCTTCAGTCTAATAATTCAATAGCCTTCCAGCCTGAGTTCAGTCACTTAAAATTCGTGCGTCTAATCGTCCGGTTTATCCTGTCCGGTTTTATCCGGCGCCGATGGCGGTTGCGTCAGCCCGTCCTTTCCTGTGAAAATCACGGCGTTGACGCGCGAGGTTTCACCACTCTCAACGGTCATACGGTCATTTTTCCGATCCACCGTTATCTTTTCACCGGTAATGGCATTGTCACCGCTGGTCACGCGGGTACCGCTGCCGGTTAGTGTAAACATGCCGGTTTGCGATTGATAAACGGCTTTATCCGTGGTGGCGACCTTATCATCGAAATGGATCACCACGTTGCCGGTTGAGATGATAGATTCAATCGCCGTTGTGGATTCACCGGCAGAGCCCGATTCCCCGGACTGTTTATAGAGGACTTTCAACCGATCGGAGGTAATGATCGTCGATCCCTGAGCAGCCTTAACATTTCCGATAAACTCAGCGCTACCTGTTTTGGTGTTCGCAACCAGGCGGTCGGCCGTGATCCGGATTTTAGCGTCCGGGCTTGGCGGCGTCTTCTGGTCGGATGGATCGGCCGCCGTGGCGGGCAGGCCAGACAGGGCTATCAGCAAGATAAGCACGATCCAAATAGAAGCTATCTCAAAAATGGATTTTGGTTCAAGGTCAAGGCGGCCGCGAGGTTCAAACCGGAGGAATACATCGGGTATTTCGAGGATTTGAACCGAGCGCCCAACGCCGAGATTGGGCCCAAAGACCCTTTTGAGATAGCTTCTAAAAGCTACTATCCGTATGCCCGGGTTATCAGGACATCTGTTCACTGAACACTCCTTTAACATTGCCATCGAAAGTCGCCCGGTTGGTTCCCAGGTCGTAGGTCATGGTGTCAGCCATCAGTTCGCCGCGGTTACTGATAATTTTAACCGGGGTTTTTGAATTGAGAAAACGTCGGTCGTGGTTGTAAACCGCGGAATCCGCTTCAAAACGATAGCCGTCTGCCCGGGCCACCACGCCACCGGACATGGTGATGCTGTTCGTCTTCTTATTCAAAACCCCGCTTTCAGACGTCAGGTAAATTTTTCGTCCGTTTTCACGGTAGAATACCACTGCCGGGGTTTTCAAAACCAGTTTTTGCTTACCCATTAAACTGGCGGATTCGGCCTCCAGGTGCCACTGGGTTTTGCCGTCCCGGGTGGCCGTGTGTTCAAAAGACTGCATGGAGACCTGGGTGTTCTCCGGCAACATGGAACCTAATTTTTCCGGGTTGTCGAAGGACTTCCGGTAGGTGACAAAGGTTCCCACCACACCCGCAAATCCCAGCAGCATGACGACGAGCAACACCCGCTTTATTATCTTGGACGCGATCATCAGGAGAAACGTTCCAGAATAGATTCCCAGTTGCCCCTGGCCTTTAAAAGCTTTTCGCAGGTTTCCCGTACCGCGCCGCAGCCGCCCTTCGCAGCGGTTACTATATCCGCGGCCGCGATCACCTCCGGCACCGCGTCCGCAACGGCTACAGCCAGGCCTACCCGGTGCATCAGGGGAATGTCCGGCAGATCATCACCCATGAATGCCATCTGTTCCGCCGCAATCCCGGTTTGGTCGGTAATTTCCGGAAGTTTGCCAGCCTTGTCACGGACATTGTCAAAAACCAGCTCAATGCCCAGGTTACGGCAGCGATGTAAGAGCGCCCCGGACCCGCGCCCGGTGACAATGCCAATCCGGATGCCGCTATCCATGGCCATTCGGAGACCGAGGCCGTCTTTTACGCTGAAGGCTTTGATCTCTTCACCACTGTCGGTGTAGACGACCTGTCCGGTGGTCAACACACCGTCAACGTCGAGCAATAGCAACTTGATGGAAGAAAGCGTGTCGGGCAACGTTGTCATTTTTTATGACCCGTAACGGGTCCCCAAATGTGTTAAGTTTTACGTTTTAAGTGTTAGGATAAAACCATAAATCGTTAAATCTGGTTCTCAAAACTTGTGCGGCCACCAATTATGCGGATTGTACAAATTAGTTTATTGGTTCTGGTTTAAATCTTAAAACCTAACCCATAAAACTTAAAACCGCATGATATCCCGCCGAATCATTTTTCCGCTACTGCCGTACGTATTCTTTTCAGTTCCGATATAAGACCATACAGACTCTCCAGCGGCAGCGAGTTTGGGCCATCGCACCGGGCCTTGTCCGGGTCCGGGTGCACTTCCATGAAAACAGCGTTTGCGCCTGCCGCGACTGCGGCGCGTGCCAGAACAGGCGCATATTCACGCTGGCCCCCGGAACTTGACCCGGCACCGCCCGGTAGCTGGATGCTGTGGGTGGCGTCAAAGACGACCGGGCAGCCCAGATCCTGCATGATTTTCAAAGAACGGAAATCGACCACCAGGTTATTATATCCGAACATGGCGCCGCGTTCGGTCAGAATCACCTGCCGGTTGCCGGCTTCAGAAAGCTTTTCAACCACATTGGCCATATCCCAGGGCGCCAGGAACTGTCCTTTTTTCACGTTGATGGGTTTGCCGGTTTGAGCTGCGGCGATGAGCAGATCGGTCTGCCGGCATAAGAAGGCCGGGATCTGGAGTATATCCAGGACCCGGGCGGCCGACTCCATCTGGTCAACCGTATGTACATCCGACAGAACGGGGAGCTTAAATTCCCGCTTGATGCCTGCCAGGATATCGAGGCCGTCTGTAAGCCCCGGCCCTCTGAAGGAACGAATGGAGGTCCGGTTGGCCTTGTCATAGGAAGCTTTGAAGATTACCGGTATATCCAGATCGACAGAGAGCTTTTTTAAGTAAGAGGCTACTTCAGTAGCAATATCAATAGATTCGATTACACACGGTCCCGCGATCAGGGCCAGGGGGGCTCCATTGCCAATACTGATATCATCCGTGATGGCGATTGATTTTCCCATTTTTATTCCATATGGACAGGGGTTTAATTTTGATGAATTCATAAAAATCGAATTCATCAATTTTGCTTGCACAAGATGCGCCTGTCAGTTACCAGGTGAGAGCCGGTTACGCCCCGGCACCAGTCCGCCTGCATAACTTGTGCCGAGAATATATCACGAAAGAACACTTTGGAAAAGGCACAGATTCAAAACAGACCATAATCTTACCCCTGAAATTTACGAAAATATCAAAGCTACTTGAATCATTATGAAAAATGTACACAAAAGAAATATGTGCCGATCATTTAGCCCGCGCCCTGCCAAAAGTCAAGCAACGAAAAACGGCCTTGATTACCCCGGGGTAAGCTGATATTGTGGCCGCTTAATATCCACTAATTGAGCGAGAGTATAACCTGTTGAAAGCTAAGAAGAATCTGAAATTGTGGGTCGGCCTGGCGATTGTGGCGGCTATCCTGTTACCGCTGCTGGTTATGCTTGGGCAGCGCCTGGAAGGATCTAAACCCAACGTGCAGCTCGCCCCTTCCACCCTGGCGGTAGGGGTTTCCCATGAGCTATCCGGTACGGTCAGCGATGATAACAGCGGCATCCGTAAAATATGGATCGGGCTCTACAAGGATGGGAAAGAGGCTGTTTTATTTGAAAAAGTTTATGCCGGTTCGGTTTTATGGGGTCAAAGTGAAACCCGGCAGGCGGATTTTAAGGTAACCATTTCTCCGGAAAAACTGGGGCTCACCGATGGCGATGCCCTCCTGCGCATTGTGGCCCGGGACTATTCCTGGCGGGGCTGGTTCAACGGAAACAGAACGTATATTGAAAAAAGCGTCAGCATCGATACCCGCCCTCCCCAGATAGAGATTCTCACCGGGGCCCACAATGTCAGCCTGGGCGGCAGCGGTCTGGTTATTTACAGGCTGTCTGAGAACTGCCCGCATAATGGTGTCAAGGTGGGGGACAATTTTTTTCCGGGTCATATGGCCGACGGGTACCCGGACGATGTGCGCCTGGCGTTTTTCGCCCTGGCCCATGACCAGAAACCGGGCAGCGGGATTTTCGTACAGGCTTCTGATTCTGCCGGCAACCTTTCCAAACGCGGTTTCCGCCATTACATAAAAAAGAAAAGATACCGGCGTGATATCATCAATATTTCGGATGGTTTTTTAAACTCGAAAACACCCGAGTTCTCCATGATGGTGCCTGACAGCGAGGGACTTTCGGCTGTGGATACGTTCCTGAAGGTAAATCGGGATGTGCGCCGCGAGAACTACGAACAGATAATCCGGGTTACCGGAAGTCCAGCCAATAAAAAGCTGTGGGAAGGGCGATTTTTAAGACTTCCCAAATCAGCGCCCCGGGCTCAGTTTGCCGAACGTCGGACCTACCGCTACAAAGGCAAAGATATTGATAAACAGGTGCATATGGGAATCGATCTGGCTTCCATACGACAATCGCCGGTCCCGGCCGCCAATAGCGGCAAGATCGTTTTTGCCGGGTCACTGGGGATTTACGGCAATACCACTATCATTGACCATGGACTGGGGTTGTTCAGCCTCTACGCCCATTTGAGCAGCTTTGCCCGTGATCAGGGAGAGGCGGTTACCCAGGGAGATATTATCGGCCGTACTGGCAGCAGCGGCATGGCCGGCGGTGATCATCTCCATTTCAGTATGCTGGTACATAACACCTTTGTGAACCCGATTGAATGGTGGGACGCAGAATGGATAAAGAACAATATTTCCGGTAAACTGGAATTGGAGCAATAAGATGAAGAAGAAACACAAGGTCACCAAGACCTATCAGGAGATCAATGCCCGGATCAAATCCGGCGACGTTGTGGTTGTCACGGCTGAAGAAATGATCGATGTGGTTAAAGAAAAAGGAATCGAAGAAGCGGCCCGTGAAGTCGATGTGGTCACCACCGGAACGTTTGCGCCTATGTGTTCCTCCGGGGCGTTTATCAATTTTGGCCACTCCTCGCCGGGTATCAAAGCCTCCCGCACACGCATCAACAATGTTCCGGCCTATGCCGGGATTGCCGCGGTGGACTGTTATATCGGCGCTACTGAGCCCTGTCTCGATGACCCTCTGAACAAGGTTTATCCAGGGGAGTTCCTGTATGGCGGGGGGCATGTTATCCAGGATCTGGTGGCCGGCGAAACCTGCTATCTCGAAGCGGAAGCTTACGGGACCCATTGCTACCCGAGTCGCAAAGTTGAAAAGAAAATTTCCCTGAAGACGCTGCCCGCGGCGACCTTGTGTAATCCCCGCAATGGGTACCAGAATTACAACTGCGCGGTGAATCTCACCCGGAAAACCGCCTATACCTACATGGGGGCATTGAAACCAAGGGCCGGAAATGCCAATTACTGTTCGGCCGGCCAGTTGAGCCCGCTTTTTAACGACCCCTATTATAAGACTATCGGGTTGGGGACCCGTATCTTTTTAGGCGGTGCTGTGGGGTATGTGACCTGGGCCGGGACCCAGCACAATCCGAAAGTAAAAAGAAACCGGAAGGGCGTCCCCACCGCACCGGCCGGCACCCTGATGGTCATGGGCGATCTGAAAAAAATGAGCCCGAAATGGCTGGTGGGTGCCAGCTTGCAGGGCTACGGCTGTTCCCTTTCTGTGGGGCTGGGGGTGCCTATTCCGATTTTAAATGAAGAGATGGCGAAATATACCGCGATTTCGGATGACCATATCTTTACCCAGATAGTTGATTACGGGAAAGATTATCCCAACGGTAAAAGCAAAAGCCTGGGCCAGGTCAGTTATGCGCAGTTAAAGAGCGGTTTTATCGAATTTGACGGTCATACGGTACAGACCGTACCGCTTTCCAGTGTGGTCAAAGCCCGGGAGATAGCGGATATTTTGAAAAAGAAAATATCGAAGGGCACTTTCTTGCTGGGTGAGCCGCAGTTTACACTGCCTGTTCGATAGTGCTGTGTAGTGCAAATAAGGTGAAAAGATATTATCGGTGCTATCCTTTATGCATGGAAGAATAAATCCGAAATACAAAGTACGAAAATCGAAACAAATTCAAAATTCTAATGACAAAATGACAAAAACAAGTACTCACCAGTTGTAATGAGGGTTTTGTTTGAATTTTTTGGTCATTGCGGTTTGCCCTTTTTGTTTCGGATTTGCGGCGTTCGCCTTGAGAACATTCCGAAATTCGGATTTCGAATTTTCTGGTCCATAAATGTGTTCCAAGGGACGGGAAACCATGGGTGACCGCATCAGGGCGTTCATTGCCATACCGCTGCCCCGGGAAGTGATTGACCAGGCCCGGCGTCTCCAGCGGCAGCTGCAGCAAGAAGGCCTGCGTATGCGCTGGGTGAGGCCGGAGGCGATTCATCTGACGCTCAAGTTCCTGGGGGATATCGACCGGGGCCGGATTGCGGACATTGAAAAAGCCCTGGAAGCGACAGCCGGTTCCAGCGGTGCAATGGCCCTGGCTGCCAAAGGGATCGGCGTATTCCCGACCGTTAGAAAGGTCCGGGTGCTCTGGATGGGGATTGCCGGGGAAACGCCGCTGCTGATTGAATGTCACCGGAACCTCGACGCGCAGCTGTCTTTGCTGGGGTTCACACCGGAAAAAAGACGTTTCAACGCGCACCTGACCCTGGCCAGAGCCAAAGGGCGTCTTGAACCGCACCGGCTGGTCAGGTGTATGGAAACCATCAGTGGTTTTGAGGCGGTGCCGTTTGCGGCGCGGCGGATAATATTGTACCAGAGTGATCTCAGGCCGGACGGGGCGGTTTATACCCGGTTGGCGTCAAAAGATCTTGAATAGTCACATCAAAATTAGGATGAATTCGTAAGAAGCCGAATTCATCGGTTTTACGTGTTCATCAAAATAAAATTTATCACAATGGATTAGCGACCTACCAGGAGGATACAATGGCCACAGCACCCAACAGGGAAAAAGCAGTTGAGACCGCTATGACTCAGATAGAGCGGCAATTCGGCAAAGGCTCTATTATGAAGCTCGGCAGCCAGCCTATCGTGGATGTACCGGTGATACCGTCCGGCTCCCTTGCCCTTGACCGGGCGCTCGGTATCGGCGGCCTTCCCCGGGGGCGGGTCATAGAGGTTTATGGACCGGAATCCTCCGGAAAAACCACGCTGGCGCTCCACGCGGTGGCCAATGCCCAGAAGCAGGGGGGGATAGCGGCGTTCATCGATGCGGAACACGCTCTGGATACGGTCTATGCCCGCAAACTGGGCGTTAATTGTGACGAACTCCTGGTTTCGCAGCCCGATACAGGCGAGCAGGCCCTGGAGATAGCGGACATGCTGGTACGCAGCGGGGCCATCGACGTCGTGGTGATCGATTCGGTGGCGGCCCTGGTGCCCCGGGCGGAAATTGAAGGCGATATGGGCGACTCGCACATGGGGCTGCAGGCACGCTTGATGTCCCAGGCCCTGCGCAAACTGACCGGTACCATCAACAAAACCATGACCTCGGTCATTTTTATCAACCAGATCCGGATGAAAATCGGGGTGGTTTTCGGCAACCCCGAAACCACCACCGGCGGTAACGCCCTGAAATTTTACTCCTCAGTCCGCCTGGATATCCGGCGTATCGGGGCGATCAAGGACGGCCAGGAAGTCGTGGGCAACCGCACCCGGGTCCGGGTGGTTAAAAACAAGCTGGCGCCGCCTTTCCAGGAAGCTGAATTCGATATCATGTACGGCGAGGGGGTTTCCCGCACCGGTGACCTGCTTGACCTGGGGGTTGAAGCCGAAATAATTGATAAAAGCGGTTCCTGGTATTCCTATGACGGGGAAAGAATCGGGCAGGGGCGCAACAATGTTAAAAAATTCTTCGTAGAAAATGAGGATATCTACCAGGATGCGCTGAAAAAGGTTCGGGTAAAACTGGGGCTTGAGAAAGATGCTGCTGGTGAGGCAGAGGCTGAATAGGGACATTCGATAGCGATGTCGACTGAAACCTGAAATGCGGGACGTTGCGGTCTTATAATGAATGCGAACTAATATGGGGTGAACTATGACAGGCAATGAAGTTAGACAGGTATACCTGGATTATTTTGAAAAACACAAGCACCACATTGTCAGGAGTTCCTCGCTGGTGCCGGCGGATGATCCCACCCTGCTGTTTACCAATGCGGGTATGGTGCAGTTTAAACGCTGCTTTCTGGGCGAAGAGAAACGCGATTACGTCCTGGCGGCGACTTCCCAGAAATGTGTCCGGGCCGGCGGCAAACACAACGACCTTGAAAATGTCGGCTACACTGCCCGGCATCACACCTTTTTCGAGATGCTGGGTAACTTCAGCTTCGGCCAGTACTTTAAGGAGGGGGCCATTGATTTTGCCTGGGATCTTCTGGTCAACGGTTACGGTTTACCGGAAGACAAGCTGTGGGTTTCCATATATCTTGACGACGACGAAGCATACGACCTGTGGCACAATAGAATCGGCGTTCCCGCAGACCGGATCGTCCGTCTCGGTGAGGAGGAAAACTTCTGGGCCATGGGCGACACCGGCCCCTGCGGCCCCTGCAGCGAAATCCACATGGACCGCGGTGGTGAGTGTGAACTGAACAACCCCAACTGCGGCGTGGACTGTGATTGCGACCGCTTCCTGGAAATCTGGAACCTGGTGTTCATGCAGTTCAACCGGGATGAAACCGGGAAAATGACCCCGCTGCCCAAGCCCAGCATCGATACCGGCATGGGGCTGGAACGGATGGCTTCCATCGTCCAGAATGTGGACACCAATTACGACACGGACCTGATGATGCCGATCATGCGCAAAGCTGAAGAGCTGTCGGGAAAAACCATGGGGGCTGTGCCGGCAGATGACGTGGCGATGAAGGTTATCGCGGACCACAGCCGGGCGGCGGCTTTTCTCATCGGTGACGGTATCCTGCCCTCCAATGAGGGCCGCGGCTATGTGTTGCGCCGGATCATGCGGCGCGCGATACGGTATGGCCGCAATATCGGCCTGATGAAATCCTTTCTGCATGAGACTGCCCAGGTGGTTTTCGAGATCATGGAGCCGGCTTACCCGGATCTTTTGGAATCGGCGGCCTATATCACCAATGTGATCAAAAACGAGGAGGTCCGTTTTTCGGAAACCCTGGACAACGGGCTGAAGGTGCTCAATGAAAGCCTGGATGCGATGAAAGCCCGCGGCGAAACCCAGGTACCCGGGGATGTGATCTTCAAGCTATACGACACCTTTGGCTTTCCGGTGGACATTGTCCGGGACGTGGTGAGAGATGAGGGCATTACCCTGGATATGGAAGGCTTTGAATCCCACATGGACGCCCAGCGGGCCAAATCCCGTTCCAAAGTCAGTTTTGACGGGATCAGCGACGCTTATAAAAACCTGACGGCTGAGGGCGTCAAGTCTGAGTTCGTCGGCTACGCAAGGACCGCGGAAGAATCCGAAGTCATCCTTTTGGTCAAGGACGGGACGGAAGTGGAAAGCGCCGCAGCGGGACCGGTGGAAGTGGTAACCCGGGGAACTTCTTTCTACGGTGAGTCCGGCGGTCAGGCCGGCGATACCGGGACGATTACCGCCGATGGACTTGAAGTGAAAGTAACCGATACAGTCAAAGACCCCACGGGCCTGATCATCCACCGGGGAGAAGTGGTAGCCGGTAAGATTGAAAAGGGGCAGGCCGTCGCGCTCAACGTTGATGAACAGGCCCGCCGCGCGACCGAACGCAATCATACCGCCACCCACATCCTCCATACGGCCTTGCGCCAGGTGCTCGGAGACCACGTGAAACAGGCGGGGTCGTTGGTGTCACCCGACCGATTTCGGTTTGATTTTACCCATTTTTCACAGGTGACGCCGGCTGAGATAGAAGCGATCGAGACCATCGCCAACCAGTATATCCGTGAGAACGAACCGACCGACATACAGGAAATGGAGGCGGAGAAGGCGTTCAAGTCAGGGGCAACCGCCCTTTTTGAAGAGAAATACGGCGACAGGGTCAGGGTCGTTTCCCTGGGCGACTTCAGCCGTGAACTGTGCGGCGGCACCCATACGGATCGGACCGGTAACATCGGTCTGTTGAAAATCGTCAGCGAGTCGAGCATTGCTTCCGGTGTCCGTCGGATCGAGGCCCTGACCGGTGCGGCCGCGGTGGCCCATATCCAGAAAATGGTCGGTATTTTGAATGAAGGGGCCCGCCTGTTGAAAGATAAACCCGAGTCCGTGGTGCCGCGCATCGAGAAATTGATCGCGGATTACAAGGCCGGCGAGAAGAAAGTGGAACAGCTCAAGGTCAGCATGGCCTCCCAGACGGCTGCCGCGTCGGTGGCGGATATCCGCACGGTCAACGGCATCAAGGTCATGGCCCAGAAAGTGAGCGTGGACAGCCCGGCCGCCCTGCGGGACATGGCCGATCGGTTCAAGGACAGCATCAAGTCGGGGATTGTTGTGCTGGGGGCGGAGTCCGACGGTAAGGTGCTTCTTATTGTAGGGGTTACCAAAGATCTCACCGGGCACTACAAAGCCGGCAATATTATTAAAGAGGCGGCGGCCATTGTCGGCGGCAGCGGCGGCGGTCGCCCCGATATGGCCCAGGCCGGTGGCAATCAGCCGGAAAAACTTGACGAGGCCCTGGAAAAGACATACGCCATTGTCGAGGGTATGGCGGGCTGAGCCTGAAGACAGTCTGGAAATCGTAATTAACAAGAAAACCGCGCCGCCTTGCCGCGGTTTTCTTGTTTCGGCTTTCATTTTTAGCTGTTTTTTACAACGATGAGATGAAATAACTCCCCTCCCTTGACGGGAGGGGTTGGGGGAGGGTGAACGGCCGACGCGATACTCTTTTGCGACCACACTAAGGCAAGCCGGACGACACCCCCACCCGGCCGCCCCCGTCAAGGGGGAGGGGAAAAGCATCGCCAGTTGGGATGAATGCAATGGAGCCAAGAGCTTTAGGCACGTGGAGAGGCGTTGTTGGGTTGCGCTGTGCTTAACCCAACCTACGATTTTTTCTGCAATCATGAACGATAATCGAAATCGAAATCGCTATCGGGATCGAAATCGTTTTTTTACAAGGTGCCCTAATGCTATTTTTCGATTTCGATCCCGATTTCGAGTATAAAGATACAGGTGGTCTAAGACCCTAACTGAGCGGAAACCGAGGAAATCCAAATGTTCACCGAAAGACTGCAAAAACTGACACCTTACGTGCCGGGCGAGCAGCCCCAGGACCGTAAATATATCAAGCTTAACACCAATGAAAATCCCTATCCGCCGTCTCCGGCAGTGGGTGCGTACCTGCAGGCGGTAGATCCCGAGACCCTACGGCGCTACCCGGACCCCCTTTTTACGGAATTGCGGGACACCCTGGCAGAGCGCTACAACGTGGGGGCGGACCAGATTTTCGTAGGCAACGGGTCGGATGAGGTCCTGAGTTTCATGTTTTACGCGTTTTTTGACAGCCAGAACGGACCGCTGCTGTTCCCGGAATTTACCTACAGTTTCTACCCGGTATATTGTGATTTCTATGCAATCGCGTATGAAAAAGTGACCCTGCGGGAGGATTTCTCAATTGATCTCAACAGGTTTGTTGATACCGGGTCTTCCTGTGGCCTGATTTTTCCCAATCCCAACGCACCGACCGGAATCGGCCTGTCGCTGGCGGACATAGAAGCGTTGCTGGACCGCTATCCGCGTGACCGGGTGGTGGCCATCGATGAAGCGTACATCGATTTCGGCGGCGAAAGTGCGGTGGGGCTCATCGAAAAATATCCCAACCTGATCGTGGCGCGTACCTTTTCAAAGAGCATGTCCCTGGCCGGGTTAAGGCTAGGGTTCGCCATGGGAGATCAGCGCCTTATAAAAGCCCTTTATACGGTTAAGGATTCATTCAACTCCTACCCGGTGGATACCCTGGCCCAGCAGGCCGGGCTCCTCGCTGTCAAGGACCGGGACTATTACGATGCTATCACCGCACGGGTGGTGGCCACCCGCGAGTCGTTCAGCACGAACCTGAAGCGGTTGGGATGGTTCCAGATGCCGTCCGCGGCCAACTTCGTGTTTGCCGGTAAAGAAGGGTTCTCCGGGGAGGCGATTTACCTGGGTTTGAAAGAGCAGGGCATCCTCGTACGCTATTTCAATGTGGACGGTTTGAAAAACCATGTTCGGATTACCATCGGGACCCCGACGGAGATGGATGCGCTGGTCAAGGCTATCGAGGCGTACTTCTAAAGCAGAATGCCCTGACCCATTCCTTCATGTTCGATAGTGCAGTTTGTACGGGGATGCGATGCGCACGGGGTCGTAGGAGCGCTTGGCCTGGCGGAGACCTTCAATTCCCAGGTCCTGCTCCCGGTTGACGAACCGGCAGCGCCGGGTGAGGTGGGCGGCGGTTTCGTAATTGATCACCTGGGCAGCCCCTTTGAAATCCGGGTTTGCCTTTTCGAAATGGATATCAACCATATCGGCATTGAGCCGGCTGAAAATTGAAAAGGCCACCAGCCTGTCTGCCGCAACCAGGGCCAGACCTTCGAAGCCGGCTGCCTCGAAATTCGCCAGAGCCCGGCCAAGGGCCGTGTGTTCTTCACGGATACTACGGCTTATTTTAAGATTGCGGGCCAGCAGCTCCTGGGCCAGTTTCCGGCAGGCGATTAGCAGTTTGCCGGCCACAGGTTCCACCGTGTAGTCGGGCCAGGCCCGCCGAAACTGGGAAATCAGGTTCTTTTTTTTCTGCAGTTTTTTACCTTTCAGGGCGGTCAGTTTTTCAACGCTGTAAATATAGTCGGCTGCGTCCCGCTGCTTTTCAATCCGGTAGTATTTTTCCAGGTCCGGATGGCTTTCGAGATAAGCTTCCGGAACCATGGTCACATTACCGCTCAGACCCAATTTTTTCAGCTCCCCGGAGAGGTGTGCCAGATCACCGGTTGCCAGGTCTTGGCCAGCCGGCAGGAAGAGATTGTCATTGGTGATGTCGAGGATCAGCAGGAGGTCGCGATAAAGGCACCACGAACGCTGATGTACATCTTTCCAGCTGTAGAGGTTGGCGAAACTGTATTCACATGAAGTCAGGGCGTAATCATGTGCGTATTGTGAAATGATATCGCGGTCTTCGAGTTCTATACATTTAAATTCCGGGAAATGACCGGTTCTTTCCCGGCAGGTAATGGCTGCTTCAGACTTCTTCATGAAAATTCAACCCTTGTATCTGAACGGCACGGAGCCCTTCATTTCATTAAATCCCAGTTGTTTGTAAAAATTGCCGGTGCCCGGTTCCCCGATCAGGCCGATCCATTCAACCCGGTCGGCCCGCAGCCTATCGATCAGATGCGCGATAATCCGGCCGCCGATTCCCCGACCCCGGTAGTCGCGCAGGACGGTGACGTCCTGTATATAGGCATCGCTGATACCGTCAGAGAGGACCCGCCCCATGCCGATCATCTCCCCATCGCAGAACGCGCCCACAAAGCAGTAGGAATTTTCCGCGATTCTATCTACAAACTCCGGCTGATCGTCATTGGCCGGGCTCCACCAGCCGGCTTCCTTGTAAAGCCGGATGATTTGCGCCCGGTCCGTACTCTGTACCGGGATGATTTTTATGCCGTCATCAGCATCCGGGTGCCCGGCTTCGATTTTCGCGTGCGCAGAATTCATACTATTGCCGTACAGCGATTTGGAGCTTGTAGTCGGAGCCTCCGAAAAACGAAACTGCGAATTCGGCTACCTGGCGGGGCTCATAGAACTTGCAGCTGAAAATATCTATATAGGCCGTGTTCGTGGCATTCGCGAAATGACCGGATATCAGTGAAGTTTCGATCAACTGGGTCATGCTGAACCCGGCCACTTTTTCGTCTTCCCCGAAGTGGACGATCTGGCACTCCCCGTAGCGCCGCATTTTAATTCGGTCGCACAATTCAACCACGAAAGTTTTAATCTGTTCCGCGCTGCGAATGGTTTCGGGTTTGCAGTTGCGGATATCCACCGAAGAGAGCAGCCCCCAGGGCTCATTACCGGCGGCCTCTTTTCCCCAGGAGAACGGGTACGCGCTGCCTGAAGCGCCGATATCGGGCACTTTTGCATAACCGTTGATGTCCGGAATCAGGCCCCTGTTCAGGTCGGCTGAGATAACAGTGCGGTCCGCTCCCAGGGACGCCTGAAGGGCATCGACCGCCCTGTCCAGGTCGATGTCGCCGCAGGTGAACATGTCGACCGCGGCATAGTTGTGTTCAGGCCAGGCATGCACGGTAAAATGGGATTCCGCGATGATGACAACCCCGCTGACCCCCTGGGGTTCAAACTTGTTGAAGGAGGCGCTGACAATGGTGGCCCCGCTTTCTTCAGCGGCGTTGAGCATCGCCTTTTCCAGATAGTCCTTGTCCAGCAGACGGTGTTCGTCACAATTGTAATACTCAATGGTGATTTGGCGGGCCAGTGCGAAACGGTCCCTTCCAAAACGTTTTAAATCTTTTTCATTGCGGTGCAGCATGGTGCCTGGCTCTTTCTCCCTGGAGCGGGTTCCTATCGAAATCGCTGAAAAATTGGAATTTTTTTGTATATGATAATATCTAAAGCAAATTAGTCAAGATGATCCGGTCTCCGGCCGGTTTTTGTTTGTAGCCCCTCTTGGACAGGGGGGGCGGAACAATCAGCTTGCCAAAAATGCCCCCCTGTCCTATTCTCGGGCACATCTGACCCCTTGACGGTTTTGGTTTGCAGGATTTCTACTCCGGTTAAGTATGATCTCAAAATTGATATATCGCTGCCCGGTATGTGCGGGCTTTGACTGGCTCCGGGACGAACAGTGCGTCCATTGCGGTGCGGCTGTCAGGCTGGAACGGGAAAGTCGGCTGGCGGTCAACGGTCGGGCGGCGCCCATTGCCCACTGGTACGACCGGGTCCTCGCATTCGAATTGCCGGTTGACCGGCACGGTCTCATCTATCAGAGTGACCGGGTCAGGCTATTGGAGGAGGTCTCCCACGGCCGCTATGAAGGCCCCGGCGGTTTGACCGCCGTCCTGTACGGCCGGCAGGTCGTCGATATGGTTACCGCCACGCTCTACCGGGACCGCATAGAACTGGCCGGTGAAAGGAGCGCCCTGACGATCGCCTTTGGAACCCTGCTTTCCATCACTATCGAATCCAATGTCATCATCGTTGTGGATCGCCGCCGGGGACCGCTGTTTCTCGATTTTTCCAGCGATTCAGGGAAAAAATGGGAGGACGGCATCCGCCGGGCCCTGGCTGACTATAAAGCGCCCGAACGGATCGTCGAGTATTTTCCGCGAGTTCTCTCAGACCGGAGCCTGCGAAAACCATCCCCGGCCGCCGCCGTGTGGCGTCCACCACGGGTGTCGGGTGGTAAAACGGGACGCAGCGGGTCTCACCCCTTCTATGCCGTAGTGCGACTGGCAGTCAGAACGATAGCGGAAAAAGGGCTGCAGGTGGCGTGTTCTGGCCGGGAAAACCTGCCCGACAGGGGCGCGGCTGTTTTGCTGGGCAACCACAGCTCCTTTCTGGACGCCGTTATATTGGAGGCGCTGACTCCCCGGAACATCTGGTTCATGGCCAAAAATTCCGAATACAAAGGCCGTTTCATGACCTGGTTCCTGGGATTGGCTAAAAGCTTTCCGGTTCGCCGCTACACTGTGGACGTGCAGGCGGTGCGCAACGCGATCCGGGTGGTGCAGGGCGGGCATATCCTGGGCATCTTCCCGGAAGGGGAGCGTAATTGGGATGGCCGGATGCTGCCGCTGAAAAGGGGAACCATGCGCCTGGTGCTGGCCCTGGGGATCCCGGTGATCCCGGTGGGCATCGCCGGGGCGTACGGCTTGATGCCCCGGTGGACCCACCGGGTGAAAAAGGTGCCGGTGCATGTCCGGTTCGGGGCGCCGCTGCACATCGCGCCCGTTTCGATTTCAGCCCAGACCGAGGAAGATATAACGGCGGTGACTGAAAAGATCAGGGCGGCGATTCAGGCGCTGGTACAGCAGGGCTGATCCGGTCGTAAGATCCAAATCGGTATCCAAATCGAAATCGAAATCGCTATCGAAACTGTCGTAGAACCGTAGGTTGGGTTGAATGTAATGAAACCCAACATCAACGGCGCTGTGTAAGCAAGCGTTGGGTTCGCTCCGCTTAACCCAACCTACGATCTCCCCTCCCTTGACGGGAGGGGCGGGGGGAGGGTGAACGGTCCGACTGGCAAGACTTCCAACCAACGCGGAGGCGGTTCCAACATCACCCCCACCCGGCCTCCCCCGTCAAGGGGGAGGCGTAAATCCGTCATCCCCTCAGTACATCGATCATGGAGTACACCCGTCCCGTTTCACCCGCCTTAAGCTTACCCACCAGAAAAACCAGGGCATCCAGCGTGCCGTGGGCATAGACCTCCCGACCGTTGATATTGTGGGTAAACTCGAGGCGCACCGTTTCATCCGCCGAGAGCAGGGTGTAGGTGTGCCAGCCGTGACCGCCAAGATACGCCTGCGGAACACCCCACTCTTTTTCCTGGACCTCCGGGTCGCGCACCATTTCAATCCCATCCGTTGAAAAGTCGATTCCCAGATCATTGAACGAGTTCACCACGGCCTTGGCCGTGCCGCTGGTATCCGCCTTTCCCTGCTGATGGCTCTCTCTGGCCGACAGCGTGTAGCCGGCAAACAGCCCCGGAAAATTTTCAGCGGCAAATTCAAGCATGGCCTGAAAGCCGACGATCTGCTTGGCCATGTTGGGGGCGATGACAGCCAGGTTGGATGAACTTTCAACCGTCTCAACCAGCGCCTGGCGGTTTCCGCCGGTTGTGCCCATGACGAACGGCAGGTTGTGTGTGCAGTAAAAGCGGACATTGTCGTTGACCGCCGATGGATGGGTGAAATCGACACTGAGGAAAGGGCCCTGCGCATCCAGGATCTCCCCGATGCGCCGGTCTCTGTCTTCCGGGCGCACCAGGGCCACCGGGATGCCTTCCACGCGGTGTTCGGGCGCGGTGATCTCGGGGCCGGTAAGGGAATAGGGCACCAGTTCAAACCGTTTGTCGGCGATAATATGGCCGGCCAGCATGACGGCCACATTGCCGGGCAGGCCGTTGATCATAATTTTCATGGTAACACCTCCCTGTGAAGGGTTCAGAGGTTCAAGGGTTCAGAGGTTTAAAGGTTTCAGATTTTAACCTTGATGAACTCGTAAAAAGTCGAATCTTTCCCTATTTTGTCATCCCGGCGAAGGCCGGGATCCAGTGATTTCAGGTACTTCTGGACTCCGGCCTTCGCCGGAGTGACGGGCTTTGGTACTTTTTACGGCTTCATCAACCTTTGAACGGGGAACCTTTTTTGTACCTACAGCCGTTCAACGACTGCTTTCAGTTTGGGAAAAGCATTAGCCTCGGGCACGTCAAGGGCCCTTTTCAAACTGGCCACAGCCGCCGGGATGTAGTCCGCGAATGTCCGCTTGCCTTTCTTAACACTGAGGTAGCCGAAAGCCCCCAGGATCTGCAGGTTCCGGGTAATTGCGCAATAGGCATATCCCCTTGTGAATATTTTTGCGTCGGCGTCGGTGGCCGCGCAGATGCGCTCTTCCGCGTAACCATACAGTTCGGCCTGCAGTTCCGGTTGAAGTTCAACGTAGGGGTCGATCAGCAGGGAGGCCAGGTCATACTGCACCGGGCCGATCCGCCCCCCCTGGAAATCAATGAAGAAGAGGTCGTCGCCGCGCAGCATGATGTTGCGCGACTGGCAGTCCCGGTGCATGAAACCGGTGATGCCATGGGCCACTGTTTGGTCGGCGAGGTCTTTAAATTCATCTTCAAGGGTTGCGAAGCTAATGTCAAGCAGTTCCATTTTCAGGTGCAAAAAAGCCCTGACGAAGTAGGCGCACTCGTTTTCCAGGATTACCTGCTTGTTGTAAGCAGCTGTCTGGTAGGTCCAGGCCGGGTCAAACCCCACTGCACCCTGCTGGGAGAGGGCAATCATCTTGTCGATCACCCGGCGGTAAAGGGCCGCGCGTTTTTCGCGGGAATCCAGGCTTCGGACTGCGTCCTGAAGGTGGCGGTCCCCCAGGTCTTCCATGAATGCCAAACCGGAAAAGGGGTCGGCAGCGTAAAGCCGGGGGACCGGCAGGCCGCGACTGTAGAGGTGCCGACCGATATTGATGAAGGCATCGGCTTCACAAACGGCGAGTGTCGGCCGGATGCCGTGTGCGACCGCCACGAGGGAGTCGGCGCCGCTGGAAACCCGGTGCCAGGTGCGGTCCGACCCGTCACCTTTCAGCTTTGTGAAAACCGGTTCGTTTGCTGGCGGCCGGTCAAAGGCCGCCTTGGAAGCTTCTGCGGCCATGAACCGGCTTGCGGTTTCAAGGTACCTGCGGGGCGTTCCCAGATCTTCCCAGACGTGGTCCCTGACCTGGAAGGCGCGGACTTTTCGGCCGGCCTTTATCATCTCCCGGTACACGTCGATGCTTGAAAAGAACGCATCGTCGGGGGTGAAATCGAGAAACTCGGGCTCGATCACCTGGATGCCGGTGAAGGCCTGGAGCGTTGTCTGCCCGGCCGGTCGGTCCCGGGTGGAAAAAGCAACAATGTTGTCAACGGCATCTACGGCGACCGTGTTGAATTCAGACCGGTCGTGCATCACCAGGGTCGCCGGACATCGGTTGGCTACATGGTAGTCATAGACGGACTTCAGACCTATGTCCGTGAAGATATCGCTGTTGATGACCAGCAGGGGCTCAGTTTCCCAGAAATCACCCAGGTTCTTTATGCCCCCCCCGGTACCGAGAATCCGCGGTTCGGGCAGCAGCCTGATCCGGGCCCGGTAAGTCTGGCGGTGGACATAGGCTTCAATCTGTGTGCCCAGGTGGTGCAGGTTGACGGCGATATCGGTGAAGCCTTCCGCTTCGAGTCGGCGGATGATCAGGTCGATGAGCGGCCGGCCGCCAATCGGAAATAGCGGTTTGGGGGTGTGATCGGTATAGGGCCCGAGTCGGGTGCCCATTCCGGCAGCAAGAACAAAAGCTTTCATCCTATTCATACTCGAAAACCTATCCCCCCGGGTCAGGTCAGAGACCTTTGGTTCGGCTGTAAAAAGATCGTAAAGATGATCAGCCTGAAATTCTGAATCCGGCCATGTTACGGCAGAACAATTTGGTTGCAGACAGCCTCGCCAGGCCAGGATTCTTTACGACGGCAGGTACCTGGAAAATTTTTCAAGGGCCCGGGCGTAGACCTCGATCTGTTCGACGTCCCCGGAACCGGTAATACCCCGGCTGATGAAAAAGTTAACGGCGTTTTTATAGTTGACCTTTGACAGGGCTTCCTTGCGTTCAATCTCTTCGTTGCGGTACATCCGGTTGCCGCGGGATTCGATCTTCTTGAGCCTGTCTTTGAGTGTGTAAGATTTCTTTTTGGAACTTTTAAAATAGTTGAGCACGATCTGGTAGGACTCGAAGTAGGGGGTCAGAAAGCCGGTGTAGAGTTTGAGTTTGCGAAAGCCCATGGACGTCAGGTTGTAGAAATCCGGTATGGTGGGATGGGGCATCAGGATGGCATCATCGATGAACATCTTCAGGTTTTTACGAACGTAAAATTCAACCGGGCGGTCCGCATCATAGGCGAACTCATTTTTAAAAAAATCCCGCAGGAAAGCGTAGGTTGATTCAAGGTCCACGGCCGAAAACTGAAACGCGTCCTTTTCCAGGATTGCCAGAGCCGTAAAGGCGGCCGGTATGAAATAGGCGATGCAGTTGTTTTTGTAATACTCCAGGTTCGGGCGTTTATTCTCTCCTACAGTGAAGACGACGCTTTCATCCTCCTCATCTTTGCCCAGGGAAACCTTTTCAATGAATTTGCGCTGTACGTATATATCGATGGACTGTTCAAAGGCCCGTGCGGCGTCGAGCATGAGCGTGTCGGCCAGTTCGGCCCCGAGGGCTAAAAGATAATTGAGGTATGTCTCGATGGCGAAATCCAGATGTTCCCGGGAGATCCGCTTTTTGGAGCTGTTCAAAAAGGCCGCCGCCACCAGTCCGTGCGGGGTCACCACGGAAACGCTGTTGATCGAATTGATAACCCGGTGGCCCAGGTTTCTGACCAGGGCCGCCTCGGCGGTCCGGTCGAGCGTGTCGAGGTTGATATCCATCTGGTCCAGCAGACTCCGGAAAGAGAGCGGTTCGTGGAACCGGATATAGATCCGGCCGTAGCGTTTTTTAAGTACCCGGCGCGCTTTGATGATCTGCTTGATGTTTTCCGGGTTTTTCTGGCCACCCTCCAGCTCATGCAGGTAGGCGCTCTCTTCGAGCACCCGGTCGTAGCCGATATAGATCGGTGCGATCACCATGTCTTCACAGGCGCCCTTTTTAAATGCGTCGATGATAATGGAAAGCAGGCCGAGCTTCGGCAGGATCATTTTACCGGTCCGGCTGCGGCCACCCTCGATAAAGAATTCTAGGTTGAAACCCTCCTGGAGCAGTTTGTTGATATAGGCTGAGAAAACCCGGGAGTACAGCAGCTGTCCCTTGAAGGTCCGGCGGATGAAAAAAGCGCCGCCTGACCTGAAAATGGGCCCCAGCGGCCAGAAGCTCAGGTTTTTTCCCGCGGCAATCAGGGGGCAGGGCATATTGTTGTGCCAGAGAATATAAGAAAGGATCAGGTAGTCGATGTGGCTCTTGTGCGAGGGAATCAGCACCAGCGGCCCTTTCTGTGACATGACCTTCAGGCGGTTGAGGCCCTCGCGGTCCACTGAAACGCCGTCATAGATATGGTTGAAAAGCCAGGTCAAGCCAATGGAAAAGAGCTTGATAGCCCCGATGTTGTATTTGGCCGCCACTTCTTCCAGGTAATCATCGGCTTTTTTGCGGACCTTGTAGATCGGGGTGCCTTCCAGCTCCGCATACTCCTGCATGAACCCCCTGAGCTTGTCGTTGGTCAGGATGCTTTCTTTTAATTCATACGGGGTTTTTAAAACCGGTCCGATGATGGTCTGCCGGTGGCGATTGATTCGGGCCAGCAGGGTTTTACGCAGGTTCAGGGCGCGGTGTTCCAGGCTCTGGTTTGCATTTTCAGGCCGGTTCAAATACGACTGCAGGTTAAAAGGAGTGGAAACTTCCACGATGACCTTGTCCGGTTTGCGAAAGAGCGTGAAAAGCCGCCTGAGCGTGCCGGGGCGCTGCTCGGTTCCGAAGAAAATATCCGCTATGGTCGGTATGGAGCGTTTGGGGTTCTTCCCGAAGAACATCAGCTGCGGGACGATGTAAACCGGCCGGTCGGTGGCCGCCTGGATTTCGACCAGGTGTTCCAGGGGGTCTGTTTTGGCCTTTACGAATCTTTTGTAGAAGCTTCCCGGATCGATCATGGAGACGATGCCCGCCCGGCCGCCGATAAGGGAATCACGGATAAAACCGCTTCGATACGGGTGTGGCCGGGATTTAAACCGGACCAGGTGGTCCAGGTTGGCCAGCAGGATTCTGAAAATTCGGGCCAGGGGCTGCCAGAGCAGCACTTTCCGGTCGAGCCAGATTTCCGGCACCGGCAGGCCGATCTGGCTGTCGCGGGTGTGGTAGAACAGGTATTCGAAAAAGGATTTGTGCTTGGTGGCGTAAACGATGACGGCATCTGCGGGGATGTTTTTTATGACGGCCGTCTGATTTTTATCCAGTTTAATCCCCGAGAAAAAAGCCTTTAAAAGCAGTCCGGAGAAAAAACCGGTTCTGGCGGGGAAAAAGCAGCTGTAGTGGTTGTGGGTACCCTGCAGGGCTGTATCGAATAGGCTGTGCCGGCGTCCCGGCGCCCCTCTGGTTTCTGACGCGTTCGGATTGTCCATTTTTTTCAGTTGAATTTTCGGTCCCGTATAGAGGTGCCCGTATGGGATGGTCGCAGCGTTAAAGATGCAATGTATGTCAATAAAATCAAAAAACTACCAAATTTGTAGGTACAATGCAATGCTAATATGGTGACCGGCTGATTTATCCTTGGCGGCGGCCGGGTCCGCCCACGAGCGACGGATGACATGTGCGTGCCGGGGGGATTTGCCATATCTTGGAAATTGCTAAAAATGTGCTTGTGTTCACTATCGCCGTATGGTAACTGAAAGATTTATCAAAAAGGCAGGAGCGGCGCCCGATCAACAGGCGCCTCGCCCGGTTTAATAATTCCAGTAAAATCAGTGGTAAGTTCCGAAAAACTTTAAAAATACAACACCGACATTTAATCAGGGTAAAGGAGGAAGAGTTTCTATGAAAACATTAATTGGTGGTGCAGTTGCAGCTGTATTGGGGCTTATTGGCCTTTCTGTCTGGTTCAGTGAATTCCTGCAGATTCTGGCCGGTGCGATCCCTGTCATGCTTCTTCTGGGTGGTGGGCTGGCCCTGTACCTGGGCTTTGATGAACTCAAAGATACCTGGAAAAAAGAAGACTCTGTCGCTGGACCGGGTGATGATTCCCCAGCTTATAATGATGAGATCGATGCTCTGAAAAAGGAGATCGAAACCCTGAAAGCTGACAAAGAATAGATTTATAGATAAATGACATGAGGCCCCGCCGGCAATTCAGCCTGCGGGGCCTTTTTTTTGAGAGAGAGCATAGAGTGTTACAGCCCTATCTTGGATCTATGGAAATGGGTCGCCACACTAAAGATTTTCTTTTATCGCTCCCGTCGCCAGCTCATCTGCCCTCTCGTTTCCAGGATCACCGGCGTGTCCTTTTACCTTGTAAAAACGAACATCACTGAACGCTACTAAAAGTTTGCGGATTTCGGCGACGAGTTCCGGGTTTTTTTTAGCCTTCCAGCCTTGCGTCAGCAGACCGAAAGCGTAACTGCTGTCCGTATAGATCCGGACCGGTTTTTCTCTGTTTTTAACCGCTGTCAGTCCGATCCGGATGGCCTCCAATTCCGCGATGTTATTGGTGGCAATGCCGATAAATCTGGAAATTTCCTTTTCATGTTGTCCATACTGCATCAGGACCCCGATACCTGCAGGCCCGGGATTTCCTGAGCAGGCCCCGTCGGTGTGGATGAGGATGGCATCATCTGGCTGTGGGTCCTCACTCTGACCGGCAGCTGCCTTGGGCGGAGCGGGTCGGCTGGGGCGGGGTTCTTTTTTGGCGGAGGGGACAGCCGCCGGCGCGGCGGATTCAATCTGGTCGGGTCCATCCAGGGGGCTCAGGCTGTTGCGGTGGACACGGTATTCATGCTCCTGGTTGAGTTGATACTTGATCAGTACCTTTTCCGCCTGGACATCCGGCCGGCCGTCCAGTCCCAGGGCGACCCAGACCTTGTTTTTTTTAAAGCGCATGCGTTTCCAGTCGGTCATTTTGCGACCTTCGGTCTCAGGTTGTTTAGGTATAAGGTTGAAGACTGATGAACTCGTAAAAAGTCGAATCTTCCCCTATTTTGTCATCCCGGCGAAGGCCGGGATCCAGTGATTTCAGGTACTTCTGGACTCCGGCCTTCGCCGGAGTGACGGGCTTTGGCACTTTTTACGGTTTCATCAAGGCTGAAGGGTAAACCGCAAAACCTGTTTTATTCTCGCTTCAGCCCTCAGCCTGCATTCCTATTTGTAAAGGTGAAACCCCCGACTCATGCGGGCGTAATCGTCGAGTTCCGCCTGCCATTGCGATTTTAGATCTGCAATCTCAGCCCCCTTTTCAAGTTCCTGCCGGATGCGGCGGCTACCGAGGATCAGGTCAATGGGCTGTTTTTCAAATTCGTACTCGTAGGGGGGCGTTTTCCATTTGAAATCAACCGGGTACAGACGCTGTACGGCCCCGAGGAATGCCAGAGAGGTCTCGAAGGGTCGGTACCGGAAAGGATCGGTAATGTGTATCTGGAAACCGTTGCAGCGTTCGCCCTGCCACTTGTTTGACGTGGGTTCAAAAGAGACGGTCCTCAGCACCGCCCCGGGCAGGGGTTGTTGGGAGACCGCCGACAGCAGTTTTTCCGTATCGATGTAAGGGGCGCCGAACAGTTCAAACGGCTGCGTGGTACCCCGCCCTTCGGATACATTGGTTCCCTCCCAGATAACCTGGCCGGGATAGACCATCGCCGCAGTGGGCGTGGGGAGATTCGGCGAGGGGGCGATCCAGGGCAGCCCGGTGTCCTTGAAATACATACGCCGCCGCCAATTTTTCAGCGGCACTATTTCAAGATCGCATCCGATGGCGAAGGTTTCATTGAACAACCGGGCCAGTTCACCAATGGTTAGTCCGTGACGCATGGGGATAGGATACCGGCCGACAAACGAGGCGTATTCCGGATCCAGGCAGTTGCCTTCAATTGCCAGCCCGTTTATCGGATTCGGGCGGTCGAGTACCACGACTTTCCGATGGTACTTCCGGGCTGCTTCCATGCAGTAGGAGAGGGTGTAGACAAAGGTATAGACGCGGGTGCCCACGTCCTGGAGATCGACCAGCAGGACGTCGATGGGTTCAAACATAGCGCGGTCGGGAATGCGGGTTTGGCCATATAGGCTGAAGACCGGCAGGTCGAGGCCGGGGTCCACCATATCCGCTGACTCGATCATGTTGTCCTGCTTTTCAGCGAAAAAACCGTGCTGGGGGGCTAAAAGCGCGCGCAGCTGCCCCGGAAAACGGGCGGCGATGAGATCCCGGGCATGCCGGTAACGGCTGTCCACTGAAGCCGGATTGCACAGCAGGCCCAGCCGGGCGCCGGCTGCCCATGCGGGCGGTGAAGCGAGAAAGTGTTCGAGGCCGGTTACGGTCTCGCCAAGATTTTTACCGGGATCAAGTTGCATGGCTGGTGGTTTTCCCTGTACCGGTGCGCCTGTCAAAGTTGATGAATTCGTAAAAAGACGAATTCATCAGTTTTACGTGTTCGGTCTCAGGTGTTAGGAAAAATAAAACAGCATCAAAACAGATACTTAAAACTTAAGACCTAAAACTTAAAACACTCGTAAAAGTTGTTTTTTGACTTTTTACGAGTTCATCATATTTAACATATCGGTCCAGATTTCAAAAGATAAAATGAATTCAACTGGTAAGGTCCCCGGTAATCCGGAATGACCGCTTTCGATAATTACATTATCTCTAAACATATTTCACTGGCGCTGAAAAATTATTAGATCAATGCAGCCGAATATAGTGCGATTTTAGCCGAGCAGGATGCGCCCGGGGACAAGCCGCCGCATATTTTTGCGAATACCTTGACAAAAACAGCGACTCGCCATAAACAGGTTCAGCGTTGTTTATATGAATACAGGGGAAATTGAAGGGTTTGGATATAAATCTCAAGGGGGTTGTGGTCATTGTCGGTAATTACGGCAGTGGCAAGACCGAAGTGGCCGTAAACCTCGGCGTCAAGCGCAAACGGGATGGAATTGATGTGCTCCTGGCTGATCTCGATCTGGTGAATCCTTATTTCAGGACCCGGGAGGCGCGCAGCCAGCTTTCCGATCTCGGCATAGAAGTCATCCTGCCTCCCCGGAAATACCACAACGCGGATCTACCGATTCTCAGCCCGAAAGTGGGCGGTCTTATTAGAAAACCGGCCACGCTTTCCATCCTGGATGCCGGCGGCGACGGGGTGGGGACCCGGGTCCTCGCAGCGCTGGCTGATATGTTTCGAGAAAGCCCGGTTGAAATGCTGCAGGTGATCAATCCGTTCAGGCCGTTTACCACCGATGTGGCGGGCTGCCTGGTGATGCGTGAGAGGATTGAGGCTGCCTCGCGGTTGAAGGTCACCGGCTTGATCGGTAATGCGCACCTTCTGGACGATACATCTGTCGATGATATCATAAAAGGGTATGAACTGGTAACGGATGTTTCCCGATCCAGCGGTTTGCCGGTTGTATTTATCACGGCGTCAGCAGATTTGATGCCTGCAGTTCAGGCAAGCGGCGTGACTTGCCCGATTCTACCGATTGAAAGGCAAATGGTCCCGCCCTGGAAGGCTGCGGCAGAACCGGATAGTTAATATATAAGGAGTTGATTCTATGGCGTATTCGCACGTAATTGATAGCGACAGGTGTAAAGGCTGCGGGTTGTGTGTCACCGTATGCCCGAAAAAGGTTCTTGAAATAGCCGACCAGGTCAATGCCAAGGGATACTTCCCGGCATTCCAGGCGCGGCCGGATGACTGCATCCACTGCAGCGCGTGCTGTATCATGTGCCCGGATGTGGCCATTACCATAACCAAGACAGCCGACGAAAAGGTGGACTGAATCATACGGAGGAAACAATGGCAAAGGTTTTGATGAAAGGCAATGAAGCAATCGGCGAAGCCGCTATTCGAGCGGGCTGTCTCAACTATTTCGCCTATCCCATCACCCCGCAGTCAGAGGTGGCGGAATATCTGGCAAGGCGGATGCCGGAAGTCGACGGCGTTTTTCTGCAGGGCGAAAGTGAAGTGGCCGTTGGTTATATGATCTTTGGCGCCTCTGGTTGCGGCGAAAGGGTCATGACGACTTCTTCCAGCCCGGGCGTCAGCCTGATGAGCGAGGCGCTCAGCTACATTACCTGCGGCGAATGCCCGGCGGTATTTGTCAACATTATGCGCGGCGGCCCCGGCCTGGGTGGGATTCTGCCTTCCCAGGGGGACTACTTTCAGGCCACCAAGGGCGGTGGCCACGGCGATTACCACGTGCTGGTCATGGCGCCGGACAGTGTCCAGGAAGCGGTGGAAATGGTGATGGCTGCGTTCCCGCTGGCTGAAAAATATCGTAACCCGGTCATGATTCTGGGGGACGGGCTCATCGGACAGATGATGGAACCCGTCGAATTCCCGGAAGATCTGACGGCGGCGCCTTCCAACAAGGATGACTGGGCCACCAACGGAATGGATACCCGGGGCAGCCAGGAGCGGAATCTGCTCAAGACCCTCTACCTGGATCCCGAGGCACTGAACGCCCAGAATCTCAAACTGCGGGCCAAATATGAAAAAATGAAGGCCGAAGAGGTTCGTTACAAAACCTATAATTTCGACAGTGATTACCAGGCGCTTATCGTCAGTTATGGCACCATGAGCCGGGTCTGCCGTACGGCCATCGACAATTTTAAGAAAGAAGGCGTGGAGGTTGCCATGATCCGGCCCCAGACCCTGTTTCCGTTCCCGCTGGAGGCCATTAACGCGGCTGCCGGCAAGGACGGCTGCAAGGTCGCGGTCAGTGTGGAGATGAGCATGGGGCAGATGCTGGAGGATGTGGAGCGCAGTGTCTGCGGCAAATGTCCGGTCGAATGGTACGGTAAATGCGGCGGTGAAGTCCCGACCCCTGAAGAGGTCATGGCGGCTGTCAGGTCTTTTATCGGATAATAATCATCGGTCGCCGTGTTGATTAGACACGGCGCAAGCGAAGGAGCCAAAATAATGGGAAAGACATTTGCAAAGCCAGAGGCGCTTTCAGATCAGCCGACACACTATTGTCCCGGCTGCACCCATGGTGTTATTCACCGGCTGGTGGCGGAAGTGATTGATGAGCTGGGTATCCGTGGCCGTACGGTTGGGATTGCCCCGGTGGGGTGTGCGGTTCTGGCGTATAACTATTTCAATTGTGATTTTCAGGAGGCCGCCCACGGCCGGGCGCCGGCCATGGCCACCGGTATCAAGCGCGTGCGTCCTGACCTGATGGTATTTACCTACCAGGGGGACGGCGACCTGGCCAGTATCGGCATGGGCGAGATCGTGCATGCCGCCAACCGCGGCGAGAAATTCACGACGATATTTGTGAACAATGCCATTTACGGCATGACCGGCGGCCAGATGGCACCCACGACAATGCCCCAGCAGAGGACGTCGACGTCTCCGTTCGGCCGCAATGTAGAAGATGTCGGTATGCCCATACGGATGGCCGAATTGCTTGGATCCCTGGCGACACCGGGATATGTAGTCCGGCAGACCGTCATTAAACCCAAGTACATCATGAAGGCCAAAAAGGCCCTGAAGCAGGCCTTTACCTACCAGATGGAAGGCAAATGTTTCAGTTTCGTCGAGATCGTCAGCAACTGCCCGACCAACTGGGGGATGACCCCCCAGGAATCACTGGACTGGGTTGAGGATACCCTGCTTGATTATTACAAGCTGGGTGAATACAAGACACCGGAATAGATTTTTTCCCGGATTTTCCGGGCTGGGAGGATAAAGCATGCAAAATGAAGTGATGTTTGCCGGGTTTGGCGGCCAGGGCATTTTACTGAGTGCCAAGATTCTCGCTCACGCGGCCATGGAGCAGGGGTTCGAAGTAGCCTGGATCCCTTCCTATGGACCCGAGATGCGGGGCGGAACCGCCTATTGTACAGTGGTCATCAGCGACCGCCCCATCGGTTCCCCGATCATCCGCAACCCCCGCCACCTGGTGGCCATGAACCGGCCCTCGCTGGAGAAATTTGCACCGGTGGTACAACCGGGGGGGGTGATCTTTGTTAACAGCACGCTGATCAGTGTGCCCGCCGGGCGGGATGATGTGGATGAACTGCGGGTGCCGGTAAACGATATCGCCAAGGAACTCGGTAATGTCCGGTCGGCTAATATCATTGCCCTGGCGGCTTTTGTGGCCCGCAGCAAAGTTGTTGACTTCGATATGCTCAGAAAATGCGTCGAGGATGAGTTTTCCAGAAAGCCCAAGCTCATTCCCCTGAACATGGAGGCCGTTGCGGCCGGCAAGAAGGCGGCGCAATAAGACTTTTTACATGGCTCCTCAACCTAAGTGGGTGCTTATAGAGGGTTCTTCTCTGAATTTTAAGAGAGAAGGGTCCCGGGATAGCGCGTTCGCTTCACTCCGTGCCGAGGGGTCAAGGGTTCAAGTGTTTGTTCCCTCAGATTTTAATAGAACTTTTAGCATTCTTTCAAATTCTGGATATTTCTACGCTTTGCAGGAGTGTTGAATCCTGGCTATTTGGTTTTAAGCATTTCACGCGGACCCTTGAACCCTTGGCCCCTTGAATCCTGTTGAAACTTACGCGAGAAAAGGTGCTATCGTTTGCGCAACAATAGGGCCAACCTGGAGACGATCCTTATTTTGAAACCTCTTCTCATCACCATTGACGGCCCGGCCGGAGCAGGGAAGACCACGGTGAGCCGGGCCCTGGCCGACGAACTGGGATACCGGTACATCGATACCGGCGCACTTTACCGGGCCGTGGCCCTGCATGCCCTGGAAAGGGGGCTTGCGGCAGATGACGATGCCGGGCTCGCGGCGTTGTGCGGTGAGCTGGAGCTGCGTTTTACCCGGCATGCGGACGGGGTGAGCCTGATGGCCAATGGCCGGGATATATCCAGTCTGATCCGCACGCCCGCGGTGACCATGATGGCCTCTGCTGCATCCGCCCGGCCGGTGGTAAGGCAGTTCCTGCTGAAGGTTCAAAAGGATCTCGGCCGGGAGAAATCAGCCGTGTTTGAAGGCCGGGATATGGGTACGGTTGTTTTTCCGGACGCGGACGTAAAATTTTTTCTGGACGCGGATGTCGCCACCCGATCACAAAGGCGTTTTACGGAGCTGCCCAAGGATGCCGGCCAGACGCTGGATGAGGTTACCCGGGATATGCAAAAACGTGACCGGGATGACAGTTCCCGGGAATTGGCACCCTTGAAACCCGCACCGGATGCCCTGCGAATTGATTCCACCCGGCTGTCGGTTGACGCCGTCATTCAGCAGATGATGGCCAGGATCCAGGATGCCTGTTAACTACCAGAAGCTATCTCAAAAAAGTCTTTTGCCCCAATCTCGGCGTTGGGTGCGAATATCAAATCCTCGAAATACCTGATGTATTCCTCCGGTTTGATATTCACATCCGCCTTGACCTTGGACCAAAATCCATTTTTGAGATAGCTTCTAGTTTTAAATACAAATAGTTCCTAACGGCACCACCCGGCCCTGCTCATCCGAGCGGGGTTCTTTTTTTGGATCATCTCCAAAAGAGTTGATCTAAATGAAGGGTTCAAGGATTCAAGGGGTGGATCCTTGAACCCGGGACCCCTTGGACCCTTTCTCCCAACTCATTGAGAGAAGCACCTTATTTTTAAATTATTTCGTCTTAACCATTGTATTTTATAATTGGGTCTGATACGTAGACCCGTTATGCCGATGAACGAACACGGCAAATAAAAATAGGCTAAGGGGGACAATCGTTTAATGGAAAATTCAGAAACAAACAATTCAACAGAAGATGTAAAGCAGACAGAGATGGAAGATGAGGCCATGGTAGACAATCCGGAGGCCGAATCCGAAGAAGAAGAAAGCATGGAAATGTTTATGGAGATGATGGAAGAAAGCTTTAAACGTTTCGCCGAAGGCGAAGTGGTAAGCGGCAAAATCATTTCCGTGGACAAAGACTATGTGCTGGTGGATATCGGCTACAAGTCCGAAGGGCAGATCCGGATCACCGAATTCAGAAATGAGGAAGGTGTCATCGAAGCCAATCTTGGCGATTCCGTCGAAGTCATGGTGGAATGGTGGGACGACGAGAATGAAGTGGTTGTCCTTTCCAAGGAAAAAGCCGCCAAGGTCAAGGTCTGGGAAGCCATCAAGGTGGCTTATGACAGCGATGAAAAAGTTGAGGGCGTCATTACCTCGCGGGTCAAAGGTGGTTTTTCTGTGGATATCGGCGTGCAGGCCTTCCTGCCCGGTTCCCAGGCTGACCTGCGCCCCATCCGCAACCTGGATGAGATGGTCGGCCAGACTTTTGAGTTCAAGATCCTTAAATATAATCGCAAACGGTCCAATATCGTTCTGTCCCGCCGGGTGATTCTTGAAAAAGAGCGGGAATCCAAAAGAGCGGCTACGCTGGCCTCCATCCATGAGGGTAAAGAGGTGCAGGGTGTGGTCAAGAACATCACCGAATACGGTGTGTTTGTGGACCTGGGCGGCGTTGACGGTCTTTTGCATATTACCGATATTTCCTGGGGACGCGTCAAGCACCCCTCCGAGCTTTTCACCATTGGGGATGAAATTACCGTGAAGATCCTGAATCTGGATCTTGAAAAAGAGCGCGTATCCCTGGGCATGAAACAGCTGACTGCGGATCCCTGGTCCACAGCCGCGGAAAGATATCCGATAGAGTCACGCATTACCGGTAAAATTGTAAGCCTGACCGATTACGGTGCTTTCGTGGAACTCGAGGAAGGGATCGAAGGCCTGATCCATGTCTCCGAAATGTCATGGACCCGCAAGGTGAGACACCCTTCCAAGATCGTTACCGTAGGGGAAGAGGTCGAGGCCATCGTGCTGGACATCAAGCCCGATAACCGCAGAATATCACTCGGTATGAAACAGGTTGCGCCAAATCCGTGGGATGTCATCAGTGAAAAATATCCCATCGGTACCACCATTGAAGGTAAAATCAAAAACATTACCGATTTCGGTATTTTCATCGGCATCGATGAAGGGATTGACGGCCTGGTGCATATCTCCGATATCTCCTGGACCAAAAGGATCAAGCACCCCTCGGAAGTTTACAAGAAGGGTGAGGTCATCCAGGCGATCGTACTGGATATTGAAAAAGCCAACGAACGCTTTTCGCTGGGGATCAAACACCTGACCGAAGATCCGTGGAAAACGGTTGCCCTGCGGTACGAAGTGGGCAAAGAGATCACCGGGACCATCACGAACCTCACCGATTTCGGCGTTTTCGTTGAACTTGAAGAGGGGATCGAAGGCCTCGTGCACGTATCGGAAATCAGCAAGGAAAAGATCAAGACCCCGGTCGGCATGTACAATGTCGGGGATTTGATAACCGCCCGGGTGATGAACATTAACAGCGACGAAAGACGTATCGGTCTTTCGATCAAACGCCTGGACATGGAAGATGATCAGACCCTGCTCAGCGAATATGTGAACAACATGAAGCCGGCCACCTCCACCTTCGGCGAGATCCTGCGTGAGAACCTGCAGGGCAAGTTGAGTGAAACCGGAGAGCCGGAAGCCGAGGCAGCCGACGCAGCCGGGGAGGCTGGTGCGGATGAAGCTGTTGAGCCGGCCGCTGAACCGGAAGAAGCAGCTGAACCGAAAGAAGCCGCTGAACCGAAAGAAGCCGCTGAACCGAAAGAAGCCGCTGAGACGGAAGAAGCCGCCGCGGCGCCTGATGTGGCCGAAACCGCTGCAGATCCTGACACCCCGGAGCCGGAAGACAAACCTGAAGAGGAAAAACCGGCTGAATAACGGGTGTTGAACGTTCGAAGTCATTTCAAAACCGAAAGGCGGCGGTGCCATGATACCGCCGCCTTTCTTTTTATAGGTTGATATAGAATGGATTTCAGGGTTTTACTTCAGCCTTCAGTCTTCAACCTGAACACCTGAATCTGGAGAAGTGTCCCATGTATTCCCGCAGACACCCCTACCTGTTCTTTCTGTTGGTAGCAGCCGCCCTTACGGCGGCGACCACCCTCGGGTTGTCCGGCCTGTTCATGCTGGGCGGCGACTCGGCTGAGTTTGATTTCGGTGAAAAGGTCGGGGTTGTGGAAATATCCGGGGTCATTGTCGATGCGCGCGATGCCATAGACCAGATCAAGCAGCTGCGCGAAGAAGAGTCCATTAAGGCCATCGTGGTGCGGATTGACTCCCCCGGCGGGGCGGTCGCCCCTTCCCAGGAAATTTACCGCGAGATCAGAAAAACCGTACCCTTGAAAAAGGTGGTTGCATCCATGGGTGCTGTGGCGGCTTCAGGCGGTTACTACATTGCTGCGGCCGCGGACGGCATTATTGCCAGCCCGGGCACCATCACCGGCAGTATCGGTGTCATCATGGCCTATACCAACTACCGGGCGTTGCTGGATAAAATCGGCCTGGTTCCCGTGGTGGTAAAAAGCGGGACCTATAAGGATACCGGGTCTCCGGTGCGTGAGATGACGGCATCGGAGAAGGAAATGCTGGAAGGGTTTACGGCTAAAATTCATCACCAGTTCATCAAGGATATCGTGGACGGCCGCCGGATGGACCCGGAAAAAGTCGCGACGCTGGCTGACGGCCGTATCTATACGGGCGAAGAGTCTCTGGAACTGGGTCTGATCGACCGCCTCGGAAATATTGAGGATGCCATCGAGTGGGCCGGTCGGTTGGGTGGTATTGAAGGCAAGGTCGCGACGATTTACGTGGGGGCCGACGAATTTTCCCTGCTGGATTACCTGTTGGGGACTTCCCTTAAAGCGTATCTGGTCCGTCTTCTGAAGGGCGAACTGGCGGCGGAGGCAGTCTATCGCCCGGAGGTCAAATAGTAGAGCAGTCACGGAGTTTTTTATCTAAGACCCTGTCATTCCGGCGAAGGCCAGAATCCAGCGAATTTGATATAAAGAATCTGGATGCCGGCCTCCGCCGGCATGACGACCAAAACGACCCAACCTCTGAACTAATTGCCATTTAGCACTCCCATCACCGGAAGCTGACTCGCAAGGTTGAAACAAATATCCAATACCCAACAAGGAATGTCCAATGTCCAAGTGAGGAAGCGCTACGCGCTTTTGAAAGTGTTTTATTAATTCCTAACACCTAAAACCTAACACGTAAAACCGATGAATTCGGCTTTCTACGAATTCATCAGTACTTGAAGATACTCACATCCCCCACACCTTCCCGGATAATCTCCGGGGAATCATCGATGATGGCAACGACGCTCGAAGGCTGACCGGGGACGTACCCTCCGTCTATGACTGCATCAAGCCGGTTGTTGAAATGCTCGTGGATGAGAGACGCATCGTAAAAAATGGATCCATCCGGAGCCTTGGCACTGGTCGACAGAATCGGATTGCCCAGGGCTTCCACCAGCGCCATGCAGATCCGGTTGTCCGGGACCCGGATACCCGCGGTTTTCCGTTTGGTAAGCATTATTTTCGGTACCAGCTTGGAACCTGCGAGGACAAACGTGTAGGGCCCGGGCAGCAGCCGCCGCATGTTTTTATAGGCATAATTGGTGACTTTCGCGTAGTGGCTGATATTTTTCAGGCTGGAACAGATGAAGCTGAAAGGCTTTTTTTTGGCGCGCTGCCGCAGCTGGTAAATACGCTCGATGGCTTTTTTATTCATGATGTCGCAGCCGATGCCATAGTACGTATCGGTCGGGTAGGCAATAATGCCCCCACGTTTCAGGATGTCCACCACCTGGTCAATCAGGCGCTGTTGGGGATTGTCCGGGTTTATGTGTAAAAGCATCGCTTAATTTATCTTTCCAAAGTCATTTTTTGAGATGACATCCATTACCAAGAAGGTACTCTTATGTCATTTATTTTGTTATTTCAATAGCGTAATAAATTTTCACAATGGTCCGGTTACCATGTAGCCGATTGCACCGGATGAACTTGAACTTTTCATCCCATATTCAATGGGTACCGATGAAAATTTATAAAAATATTCAGGGTAAATATTTACAATGCCGATACTCGCGATGTGTATGTGCGATCAATCAGATGTTTAAACGCATATTCATTAGAAACAGTGAGAAAGGTGTCGATGCGAATTTTGTTTCAGACGCAAAAGGATATATGCACCGGTTGAACCTCGGTGTGTTTCTAATTAAATAAATGATTGATAAAGCCCGGGTCATCTGATATTTATTGTGGTCATTATTACGGGCGTCTCAATGGGCAGATTTAACCGTCCGAATTCACCTGAACCCGCAATATGAGCGGAGCCACAGAAATCAGTCGGACTCGGTGACAAGCTGCCTGCGGCGGGTGGCCCGGACCGCTGCTTTCCCATTGCATGCACAAATCCACCTGGAGGTATTTGATGAATACAATCCCACCGGAAGAGTCATACTCTTTTGATGATGTCCTGCTGGTACCGAACTACTCTGACGTGCTTCCCAAGGATGCTGACACCGGCACCCAGCTAACCCGCAAGATCTCCCTCAGTATTCCCATTGTCAGTGCCGCCATGGATACGGTTACCGAGTCCCGGGCTGCCATCAGCATGGCCCGTGAAGGGGGGCTGGGATTTATTCATCGCAATATGGATATTGCCGCCCAGGCCGCGGAAGTGGGGAAAGTTAAAAAATCCGAAAGCGGCATGATTATCGACCCGGTTACCATTCATCCCGACCAGCCGATTCACAAGGTGCTGAACCTTATGAAGCAGTACCGGATTTCAGGTGTGCCGGTGATTGCGGACAACCAACTTGTAGGGATCGTTACCAACCGGGATTTACGCTTTGAGACCCATCTGGAGAAAAAAATTTCTGAAGTTATGACCAGCGAAAACCTGATCACCGTGAGCGAAGGGATTTCCCTGGAAGATTCCAAACAGATGCTGCACAAGCACCGGATCGAAAAGCTGCTGGTGGTAGATGCCGGCGGCCGGCTCACCGGTATGATCACCATCAAAGATATTGAAAAAATAAGGAAATATCCCAACGCCTGCAAGGACAGCATGGGCCGCCTGCGGGCCGGGGCGGCGATTGGGGTTGGGGTGGATATGATGGAGCGGGCCCAGGCTGTTCTGGGTGAAGGCGCCGATGTCGTTCTTATCGACACGTCCCACGGCCACTCCAAAAATGTCATAGATGCCGTTAAGAAACTCAAAAGTGATTTTCCCAATATCGAATTGATCGCCGGCAACGTCGGCACCGCGGTGGGTGCTGAAGATCTCATAAAGGCCGGCGTGGATGGTGTCAAGATCGGGATCGGTCCCGGTTCCATCTGTACGACCCGGATTGTAGCCGGTATCGGGGTTCCCCAGGTCTCCGCCATTATGAGCTGCCGGGAAGTGGCGGATAAAAACGGCGTGCCCCTTATCGCTGACGGCGGTATCAAATTTTCCGGGGATATCACCAAAGCCATCGGCGCCGGTGCCCATTGCGTGATGATCGGCGGACTGTTTGCCGGGACAGAGGAAAGCCCCGGGGAGCTGATTCTCTACCAGGGCCGGAGTTACAAGGTCTACCGGGGCATGGGGTCCCTTGAAGCGATGAAAAAGGGGAGCAAGGACCGCTACTACCAGACCGAGCAGGAAGCTGACGACAAGCTGGTGCCCGAAGGTATTGTGGGACGCGTCCCGTTCCGGGGGCTGCTTTCCGAGAATATTCACCAGCTTATCGGTGGACTTAAAGCGGGGATGGGCTACGTTGGCTGCCGGAGTATGGCGGAATTGCGGGAGAAAGCCCGATTCTGTAAGATCAGTTCCGCCGGTATGCGCGAAAGTCACGTCCACGATGTCATCATTACGAAGGAGGCGCCGAATTACCGCCTCGAGTAGAGACGCCAACTCAAATCTGATTTTGGATTGGTTTCCGGAAGGCTGTTTGTCTATTACGTTTGGCAGAATGCCTTTCCTGCAAAAAAGTTCTTATTGGTTTATTTTGTCATTCTGAGGAGAGTAGCGACGAAGAATCCCCCTCAATGAAACACCACCTTCCCGTGTGGGAGACTCTTCGCTACGCTCAGAGTGACAGGATATCGGAACATTTCGGTTACAACCGGTATAATATACAGGACCCCGGAGAGATTCTGACCAGGTCCGGACTTAATTAATGACGCCTTCAGCCCCCCCATTCGTACACCTGCATGTGCACACCCAGTACAGCCTGTTAGATGGCGCTATCCGTTTGGATCCACTGCTGCAGCGGGTCCGGGATTATTCAATGGATACGGTGGCCATCACCGATCACGGCACCATGTTCGGCACGGTCGAATTCTACGAGAAGGCGCTCAAGTCAGGGATCAAACCCATTATCGGTTGCGAATGCTATGTGGCCCCGCGCCGGATGACGGACAAGACCAGCCATGATGCCAGAGCCCTGAACCACCTGGTGCTGCTCGCTGAAAACCAGGCCGGTTACCGCAATCTGTGTAAGCTTGCCACTGCCGCCCAACTGGAAGGATTTTATTATAAGCCACGCATAGACACAGAGATCCTGGCGGCGCACAGCGACGGGCTGATTGCCCTGTCAGCCTGCCTGCAGGGTAAGATCCCGCGGTTGATAATAAATAATGCCTATGAAAAGGCCGATGAGGCGGCCCGCTGGTACCAGAATGTGTTTGGCGAGAATAATTTTTTCCTGGAGGTGCAGAACAACGGCATCGAGATCCAGGATAAGGTGAACCAGGCGCTCAGGGATATGAGCGCGCGCCTGTCCATACCCCTGGTGGCCAGTAATGACTGTCACTATCTTGACCGGGAAGACGCCAGGGCGCACGAAGTCCTGTTGTGTGTCCAGACCGGTAAGACCATGAATGATCCCGGCCGTTTCAAATTCAGGACGGATCAGCTCTATTTCAAGTCTCCGGATGAGATGCAGGCCTCTTTCGTTGATTATCCCGGTGCCCTGGCCAACACCGTGGATATAGCCGCCCGTTGTCAGATCGAATTTGATTTCAACACCTACCATTTTCCGAAGTTCGAAGCCGATTCCGAGCAGACGGCCGCCGAGCTTTTCGAGCAGCGGGCCCGGGCCGGTTTTGAAGCTACCCTGGCAAAAGTGAAATCAAAAAACCCGGGTATTGATGAAACAATTTACCGGGAACGGCTGGATTATGAAATCAAGGTCATCAACGACATGGAGTTTCCCGGGTATTTCCTCATCGTGGCCGACTTTATCAAGTTCGGTAAGGAAAACGGGGTGCCCATTGGTCCCGGCCGCGGATCCGCCGCCGGCAGTATCGTGGCCTACTCGCTGGGCATCACCGACCTGGACCCCATCGAGCACGGCCTGATCTTTGAAAGGTTCCTCAACCCCGCCCGCATCAGCATGCCGGATATTGATGTGGATTTTTGCATCAACGGCCGGGAGAAGGTGTTTAAATACGTGGTGGACCGCTATGGCGGGGGCGATTACGTGGCCCAGATCATCACGTTCGGGAAACTGAAAACCCGCGCCGTGCTCCGGGATGTGGGCCGGGCCCTGGATATTCCCCTGGCCGAAGTCGATGTCATCGCCAAACTGGTGCCGGACGTGCTCAACATCAGTCTCGATGAAGCGCTCGAACAGGAGCCCAAGCTCGCCCGGATGGCGGCTGAAAATCCCATGGTGGGTGAACTCATCAACATCTGCCGAACCCTGGAAGGCCTGCCGCGACATGCGTCCACCCACGCCGCCGGTGTGGTGATCGGCGATCAGCCCCTGGTGGAATACCTGCCGCTGTACCGGGGGAAAAAGGGGGAGGTTGTCACCCAGCTTGACATGAAACGGGTCGAGCAGATCGGCCTGGTAAAATTCGATTTTCTCGGGTTGCGCAACCTGACCGTTATCGACAAGGCCCTGAAACTGATTGCGGCCCAGGGCAAGACGCCGCCGGATATCACCGACCTGGATTTTTCCGATTCAAAGACCTACGAATTGCTCTGCGCGGGCGATACCACCGGTGTATTTCAGCTGGAGAGCTCCGGGATGAAGGACCTGCTGGTGCGCCTGAAGCCGAATAGTTTTGGGGATGTAACCGCGCTGGTGGCCCTTTATCGCCCCGGTCCCATGGGTAGTGGAATGGTGGATGATTTCGTGGAGCGCAAACACGGACGCAGAGAAGTAAAATACGATCTGCCCGCGCTCGAACCCATCCTGGAGGAGACCTACGGCGTTATCCTTTACCAGGAACAGGTCATGAAAATCGCCGGCGCCCTGGCCAGCTACAGCATGGCTGAAGCAGACGGGCTGCGTAAGGCCATGGGCAAGAAGATCGTTGAAAAAATGGCCGAACACCGGCAGCGGTTTATTGACGGTGCCGTGGCCAACAACGCCCCGGCTGACACGGCTAAAAAGATTTTCGACCTGATGGAAAAGTTCGGGGGTTATGGATTCAATAAGTCGCACAGTGCCGCCTACGCCCTGATCGCGTTTCAGACCGCCTACCTCAAGGCCCATTTTCCGGTGGAGTTCATGGCCGCGCTGCTCACCAGTGAAATGCACTCCATCGACGGTGTGGTGAAATTCATTGCCGAATGCCGGAGCCATGCCATTGAGGTGCGGCCCCCGGACATCAATTCCAGCGGGCTGGAATTCAGCGTTCACGAGGGGAGGATCCGTTTCGGGATGGTGGCGGTCAAGAATGTGGGTGAGGGCGCCATCGAATCTATTCTGGAAGCCCGCGAGGAGGGTGGCGATTTCGCCTCGCTTTTTGAATTTTGCGAACGGGTTGACCTGCGCAAAGTCAACAAGCGGGTCATCGAGAGCCTCATTCGCTGCGGGGCCTTTGACTCCACCGGGGCCCCCCGGGCCCGGATGATGGCGGCCCTGGAGGATGCGCTGGATTACGGACAGCTGGTCCAGAAAAAGAAAATGGATCCCCAGATGGGCCTGTTCGACACGGGTGGCGGTGATGAAGAGCCGATCAACCGGCCCACCATGCCCGAAATTACCGAATGGGAAGAGAAACAACTGCTCGCTTTTGAAAAAGAATCTTTGGGGTTCTACATAACCGGTCATCCCCTTTCAAGGTTTGAGAACACCCTGGAGCAGTTTACCAACACCGATGCGCTCGCCATCCAGGAGATCAATGATAAAGCCCCGGTCAGGATCGGCGGCCTGGTCAGCGCCAGTCGGGTGCTCCGGACCCGCAAGGGCGATCTGATGGCCTTTGTGACCGTGGCGGACCTGCACGGCAGCGTTGAGGTGGTTGTTTTTCCGGAAGCCTACGCGGCGGCCGGTGATCTCATTGTCAACGATAAGCCGATTCTGGTGCAGGGACAGGTCCAGAAAGAAGAGAGCGGGGTCAAGATCCTGGCCGATAAGATTATTCCCATGGAAAAGGCCGCGGAAAACTGGACGGCCAGCGTCCATTTCAAGATAGATCTGGCCAAAAGTGATCGGGATCAGCTCGAGCAGTTGAACGCCGTGTTCACGCGCTACCCGGGCACCTGTAAAGGTTATTTGCACTTTTATCAGGCCGGGCAGGCTGAAGCCGTCGTGGCGCTTCCCGAGTCGGTGCGCATCCGGCCGGGTCGTGTAATGGAAAGAGAGATAAACGGTCTGCTGGGATACAGCGCGGTGACGACTGAATGCAGCCAGATACCGGTCGCCAATGGAAATGGCGGCAACGGAAAGGGGCGCCGTTACGGTTAGAGGCCCACATGCAACGTGCAACCGGTACCATCCTGTGCCGTCGCCGGATGACGGAGGGGTGATAGGGTTTAAGGATTAAAAATTCGGCTTTAAGGTTGCATGTTGGAAAGCAATCTCGAAATCGAAATCAAAATCGAAATCGGGATCGAGAAGAATGAGCATTACCACTGCTGCCGGAATCGATCCCGGTGGCGATCCTGATTTTTGAGATGTTTCATATGAACCCCGAAAGCTGGGTTGAAAAAAAGTACGAGTGAATTGAAAGGATCACCATGCAAGTACCATTATTGGATCTGAAAAAGCAATATGCCGCTATCCGGAAAGAAGTTCTGGCCGTTACCGATGAGATCTATACTTCCCAATACTTTATCCTGGGGCCGCATGTCGAACAACTCGAGAAAGAAATCGCAGCCTACTGCAACACCGGGTTTGCCACCGGGGTGTCATCCGGTTCCGACGCCCTGATCATTGCCCTCATGGCCCTGGAAGTGGGGCCCGGTGACCTGGTTATTACCACCCCTTATACCTTCTTTGCGACTGCCGGGGCCGTCGCCCGGGTGGGGGCCCGGCCGGTTTTCGTCGATATAGATCCGGATACCTATAACATCGATCCCGCTCTGATAGAACGGACCCTGGAAGATATGACCGACGATCAGTGTGAAAAGGTCAGGGCCATTATTCCAGTGCATCTTTACGGACAATGTGCCGACATGGATCCGATATCGGCGATTGCCGGAGACCGCAATCTGGCGGTTATTGAAGACGCGGCCCAGGCCATTGGGGCCGAGTATCGCGGCAGCCGCGCCGGTTCCATGGGCAGCTATGGCTGCTTTTCCTTCTTTCCTTCCAAAAACCTGGGGGCTTTCGGGGATGGCGGTATCGTTACGACCGATAACCGTGAGCGGTGGGAAACCCTGCGTATTCTAAGAAATCACGGGGCTGAGCCCAAATATTACCATCACATCATTGGCGGCAACTTCCGGCTGGATGCCCTGCAGGCGGCGATTGTGTCCATTAAGCTCAAGCACCTGGATGCGTGGACTGCCGGGCGCAGAAGCAATGCCACCGTATACCGGGAACTGCTGCAGGCCTTCGGTATGGATTCGGTTTTAAGATTGCCGGTTGAAAAAGAAGATCGGCATATTTACAACCAGTTTGTCATCGCGGTTCCCGAAAAAAGGGACGAATTGCGGGCTTTTCTCCAGGACGCGGGCATCGGGACCGAAGTCTACTACCCGGTGCCGCTGCACCTGCAGGCATGCTTTGCCGGGCTTGGCTATAATGCCGGTGATTTCCCCATAGCGGAGCAGGCGGCCGCCAAGACGCTGGCCCTGCCCATATTCCCGGAGCTCACCGCGGACCAGCAGGCTTTCACGGTCGAAAAGATCGCCCAGTTTTTCCGGTAGATTTGACAGATATCAAGATGAAACGATAGATTTTAGCTCACTTTAGAAGTGGTTTCAAAACCTTCAATCGGGTTCAAGGTCAAGGCGGGCGAAACATTCAAACCGGAGGAATACTCCAGTATTTCGAGGATTTGAATTTTACGCCCAACGCAGAGATTGGGACCGCGGGGAGGTTTTGAAACCGCTTATAGGCACTTGTCGTAGGGTAAACCGGAATAATCATGACTATAAGCGACACCGAATCTCTCTCAGGACAGTTTGTAGTGGCGATGCCGGCCCTGGCGGATCCGAACTTCTTCCAGACGGTCACCTGCATTTCTGAGCATAACGATCAGGGTGCCCTGGGGGTCATCGTAAACCGCCTGCACGCCCTGCTTTCAGCCGGCGATATTTTCACCGAGCTGAAACTGGATGTCACGGTCGCTGCGGAGAAGATACCGATTCATATCGGCGGACCGGTGCATATGGATGAAGTCTTCATTCTGCACGGCCAACCTTTCGAGTGGCAGGGCTGCCTGCCGATTTCCGAATCCCTGGCCATCAGCAACACGATTGATATCCTGGCAGCCATTGCCAAAGGCGAGGGGCCGGCAGATTATCTAATAGCCCTGGGATGTGCCGGGTGGGGCCCGGGGCAACTGGAAGATGAACTGCGTGACAATGCCTGGCTGACCGGGGTTGCCCATAGCGATATCATTTTTAATACGGATGTTTCCATGCGCTGGGAGAGCGCGCTGCGGCAGATGGGGGTGGATCCGGCGTTGCTGTCGGACACCGCCGGTCACGCCTGAAGCCGCTATCAGACGCCCGCATTGGGCCAAATACCGGCGTTGGAGCGCAAAGTCCAATCCTCGAAATATTTCAATATTCCTCCGGTTGAACTTTCCGCTCCGCCTTGGTCTTTAACCCAATGCGGGCGTCTGATAGCGGCTTCCCGGTTTTTGGGTAGGATACCGTTTCTTGGATGTTTAAACTAACTCAGGTGCGGGGTGTTTTCGTCGTCATGACAGCGGGGGCCGGCATCCAGAGTATTCCCAAAGTGACAGGCTGGATAGCGCTGCGGTTGCGCCGGTCGGCTTGAAATTCGACACGGCGTACCCGGCCTTCGCAGGAATGACAGGGGCTTAAGGAAAAATTCCCCAACTGCTTAACTAACCTGATTTTTCGGTTTAATAGACTGGATTGACAATCTCGGGTATTTCGGGAAATAGAGTTGCGTGCCAACGATAGACCAGGTCCGAGGAGGTGCTGCTACTTCTTTTCCGACTCTTCTTTTTCAGGTTCTTCTTTGGGTTCTGTTTTTGGCTTTGATTTGGTTTTTTTCTTGAGGCAGATTTTGTCCTTCTTGGCGAAGGCGCATAGCTTGGGATTGTAGTATTCCTTGCAGTTGAGGGGGTTGTACAGCGGGCATTCGGGATTCTTTTCAGACATGGGATCTACTTTGTTATTTTGGTCCTTAAACTGCCAGCCTGACGATGCGCTTCAGCAAGTTTAAATGAAGGTGCTGCCGAGTTTTTCTGGTTGCCCCGCTGTGCGGTTGACCGGTATCAACCGTTTTACAGGTGGTTGTGCAGGCCTCTTTTTGCGCGGTTTATTATTCCGATGGGTCGCTCGAACCGGACGCTGACGAACCGCGTAAATCTTAAGTTAACACAAAATCATAGATTTTACAACGGACTATGTGTGCTTTGCCGGGGTTGGCCCTGCAAGCCAGGGCCGTATGGAATGGTTTTGACAATTTCTCATCACCGGTGTAATAAAAGCGCCTGACAGGTAATCAACCGACCGTCTGGCTATCAATACCCCATTTTTTTACAAAGTTACCATGAACGCTATCTATACCGAACTGAAACAACAGCTGCTGGAAATCAATGAATCCCTGGTGTCGATACTGGACAACATCCAGGACCAGGTTGAAATGGACGCTGAACGTTTTGATGCCTGGCAGGCGGCCTGCGGCGACATTCATCAGCAGATAAGCGAAGAAACTATCCGGGTGGCGGTGGTCGGCCCGATTAAATCGGGCAAGAGCACCTTTACCAACGCCCTTTTCGGCGGTGATTTTTTGAAGCGGGGGGCGGGGGTGGTCACCTCCATTGTCACACGGATCCGCAGCGGGCAGAAGCTAAAGGCGATTCTCTATTTTAAAGACTGGGATGAAATCAATGCGGACCTTGACCAGTCCCTGACCATGCTGCTGTCCTGGGAAGCCCGGGATGATGGCAAGGCCTTTGATATCCGTCGTGAAAAAGACCGGCAGGCGCTTGCGGACGCCCTGGAGGAACTCAGCAACGATCAACTCATCACCGACGGGACCCGGAATGCAAACAGCATCCTGCCCGCCCTTTATCACCAGGGGTATCAAAGCGTCAGCGATATTATTACGCCGGACTCCAACACCACTGAATTCGGCGACAAAGATTTTGCCCGCCACCGGGAATACGTGGGCAACGATGAACTGGCGGTTTACCTCAAAGATGTTGAATTGGAGATCAGCCACACCCGGATTGACCGCACCATTGAGATTGCCGACTGCCAGGGGAGTGATTCACCCAACCCCATGCACCTGGCCATGATTCAGGACTATCTCCTGCGGACCCATATGCTGGTGTATGTTGTCAGCAGCCGCACCGGCCTGCGGCAGGCGGACATCCGGTTTTTATCCACCATCAAGAAGATGGGGATTATCGACAACACCCTGTTCGTGGTCAACTGCGATTTCAGCGAACACGAGTCCACCGCTGACCTTGAGGCCCTGGTTGACCGGGTGCGACAGGAACTTGCCCTGATAAAGCCCGAACCAGAGGTCTTTACCCTTTCCGCCCTTTACAATCTTTTTGCGGCCCTGCCTGAAAAACAGCTGCCGGAGAAAGATCGGGCCCGCCTGCTGCAGTGGCAGAGCGAGGCGCAGTTCGTGGCCCTTTCAGATAAAGAAACCCGCCGCTTTGAAAAGGCCTTTCACGGCAAGCTCACCCGGGAACGGTTTTTTCTTCTGTTGAAGAATCATCTTGAACGTATGGCGGTGATGACGTCCGGAATGGATCGGTGGTTGTGGACCAACCGGGAACTGATGTCCGAAGACGCGGACGGGGTCGCGGATCTGCTGCGCAAAATCGACCACCACCAGAAGCGGATGAACCAGATAAAAGAACTGATAAACAGCACCCTGGGTGGTGCGGCCGGCAAGATAAAGAAAGAGATCAGGATAGACATAGACCGATTTTTCAACACCCGGCCGGGCAGTATGCTGCAAGCCACCCTGGATACTATCCGGCAATTCAACATCGTCTTCGACAACTATACGGACAGCCTGGCGTCTTCCGGGTTTTCAAGCACGCTTTACCAGGTATTCCAGGAATTCAGACAGACCCTGGATACGTTTATGGCCGAGACCATAAATCCAGAAGTCGTCAGCTTTACGGCCCAAACCGAAAAGAAAATCAGCGCGGACCTTGCCGCGGTGGCGGAACCCTACCAGTCCATGGCCATGGATGCCATTGCGGAATATCACAGCGCCATGAACGGTGACAAGCTGGCCCGTGCCGACGAGGAACACCAAACGTTGCTGGATCTTGAAGAAGTTAAAAAGACGGCCGGTTTAAAGCTGCCCTCAGCCGCCACAAGCATGCGGTATTCGGCTAAGGTCAGGACCGAGGCAGTGGTGCGGTTGGGGGTGTACAGCGTGCTGAAGTTGTTTAAAAAGGCATTTAAAAAGCCGCTTAAAAATGAACAGGAAGAACAGATGCTGGCCCTGGCAGACGGCGTCAAGCGGATGAAGGGTGAAACCGAAGCGGCCCTTATTTTTCATTTTAAAAATTACCGGGAGAATTTTAAGTTCCAGTACGCCTTTAAACTGGTGGATTTTGCGACAGCCCACCTTCACCGAACGCTGCTGGAAAGGCTGCGGGCCTATGATACGGATCTGACCGAGTTGACCGGGGTGATGGAAACCCGGGGCGACCAGCGGGAGCAGATGATCGCCCTGATGGATAAAACCACCGCGGAGCTGCAGAAAATTCAACTCGAAATCGAAAAGGCCAGAGACCGGATGGAACAGGTAGCTATATAGTGTTACGTCTCACAAATAAGATGAATAAAGAACGATATCTCTATTTGTGATTCATTTTTTGATTTAACAAGACCCTTAAGGAGGAACCTGTGAACACGAGAAATGTGGCGGTGGCCAATGAGAAGGGCGGGGTCGGCAAAACGGTAACGGTTATAAATCTGGCCGCGGCCCTGGCCGGCCTGGGTAAAAAGGTCCTGGTGGTCGACATGGATCCACAGGCCAATGCGACCCGCGGACTCGGGGTTACGCTGGCCGACGGCATGCCGTCCACCTACGACATTATTAAAAACCACAAGTCTCCGGATGCCGGAAAAGCCATTGTCAAGACCGCCTGGAAAGGCCTGGATCTGCTGCCCTCCGATTCGGAACTGGCCGGGGCCGACATAGAGCTGGTAAACGAGTACGGGCGGGAGAACCGACTGAAGCGGGCCCTGGCGGGAATCCGGGATACATACGATTTTATCATCATGGACACGCCCCCCAGCCTCTCCCTGCTCACGGTGAACGTGTTTACATTCGCGACCGAAGTTCTGGTCCCCTGTCAGACCCACCCGTATGCCTACGCGGCCCTGGAAAACCTCTTCGACACCATTGAGGTTGTGCAGGATGAAATAAACGCTGGACTCGAAGTGAAGGGTATCGTGCCCACCTTTTTTGATCAGCGCACCCGGGTCAGCCACGAAATACTGGAAAAACTCAGAACAGACCAGCGCTACCGCGACCTTATCTGCTTTTCAATTATTCGGATAAACACCACTATCGCGGAGAGCGCCAACGCGGGTATGCCGGTCATGCATTTTCGAAAAAGCAGTTCCGGAGCCGCGGACTACCAGGGTTTGGCGGAGGAGCTTTTGGGGTAGGACTGCATAAAAAATTGAACGTCCAACATCGAACGTTGAACATTGAACTTTGAACTGTGGTCGCCTGCGGCGGCCAATTAGATCACGGTTTTTACCTTATTCAAAGTTGAACGTTCGATGTTCAATGTTCGAAGTTCAATCTTTATCTACCATTTCTTCTTTTCTTCCTGAAGTTTCATCAGGTTCTCCAGGGCAAAATCAAGGGTCGGGTCAAGGGCCAGGGCGGTTTCATAGTATTCAATGGCCGGGTCTGTTTTACCCAGGTCCCGGTAATTGGATGCGATGTTGGCATAATCGATGGCCGATCCCGGATTCAGCTCAATGACCTTTTTAAAACACCGGATAGCCTCCTTGTGGGCTTTGAGTTTGAAATGGCAAAAGCCCATCAAGTTGTAAATGTCAGTACGTTCATCATCCACTGCGGCCCCTTTTTGCAGGATCGCCAGCGCGTCGGTATAGCGCTCCATCTCTTTAAGGCTTTGCCCCATATAGGAATAGATACTGGGAACGTCCTGCCGGGTGGGGTTCAGGTCCAGGGCTTTTTCCAGAGATGCCAGGGCCTGGGGCGGTAAGCCGGCCGCCAGCTGGCAAAGACCCAGATAAAACTGGTTATAATATTTGCCGGGCAGTTTGCGGTCGAATTCGCCTATCAGTTTGATGGCGGTCTCCGGCGGGTTGTTTTCGGCTATAAATTTGGCGGAGAACATACCGACACTGGTCCCATGGGCTCTCTCCCGGAAATGGGCCCCGGGGATGATGGTGTAAAAGGCCGGGATCTCGAGCCGGGCGTGCATGGTGTCAATTAAAATGGCCTGCATATCGTTTTCAGACAGGGCCCCGAGCAGGTTGTAAACCTCTGCCTTGATATTATTATCCGAGAGGTCGGGAAGATCTCCGATGTCGACGAAGTTTTCTTCCGCGGTAATGAAGTCGGCGGTCTCAAGCCGGGTAAACTTGGGCAGGCCGCTGGCCACGAAATTGGCCCCGGTGTTGAAATCGCCGGCCAGCTGGGCGACTTCGGTGAGGGTGCGGCTCAGGGCTTTTTCGGGATCCGGGGTCGTGCCGGCGGTCCAGACGATTTCACTTTCGGCGGGAAATGTAGCCGGGTCGTAGGCCAGCACACCCACGGTAGGAATCCCGGTATCCAGTGAAAAGTCCGATATGAACAGTCGAATTCCCGCGCGTTCATATTTCGCCAGCATCTCCTTTACGGCCGGATCAGTAGCCGATTCCGGCCTTATCCGCGGCACTTGAAGCTGCCCGCGACTGATAACGGAGGAGACATGCCGTTCCACGATTTCGCAAATACCCTGGCTGATGGCTTCTTCCACACAGTTTCCGGATGAGGGACCGTTGAATTCATTGATCATATAAAACCAGTCAAAGGGGATCAGCACCGGCCGGTCCTGGGAGAGGTTATACCCGGTGGTCCATTTGAGCGGCAGCGTTTCAAAGATAGACCGGGTAATATCCAACTCGTCGGAGGTGTCATGCACCGACCGGGCAATCTGGTCAAAAGGCAGCGCGTCCGCTTTTAAGTTCCTATAAGTGTCTGTGAAAAAATTGGCCGGATCATGACAGAATGAAAAAAAACTGAAACGCTCCACCAGTTCCATGACGGCGCTGGCTTCGGCCTGCTCGGGCGTGGCGCCTTTGCCCATCTGTTTCGTCGTACCTGTCCGGGCGCGGGCATCCTTGCCGCAGCGACTGAAAAAAACCGGGATGTCCAGGCGGCCGTTGTCAATTCGCCGGGTGGACTCCAGAATATCAAGATCAAGGGATTCGAATTTGGCCCGTACCCGCTTGACGGTTTCAGCCGGTGCCATTATTTTATCCTGATCAAGGGTAAATTGTTTATAAGCATCCGATAAAACGATTTTTTTGTTTAACATAGGGGTTCTCCGGGTAGCGCGCTGTAAAGCCTGTACCTGTTTAAGTTTAGCATCCAGACCATCTTTTCAATGGAAAGGCAATGTTTTTTTAGGCTTCGGTGAGTCGTTGCACGTGGGCACTTGCATACCGGAAATCTTTATGGCACAATTCGGTGAAACCATATATATTAGAAACAATAAGGTAGGTATCGGTGCCGGATCCATTATAGATTAATGGATGGGAATAAGCACCGGATAACTGCGGTATGTTTCTAATGATGAAAGGAAAGACGGTGATGCAGAGAAAGGCCGAAATAGAACGCAAGACCAAAGAGACCCAGATACAGTTGTCTTTAGATATTGACGGAACCGGTCAACGGCAGATCGACACCGGAATCGGTTTCCTGGATCATATGCTGACCCTTTTTTCCGCCCACGGCTTTTTTGACCTGACGCTGCAGGCCCGGGGCGACCTGGAAGTGGATGCCCATCATACCGTTGAGGACATCGGCCTCGTACTGGGCGAATCTCTAAGCCAGGCCCTGGGTGACCGGCGGGGTATCGTCCGCTACGGGCAGGCGGTCGTGCCCATGGATGAAGCCCTGGCCGCCGTGACCGTGGATCTGTCCAATCGTCCTTTCATCGTCTATAATGTGCCGGCCACCACCGGACCCGGCAGCATTTTCGATGCCGGACTCGCCAAGGAATTCTTCCGGGCCCTGGCCAACAAAGCCGGAATGAATCTGCATATCAATGTGGCCTATGGGGAAAACGAGCACCACATCCTGGAGGCCATTTTCAAGGCCCTGGCCCGGGCCCTGGACCAGGCTACAGGATTTGATCAGCGCATCAAGGGTGTTCGTTCGACCAAAGGCTCTCTCTAACCAATGCCCAGCCATGATTCGAAATCATGGCTGAGAGGTGTTAGCTTTTAGCCATTAGGTTTTAGATAAAATCTTAAAATACAGGGTATTACCTAATCGGTAACTGCTAAGCGCCAATAGCTTTATCCTGCAATCCTGGATTTGTGGATAGGCACTAACTGGTGGTTCTAAAAAATGGGGATACCATGCGGATGGTAACGGTTCAGTCCTGGCGCCGGGTTTTACGATGGCCTGTGGCGGCAGTCGTCCTGTTTATTTCGGTGGGATTGTCCTGCGGTTTCGCAGCTGAAACGACGCCGGTGTCCCCGGCCGCCGGGGAAAACCGCCGGATCGTACTGCTGTTGCCCTTTAAAAACCTGGTGGCGATATACGGTCCGGCCGGTAACATCCGGAGTCCGATTAACAACCGGGTTTTTTTAAGCGGTGCGGTGGAAGACAAGGCTGCCGGTTTTATGGATGCCAACCTCCATACCCTCCTGCTGGAAAAAGAGGCCTACACCCTCATCGCAGCCGAAAGGGCTGCGGATATGCTTACCGTTCTGGCAAACCGCCATCCGCCCCTGCCGGAACGTGATCTGTGGGTCGCAGCGGGCCGGGCCCTGGGCGCCGATGCAGTCCTCGGCGGGTTCATCTACCGGTTTCAGGATCGGACCGGCCAGGACTACGGGGTCGAAAAAGCGGCTTCGGTCGCATTCGATCTGCACCTGGTAAGGGTTCTCGACGGCCGGATTCAATGGTCCGGCCGGGTCGACGAAACCCAGCAGCCTCTCAGTGACAATATCTATAACATTAAAAAATTTATCAACCGGGGTGGGAAGTGGGTCACCTCGCGCCAAATGGCCCGGGGCGGGCTGAAATCCCTCATTGCTGATATGCCCCATTAGAATGCATCTCAAAAAACCGCCTGAGATGAATTCCAACTACATGATTTTGACAATTATGACACAGTCTCTCCGGGCCAGAATTCTTTACAACTAATTGTTATAACAGGTCTTAATGTGGTCTTAACACTTAAAACATAATACTTGAAACCGACGAATTCGAGTTCTTAAGAATTCATTACCTTGACATTCCCTATTTTTTCCTATAATTTACAAAGTTTAGGTTGAAATGTACGGACGCTGGTGCCCGGCTGGGCAAGAATGATTAGAAGCAGCGCTGCATATGATATCCTTCAAGTCGCACTTCAGTTGTTTTTAAACAACACAAGGGAGGATGGCATTTTTGGCGGGTCTTATTCCTGAAGATAAAATTACTGAGATCAAGAATGCCGCGGATATTTTAGATATCATTTCCGAAACAGTGGCCTTGAAGAAAGCCGGGCAAAACCACATAGGACTTTGTCCGTTCCATTCTGAAAAAACCCCCTCATTTACAGTGAGTCCCGCAAAGCAGATATTTCATTGCTTCGGGTGTGGTGCCGGCGGTAATGTCTTCCGGTTTCTGATGAAGCATCAGGGCCTTTCGTTTCCAGAGGCGGTACGGTTGCTGGCCGGGCGCTATGGGGTCGACCTGCCGGAACGGGAAATGTCCCCGGCCGAGCGCCGGCGTCTGGATGAGCTGGACAAAATCAGGCGTGTCAACCAGATCGCCGGAGCGTTTTTTCAAAGGTGCCTGACGGAAAGCCAGGTCGGCCGGGGCGCACTGGCCTATCTTGCCAAAAGGGGTATTGACCGGGAGGCCGTAGAGCGGTTTCAACTCGGATTTGCGCCGGCGGGCTGGGACAAACTGGTAACCCTGTTCACGCGTAAAAAGGTTCCTTTTCAGCTGGCCGAAAAGACCGGGCTGATCGTACCGCGTAAAAACAGCGGCGGGTACTACGACCGGTTCCGGGACCGGGTGATATTCCCTATTTTCAATACCGGGGGCGGTTTGATCGGTTTCGGGGGGCGGGTTATGGATGACACCATGCCCAAATACATGAATTCACCTGAATCGCCGGTATATAACAAGCGTCGTTCCCTGTACGGTATAAACTGGGCGCGCAGCCGGTGCCGGGAACAAAAGGCGGTCTATATCGTTGAAGGGTACCTCGATCTGCTGAAACTGCACATAAACGGTATTGAAAACAGTGTGGCCACTCTCGGGACGGCCCTGACCCCGGAGCATATTCACATGCTGAAAGGGTGCGTGGGCGAGGGGCGGATGATCCTGGTTTATGATTCCGACCAGGCCGGTCTAAACGCCGCCTATCGGAGCATAGACCTTTTTTTGAAAGAGCATGCGAACTTTCGCAAGCGAGATGTGTTTCAGGATAAAAACGCGGATACCCGGATTATGATTCTGCCTGAGGGCCACGACCCGGATTCTTTCATCAGTGCCCGGGGCCGGGAAGCCTTTCTTAAAAGGGCAGATACGGCTCCCGGGCTGGTCACGTTTCTATTTGAAATGGCCATCAAGCGCCATGGCCTGTCAACAGAAGGTAAGTTGAAAATCGTAGCGGACCTGGCCGGCACCCTGGCGTCGATTAATGACCAGGTCGCCCGGTCGCTCTACGTGAAAGAACTGGCGGAACGGCTGAACATCGATGAGAATGCCATTCTCGGTAAGATTAGAGGGATGGTTGTCAGAAAGGCAGAGCCATCGCGTTACCCGGGCAATTCTCCCGGAGGCGTGCGCGCCGATGACGGTAAACGGGAGCCGGTAGGGGCGGGCAGAGGCACCCGGCTGGAACGTCAGATACTGGCGATGATGTTGCAATACCCTGATATTATAAATGATATAGAAAATCGCAACCTGCTCAGCCGGTTCTCGGAAGGCCCCTTGAAATCCATCGGGCTAAAGGTGCTTGGCGGTCGGAAAAACGGGAAGGTGGACATACCAGATTTGATGAGTATGTTAGATAACGCCGCAGAGCAGGAACTGGCTGCGGAACTGGCCATCGGCAATGAACTCGGACACCATTGGGATCATCAGCAGAGCCTTCAGCTGATAGGTCAGTTTGAAAAGAGTCAGGCAAGGAATGAAGACACCCTGCTGCAGAGGATTAAAGCGGCGGAGGCCGAAAACAACCAGCCGCTGCTGCTGCAGTTATTAAAAGAGAAGCAGCAGCAGGCAAAAGGTAAGGCATTGAGATAACGAATAGCTTTGTGTGGACAGGATCCCGGGCCCAGGCCGGGTACTTCCTTCGGGTTTTAGAATGGGATAAAGGAACCGTAACGTTTACGTTGCAGGTTTCCAGCTTTCAGGAGGTTTAGCCGTATGGCAAAGAAATCAGCATCAAAGTCTAAAAAAACAAAAGCAGCTACCGCAGCGAAAAAAGCCACGAAAAAGACCAAAATTACTACTGCTAAAAAGAAAAAGGCAGCCGTAAAAGTAAAGAGTGGCAAGAAAACGGCGATGAAGAAGGCTGCCAAGAAGACTGCTGCCCGGAAAGTAGCCAAAAAAACGGCTGCCAAAAAAGTCGCCAAAAAGGCCGCCCAAAAAACAGCCGCTAAAAAGACGGCCAAAAAGGCACCGGCTAAAAAGGCTGTTAAAAAGACGGCTGCCCGCAAGGCCGCCGCAAAGAAGACCGCTAAGAAGGGTTCCCAGAAAGCCGCTGTAAAAAAAGCTGCCAAAAAGAGAGCGGCCGCTAAGAAAGCCGTGGTTAAAAAGAAAGCTGAGGTTAAAAAGAAAGTGGTGGCGAAGAAGAAAGCGGTGGCTAAAAAGAAGGCCGTTGCGCCGAAAAAAACCAGCCCGGTGAAAGGGGCAGCCAAAAAAAAGACGGCAGCCAAGAAAAAGACGGCTGCAAAGAAAGCAGCCGGGAGCGGAGTCAAAGGCAAAACTTCCGGGAAAAAGAAACTGGCGGCAGTCAAGAAACTGGTCGCGCAGGGCAAAGACCAGGGTTTTTTAACCTACGATGAGATAAATGTGGTCTTGCCGGACGATATGCTTTCCCCGGAACAAATCGATGAAACCCTGATGCTTTTTGACGCCAAGGGCATCAAAATTGTCGACGGTAGTGGAAAAACTGCGAAGAAACCTGTCGCTGCAAAAAAGAAAGCCCGTTCAAAAACCGCCGCAAAGGCCGGTGCGTCCTCGGTTGAGTTCGGATCGGTTACCGACCCGGTAAAGATGTACCTGCGCGAAATGGGGCTGGTGACATTGCTCAGTCGGGAAGGTGAAGTCGAGATAGCCAAAAAGATCGAAGCCGGCGAACAGGAAGTCCTGCGGGCCCTGCTCGATACAACCACCGGCGTGAATTGCCTTCTGGAAATCGGGCAGTTCATAAAAGATGGCGAACTAAGGCCCAAATATGTGCTCAGGGATATTGACGAAGGCGAAACCTACGTTGACGAGATGGTCCAGACCGAAAAGTTTGTTGCGACGATGGCGGCCATCGAAGAGATCGATACAGAGAACCGGGATTTCCGGGAACGTCTTTTCGCGGAAGTGATGGAGTCTGATGAGCAGCGCCGTATTCGCCGCTGCATTGCCCGGCGCAACAATAAAATATTCGAAGTCCTGAAAGAGTGGCGCCTGGAAGGCAACATCATTGATAAAATTGAAGAGCTTGTCCGCAAACAGGTTAAGTGGTTTGAAACCAAGCATAAAATGATCTCGCTGTGCGCGGAATCAGTTGATGTGCCGCTGAGTGAACTGCGGGTTAATCTGAAAAACAAGACCACCTTTAACAACTGGATAAAAGACCGCTGCACTTTGACCCGGAATGAAACCGGGGCGCTTTACATCGAGATAACCGCTATCCAGACGGAAATCGACCTGGTAGAAAACGAGATAAAAGCAAACACCCGCACCCTGAAGCGGATTATCTCCAGTGTCGAAGAGGGAAGGTATCGGGCCAAGCTGGCCAAGAGTGAACTGACCAAAGCCAATCTGCGCCTGGTGGTCAGCATTGCCAAGAAGTACACCAACCGGGGACTGCAGTTTCTTGATCTCATCCAGGAAGGTAATATCGGCCTGATGAAAGCGGTCGACAAGTTTGAATATCGCCGGGGATACAAGTTTTCAACCTATGCGACCTGGTGGATCCGACAGGCCATTACCCGGGCCATCGCGGACCAGGCGCGTACGATTCGAATCCCGGTCCACATGATTGAGACCATCAATAAACTGATCAGGACCTCCCGCTATCTTGTACAGGAACTCGGGCGGGAACCTTCGCCTGAAGAGATTGCCGAGAAGATGGAGATTCCCCTGGACAAGGTCAGGAAGGTTCTAAAAATTGCCCGGGAACCCATTTCGCTGGAAACGCCCATCGGCGAGGAGGAAGACAGCCATCTCGGTGATTTCATCGAGGATAAAAAGTTCATGCTGCCTTCGGATGCCGCGGTGAGTCTCAACCTGGCTGAACAGACCCGCAAGGTCCTGGCGACCCTGACGCCCAGGGAAGAAAAGGTCCTGCGCATGCGATTCGGGATAGGCGAAAAGGCGGATCACACCCTTGAGGAAGTCGGCCAGGATTTTGCGGTCACCCGTGAACGTATTCGGCAGATTGAAGCCAAGGCCCTGCGCAAACTCAGACACCCGACGAGAAGCCGCAAATTGAAAAGTTTTATTGACCATTAAGATGAATTCGTAAAAAGCCGAATTCATCTGGGGCGGGGATTTTTAGAAGGTTTCTTGACAAACAGAATTTTGAAGGCTATTAGAGGCACGCTTTATGTTTCACGCAGGGCCCATAGCTCAGCTGGCAGAGCCACCGGCTCATAACCGGTCGGTCCCTGGTT
>CAZYGG010000014.1:0-60624 GCA_964647585.1 uncultured Desulfobacterales bacterium
CACCGCCGTAACCGGTGTCGGCATCGTGGTTCCGCTGCTGCCCGTTTATGCCCACGATCTGGGGGCCGGAGGCTTTGCCATCGGTCTGATTTTCGGATCCTTTTCACTATCGCGAACCTTCAGCCTCTCTTATTTTGGAAAAAAATCCGATGAGCGCGGCCGGCGGCCATACATCATCACCGGGTTGGCAGCCTACACCCTCGTTTCACTGGCCTTTATGCTTTCCAGTTCAGTTACAGCCCTGATCGTCATCCGCTTTTTCCAGGGAATCGCTTCCGCCATGATGATGCCGGTTATTCAAGCCTACGTGGGCGACATTACCCCTCCCGGCAAGGAGGGAACCACCATGGGGTTGTTCAATGTCGCCATGTTTTTCGGTTTGAGTATCGGACCGGTTCTGGGCGGCTATATTCATGATCTCTTCAGCCTGAATGCGGCGTTTCTCTGTATGGGGCTACTGGCCGGCACCAGTTTTTTACTCAGTATCTGCCTGCTCCCGCCCACGCGGTCGGAAAAGGTGGTTGTCACGGCAGCAAAAATTATCCCCTGGCGGCAATTGATGGCCGACCGGAGCGTGGTGGGCCAATTCGCCATTCGGTTTGCCTATGCGGCCTGCATCGGGGTTATCTGGGGATTCTTGCCGATCCTGGCCGCCACCAACCTCCAACTCTCCAGTTCAACCGTTGGATTCCTGGTCATGATCGGAATCTTTATCAGCGGTGTCCTGCACTTTCCAATGGGAACACTGGCCGATAGAGCCAATAAAAATTTACTGGTCATTATCGGCGGAGGAGTGGGTGCCCTGGGGGTCTTCCTGTTTCATTGGGCCGAGAGTTTTCAGGCCCTTCTGGCAGCCAACATTCTCTTTGGCATCGGCGGCGGTATCGCCACCCCCGCCCTGATGGCTCTGGTGGTCATAAAGGGCAACGAGCGCCGGGCTATGGGATCGATCATGAGCCTGCTGACCATGGGCCACAGCCTGGGTATGCTGACCGGATCGATGGCCGCCGGTCTCATGATGGATATCGCCGGCCTCCGGCAGGCCTTCCTGCTCGGCGGCGGCCTGATGACCGCGGCGGTTATCCTCTTCGTGTTTTGCGCTGAAAAAGCCGGAGATCAAAACTAAGACTTAACCGGCCCGCGCTGTCAAACAGCTGCTGCAAGGCCTCTTCAACATCTGCGAGACATTTGCGGGCATGGGTGGAATCACCGTCCAGGCAGGCTGTTTCTAGCAATTCTGCGACCAGTTTCAGATCAACGGCGGATATATTGCCGGCGGCGCCTTTGAGCGAATGGGCTTTTTTGCGGGCGGCCCCAAAATCTTCCTGATCGAGGAGCTGGGCGAACTCGGAAACCGCCCCCCGGTAGAAATCGCAATACTCGTTTAAAATATCGAGGTACAGTTCGCGGGACCCGCCCACCCGTGCCAGGCCTTCTGCGAGATCCAGTCCGGGCAGTTCGTCCGGCGGCTGTTTCGCTTCATCCTGATCGTCTGCCGGCGCAGGCAAAGGAGCCTGGTCATAAACACCGCCAACGGCTTTCCCGATGGTTTTAAAAAGAAACTCCGGGTCGATGGGCTTGGGAATATAGTCGGTCATCCCGGCTTCCAGGCATTTATCGCGATCCCCCTGCATGGTATGCGCGGTCATGGCAATGATGGGCAGGTCGGCCAGGCCGAGCTCATTGCGAATCACAGTGGTCGCTTCGCGGCCGTCCATCTCGGGCATCTGGATATCCATCAGTACAAGGTCAAAGTGACCGGCTTTTACCGCCGCGATCGCCGCCAATCCGTTTGCGGCGATTTCGGGTTCAATACCGCCCAGCCGCAAGATCTCCGCGCCCACTTTCTGATTGATGGGATTGTCTTCCACCAGCAGGACATTGAGTTTCGAAAAATGGTAGGGAGTCATCAGTTTGGGGGCCGTCGACCGCCGTCGGGCCTGCTTGAAACCAAGCACTTCAACCATGGCATTGAAAAGCGCCAGATGCTTCACAGGCTTCATCAGGTAGTGTTCGATACCGGCCTCGCTGGCCGCCTGCATCTTTTTTTCATCACCGACGGCACTGATGATAATAACCGGAACACGGCGATCACCATCGAGCTCCCACAGGTGCCCGACCGTCGTGATGCCATCCATCCCCGGCAGGCCGATATCCATCAATACCAGATCCATCGAATCATCAACCAGGGTTTCAGAATAGAGGGACAGGGCCTCTTCACCGGATCCCACAATCACGGCCCGGCAGCCGAAGGATTCAACCAGCCGCCTCACCACATGCAGGGTGATCCGATTGTCATCGACAATCATAACCCGCGAATTGCGCATCTTTTCCGGAACAACCAGTTTCGCTTCAGATCCTTCGGCGGCAGTCTCAAAAAGGGCCGTGAACCAAAAAGAACTCCCCTCGCCCGGCTGGCTTTCAACCCAGATTTCGCCCCCCATCATATTCACGATTCTTTTGCAAATCGCCAGCCCCAGACCGGTCCCGCCATATTTACGGGTGGTTGAGCCGTCGGCCTGGGTAAACACGTCGAAAAGCTTACCTTCCAATTCCGGCGGTATACCGATACCGGTATCCCTTACACAGAAAAGCAGTTCTATGAATTCGGCGTTATGACCCTTCACTTCTACGGAGATGCAAATCTCGCCCTTCCGGGTAAACTTCAAAGCATTGGAAACCAGGTTTATAATGACCTGCCGGATCCGCAACGGGTCGGAAATCAACCCGTCCGGCACATCATCGGCAATGTCGGTAATCATCTCCAACCGTTTCCGGGACATTCGCTCAATAAAGACTTCCGGGATGTCCCCCATCATTGTCCGCAATGAAAAGGGGATCTTTTCAAACTGCAGCTTGTCCGCCTCGATCTTCGAGAAATCCAGGATATCGTTGATCAATTCATTAAGTGCTTGCCCGGATGATCGAATGATATTCAGGTATTCCAGCTGCTTGCGATCAAGTCGGGTGTTCATGATCAGATCACACATCCCGACAATCCCGTTCATGGGCGTCCGGATCTCATGACTCATGTTGGCTAAAAATTCGCTTTTGGCCACACTGGCGGCCTCCGCTTCGGAAGCCAGTTTCCGGGCTTTCTCAATGGAAGTCTCGAGCTTGGCGGTCCGATCGGCGATATGCACCTCCAGCCGCTCGTTCAACCAGCGGAGCTCCTCTTCGGCGCGCTTGCGTTTGGAAATATCTTCGTGGATGCCCTCGATCCACTTGACCTTCCCGTTGGTGTCATACTTGGCCCGGGCAGTGCACTGGGTATAAAAAACAGTCCCGTCCCGTTTGCTGAGCTTGAGCTCCAGTCTCGCAACCCGTCCTGTTCCAGTAATCGCATCGACGAAAACCTGCCGGTCTTCCGGATTTTCGAAAAACGTTTTCACGGGCAGCCCGATCACTTCATCGACCGAGTCATAGCCAAACATATCGGCAAAGCCGGTATTGGCCCTGACAATACGGCCTTGGGGGCCGCCGTCCACCCTGAAAAGACTGATATTCAAATCACCGATCAGGGTGTCATAGTCTGCTTCCGTTGCTTTCAGCTCCCGGGACTTTTCACTGACCAGCTGCCGCAAACTCCGGTTTCCAAGCCACGCCAGGATGACCACAAGGCATAAGATAATGAGTATAATCGCAAAATAAAAGTGAGGGATATGATGTTGGATCACAGGCTCAGCGGCGGCTGCCGGCAGGGCGATCGTCCAGACGCTAAGTGCGGTTATTATCGTGGAAAATCGTTTCATCATCTCAAAGCTCTTCAGGTATAAACGTGACAACGTCATCTATATTAACACAATTCGACACCAGCATCACCAGCCGGTCAATGCCCAGGGCATTGCCGGCCGCCGGCGGCATATCCTTAAGTGCGGTCAGAAAACTTGCCGGCAGCGGGTAACGGCTTTTACCGGCCGCTGCCCGCTGCGCCAGCGCCTTTTCAAAACGTTCCTGTTGTTCCACCGGGTCGCACAGCTCGCTGAAGGCATTGCACAGCTCCAGCCCGCAGATATAGAGCTCGAAACGTTCTGCGATCTCGGGAGCCTGGGCCTTGCGCCTCGCCAGGCCGCCGCACGAAACCGGATAATCATATAGAAAAACAGGCCGTTGCTTACCCAGTGCCGGTTCAATTTCAAGCCCGAGAATCTCGTCGAAACGTCCACTTTCAAGAGCCCTGTCCAGCGACAGGGATCCATAACGCGTGAACGCGTCGGCAAGTGTCAATCGCTCCCAGGGAACGGTCAGATCAATGACACCGCCCCGGTACTGCAGCCTGTTCCGGCCCAGACCATTCAGGATGTACGGGATCAGGCGCTCGCACTGGGCCATCATATCCCGATAATCCGCATGGGCAGTATACCACTCAAGCAACGCCATCTCCGGTAGATGCCGGTGTCCCCGTTCAGCGTCTCTGAAACAGGGGCATATCTGGTAAATTTTTTCAAAACCGGCCGCTAAAAGGCGTTTCATGCATAGTTCAGGTGATGTGTGTAAGAACCACTCCCCTGACTCAGGCGCATCTACATGCGCTTCCGGTGCGGGCGCCGGGATTCTGACCGGCGTTGCGACTTCAAGATAGCCCTCTTTCCAAAAAAAATTCCGCACCGCCCGAAGTACCCGGGCCCGGATCTCCAGGGTCTGCCTTATTTTCGCTTGCCGGTAAACTGTCATCAGAAACGTTCACCGATACCAGGCCGCAATTTCTTTTCACGAAAGGTATCTTCTACCCGGTCTTGGAGGTAAGCCCTTTCGCTGGTGTTCGCATCGACACTTTCAAACCACCGGTATCCACGTTCCCTGCATTTAGGGCACGCTTTCCGGGGAATGTGGATGGCCGTCATACTGCTGGAGGTACCCGCCGAAGAATCAATGCGCAAAACCCCACTGCAATCCGGGCAGACCCTGATCCGATCCTGCTGTTTTTCCATTATCTGGTCTGTATCATAGAAAATATTGCGATCCCGGACAAGAGTTTCCCGATTGCCGCAGAGTGTGTCGCGAATATTGTCACGCTGCTGCCAGATATTCAGCACCGTTTCGCCCACCTTTTCGATGTAGGCGGTAATGTCAGCCCCCTGTCTGATCCGGTCAGGATCGTAATCCGGTTCTCTCACCTGCCCATAATCAATCCCGGCCATGGCCAAGACAATCCCCAGGTTCACATATGGCAAGGCCCCCTCGATGCTGTATCCGCCTTCAAGCACGGCAATGTCCGGTTTCAGCAGTGCGGTCAGATCGGCGTATCCCTGGGCTGAAAAATTCATATTGGTGATAGGATCTGTGTAATGGTTATCCTGCCCTGCCGAATTCACGATCAGGTCCGGTTTGAAGTCCCCCAGAACCGGGAGCACAATATGTTTGACCGCATACAAAAAGCCTTCCTCAGAGGTCTGCGGCGGCAGGGGGATATTTAAAGTGGTACCGGCGGCCGTGCCCCCGCCCATCTCGCTGGTGGCACCCGAACCAGGATAAAGGGTGCGGCCATCCTGGTGAATGGAAATGAAAAGGGTATCCGGATCGTGCCAGTAGATATCCTGGGTTCCATCCCCGTGGTGGCAGTCCGTATCCACGATCGCGACTTTATCCACCCCATAGGCCCGGCGCAGGTACTCGATCATGATGGCTTCTATATTGACCGCACAAAATCCCCGCCCGCCGTGGACGACCCGCATGGCGTGATGTCCGGGGGGCCTTACAAGGGCGAAGCCTCTTTCAACCTGCTTGTCGCAAACCGCCATACCGATGGTCTTAGCCCCGCCGGCACTGATAAAATGGGACTTGGTCATCACTCTCCAGGGATCGGGAACGCAAAAGTGAACCCGGCGAACATCATTGAGGGTAACCAGATCGGGCTTAAATTCGGTAATCCCCTCGATGTCGAAAAGCCCCTCCTCCAGGATCTGATCCTGGGTATAGAGCAGTCGTTCTTCCCGCTCCGGATGGTCCGCACTGATGGCCCAGTCGTACGCCGGGAAAAAGACAAGTCCGGTTTTATGGTTCGCTTTTAACATTATTATATTAGTGATCCGGCAATCGGATCGTACCCGTAAATCAGACCCGGCTTTATCTGGGCCTTGACATTAATAATCTTGCCGGTGGTATTGAACCCCCTGACCATGTTGAACGCACTTTCATCGACAATTTCCAACTCCAGATGGCCCGGATTGGCGCCCATTGCCAACGCCTTGGCTTTCAGGAGTTCCAGGGTCTGCAGTCTGGCCTTTTCCAAAGAATAGTTGTTTTTAATCGGTTTGTTGTAATGTTCCTCGGGGGCTATGGCGACCCCTTGCTCGGTATCCGCACGCAAAAACACTTCAGTGGTGGTGCGGGCCAGGGCAGCCCCAATGGCATTGGCCACTTCCCAGCGGGGTACCACCCCCACTTTCAACTCGGACAGTTTTTCGAGCCGGCGGGCAAAACCAGCGGCAGGCCCCCCGAGAACCAGTATCTTTTCCGGGCTTACGCTGTGTCCTTCCAACATTTCGTGAACGGTGTAAACCGGCTGGCTATTGATCCTGTCAATCATCTGCCAGGCATGTCCCAGAATTTTTTCACAGGTCCGGTTGAAAATTCTTTCAGCGACCGCTTGAATTGTCAGGCCCAGTGACCCGGCCAGGTCAGCCAGGCCTTGCTCGGCGGCCGCCCGCCCTTCGCCCTTGATGATCCCCAGGACCAGCATCGCGTCGGTCGGCGTGGGTCGCGGTCCCCCGTAGGCCATGGCCGGACCGCGTCGTTCGGGCCCGACCTCAATATCACCGTTGGCAACCCGGACGGCACTGTCACCGCCCACCCCTATGGAAAGTGTCTTCAAGGACCTGACCAGGGTTCGCAGAGGCCGGATCTCAGTGCCCTTGGGGTCCAGCAGGGGAGCGTTATTGACCATTACCGCCATATCGGTGGTGGTCCCGCCGATATCCATGACCAGACACTCTTCCTCATCGGGGGCAAAGGCGAGACAACCCATGACACTGGCTGCCGGCCCGGAGAGAATCGTCTGGGCCGGGAAATCGATGGACGCGTCCAGGTTCATATTGCCGCCGTCGGCCTTCAGTATCCGGATCGGCACCGTCAACCCTTTTTGTGCCAGAGAATTCTTGACCGCCGAAAAAAACTCCCGGTGGATCGGATATACGGCGGTATTCAGATAGGTTGTGGCAATCCGGCGGGGGAAATTCAGGCTCCCGGATACCCGGTGCCCCAGGAAGACTTTTTTAAACCGGTCGTCTATCAATCCGGCAATGGCCAGTTCATGCGCCGGGTTGCGCGTTGAAAACTTGCCGACCACACCCACCAGTTCAATACCTTTCCCGGCCATTTGTGCGGCGATGGCGTCAATCTGGGAAGGGTCGATGACGGCGGTTTCACGGCCCCGGTGATCGATGGCGCCGGCGGCGATATGATAGTCGTCACAGGGGCGGTAAACTTCAGGGTTTATCCCGGGGCCACCGGTAACGATCATGCCCACAGCAGGAATTTTTCCCTGGACAACGGCATTGGTTGTCAGGGTAGTGCTCAAAACCAGGCGCTCGATAGCATCCGGGGCGATTCCCGCGGTTATCTGGCCGATACCCGCTAGCACGGTTTTGAAAAGATCGGCGGTGTCGGTCTTGATCTTGACGGACCTGATCAGGCCCTCATTTCCCAATAGCACCACATCCGTATGGGTACCGCCTACATCCAGACCGATTATCATTTCGCGCCTCAATGCCCGCGTGTGAAGTGACAATTTACAAAAATATGCAGGACTTATGCTAAACCGAAATACCCCTTATTGTCAATCACTCACCCGCTGTTACTCGGGCATATTGGGCCATTTGGTGAGTTTCCCCATGTAATTTTTCAGGGTGTACTCTTTGTCGTCTTTGCCCATGATATAGTAGTCGGGCATCAGCGGAATCTTACCGATATTGGTTGCAATAACGTACATTGGCTGGGCCAGACCGGTGGTGTGTCCGCGAATGGCGTCCCGGATCAGTTCGGCGCCTTTCTCCACGGTTGTCCTGAAATGATCAATGCCGGGTGCCGGTTCACAATAGAAAACGTAATAGGGCCGTATCCGTACCTGCAGCAGTTTCTGGTGCAGGCGGCGGAACGTTTCGGGATCGTCGTTTATCCCTTTCAGCAGCACCGCCTGGTTGCCGACATTGACCCCGCAGGAAAGCAGGTCGAAAACCGCCCGGGCCGTCGCATCCGTGATCTCCCGGGGATGGTTGCACTGGGTATTAATCCAGATCGGAATTTTGTGATACGGGCTGAGGATCTTTTTGAGCCCGGGGGTAATCCGCTGGGGCAGCACGATGGGCGTGCGAGTCCCGAACCGAATCATCTCAAGATGATCCAACTCCCTCAGTTTCCGGATCAGGTATTCGATTTTTTCATCTGAAAGGATAAAGGGGTCTCCCCCGGTGATCAACACATCCCGGACTTCTTTATGGTCCTTTATCCAGGCCAGACCCTCCTCCAGATCCATACGGAACTGAATATCCCGGTCCACCACCAGTTCCTTGCGGAAACAGTGCCGGCAGTAATTGGCGCAGATATCGGTCACGGTAAAGGCCACCCGGTCGTGATACTGCCGGGCAATACTGTCGGGCCGTACTTCATCGGTCTCCCGGTTCTCTTTCCAGATCAGGTAATTTTCCACCCCGTACTCATTAACCGTCTCTGCCAGGGAGGGCAGGACCTGCCGCCGGATCGGGCAATGCGGATCTTTGCGGTCCATCAGGGCGGCAAAATAAGGGGTCGTGCCCCACTTGGTATTCAGGGTGGTAATGGCTTTTTCCTCTTCGGGGGTGATCTCTATGTACGCTTTCAGGCGTTCAAGGGTATTCACACTGTTCTGAAGTTGTTCAACCCAGGCTTCCATCGTCTATCTCCTTACAAATTCTATGGTTAGTCTCCATCCATAATTGGGGATCACGGATGGAAGGTGTTAGCTTTTAGCTATTAGGTGTTGAGTGCCACGACATCGTTCGCACTTAGAAGTGTCACGACATCGTGCACTCCAGATTATTTAATGAAGTCGATATGGTAGTTCGTCGACTTTGGTTTTATCCAGATACAGTTTCAATTTTTGCCCTTTGACATCAATAGTCGCTATTAAATACCCGTATTGATACTTCGGCGCTACCGGCTCAAGTACTTGCTGTGCTCCCGGGGCGTTACATGGGTCCGGTGCTCCTCCCAGTCCCTCACCTTGACGGCCATATAGTTCTCGTAAATACGCTGACCCAGGGTCTCTTTCAGGAATTTGCTGCGCTCGGCCTCAACCAGCGCTTCATACATGCATTTGGGCAGAAAACGACGGTCCCAGACCTTCATTTTCCAGTTTTTATGGTAGGTGCTGCCCGCGATCGGGGGAACGGCAGCGAGCCCTTCCCGGATCCCCGCCAGCCCCATGGCAATCAACACCGCTATCTGCAGGTAGGGATTCCCGCAGGGGTCCGGGCTGCGCAACTCCAGCCGGGTACTTTCCGGACTCAACGCGTGGGGAATCCTGACCATGGAGCTGCGGTTGCTGAAACCCCAGTTGCGAACAATCGGCGCTTCCCGCTCGATGACATAGGCCTTGTATGAATTGAACGTGGACGCCATGATAATGGACGTCTCCCGGGCGTATTTAAGGATCCCCGCGATGAACTGCCGCGCAACGGGCCCTATGTTTTGTTCCGCAGATTCATCATAGAAGGCATTGTTGCCCTCCCGGTCCTGCATGGAGATGTGGATATGAAAGGCATTGCGGTTGTACCCGTCGAACGGTTTGGGCATAAAAGCGGCATAATAGCCAAATTCTGTGGCCACTTTCTGGGTCACGTAGTTGAACAGTACGGTGCGGTCCGCGCCGTTCAAAGGGTCGGTGCACTCAAGGTTGATTTCATGCTGGGAAGGGGTCACTTCATGGTGGGTCTTTTCAAAATTGATGCCGCATTCTCCGAGTACGGAGATAATGCGGTCACGCACCGCCTCGCCTTTGTCATGCGGGCTGGCCTGGAAGTATCCGCCCCGGTCGGTGTGGGAATTTTCATCAAAGGTATCGCCTTTCAGCAGAAAAAACTCGTGCTCCGGCCCCACGGTAAAAGTATACCCGAACTCCGCCTTGGCTTCGGCCAGGATATTTTCCAGAGCCGCCCGCGGGTCGGCCGCCGCCCGCTTGCCCGCTTCATTGTATACATCCCCTATAAAAAACCCGACCTTCTCATCCGTAAAATTGATCAGGCGCAGGCTCTCCTTGGCCGGTTTTAAAATCCGGTCACTTTTTTCCACCGTCGCGAAACCGGCCACGGAACTGCCGTCAAAGCCGATACCGGTATCGCTGATGGATCCCATGTTCTCCGGATTCACCGGCAGGCTCATGATTCTCCCGTGCAGATCCGTAAAAAAAATCTTGGTGGAATCCATCCGCTTCAAAGCTTCCAGTGCCGCCTCAAAATCACCCATCGCCCCTCCGTTTCACCGCCGCGTCACCCAGTATTGGATTGTAGCATTTTGCCGCAGAACGATTTTAAATTATAAGAAAAGCATTTCATAAGTTTCACTTAATTCAGATGGCCATAGCAATCTCACTTTGAATTTGCAATTGTTTTCCTGCTTATTTTGTATTGTCCCGATTTAACTTTGAATTGAAAAATTTCCCAATTCATGGGATATACCGCAAAACATAGGGGCCGTTTCTAAATCAGGATTTTGGTTCAAGGTCAAGGCGGCCGTGAGGTTTCCCCGCGTCGCGGGACTTCCCTCTGATTTAATCCTCAATTGTGGGTCGCAACCGGAGGAATACTCACGTATTTCGAGGATTGAAACCGAACGCCCAACGCCGAGATTGGGCCGAAAGACAATTTAGAAACAGCCCCTAATACCACTGCATACTTTAAGCGGCCTGATGATTCCAAACGCCCTCCATTCCTGCATCCAAAAAAACAGCGCTGAAATGTTTAAACTTCTGGAAACCCTGGTCCTGATTCAGAGTTCCAGCCACAACAAGGCCGGTGTGGATGCAGTTGCGCGGCGGATTGCCGCTGCTTTGGCGCCGGATCACATCGCGTGTGAAACCGTCAAACAGGCCTCACCGGGCAATCATCTGATTGCCCGCACGCCGGCCGCCGCAGGCGGGGGTCCGCAAATTTTACTCGTCGGCCATATGGATACGGTCTTCCCGGCCGATACCGATTTCAACTGGTATAAAGAAGACGCCGCGCATTGTTACGGCCCGGGCGTCGCCGACATGAAAGGCGGTCTGGTGGCGGGCATCTTTGCCCTGAACGCGCTGGCTTCCCAAGGCCTGCTCGCCGACATCCCGTTGACGTTTATCTTCAATTCCGACGAGGAAATCGGTTCCGGATCATCCCGGGCCCTGATTCGGCAGGAAGCGCGCCGGAGCTTGTTTGCCTTTGTGCTGGAATGCGGGGGCCGGAATGGCGAGGTCGTCACCGGCCGCAAAGGAAATATTGCAGTCAATCTCGATGTAAAAGGGCAGGCCGGGCATGCCGCCTATGCCGGACCTGACAAGGGCAGCGCCATTCTTGAACTGGCCCGTAAAACCATTGCCTTTGAATCGCTGAATGACCCGGAAAGAGGCATTACCGTCAATGTGGGCCTGGTTACGGGCGGCATCGGTTCAAATACGGTTGCTGAAAACGCGGCGGCGAGGATCGATTTTCGCTTCACGGCCAGTGCGGATTATGACGCGCTCAAAGAGAAGATAGAGGTGCTGGCCACCCGCTGCAGCGTACCCAACACCACCGCGACCTATGCGGTTACCAGTACCCGCCCGCCCATGCCGGTCTGTTCTGAAAATGAAGAACTCTACGAAGGGATCGCATCGACGGCCGCCGAGCTGGGAATTGAGGTGACGGCTGAACACCGCCAGGGCGTATCGGATGCCAACCTGATCGCCGCGGAAAATGTACCGGTGGTGGATGGGTTGGGACCCGTGGGTGCCAAAGACCACAGTGCGGATGAATACATCCTGAAAAACACGCTTCCAGAGAGGGCCCTGCTCATCGCCGGCTCAATACTGGAATGCTGGAAGAAATACGGTAAGTAAAGAAGCTCAGCCTATAGACCGAGCCATGGTTTTCAAAGGCCTAAAAACCTTACTGGCGCTCGCCGTCTACTCTTTTCTCATCAATCTTTTTCTTGTCTGTCACCTGACAGGCTTCCTTCATTCAGGTGGAAATACCCATCCGCGGCAGAATGACAGCCTGCATCAGGTACCAGACGGCAATGAAGCCGACAAAAATCAAAATTTCCTTCATGATGAACCTCTTCTCACGTCTTTTCCCCGGCAGCGGACTTGGCCACCAGCCAGGGTTGCTTGCTGACAATACTGACACCGGTCACCCCCAGAAGCAGCATCACCAGAAAAAGGTGGGTGACATCGAGCAGGATGATCAAACCCGGCGGCAGGATCATACCGGAAAAATTGCGCAGCACCAGAAGAATGCCGGTGGCTGTCAGCAGCAGTAACAGGATCACTTTAATGGTGCCGAATACGGTTAAGGTAAGATCCTTTTTTTCAAAAGCAAGGTACCTGGCCAGCACATAACCTGCCAACCCGAGAAATAAAATGGCGCCCAGATAATGCAGGTAGTGGGTCACATAAAACTGGGCCAGCCAGCCCAACCCGGGGATATCCGCGACATAGTACCTTTTAAAAATCGGCATCTGGCCGAATCCTGTCAGGGTCAACATCACTATGGTAAAAACATACAAATAACCTATGGGCTGATTTCGACGCCGAATGCCATCGCTACCCTCTCTCATTTTTCACTTCTCCATTGCTTTTCATGGACCGATAAAATTTCCCCAAAAATGCCGCTGCTCCAGCCAGGGGCGCCAGCACCATCGCCCGGGCAAGGTTGTTGGCATCGGCCATCGAATCCGCTACCGGATTAAGATGGGGCTGACCTTTCCCCTTTTCAATAGCATTGTTCAGGTCTTCGAAGGGCACCGGTGATACATAAATGGTGTTGGTGCCGCCATTTTCGTCTTCTCCGTAAATATAGCCATTCGTCTCGTCTGCCAGGGCATGGGCCTTTTCCAGAATCTCATCCCGGGGCCCAATCGTCTGAACGTCCTCCGGGCAGGCTTGTATACAGGCCGGTATTTCGCCGGCGGCAAGCCGGTCATAGCAGCGATCGCACTTGTACATCACCCCGTTACCCGCCAGGGCGGGCAAAAGGTCCCGGTACAAACCGACCCCCGTCTGCCGTTCGGGAATTTTCCATGGGCAGACAGCCTTACATTTTGAACCGCCCAGGCAAAGATCCGCATCAATGCGGGAAAGTCCGTTTTCCTGTTGGCGAGCCGCCCCCCAGGGACAGAGTTTGACACAGGGCGGGTTGGTACAGTGCATACAGCGCCTGGGTATGGTCAACTCGGTTTCCTGGCCGTCAATCGTTACCGTGGCACTTTGAACGTACAGCCAGTTGTAAGGGGTCAACCGGTCCCTGACGTCCTGTTTTTCACTCCAATCCATCACTGGAACCCGCGCCGGGATCATTTTCGGGAAGGGTTTTTGCGGAACCGGGTACTTGTGCCCGTTGACCTCCTGGCAAGCGTCCACGCAGGCCTCACACCCGATACACTTACGGATGTCCAGCAGGGTGGCCAGCGGCTGCGCGGTGCCGGAGGCCGCCTTAGCGGGCACCCGGGCCGCAGCCACTGAGCAGGCGGCGGCAACGCCGCCTTTTAGAAAAGTTCGTCTGGATATGTCGGCCATGTTTTCTCCTTCTGCATTTTCAATACAGGAAACTTTAAACAACAAGCGTGCCAATCCGGAAAAAATAAAAACAATTTCTAATTTTTTTCAACTCATTGATATTGAATGACATTATTATCTACAGGCCCGAATATATCCCGGAGCTATCTTTTTATTGACAAACAGGTTGCGTTACCTTAACGTTTTTTGTAGCGACAGGTAACGTTACCGTAACGCAACGAGGCAAACCGATGGACGCCAATTTCGCAGAAATGATGTTTGAAGCCATGCCCGACGGCGTGTTCACCCTGGATCCGGATGGCCATATCACGGCCTGGAACCCGGCGATGGAACGTATCACCGGCTACCGGGCCGGCGAGATCATCGGCCAGAAGTGCTCGGTGCTGAACTTCAACCGGTGCCTGAATAAAAGTTGCCCCACCGGTACCCTGGAATGTGGCATTTTCAAAAAAGAGGCTGTGGATGGAAAACAGTGCCGTATGCGTCACAAGGATGGGAGTGACATCCCGGTCCTGAAAAGCGCCCGCCTTGTAAAAGACCAGAACGGGCAGATAATAGGAATTGTTGAATCGGTTACCGAGATCACGGAACTTCTGGAAGCCAGAAAAAAAGCGGCAGAGGCCGACCGCCGGCTGGGCGAACACCACCGGCTGGACAATATTATCGGCAAGAGCGATGTGATGCAGCAGGTCTACACGACGATACAGGCGGCCGCGAGCAGCGATGCCGCCATCCTGATTCAGGGCGAGAGCGGTACCGGGAAAGAACTGGTGGCCGGGGCTATTCATTATAAAAGTAACCGGGCCTCCCATCCGATGGTGACCGTAAACTGCAGCGCCCTGTCGGAACAACTTCTGGAAAGCGAACTGTTCGGACATATCAAAGGTGCTTTCACCGGGGCCATCCGGGACCGCATGGGGCGTTTCGAACAGGCGGCCGGCGGTACCATTTTTCTGGACGAAATCGGTGAAATCAGCCCGTATATCCAGGTAAAACTGCTGCGGGTCCTCCAGGAAAAGGAAATTGAACGGGTGGGCGAATCCCGACCGCGCCAAATTGATATCCGCATCATTGCGGCGACCAGAAGGGACCTTTTCAGCCTGGTCAAGGAAGGCAAGTTTCGTGATGACCTGTATTACCGCCTGAAAGTATTCCCCGTGCAGGTGCCGCCGCTCAGACAGCGCCGGGAAGACATTCCCCTGCTGGTGGAACACTTTATCAAACGGTACAACCTGAAGACCGGCAAGCAGGTTGGGGATATGTCAGGGCAGGCCATGCGGTTATTGATGGATCACCCCTGGCCCGGCAACGTCAGAGAACTGGAAAACGCGGTGGAGCATGCTTTTGTGCTTTGTGAAGACGGGCAACTGCGGGGGCTGGATCTGCCGGTTGAAATCAGGCAGGGCCACCACCCGGCCGGTAAAATTCCGGGCGCCCTGTCTACCGAACCGGCCCGGGAAAGAATAAACCTGACTGAAAAGAAACTGCTTCAGGCCCTGCATGAGTGTGATTGGAATAAAGCCGAGGTGGGGCGCCGGGTTGGACTTAGCCGGACGGCCATCTGGAAATACATGAAAAAATGGGATATTCCACTGAAACAACCCTTTCCTACGTAAAATGGTTTTCAGATAGCTTCTATGTTCTTAAAAACCGCTTTTCGATAAAATCAGCAATTAAATCAACGTCATCAAGTCCGAAGATCGGCAGGGCGGTTTCAATTTCCACATCGGCCACCAGGGCCACCAGCCGGGGATCTTCCAGGCATACCGGCTGGCCGCCGGACGCTTTTCTGAAAATTTCGATCTTCGGGCAGTTGCCGCCCTTGAACCCTTCGGCCAGGACGATATCCCGATCACCCAGATAGGGCAACGCCGCTTCCAGGGTATCCAGCGGGGCCTTTTTTACGATGGCAATCCGTCGGGGTGAAACCGCCACCACAGTATCAGCCCCGGCTGTCTGGTGGCGCCAGGTATCTTTGCCCGGCTTATCCATTTTAAACCCGTGGTGGGTGTGTTTGACCGTACCAACCGTAAAGCCCCTTTGTTTCAGGTTCGGTATCAGCTTTTCAATCAGGGTGGTTTTACCCGTGTTGGAATTTCCTACGATAGCAACAAGTGACGGCATAGCTGTGATCCATTTTTCTTCGTTTTTCAATGGTTTCGAGATGACTTCTATTTGCATGGCAAGTTATGTCCCGCACCGGAAGATGTCAAGTCCGTCGCCCGGCCGTCTCAAAGGAATCGCCGGGTTAATATTGCCAGATTCGCAAACAATTAAAAAATGAGTTTTACGATTGTTTAATTTTGAGATATTAAGTTTTGAGTATTTGTTTTGATATGGTTTGGGACACGCTTAACACTTAACACGCAGGACTTAAAACCGGTGAATTCGGCTTTTTACGAATTCATCAACATTGACACCATTTAAAATATGCCTATGATTACGGAATTCTAACTCCTTTTAAGCGCTTACACTGAAAGCACATGCCAACTGTACTGCACGTTAGGGATTTGACCAAACACTTCGGCAGCATCACAGCTGTCGACGGGGTGAGTTTTGGGGTGGACGGCGGAACCTGCTTCGGCCTGCTGGGTCCCAACGGGGCCGGCAAGACAACCACCATAGAAATGATCGAGGATATTACAACGCCCACCTCCGGTGAGATATTTTACAAAGGAACCCCCCGGACCGGTTCGTTTCGCGAAGAGGTGGGCATCCAGTTCCAGCATACCGCTTTGCTGGGATTTCTAACCGTCCGGGAAACCCTGCAGACCTTCGCCGACCTTTATGCCCGCCCCCATGACATAGAAGACCTAGTCCGGATGTGTCAACTGGGGGATATTCAGGATCGTTATAACGATAAAATATCGGGTGGCCAGCGTCAACGGCTGCTGCTCGCGATGGCCCTGGTAAATCAACCGGAACTATTGTTTCTGGATGAGCCCTCCACCGGGCTGGACCCCCACGCCCGCCATGAGTTGTGGAAGGTGGTGGAACAGGTAAGGGCCCGGGGTAAAACGATCATCCTGACCACCCACTACATGGAAGAAGCCGCCCGGCTGTGTGACCAGATAGCCATCATGGATTTCGGGAAAATCATCGCCCGGGGCACCCCGGAGGACCTTATCCGGCAATACTGCGGGGGGGCGTCCTTAACCCTGCCCAAAGAACTGCTTAAAGCCGTCAAGCCGGGACTAAAATACAGTTACCGGGAGAGCGGCGACCGACTGGAGCTTTTTCCCGAAGACACCAACGCATGCCTGGCCAAACTGATTGAAATGGGCGTGGACCTCACGGAAATGTCCGTCCGCTCCCCCAACCTTGAAGATGTGTTTTTAACGCTTACCGGCCGTCAACTGCGAGACTGAACCGAAGATGAATATAAAAAGATTCTGGGCCATGTTCAAGGCCCGCAACCGCGAATTCTTCAGAGATCGATCAGCCTTTGGATGGAACTTTCTCTTTCCCTTCCTGCTGGTGGCCGGCTTCGGAATCATCTTCAACGGCAAAGTTTACAATGCCTATAAAGTGGGTTTGTTCCCTGTCGCAGCGACCTCGGCGGCTTTGACGGCACCCGATCTCCCGGACCGGTTCCGAAACCTGGAGCAGATTGAATACATCGGCTTTGAATCCCTTGAAAATGGTCTCGACAAGCTGCGCCATCACAAGGTTGACTTTTTAGTGGAACTGGGCAACCGGCCCTACCGGTACTGGGTCAATGACAGCTCACCCAAAGGGTACATCCTCCAAAAACTGTTCGAGGGCAGCCTGACCCCCCCGGTTTCAAACGACATCGCCCGGAAGATTCAAATAGAGGGCCAGGAAATCCGCTATATCGACTGGCTCTTCCCCGGGATTCTGGGCATGAACATGATGTTCAGCGCGCTGTGGGGCGTCGGCTACGTGGTGGTCCGCTACCGGAAGAATGGTGTCTTGAAACGTCTCAAGGCCACGCCCCTCACCGCGCTCGAGTACCTCAGCGCCCAGATGCTATCCCGACTCTTTCTGCTGATGTTCACCCTGGTGGTGGTCTGGACAGGCTGCCACCTGATTTTTTCTTTTACCATGGTCGGATCCTATGTTCACCTGGCACTGGTATTTTTCCTGGGAAGCCTGAGCCTCACATCCCTGGGACTGATCCTGGCTGCCCGGGGCACCAGTGAGGAATTGACCACCGGTATTTTGAATTTTATTTCGTGGCCCATGATGTTTCTATCAGAAGTCTGGTTCTCAATTGAAGGCGCACCGCGATGGGTCCAACTATTTTCACAGGCCTTTCCCCTCACCCACCTGCTGACAGCCGCCCGTAAAATAATGAGTGACGGCGCCGGACTGGTGGCGATCCTGCCGGAAATTACCATCCTCGCCATCATGAGTGCGGTGTTTTTAGCCATCGGAGCCTTCTTATTCTCGTGGACAAAATAGGCCTCCGACATATTTGACATTACACCCATAAAAAACATATGATATCGCGGTACCGTTCAAATAGCCGGCTCTTGAAAAGGGAATGCCGCAAACGTTTTATCTCCGAACCTGTCAACTTTGGCAAATGGACAACACTGAAGAAAAATGGCCGCAAGTGACCCCGGTTGTCTGCCCGGCGTCCGGCCTGCCGATTACCCGACGGCCGGAATGGACCGAAGTCGACCTGGGAAACGGCTACACGGTCTCATTTGAATTTATTGGCGACCGCATACTGCTTTCCAGATCCAAAGGCTGGAAAAAAGCCAACCGGCAGACCATCAAACAGCTTTTTCTAGAGCGGCGCAAAGTTCTAGAAAACATGCTGGCCCCAACCGAATCCTTTGTAGAACTGAGAGATTACCGTCACTTTAGCGGCATATCCTCCAAGGCACCCCGCGATCAGTTTATTGCGGAAATGGAAAAAGACAAGGATCGGGTCCTTGCCTTCATCGGCTTTAACGCTCCCCGGGCAGTAAAAATTGGCTTTAATGTCTGGGGGCACCTGTTCCACTCGCCTTTTCCCATTTCCATTGAAAAAGATTACGAAGCTGCCCTTAAAAAGGCGCTTGCGGCCACCGGGCAGCCAGCGTCAGCGGTCAGCCGGTCAGATTGGAAGGCCGTTAAATTCCCTCACTATAGTTATGCATCCGAGAACTTTAAGGTTGAATTCGAAATTATTGAGAACCGCATTGTGCATTCGCGGGCAAAGGGCATCTACAAACCGGATGATGTCGGGCCCAGTACCGCAAGCCTTCACCGGGTCTCCACGCACGTGGAAAAAGATCTGCCGGGGTATTATTTCATCAATGGTGTCACCGAACTCGACCTGAGCTCCTACAAAACCCGGATAAAATACCTTGCTGAAATAAGACAGTGGCATGCTGATTTCCCCGATTTCAAAATGGTTGTATTTTACGGGGCCAATCGCTGGATCAAAGCAGGTATCCATCTGGCGAAACACATGATGCCTTTCAAGGTAAAAATTGTGGATGACCTTGAAAGTGCGCTGGCCTATATAAAAGTGCTCGATTCCGCCCACAGCCGTCCGGATAACCTGAATAAGGACACCCCGCATCAGGACACCCCGCTGCCGACCGGGGAAGCCCCCCCCTACCCCGGCCCACACCATGAAATCCTCAAGTTTCTCGGGAACATCAGTTGGGGTTCCGGATATCCGGGCATCCCTGATCCCCCCCCTCAGGCGAATTCTGCCTTCGGGCCTGTCTATGATGCGATCTCACTGATTAAAATGGACCTCGATGAACTGGAGAAAAACCGCCGGCAATCGGAGACCCAACGACTGATCCTGGCCACCGCCATAGAGCAGTCCACGGACAGCATTACCATCACCGACGCGGCCGGGAATATTCTTTACGTCAATCCCGCCTTTACCCGGATAACGGGCTACAGCCTGGCGGAAGCGGCCGGCCAGTCGATTGCCTTTATCTCCCGGGACCGGGAAGCCACCACAACCTTGAACACCCTCTTGAATGACGTCGCTCGAGACAGGGCCGCCACGCAGCAGATCACCTGCCATAAAAAAGACGGATCCCCCTACCTGGCAGACACCACCGTCTCGCAAATTGTCAGCAATGATGGTGAAACCAAAAATTTTGTGACCGTTCAACGGAATGTCACCCACGAAGTTGCGCTGGAAGCACAATTGAAACAGATCCACAAAATGGAAGCTATCGGAACCCTGGCCGGCGGCATTGCACACGATTTTAACAACATCCTGTTCCCGATCATCGGCTACACCGAAATGTCCCTGGATGATGTGGCCCCCGACAGCCAGATCGCTCAGAACCTGCAGGAGATCCTGCAGGCGGCGACCCGGGCCAAACAACTGGTTAAACAAATTCTTACGTTCAGCAAGCAAGACAGTTCCGCTCGAAAACCCATCGAACTTATACCGGTTATCAAAGAAGCGGTATCGCTTCTCCGGGCCTCCATACCGGCCACTGTAGAAATAAAACAGGTCTATCAAAAGGAGGTCGGCCGCGTCCTGGCAGATCCCACCCAGATTCACCAGGTCATCGTCAACCTGGGCTCCAATGCTTTTCACGCCATGCGCGAGACAGGCGGCGTGATGACGATATCACTTGAAGAACTCGTGGTAACGGATGTGTCGGGAGAAATTCCGGGGTCATCGCCGGGCCTGCCGCCCGGAGACTATCTTAAACTGAGTGTGACCGATACCGGGGACGGTATGCCACCTGAAATCAGCGCACGAATTTTCGATCCTTTCTTTACAACCAAGGAGATGGCTACCAACACCGGCATGGGGCTGTCGATGATCCATGGCATCATCACCGGCCATGATGGCCGGATAGTGGTTGCCAGTGAACTTGGAAATGGAACGACCTTTGACATTTATCTACCGGAAATAAGAATCCATCCTGCCCGGAAAAGCAGGGCACCAAAGGCGCCGATCGACGCTTTACCGGCCGGTCGGGGCCATATATTGATTGTGGATGACGAGATACAAAGTGCTAAAATAATAAAAAAAATTGTCAGCAACCTGGGATATGGGACAACCTGTTTCACCCACAGCCGAAAAGCCCTTGAATACTTCCGGCAGCAGCATAAAGTAATCGACCTGGTCATCACCGACCTGGTGATGCCGCACATGACCGGAGATGTCCTGGCAGCGGAACTTACGCAAATTGAACCGGAACTGCCAGTAATCATTTGCACAGGTCACAGGGAAATGTTAAATAATTGCGATACAACCAGAATTCGGGATATCCTGATCAAGCCCGTTTCCCGCAACGATCTTGCCCAGGCAGCCCAACGCGCCCTGAAAGGCACGCGTGATCGTACGTAAGGAGCTTCAACCATGGCCCAGATCCTGATCATAGATGATGATGATATCATAAGGAGAATGCTCTCGCTGATGCTCACCAAGGCGGGCTACGATGTGCTGGCTGCCGCCGACGGGGAGGAGGGCCTCAAACAGTTCCGGAATAATGAAATCGACCTGGTCATAACCGATCTTATCATGCCCGAAAAAGAGGGTATTGAGATGATAATGGAATTAAAAACCGATTTCCCCGACGTAAAAATCATCGCCATGTCCGGCGGGGCCCAGATGGGGCCCGAAGGATACCTGCAACTGGCCGATGCCCTCGGCGCCCAACGGACACTGAAAAAACCCATCGCCCGGGATGAACTGCTCCGGTCCATTAAAGAAATACTGCTCTAATCGGAAAACTGTTTTTCAAGCATGATCTTCAGGATAGTCCGGTCTGTTTCAATCATCCCTTCGGTGCTGAGTGTCCCGACATTTCGCATGGTCTGTTCGGGTGACAGCGCGACAATCCCGTCCGTCGATCTGACCCTTACACCCTGGAGCGCAAAAAGGGCCGACTGGACCGCCGTGCCGGCAGCCGTGGCCAGCTTCAATGCGCAGCCGCCCTTGGCACCGTCACATATCACCCCGGCCAGATCCACGGTGAGGTTTTTGATGGCCCCGGAAATATGACGGAGATCACCTCCCGCAAATGGGCAACCCCGGCCGCAGCCCCGGCACCGGCCGCCACCGAACACCCGCAAACTGCGCTAAGCCTTCCCGTGTAGGCCTTCACATAGGCTGTTATTAAATGACTCAGGCCAATACCCAGTCCCGGACCGAACTTGAGACCGTAATCGGCAAGGGCCATATTGGCATCGACACCCCTTTGCATAAAAGCCAGTCGTCAGCATCCAGATCATCGAGCAGCCTGATGAGCTGCGCCAGGGAGAGGGTTTTCAGCCAGGTTTCCAGCGCTGAGGTCGGTGACTCGCCACCGCCGCCAACCGGTTCGGTACACCCCAGGGCGGGTGCCACCTGCAGATTTAGAATATCTTTGACTGTATACTCCATTTTATCAGCTCCAGAAGCTAATGTTTTTGTTGAACAGACCTTGCCGTAAGCCTATACTCTAAATAGCCGCACCGATACAGAACCAATTCAAGAACCGTACCCCTAAAAATTAAAGGTGCCCCATGATCAAGACCGACGAAATTATGACCCGGGACGTTATCACCCTATCCCCGGACCTGGAAATCTCGGAAGCCGCCAAGATTCTGCTGGACAATCACATCAATGGCGCCCCGGTGGTTGACAGCCACGGCAACCTGCTGGGCATTCTCTGCCAGAGTGATCTGATCGCCCAGCAGAAGAAATTGCCGATTCCGTCACTGTTCACTTTTCTCGACGGCCTTTTTCCGCTCTCTTCCTCGCATCAGTTGGAAAAAGAGGTCCGCAAAATAGCGGCCGCCACTGTTTCCCAGGCCATGACCGGCAATCCGGTTACGGTCACTCCGGATACCGGGATTGAAGCGGTGGCCGGTCTGATGGTGGACAACAGTTTTCACACCCTGCCGGTGGTAAAAGACGGCAAACTGACCGGTATCGTGGGGAAAGAGGATGTGCTCAGGACCATTATCACCCATCAAGCACCGCCGGAATAATCAACCGGCAGCCGATCTATGCCCACACCCTCTGGATTGACGTGATTGTGGTTCTGCGCTGGATTGGCTTAGGGAAGTTTAGGGGCCTTTACGATCATCATCCAGATGGAAAGCGTCGCCTCCATCTCTTTTTTACCACTGTTAATTATCGCGCTGAGCGCTTCATTCTGTCCTCCGGCGACCATCCCGATATCCACCCACCGGCCGAGGGGGACCTTGATCTGCATAGCCGCATCTGTAAACCGGACAGTCCCCGCTTCATTCGCGCTTGCCATACAAGACCGGTCGGTATAAAAGGTATAGCATAATTGATGATTCAGCAACCTAGCGGTTACCCGGAGATAACAAAATGAAACTGGGCATTATCGGCCTGCCAAGGTCAGGCAAATCAACCCTATTCGACGCGCTTACCCGTAGCAGCGCCCCGGACGGCAACCGGTCGGAAAACCGGATTGGCACCATACCGGTGCCCGACAACCGGATTGATGTCCTCAGCGGCATGTATAACCCCAAAAAGACCATCTACGCACAGGTTGAATACTTCCTGCCCGGCGTCAAGGGCGGCACCGCGGACAAGCGTGACCAGAGTGTCTGGACACCTGTACGGGATGCGGATGCGCTTATCCATGTTATCCGGAATTTCAGCGGCTACGGCTTTGATGCCCCGGCACTCGCCGAAGATTTTCTGGAAATCGACCAGGACCTGATCCTGACAGATCAAGTCTCGGTTGAGAAAAGGCTGGAAAGGCTGGTCCTGGAAAAAAAACGCGGCCGCAGCATCCATCCCGAAGAACCCGGTTTGCTTGAAAAATGCCTGGAAGCCCTGGAAAACGAGCAACCCCTGCGGCAGATTTCCGACATTGCCCAGGCCCCCCTGTTGAGAGGGTTCGCCTTCATGTCGGCCAAACCGAAGCTGGTTCTGTTCAACAACGAGGACGAAGATGACCAGCTCCCCGAACTGCCCCCGGTTTTCGCGCACGAAGAAACCATGGTCACCCGGGCCAAGCTTGAGCAGGAACTGGGCCAGATGTCCCCTGAAGAAGCCGCGGAGTTCCTGACTGAATTCAACGTAACGGCTTCGGCCATGGACAGGGTTATCAAAAGATCTTACGCCCTGCAGGGCCTGATCTCCTTTTTCACCGTAGGCGCAGACGAGGTCAGGGCCTGGACCATCCGGGGGGACACACCGGCCGTGGATGCCGCCGATGTCATTCACTCCGATATCAAAAAGGGTTTCATTCGGGCCGAAGTTGTTTCGTATGCGGACCTGATGGACGCCGGCTCCCAGGCAGAAGCCCGCAAACGGGGTACGGTGCGCCTGGAAGGTAAAACCTATCCGGTGCAGGATGGTGACATTATTAACTTTCGTTTTAATGTATAGCGGTATTCATCCGGGGCTTATCTCTTCCTTGAGCAGGCAGCAGGCAACCCTGGCAACGGTCGCCCCATCCGGGTCGTAGTCAATATTGTCCGGCTGTATCAGCCGGTTCATGACACACCCTTCCGGAATCGTCAGTCCGAAAAGATCGCTTTCGTTAAGCCGCCCCGTCTCCATCAGCCGGTTATTTTCAAAGGCCAGGCCATGGACCGGAAAGTCTTCGCAAAGGGGACAGCGGTATACCCGCCCGTTGGGAAAGATGAAAAAATTGTCGGCCACCTGACCGGCGCACTCAAAGGCCTCATCCGGATCGAGAAAAACTTTCGGATAGGTAACGGTGATACCCGCAGCGGCAACCTCCCGGGCAACCGGCGGCACCAGCGCCAGCCACTCGTCATGCGCCAGCTGGGGGCTTTTGCCGGCCACATCTTCCAGTTCGCCACTGGCCGACCGCCCCCGCAGGCCGATCACCTGGATAAAAAATCGCCGGACACCCAGCGCTTGCAACAACGCCGGCATCCGTTCCAACTCGGATGCATTGGCGCGGCTCACCGTGTAGATTACGCTGGTTGCAAAACCCTTTTCCACCGCCGCTTTTAGGCCTTCCACACAGTGCTGCCAGCAGCCGTTTCCCCTGAGGCGGTCGTTGGTAGCCGCCGTGGCCCCGTCTAAACTGAAACTGAAATAATCCACCTCCCGGGGAGTAACCTTGTCCAGGATGTTGTTGAACAGGTAGCCGTTGGTATCCACCGTGACCGACGCGTATCCCAAAGTACGGGCATACCGGATAGCCTCTGCGAGGTCCGGGTGGAGAGTCGGTTCCCCGCCAAGGAAGATGACATTGGCTTTCCGGCCCTGTGCGGTAAAAGGTTCCAGCCACGCCTTGATCGTATCAAGATCAAGGGTCTGTTTGCCATGCTGATCGGGGTTGATGTAACAGTGACGGCAGGTAAGATTACATTTTGTCAGGACATGGAAGAATACGTTGGCGGCATTCTTTGAAAAGGCCACGGTTTTTTTCATGCGTAATTCCCAATTCATAAAAAAGTCAACGAATGCCTTTTTACGAATGTTTTAAGTGTTTGGTGTTAAAGCTTAAGCGTCCGTTTTAATGACGCTTTTCCAACCCTAACACATAAAACTTAACACTTAAAACCAATGAATTCGACTTTTTGCGAATTCATCAAGTACTGAGCTTATGTTTCAACAATTCCACCTGGTTCTTGGCTTTAACCAATTCGTCATTGGTCAGGCGCAGGCGCATGGACACATACTCCGAGGTCACCTGGTACAGCATCAGCAGGAAATTACCGGCCTCACCGGCTGAAGAGAGCCGGGACGTACCGGTTGTATTGATCGCCAGGCAGACTGTGGGCCCCGCTGCTACGACGGATGTCGAGCGGCTTAAATTATCCAGAAACCGCATCTCGCCGAACATTTCCCCCTGTCGGTCCATCTTGGTGATAACATGGTTGTCTTTAACGACACGCACTTCACCGGAAAGGAGAAAGTAGAGCCAGGGATCGGTGTCCCCTTCTTTGATAATCACCTCACCGTCTTCATACTGCCGCACCTTGCTCAACTTAATCAGCCGGGAAAGGCTTTTGGTCTCAAAATTTTTCAGCGACGGGATGACGAAAAGTTTTTGAATGTTCTGAATATTGTCCTGCAGGTATTTTGATTCTTTCATGTTCTCTCCATTTCAGCAGCTGTCCATGCAATCCTTGGATAAGTTCTCGTCAAATTGAACCGGGTAGCAGCCATCAAAGCACGCTTTGCAAAAATGGCAGCGGGGATCGGCCACCCCGGTAGAATCCAGCATACCATCGATACTCAAATAGTGCAGGGTGTCAAGGCCTAAAAATTCCCTGAGTTCCTCCACGGATAGACGGGCCGCAATGAGTTCCCCCTTGGTTGAAAAATCAATCCCGTAATGGCAGGGAAAGCGGTGCGGCGGACAGCTGATCCGCATGTGCACTTTCCGGACGCCCAGATCCCGCAGCGCCTGCACCCTGGTTTTCGCAGTGGTGCCCCGGATGATGGAGTCTTCAATTATAATGATATCTTTCCCTTTAAGCAATTCTTTTACCGGATTCAGTTTGACCCGGGTCGCAAAATCCCGCATGCTCTGGGTCGGCTGAATAAACGTGCGGCCCACGTAGTGGTTACGGATCATGCCCATTTCAAAGGGAATGCCCGATTCCTCGGAATACCCGACAGCCGCATAATTGCCTGAATCGGGAAACGGCATCACCAGGTCGGCCTCAACCGGAGCTTCCCGGGCCAGCTGCCGGCCGTGGGCCTTGCGCATTTCGTAGACATTCAACCCCCCGATGGTGCTGTCCGGCCGGGCAAAATAGATATATTCGAAAATGCACAATGACTGCGGCGGGGATGCGCCTTCGGGGCGTATGCTCTTGAGCCCCTCTGCGCTGATAATCAATATCTCACCGGGATCCAGCTCCCGGACAAACTCGGCATGGACCAGGTCCAGGGCACACGATTCAGATGCCAGGATATAATTTCCATTTACTTTTCCCAGGCAGAGTGGCCGGAATCCGTTCGGATCCTTTATGCCGATGATCTCCCCCCGGCTGGTCAGGACCACAAAGGAAAATGCGCCTTTAAGCTGGCGCACCGCCTTGACGACCGCCTGCTCCAACCCGCCCTTGAGATTTTTCACCAGCAGGTGCAAAAAGACCTCGGTGTCCATGGTGGTCTGGAAGATGGAGCCGGAGGCCTCCAGTTCACTTTTCAATTCGTGCGCGTTGACCAGGTTGCCGTTATGCGCCACGGCGTAAGATTTACCCCGGTGGCGGACGGCAAACGGCTGGGCATTGACCAGCATGGAACTGCCGGTGGTTGAGTACCGGACATGGCCGATGGCACTGCCGCCACCCAGTTCGGCCAGCAGCTGATCATTGAAAATTTCAGGAACGAGCCCCATGGCCTTGTGAGTCTGGATTTCACCGTCACGATAGACCGCGATACCGGCACTCTCCTGGCCCCGGTGCTGCAGCGCGTACAGGCCGAAATAGGCCAGGGCCGCGGCTTCCGGATGGTTATAGATACCAAAAACACCGCAGGCCTCGCGTGGTTTTGAGGACGCATGCAAAACGATTACCTCTCTCTATTGGTGATATTCCTGGACCGTCTTCACACCCAGTTCTTTCCCGGCCATACTGGCGATCCCCCGGCTCATGGCCAGGGCGCCGGCAATTGTGGTCGCGTAGGGGATGGAATATTTAATGGCGGCCCGGCGAATTTCAAACCCGTCACGGACCGTCTCACCGCCGGCCCCGGAATTGATCACGAGCTGGATTTTACCGTTCTTTATGGCGTCGATCACATTCGGTCGCCCCAGGGACACCTTTTTGACGATGCTGGCACGAATACCGTTTGACTCCAGAAACGTACCGGTACCGCTGGTGGCAATAATCCGGTAACCGATCTCATCAAACTGCCGGGCCACGGGCAGAACCGCCGCCTTGTCACGATCCCGGACGCTGATGAACACGCCGCCATTGGTTGCGAGTTTGTGACCGGCGCCCAGCTGGGCCTTGGCGTAAGCGGCCCCGAACTTCTGGTCGATTCCCATGACTTCCCCGGTGGATTTCATTTCCGGTCCGAGCAGGGTGTCGACCCCGGGGAACCGGTCAAAGGGCAGCACCGCCTCTTTAACCGACACATGGGCCGGCACGATTTCCGCGGTCAGGCCAAGATCCGCCAACGTCCGGCCCAGCATCACCTTGGTGGCCAGTTTGGCCAGGGGCACCCCGGTCGCCTTGCTCACAAACGGGATGGTCCGGGATGCCCGGGGGTTCACTTCGATCACGTAGAGCTGGTTGTCTTTAACGGCATACTGCACGTTCATCAAACCTATCACCGCAAGCTCTGCGGCCATGGCCTTGGTGGCCGCGGTAATCTGAGCGATCATCTCCGGCGCGACACTCTGGGGGGGCAGCACACAGGCGGAATCGCCCGAATGGATGCCGGCCTCTTCGATGTGCTCCATGATGCCGCCGATGACGGTCTGCCGGCCATCCGATATGGCGTCCACGTCAAATTCGACCGCGTTTTCCAGAAATTTGTCGATCAGGACCGGGTGGCCCGGCGACGCTGCGATGGCTTCCCGGGCAAAATTTTCCAGGTCCTTCTGGTCATACACGATCTTCATAGCCCGGCCGCCGAGAACATAAGAAGGCCTTACAATCACAGGGTACCCGATACGGTCAGCCTCTTTTTCGGCGCCTGCGATGGTCATTGAGGTGCCGTTTTCCGGTTGCTTGAGGCCCAGCTTTTTCAACATGGCCTGGAACAACTCCCGGTCCTCGGCGCGATCAATGCTTTCGGGGCGGGTTCCCAGAATAGGTATCCCGGCTTCCGACAGCGCCCGGGACAGGTTCAACGGGGTTTGCCCGCCAAACTGTACAATCACGCCCTTGGGCTTTTCAGAGGCCGCGATGTGGATCACATCCTCACCCGTCAGCGGTTCAAAATAGAGTTTGTCCGACGTGTCGTAATCGGTGCTCACCGTTTCCGGGTTGCTGTTGACCATGATGCTTTCAACGCCCATCTCGCGCAGGGCAAAGGAAGCATGCACACAGCAGTAATCAAATTCGATGCCCTGACCGATACGGTTGGGACCGCCGCCGAGAATCATGACCTTCTGCCCGTCGGTTACCCGGGCCTCGTCTTCCTCCTCGTAGGTGGAGTAGTAATAGGGCGTGGCGGCTTTGAATTCTGCCGCGCAGGTATCCACCAGCTTGTATACCGGGGCAATGCCAAGTTCCCCCCTGAGGTCCCGCACACGCTTTTCATCCTGACCGGTCAGGTGCGCAATCTGGACATCTGAAAATCCCCAGGATTTGGCTTTATACAGAAGCTCGGCCCCCAGTCCGGCCCCCGCTGCGGCCAGGGTTGCTTCCATATCGACGATCTGCCGCATCTGGTACAGGAACCAGGGGTCGATGCCGGTCAGTTCATAAATCGCTTCAATATCGATACCCGCCAGCAGGGCATACCGCAGGTAGAAAATCCGGTTGCTGTTCGGGGTCGCCAGCTTCTGTTCTATTTCCGCCCGGCTGGGGCGGCCCCCGGTTTCCGCCGACAGGCCCTTGCCGTCGGCCCCCAGCCCGAACCGCCCGATTTCAAGGCTGCGCAGGCCCTTTTGCAGCGCCTCCTTGAACGTCCGGCCGATGGACATGGCCTCGCCCACCGATTTCATGGCCGTGGTCAGGACATCCGGTGTCTCCGGGAATTTTTCAAAGGTCCAGCGCGGAATTTTCACCACACAGTAATCCAGGGTGGGTTCAAAGGAGGCCATGGTCTCGCCGGTAATATCGTTGGGAATTTCATCCAGGGTATACCCCACGGCCAGCTTGGCGGCAATTTTGGCAATCGGATAACCGGTGGCTTTCGAAGCCAGGGCGCTGCTCCGGGATACCCGCGGATTCATCTCCACCACAATCAGTTCGCCGTTGGCCGGGTTGACCGCGAATTGAACATTGCTGCCGCCGGTGTCCACCCCGATTTCCCGCATGATGGCGATGGAGGCATCCCGCAGCACCTGATATTCCCGGTCGGTCAGGGTCTGGGCCGGAGCCACGGTAATGCTTTCCCCGGTGTGAACACCCATGGGATCCAGGTTCTCAATGGAGCAGATAATGACGACATTGTCCTTGTGGTCCCGCATCACCTCAAGTTCGTACTCTTTCCACCCCAGCACGGATTCTTCCAGCATCACCTGGGTAATCAGGCTGGCATCCAGACCCGCCTTGGCAAGTTTTTCAAGCTCTTCCGGATTGTAAGCCACGCCGCCGCCGGTGCCGCCCAGGGTAAAACTGGGCCGCACAATGATGGGAAAACCGATCTCTTCCGAAATGCTGCGAACCTGCTGCATGTCCGTGGCGATGCCGCTTTCCGGAATGCGGAGACCGATTTTGTGCATGGCCTGGCGAAAAAGATCCCGGTCCTCGGCTTTGTTGATCGATTCGGTGGTGGCCCCGATCATTTCAACACCGTACTTGTCCAGGACCCCCATCCGGGCAACTTCAATGGCCGTATTGAGTCCCGTCTGACCGCCCAGGGTCGGCAACAGCGCGTCCGGGCGCTCACGGGCAATAATCTTGGCGACCGTCTCCGGGGTCACCGGCTCGATGTAGGTACGGGGCGCCATCTCAGGGTCGGTCATGATCGTGGCCGGATTGGAATTTACCAGGACAATCTCGTAGCCCTCTTCCCTGAGAGCCTTGCAGGCCTGGGTACCGGAATAGTCGAATTCACAGGCCTGGCTGATGATGATCGGGCCCGCGCCGATGATCATAATCTTATTGATGTCAGTGCGTTTAGGCATGGCTTTTATGGTCTGTCATAAGTTTTGTGAAATTTTTGAAAAGGTAGCCGGCATCATGGGGGCCGGGCGATGCTTCCGGGTGGTACTGAACGGCAAACAGCGGGTACGTGGTGTGCCGAAACCCTTCGAGGGTACCATCGTTGAGATTGACATGGGTAATCTCTACGGCCTGGTGTTTCAAGCTGTCAATATCAACCACGAATCCATGGTTCTGGGAGGTCACTTCGATACGGCCCGTATCCAGGTTTTTAACCGGCTGGTTGATACCCCGGTGTCCGAATTTGAGCTTATAGGTTTGTCCGCCCAATGCCAGGCCAAGAATCTGGTGTCCGAGGCAAATACCAAACATGGGGAATTCCCCCAGCAATTCCTTAATAGTTTCAACGGCATATACCACCGGTTCGGGGTCGCCCGGCCCGTTGGAAAGAAACACGCCGTCGGGAGCCATGCTCCGGATAGTCTGTGCGGGGGTTGCCGCCGGAACGACCACCACTTCGCATCCGGCGCTTTCCAGACACCTGGCAATATTGTATTTTATCCCGAAATCAAACGCTGCCACCCTCAGTTTTTTACCTGCGTTTGTCCAGACGGATGAGTCCAGTTTGCACTCGCCATCTAAAAACACCGGTCGTCCGTCAACCCATTGGTACGCAGTCGGGGTCGTGACCCGGCTGGCGAGGTCCTGACCCTGCATACCGGGTAACTCACGGGCCCTTTGCACGGCCTGATCAGGATCCAGGATACGGGTGGAAAGAAATCCGCGCATGGCCCCGGTGTTGCGCAGGTGCCGGGTCAGCGCCCGGGTATCGAGGTCCTCAACGCCCATGATGTTGTGCGCCTGGAGATAATCGCTTAAAGAGTCGGTAGCCTGATAATTACTGTAGGCGGCCTGGTATTCCCGTACCAGAAAAGCCGCTACCTGGACCCGGTCGGATTCCACATCCTGGGTATTCACGCCGTAATTTCCTATCAGCGGATAGGTCATGGTCACCATCTGCCCGCTGTAAGAAGGATCGGTGAGGACTTCCTGGTAACCGCTCATGCTGGTATTAAACACCACTTCCGCACCGGCTTCACCCTCTCCGGTAAAGCTTTTGCAGTTGAAAACCCGGCCATCTTCAAGCGCTAATATCGCTTTCATATCTTTTTTCTTATAGTCAAACGTTTAATGGTATCCGTAAGTGTTTTTATAAACGATGTAACATAACACAGCTTACCCGATCCAGAAACGGAAAAATTGCTGCCGACACGGTAAATCGGTCCGGGATTTCCCTGGACGCCGGGCCAGCATGCTATTGATCGCCCCATCCTCCCAGGGCCCCGGTCGGTACGTTCAGCGCCTGTCTTGAGTGTTAAGGGGCGCTATCTCAAAAAACGCAAAAACCATACCAGAAAACAGATAACCCCTAATGGGCTGATATTATATTTATTTCATAATATAGGCAGGTTGCCTGCGCCCCGAATACAATTACAAATATGCAATAAGTTTGCCGGAACAGTTTCAATTTTGTAAATTCCACCATCGTTTTGTCCCATCCCTGGCAGTCTGCCCGGGCTTAAAAGCCACAGGTTAAACATCCGGTTGCCGATTGTTCGCTTGACACTGCAAGATGGCTTATTTATGGTTTTGGAGAAAAGGTCGAAATTGAAAATATTTGGAGTGAAAATGGCTTTACATAGCAACCTGAAGACAATCGTGGGCGGCCTTAGTCGCCGGGATTTCCTCCAGCTTACCACGCTGGCAGCCGCCGGGTTCCTGACCGGCTGTGCCGCCAATCCGGTCACCGGAAAATCCCAGCTCATGCTGGTTTCCGAAGGTGAAGAGATCCAGATCGACAAGAAAAACTCTCCCTACCAGTTTTCAGCGGACTATGGCACCGTCCGGGATCCCCTGCTGGCCGACTATATGGAGCGGACCGGCAAAGGTGTGGCGGCGCAAACCCATCGGCCCCAGATGCCGTATGATTTCAAAGTTGTCAACGCCACCTATATAAACGCGTACGCTTTCCCCGGGGGCAGCATCGCGGCCACACGCGGCATCCTGCTGACACTCAAAAATGAGGCTGAACTGGCTGCCTTATTAGGGCACGAACTCGGGCACGTAAACGCCCGTCACACGGCGGAGCAAATGTCCAAGGGCCAGATCACCCAGGGCGTTATTGGCGGGCTGGCAATCCTTGCAGGAACCCAGGGCCAGATGTACGGGCAGCTTGCCTCCCAACTCGGTGCTATTGGTGCCGGAGCTCTGCTGGCTTCGTACAGCCGTGAAAATGAACACGAGGCCGACCGCCTGGGACTCGAATATATGGTAAAGACCGGCTACGGCTCACAGGGGTTTGTGGGTCTTATGGATATGCTCAACAACCTCAACAAGCACAAAACCAGCACCCTGGAGCTCATGTTTGCCACCCACCCCATGAGTTCGGAGCGCCACCGCATCGCCGTAGCCCGGGTGCAGGAAGCCTACCAGTATGCCGCCAAGTTGCCGCTGCATCGCGATCGCTACATGGACCACACGGCGAACCTGAGAAAAATTGAGCCGGCCATCAAAAAGTTGCAGGCCGGGGAAAGGGCCATGGCCAAAAAACAGTATCCCCAGGCTGAAAAGGAATATGATCAGGCCCTCAAACAGGCCCCGCAGGATTACGCGGGCCTGGTGATGATGGCCAAATGCCAGCTTGTCCAGAAAAAATTCGCCGCGGCCCAGCGATATGCCGACCGGGCCAAAAAAGTATATCCCGAAGAGGCCCAGGGATATCACCTGGCCGGGTATGCGAAAATCAAGTCCAAGAAATTTGAGGCGGCCCTGGCGGACTTCAATAACTACGACAAGGTGCTCCCGGGCAACCCCGGCATTATCTTTCTCAAGGGCGTTTCCTATGAAGGCCTGCAGAAGAAAGAGCCGGCTGCCCGGCAGTATTACCAATACCTCCAGGTTGTCAGGCAGGGAGACAATGCCAAGTATGCCTACAAGCGGCTGGTAGAGTGGGGTTATATCAAGTAGAGATGAATTCGTAAAAAACCGAATTCATCGGTTTTACGTTTTAGGTGTTAGGTGTTAGGAAAAACAAACCCGTATCAAAACAGATACTTAAAACTTAAGACCTAAAACTTAAAACACTCGTAAAGGTTGTTTCTGACTTTTTACGAGTCCATCAAATAAAGAATTGAAAGGGTTCCCCTTTTGGATGTTGACAATCTAGCGGCACTGCCCGAGTCCCTGCGCGCCGAAGAAGAGATGCGGTGGATAGCCTTTACCCGGGCGGCCGCAGATAAAAACCTGACGCTTGAATTTGACCCGCCGGTTTTAGCCGCTCTCCGCCGGGCCCTGGTCCTTTCTGATTTCATCTGCCAGACCTGCACCCGGCAGCCCGACCTGTTGATCGACCTGGTGGCCGGCCAGGACCTTATCACCCCCTACCCCCCAGACCAATTCGCCCGAAAAATTGAAGCGGACCTTGGCCCGGTCAACTCCCCTGAAGGCCTTTCATCGGCTTTGCGCAAACGCCGGGCCCGCGAGATGGTCCGCATCGCTTATAGGGATCTAAACCGGCTGGCCGGTCTTGACGAAACCATGACCGACCTCTCCGCTTTTGCGGATGCCTGCCTGCAGGCCGCCCTCGACCGGCTCTACGACTGGCAGTGCGAAAAAATCGGAACACCATACAGCGCGGAAGATGAGCAACTGAAAATGGTGGTTGTGGGTATGGGCAAACTCGGTGCCCGCGAGTTGAACTTCTCTTCCGACATTGACCTTATCTTCGCCTGCCCCGAAATGGGTGAAATCCGGGGCGCAGACCCGGCCGTTTCCGGCGCAGACTTTTTCACGCGCCTGGCCCGGGATTTGATAAAAGTGATAGGCGCCAATACCTTCGAAGGGTTTGTATTTCGCGTGGACACCCGTTTAAGGCCGTTTGGTGAGAATGGCCCCATTGTCATGAGCTTTGACGCCATGGAGGACTACTACCAGTCACAGGGCCGGGAATGGGAGCGCTACGCCTGGATAAAGGCCCGGCCGGTTGCCGGTGATCCATCCGCGGGGCGCACCCTGATGCAAGGACTGCAGCCCTTTATCTACCGCCGTTATCTCGATTATGGGGTTTTCGATTCGCTCCGGCAGATGAAGCAAAAAATCTCCCTGGAGGTAAAACGCAAAGGCCTCGAATACAATATTAAAACCGGGGCCGGCGGTATCCGTGAAATTGAGTTTTTCGGGCAGATGTTCCAGCTGATGCGCGGGGGCGTCAACCCGCAGCTGCGTGCCCGGCGGATCCAGACAATTCTCGCCGTCCTGGTTACCGAAAAATTTATCGCCCCGGCCACCCGCGACGAGCTCTCCGCCGCCTACATTTTCCTGCGCAATACGGAACACCGGATCCAGGAGCTTGGCGACCGGCAGACCCACGACCTGCCGCAAAAAGCGATTGACCGCCTGAAGGTGGCGGTCGGTATGGGGTATTCGGACTGGGAAGGATTCACGGCCGTTCTCGCCGCCCATCGCGACAGGGTGCACGGTCATTTCAGCAACCTGCTGGAAACATCTGAAGCGGATAGCGAAAAGCCGCAAGATACCTCGACCGAGGACGACCTGGCCACGGTCTGGCTGGATATCCTGGCAGACGAAGATCATCAGCAGGGACTTTCCAACGCAGGGTTCACAGACAGCCCCCAGGCCATCCGGCTGCTGCGTGAACTTCAGCAGGATCAAACGACCCAGGCCTTGAGCCCGAATGGCCGCCAGCGCCTGGACAGACTTATGCCGCATTTATTGGTCACCATCGGCGCGGCGGAAGAACCGGAACTGGTACTGGGTCGCATTACCGACCTGCTCAAGGCCATCCAGCGCCGGACAAATTATCTCGCCCTGCTCCTGGAAAACCCGGCCACCTTGAAACACCTGGTCCATCTGGCCAGTGAGAGCCCCTGGATTATAGCCTTTTTGGCGATGCATCCCGTGCTGTTGGACGAATTGCTCGATCCCCGTACGCTCTACAGTCCGCCGGAAAAAGACGATCTGGAAAGGGAAATCGACCAGAAACTTGATCGCATTGATGCCGATGACCTGGAATACCAGATAGAGGCATTGTGCATCTTCAAGCAGATCAACACGCTCAAAGTCGCAGCCGCCGATATTACCGGCGCCATCCCGTTGATGCGAACCAGCGACCACCTGACCCATATCGCCGAAGTCATCGTTGACCGGGTTGTCATCCTCTGCTGGAACCACCTGGTAAAAAAGCATGGACGACCAACCTGCGATCCACCCGGACATGGTTTTGTAGTACTCGCGTATGGCAAACTGGGGGGTATTGAGCTGGGCTACGGCAGCGATCTCGACCTTGTTTTCCTCCACGCCGGCAAACAGGGAAAAATGACCGATGGAGAAAAACCTGTCGACAATGTCCAATTTTTTGCGCGCCTGGGCCAGCGGGTCGTCCATATCCTGACCACCCACACCCGGGCAGGCCGCCTGTACGAAACGGATACGCGCCTGAGGCCCTCCGGTACATCCGGACTCCTGGTCAGCCACATCGACAGCTTCAGGTCGTATCAGAACGAGGAGGCCTGGACCTGGGAGCATCAGGCCCTTGTGCGGGCGCGCGTCATCTGCGGCGACCGGGCCCTGGTCGCAGTGTTTGAGCGGATCCGGCATGCTATTATCGCCCGCACCCGGGACGCCGCAGCGCTGCGTGCTGAAGTAAACGATATGCGCCAGAAGATGCGCGCGAATCTTTTCAAGCCCCGGTCGGGGACCTTTGATCTCAAACAGGGCAACGGCGGAATCGTGGATATCGAATTCATGGTTCAATACCTTGTTTTGCGACACGCGCATGAACATCCGCAGCTCACTACCTGGTCTGACAATGTCCGCCTCCTGGAAACCCTGGCCGCGTGCAATATCATTGACGCAACAACCGCCGAATTTCTTAAATCAGCCTATCTCACTTTCCGGGCCGCAGTGCATAAACGAAACCTGATGGAAAAACCGGGACGGGTCCCGGACGCCCGGTACGGCGAACTCAGGGACAGGGTTTCCGCGCTCTGGAAGGAGATCATGCTTTAAAAAGCACCGAAGTCAAGTAAGTCGTTCCGCACAAAATACACTGCCGGCACACGGCAATACCATCGAAACCGAAATCGCCATCGACGTTCGATTTCGATAAGGTCTTGCTTAGCTCAAGGGTCGGGGTGTTTTCGTCGTCATGCCGGCCCCGAAATTGGTGCCTGAACGAAAAGTCATATTCAAGCAAAATCCGAATATCTAAACCCTAAATCCGAAACAAATTCGAATACCAAAAGACAAAATTATCAAAACGAAACCATTGAAAATTCAACGTTTTTGTCATTAGAACATTTTAATTTTGTTATTGTTTCGTATTTCGAAATTCGAATTTCGAGTTTTAATCGAAAACCAGGGTTTTCGGTCAAGCACTAATTATGATAGTATTAAGAAACTTATCAGCACTAATTCTAGCCAGGAAAGGATGTCATGCCGGAAATTAAAGACGACTCAGCGCCATTTGGCCAACACGACCAGCCGGTAGCCAAAGATGCCGACAGCCCGTCAGGCAGCGGTGCCGAGACCGGTACGGAACGCAAGATGATTGCCAGGGCATCCCGGGCCGTGAAGGACCATATCAGCCGTCAGCCGCATGTGCAGCGTCTATTCAGTTTCATGCCCACCCTTATGACGCGGGTATCGCCTTTTCATTTCCGAAACCGGAACATGGTCAAAGACTGGCCGCTGGTGCGCCTGGATTCCGGGGAAGCCAGCGCCTGGGGCCAGATGTCCGTTGTCGGCGAGTTGCTGATCATATTTGATGAAACCGTTCTCTTCTGCCTGCTGGCCCTGATGAAAAAATACCGGTGCGAATCGTTTGAAACAGATGAAGAGGAGATCTGTTCCCTGGCAGCCGTATCTGACAGCCTGGCCAACCGCAATTCAATCTGGCGCAGCATTCAACGCCTCACCGGAACCCGTATTGACCTGGGACTGCTGACCGGCAAGGGGAAAAAACGCAAGGCTGTTCGTCAGATGACCGGGTCCATCCTCACTTTCTGCGACCGCAATACCGAATCCGGCCGGATAAGGGTTGCGGTAAATCCCTATTTTCTGGAAATGTACGGTGAAAGCTTTGTCACCAACATCGATCTGAATTTCAGGGCCGGGCTGAAAGACGATGTGGCCAAAGCCCTCTATCGGTTTCTCCAGGGACAGATCGATACCACCCTGTCACTCTCGCTCATGCGCCTGGCCCGTTCGATCAACCTCGATCAGAGCAACGCTGAGCAGGCCGTCCGCCGCAAGATCCGGGCGGGTCTAAAATCACTCAAGTCCAGGAAATACCTTGAAGATTACAACATCACCCGGGGCGACCGGGTTGAAATTATCAAATGCAGTCCGGCCGAACTCAACCCGGTTGATTTTATTCTTGACACACCGACCTCCATCAAATAGTTATGGAAGTTCCTGCCAGATAATCCAGCGTCCGGGCGAAGCAAACACCAAGGGGGAGGTGTACCATGTTTGTTTCGCTAACCAGTGAGAATTTTCGGCGTCTATTTCTAACCTTTATCATGCTATCGTGTCTGCTGCCTGTTTTGATAATGATTTTCATCATTTATCACTACACGGTGCCGGTACTTGAACCCTACCAGCTCGATGAACTCAGGGGGACTTTCAACCTGGGCATCATCTGCATGCTGCTCGTCCAGGGACTGGGCTCCCTGCTGCTGCTCATGTGGGTCAACTCCTTTGAAAATCTAACCAGGGAAATGGAGCAGATTTCCAGCAGTCAATTGCAGATCACCGCCGATTCAGATGAAGAAAGCGACAACGAACTCACCAAACTCAACACGATCTTCAATCGTCTGACCGCGGAGCTTCAGGCTAAAATCCAGCAGGTCAATGCGCATGCGTCCGAAATGCAGAAAGTAACCGCCAAAGTCAATACCATCGCGTGCACGGATGATCTTACCGGTCTTTTCAACCGCAGGCATTTCAAAGAGAAACTGGTGGAAGCGTCCCGGCGGGCCGACAAACTGGACCACTCGGTCTGGTTGATGCGGTTTGAAATCGATGGGTTCCAAAAACAAAATGAAAAACGTGCCGACCGGCTATTGGAAGAGATCGGGAAACTCGCGCGCCAGAACCTGACCAAAGAAGCGCTGCCGTTTCGCATCGGAAGGAATGACTTTGCCATCATCCTGTCGGATTGTAACGGTAAAACCACGGCCCGGACCGCGAGCCGCTTGTCAAGTGCCATCAGTTCCCACGAATTCAAAGACGCTGCCGGGTTAAGCCTTGGAAACATTGCCATTTCATGTGGAATCGCAAACTACCGTGATAGCATGCAGGTGCTCTTCAATGATGCCAGCAAGGCCCTGACCATGGCGCAGAAAACCGGGGAGCAAATAGCGGTTGCCCCGACACTTTAGCCGCTGCCAGGACCGTGTGACCCGCACCCTTCTTGGTAAGACCGGCCAAGCCAGAATAAAGACGGGATGAGAAAAAATCAGCAGGCTGCGTAAAACTGTATCGGCTGGCTCCGATCAGGGTTCGCGCAGCCTGTTATCGTTTGCGATCGTCAGCCGCAACATTGCTTTCACCGCTTGACAAACAGAGGGCGTAGCGCTACCTATCTTTTTTCTTAAAAGAGGTACCTGCATGCTGATTGACCCTCAAATACTGGCATTTGCCGGGCTGGCCGCTCTTTTAACCATCTCACCCGGGGCGGATACCATGCTGGTGATTCGCAGTGTCATCTCACGCGGGCCGAACGCAGGGCTGCTGACCACGGCTGGCATCTGCTCGGGTCTTTTCGTGCACGCATCCCTTTCAGCCGCTGGCCTTTCACTTATCCTGTTAAAATCAGCCCTGGCCTTCGAAATTCTGAAAACAGCCGGCGCGTGCTATCTTTTCTACCTTGGCTTTCAATCCATCCGGCAAGCGTTCAAAAAAGGGCCGGGCGCGGCCGACCCGCTAAGGAACGACCTTGTCAAAAATGGGAAAAAGAGTGCCCGCCGCGCTTTCATGGAAGGCATGCTCAACAACATCCTGAACCCCAAGCCCGCGGTCTTCTACCTGGCCCTGCTGCCGCAATTTATCGGTCCCACTGACCCGGTCTTTCTAAAGTCTCTCATGCTGGCCGGCATACACTTCGTCATGGGGATCATCTGGCTTTCAGCCATTTCACTCTTTTTCGGCAAAATGCAGACATTTCTGGCCAGTCCGCGCGCCCATCAATGGCTGGAGGCGTCCAGCGGCATTATCCTGATTGGTTTGGGAATCAGGCTGGCCATGGAAAAACGCTGACCACAGAGCCTGTCTCGAAAAACAGGCCACGTTCAGATCTAAGCGCCCTGCCACCCTGTGCCAGAGCCCGACATCTGGACAACTACTACAACTGAGACACCCTACCCTTTTGAAATACTGGCGATAGCACGAGGTTTCAAAGCGAAATAGTAATCTGTGTCAAATAGCAGTTAGCGTTAATTGGAATGGACAATCGGAAAGAGATAAAAAAAGCGTGGACTCTATCAGATAATCCACGCCATTTAGCGTATCAAGAGAGTGAAGGCTTATGGTCGTAGTTCGATAAGGGGTTAGCTCATCAGCTCAACCAATTCCATTGCACGCGATGAGTAGTTTCCATTCCCCCATGTCTTAACCATGAAACACCGGCACTTATCCCGATTTTGTTCCGCAGTTTTCCACCGGCAATATTCCCGAAAATAAATACCCGCAGCCTGTCGATAAAAGTCGCCATTATTCCGCTGGTGCGCATGAAGTAAACCGGACTGGCCAGCACTATGATATCCGCTTGTTCCAATTTCTCGAATATCATCTGGGCATCATCTTCAAGTGAACAGTATTTTCCCTGCTTTTGTTTTGCGAGACAAAAATTACAATGGACACAATTTCTAATTTTCATTTTAGAAAGGTTAATTGTTTCCGCGTCGAGTCCTTTTTCTATGGCCAGGTCCACGATCGACCCTAAAAAAGCATCTACGTTTCCCTTCCTTACGGGGCTTCCGGATATCCCAACAATTTTATACGGCATAACATTCCTTTACAAATTTTGATGGCAAACTTTCAGCAGACACATAATCAACGACTTCACTTATCGTCTGTTTGTTGTTTATCGCCATAAGTTTGGATGTTCCGTGAGCCACTAATTTTCCCTTTTCGTTAAACATCTGGGCTTCGGCGAGATATATCGTTTTTCCGGCCTTGACTCTTTTTCCTTTGACAATAACTATTTGATCAAGAACGGGTGCCAGAAAATCGACTTTAAGATCAATTGAAACCAACCCTTGCTCTTCAGGGAGGTCGCAGTAAGCAGACCAATAGGCGGCTGTATCAATCACGGAGGAATATACACCGCCGTGAAGAGCGCCGAATGGGTTCATATGCTTTCTACTGATTTCGGCTACAACTTTCGAATAGCCGACACCCAACTCCGTTACCCGCATTGACATATGTCTAAAAAAGGGTCCTTCATTAATAATCTCGATTACAGATTTCAAGTGTTCGGGGTTTAGCTCTGACATTTTAGTCCTCGTATCATGTACATTGCTCCAACCGGTTTAGAAAGCCCTGCATCTGGCACCACTCTTTTCGGGTAAAACGGCTAAGGAACTTTTGGTTCGTTTTCTCAAAAAGCTTCAAAATTTTTTCTCTGTGTTGAATCGCGTGACCTGTAAGATATATCCGGAAAGACCGCCGATCTATTTCGTCTGGCCTTCTTTCGACCCACCCATCTTTTGCAAGGCGATCAAGAAGGCCTGTTATGGTAGCCCTTTCCTGGGATGTTTTTTCGGCAAGTTCACTGGGCAAAAGCCCCTCCTCTTCCATGATCGCCACGATCACAAAAAACTGTCCGTGGGTCAGCTTATAGGCGGCAATCTCATCGCGGTAGGCTTTAGTTACCTTCCTGACAGTTTTTCCCAGCTGGTAGCACAAGCAATCTTCAAATGGCATATAAGCGTCCTTATATTTGGTGATTTGAGAAGCGCGAATTTAATTAGCATATAAATAGTTATTATACAAACTATATTTGCATAATACGATAGTCAGAATCAGGTGGGGGTTTTATGAAAGGATTGGCATGGGCGAAATACTGATTGGAAATATCAGGCAAGGACTTTTGCCAAGAACTTGTTATAGTGCGATTTTCTTGAAATTTTGAGCACTTCAGATGGTATTACTCACCGATCATAAGATCAGGAATACCATCTGAATATGGTCGGAGTCCTCGGAGCTGTGATTTGAATGAGATAACACTATGTTTTTCAACAGCCTGCTAAACTACTTTCCCAATCAAGGTTAATTCAACTGGTGCATCTGAAGGTAGCGTAGCAACACCAACCACAGCGCGACTTCCGATGCTACCAGGTCCCAGGTGTTCAATCAGAACCTCCGATGCGTAATCCGCAATTTTAGGGTGTGCTGTAAACACCGGCTCCGCATTCAGAAAAATGTTGAGTTGAAGAATTACAGATATTTTCTCCCCTTCTATTAAACAAGCCTGTGCCGCAGCCAAAGCATTTAAAGTTGCCAGATGTACAGCATCCCGGTGGGATTCTATGGGATCACTGGCTCGGATTTTCCCGGAATAAATAAGTATTCCGGCTTTGCGTGGTGTCATCCCCGAGGTATAAATCAAGTCTGCATGCCGAACTGCAGGCAAATACTTACCTTGCGGTATAGGTTGTTCCACATTCTGGCTCATTTACGGTAAACCTCAACCATTTTTACGATCCGTCCTGCTGCCGCGACTGCGGCAGCGTGGTCCTGTGAAAAGTTTAGCCGGATGCTATCACTATAACCCGGCGCAAATTCTGTACCAGGCGTGACGGTTACACCTGCCTGATGGCGAAGCAGCCTTACAAACATATTTGGCTCAACATCAAGGGTTGGCAGTTGCGGGAAGAGATAACTCCCCGCTTGTGGTGTGGCTGTCGAAAAATCAGCTGCCCTGAAAATTTTTAGTAATTCATCGCGTATCGCTTCATGTTCACGAATACGTTTTTCCATCCAGCCTGCCGGTTCCTGAAACCAAGTATCAAGAACGGCCTGATTGTATCCTGCTGCACGTAGCGTAACGATCGCTTGAAGGCGCTCCATTCTTTCTATTAACCTGGCTGTACCGAATGCAGTTCCAAGACGAAACCCGCTGAGAGACTCAGTCTTCGAAGGGCCCATGATAGTAATAATGTTTTCAGGTTGTATATCACAAGCGCGAAGATGTGTATAAACTTCACCACTGTAAAGCATTCGGGAGTAAAGTTGATCCACAATTAAGGTCACATTATATGTTGCTGCGAGTGTTGAAATTTCAGCGATTGAGTTGCTTGAATATACCAGACCGGTGGGATTGTTCGGTGTCGAAAAGACAAATACCTTCGTGCCGCTTTTAAATGCATCTTCAATTCGATTAAGATCGGGGCCATTTTCAGATGAAGCTCCCTGGTAGTGGAGAGGAATCGGAACAATTTCACCGCCGAAGAACCTAACAAGTTTGCGGTTGGCAAAATAGTCGGGCTCAACCACAGCAACTTTCGTCCCAGTAGTGACTGTCGCGCCGAGCGCCAAAAACAGCGCACCTTGCGTACCGGGTGTTATGATCAATTCTCTGTCTGCTGAAATGGGGCGGCCTGTGAATGTGCCCAGGCGCTCGGCAAGGCGCTCGCGGATCTGAGCCGCACCGCGGTATTCGGTGTACGCTTGCTGGCCCCCTTTATCAAAGCCATGCTTCCATGCTTCTGATGAGCCGGGTGTTGGCGGAAAGGCATCTACATCCCCATGTGAGAAATCAACCGGAATGCCGCTATATTTTTTACCGCGCATAATTTCATCAAGGTTGTTCGCTTCTTGTCGAACCTCTTGACCCGGAGCATTGTCTGCCTCAAGAGCTCTAAACTTTTCCTCCAGTGTCATCATATTCTTCTCCAATTATTAAATTTGCTTTGTAGCCTCAGCCAATGGTCAACAGGTATACATAACATTAATATTATATCGCTGCGACAGTTTCCCGAAATAAAATCTATTTGCGGCACTTTTTAAAGTGGTACAGCTTGCCAAAACCTGTACCGCATAGCGTTTCATTAACAGCCGGTGTGAAAGACTGCGGCCATACCGACTTTTTGCAGCTTGTTGAACAGCTTAACGGCCTCAGCCGTATCTAACACATGCGTGTCAATCCCTTTTGCTTTTGTAAGGGCCATAGCGTCTTCCGTGACTTCGGAGACACCATTGGCACCGGTCCCGATGATTAACACGCGGGTATCGGCACCGATCATCATTTCAATGTCCGCCGCATCCACTACATGTACCTGGCTTATTTGCCACACGCCAACAGTGCCATTGGAAAAAATGGCAACATCCACGTCGTTCAACTCTTTTCCATCCACAATCATTTTTGAGAATGAAAAATGATTAATCGCAGGGCCCTCACTTCCATCCGGAGGGGTATAATTTACTTCCTTTGAAGAGGAGCATCCGGCAACGACGAGTAAAATTATTAAGGCAGTGATCGCTATCAATTTGTTCTCGATAACAGGGCGGCAACAAATATCGTTCTGCATAGTCATCCTCCTTAATGGCGTCTACCTGCGCTTTCAAAATGCCACCTTCAGCTACGGTAGTTGGTTGGCACACGGGGCCGCAAAGCAGGCTATTTGCCCCATACGTAGCAATCATACCTGGCCAGAGTTTCGCTACGACACTTGATGTAGCCACCCAGGGCGGTCAAGACCAACCCGATTAGAACGATACCCGTAGCACTCTTGAAAGCTATCCTTGCATTACCCATATGGTACTAATTTAGAACTATTGAGTACTTCTGTCAATTAAAATGGATAGTTTTTGACCCCTCTCACTAATTTAGTGCTCAGGTCTCATTTTTCCGCATTCCGGATGTGGTATTTTTTATTTGGGGAGATTCGGCGAGATTGGGATCCTACTCATATCGCAAACCGCTCTAACTGCAGATATGATGAGAATATCTGGACTGAGGAATATTGCCAGGTTCGCACTATATTCCGCAAAACCGGGATGCCACTAAATCATGTCAAGAGGGCCGGACTTAACCGGTACCTATCATCTTTCGGCGCTGATTCAGATCGGCAACCAGCGTCCGCTTTCATCCTTGTAACGGATCATATCCGGCGTTTCATTGTTCAGGGCCTGTAAGTGTTCTTCGATCTCGACCGGGGTTTTCGCCGCACGCCGGTGAGTGGTGATATCCTGCAGGGTCTCTATCGCGCCGACTATCCGGCCGGAAAAATCTCGCAGGGCTGTGGCGGCAAATTGCAGATACCTGCCTTCATCTCCGAGAGAGGGGAAATAATTTTGAGCTTCATAGCCGCCCGTCGCTAACCTGGATCGCGTATAACGGCCATTGTAATACCAGGCAACGGTGCTCTCCGATGCAACATCCACGATGAGGTCAGCCAACACCGGCCGTATTCGGGGATAGAAAGCCTGCCATGCATTTCGGCTTCCAATGATGTCAATTGCGGGAATGCCGGTAAGTTCTGCACAGGCTGTGTTCCAGTGGGTGATGATGTGGTTCTTATTCATGGTGAACGTGGGTACGGTCATCCCGTCGAAAAACCGGGATAGGGTATTCGGGCTTTCACTTAGTGGCAGCCCTGATCTTCTTGGTTGATAACAATTTGTGAGTTTCATTTTTTCGTATCCTGTTTAAAAGGTCATGAATTACCTTTGATGTATTTACCGATACTATTTCTTATCAAAAAAGTTTTATACAGCCGGGGAGGGGGCAGATGACCCTGCCGAGCGACTGTATAAACGCTCTCGGCTCCGCGCTTGGGGGCGTAACAAACGTATCATCAGTTCAAAGGGGGCGCCCTCCTCCTCCTCTTGACCCGCGACCGCCTTTTCCTCGGCCGGAAGGGGCCTCATCTTCCGTAATGTAGCCATCTCCGTTGGCGTCCAGGCGGGTGAATTGTTCATCGGACCGCGGAAACTCATCTTTCGACACCTTGCCATCCTTGTCGGCATCAAATCTATCTATGAGATTTCCACCGGATGTTCCTTTGCGCTGCAGGCTGTTCATCACCTCGGTCGCGCTGACGTCACCGTCCCTGTTTCCATCGAGGCGTTGAAAGGCCTCGTCCGACCCAGGGTACTCGTTGCGAGACACGATCCCATCTTGATTGGCATCGAATTCCAGCATGAACCGCTCCGCTCTCTGGCTATCCTGGGCGAAGGCGACTGCGCCTGAGACAAGATGCGCAGCCATGATGATGACCGGCGCAACGATTTTAGAAGCTATGTGTAATTTTGTCATGGAAACCATCACCCCACGGCTTTAGGCTTCACCATGGTCGTGTACTTGACCATGACCCAGCCGAAAGAATCATCCGGCAGCTTTACATAATACCAGTCTGTACTCGACGACCGCACGGTCAAAAGGTCGCCCTGTTTTACCTGCCTGATTACCAGGTGTTCCCGGCCGGGGCCGGAACGGACATTGAGAAGCGCAGCCGTCACGCGGATCTGGTCCCCTTCCCAGGCAATGACCGTATCCGGCGTGATCGGTTTCACCGGCTGGGTCACCACCATGTAGCCGTCGGGCATCTTCTGGTAGTAGACACCGGCATAAGTCCAGTAGGTAATGGCTCCGATGGTGACCATGATCGCTGCGGCCGGGATAGCATGGATCATGGCGCCCACGGGCGCAGCGACCACGACAAAGCCGCCCGGGCCCGGACGATAGAAAACGCCTTCATGGAATTGATAGTGCCGGGGTCCGACCTTCACGGCCCGGTGCCCCCGGGGGAGGGCCTTTACATGATGCCCCGGACGGGGGTAGAACATCCGGGCCTGCTGGTGGCCCGCCGCCCGAGCCAGATACGTTTCCTGGCGAAAAACCCCGGCGCCGGCAGCCGGCGTCAAAACGGTCGGCCACACAAGAAAAAGCAACAAGGCCCTGGCAATCTGTTTCCGGTGAGATTTTGTTTTTCCAGTCAGCATGTTCACCTCTTTCAGCCTTCGGCCTAACCTAACTCCCTAAATCGGCCAGCTTTCAAAAGCCTGTTTTTCAAGCTTCATTTGCCCGTCATTGCCTTTGTGTATATTGATCCAGGCATTCCAATTCTGGGTGTCCATGTCAGGATAATCCAGCCGGAAATGGCTGCCGCGGCTCTCTTTGCGCATGAGAGATGCCTTTAGCTTCATCTCCGCATTTATAATCATGTTAGCGGTCTCGTGGGCCAGTCTCAGTTCATGGAGATCTGCCGCCCGAAGCATGGGCATATGGTGATCTCTCAATTCTTCGACATAAGCCAGTGCCGCCCTTAAAAGACTCTCTTTTTTAATATAGAGAACAAAGTTTGGAATCATGATGCCCTGCAGGGTCTGCGTCACCCAGGCAGGGCTATAACCGGCCTCTTTCTTTAAAGGCGCCAGTATCTCTCTCTGGACTTTATTCATTTTAACTTTTGAAATTTCTGGCATTTTAACGCCCCGGCAATATCCAGAAGCAGCCTCCCCGGCAATGGCGCCCTGAACGGCTGAGCCGGCCAGTGAAGATCCGATCTGGGTATAGATGGCGCCGGCCATATGGGAACCCAGGGCATCGCCGGCGGCATACAGACCCGGAATCGTGGATTCGCATCTATCGTTTATGGGAACCAATCCTTCTGATTTGTGGATAGACATCCCTGCCGAAGAACCGCCTGCGAGTGTCCCCGCCATTCCCGGAGGTGCCCCCCCCTCTTTGGGCGGGCCGCCATCTCTCGGACCGGAGCCTTTTCCCGGCCCCCGTTCGCCTTGCGGAGGACCATGTCGTTTAAATTCGTCAGGAACATATGGACCGCCTTTTACCTGGTTGCTTCCCCCTTTCCCGGGAGGGCCCATCGCAACAGGGTTTCCGTTCATGTAGGCCCGGTAGTTCATGTCAACACCTAAATCATGGCGTATGCCCACACCCGTTACACCGGGCTTTCTTTCAAACATACCATGCCAACCGTCAAAGCAGGCCGCGGCGTTTTCAGCCTGGCCGGGATGTCCGTCGTTCCACTCCTTGCCGGTCACTTTGGCGCCGATATGATAAGCCATAACCGTCCCGTCGTGGGTAAGGTCGCAGATGGGAAATCCGTTGGGTTTGAATCCGCCCGCCCCGGTACAGAGAACGACGCTCTTGGCCGTGAAGAGATGGATCTTCGCTTCATCCAGACTGAAGCCTGCTGCTCCGGTTATCCGGCCGTTTTCTTTAATCAGATGGGTCAGCATGACCCTCTCAATGATGGGGATTTTCCGGGCGGCCATGGGCTTGCTGAAAGCATCGTGATAGAGGGGTGAATCAAAAAAGCCCCAGGCCTTCAATTCCCTTACCCGGGCCGCCGAGTGCTTCGCCATCTGCCGGGTAAAGACAGGATTGTTCGTCCCCAGGGCGGAGCGGGAAACCGCTGCGACAAACTTATCGAGGCTCATTTTTTCCGCGGCCGGGTCATAGGCGAAAATTCCCTTGGCAAACGGAGTCTGCCCGGATGTGCCGAGCCGGCCCTTTGACACCATCAAAACCCTGGCGCCGGCATCGTGGGCTTTTACCGCAGCAAAAAGACCGGCAATCCCGCTGCCCACTACCAGAACGTCGGTTTTGTTTTCAGCCGTTGTTACCCCATTTATATCGATTTCGGGAATATTCGGGCTGCACTCCCCTTGCCGGGCAGATATTCCCATGGCGGCCATGGCGGCCAGTCCGGCCGCCCCGCCGGCGAGCGCCATGAAACCGCGGCGCGACAGATCTTTACTATTTTGCATGTTACCCATTTATCTTACCTTTAAAAACCTGGTCGCCCGGACCAGGTGAAAAATTGGCTACACCGTTAAAATTTGAGGCAAGTGCCTAAATTGAGCTAAAGTTTGAAGTGATCTAAAGCCCGCCCTGGCGCGAATGTAATATTTGTAGGGATAGCAGGCAAATTATTCCAAGCCTGGCTTTATCGCCAACAGTATCGGTAATCGGTCTGGGCCAGGGTTAAGGTATCCTGCCAATCAGATAAAATCAGTGGAGCGCAGCGACTCAATAACTTTAGGCACTTTAGCAGCCGTATTCAAAGTCAATGTCTTTACGCCTCACTTTTGTTCTTGAGTGCTTCAAAATTATATTGTCTGCCCAGAAGCAGTACGCCGCCGGCGGCCAGGATGGCGATAAAGACCGAAAAGGCGACGTTTGCATGGCGACCGAGATCGATGACGTGCCAGGTGGACATCAGTATAAACCCGATGGCCGCAATGCCGTGGAGACCTCGCCAGGTTCTGTAAGCAAGCGGTAGTGTTCGACGCACCAGAGCCGTCAAAACGAGTACCAGCAGGAGACTCCAGGCGATGATGCCGAGAACGACGCCCTGGCTGGTAAAAGTGGTGACCATCGTGGTGAAAGCCGCCAGAGGGGTGATGCCCGCCTCAAAAAACCGGGGCACGACCAGGAGCACCGGGTGCAGCAGTAACAGGCTTCCGCATATGTACCCGATGATTTTGTGGTATTTAACGATGCGGCTCATCTTGAGGTTGTCTACCGCGCTGCGGTTGGTCCGGGCCCAGAAGAACTGCCCGGCCATCTGGCAAAAGGCCAGGAGGGTCAGGAGGGAAAGGACGTCTTTGAGCAGCGAACGGGCCGCAATATCATCCATGGCCCAAATCAGCAGCGGGATGCCGCTAAAAACCAACCCCGACAGAATAAAAAAGTGACTCTTGATATACTCGCGCATTTTTAGCCCCATGAAACAACGACCGGAATGGACTTTTCCGGTGAAATGGTAATGGCATCCACCGGGCAGTACATCCGGCACAAATGGCAGATCTGGCAATCCGCCGGATACTTGATAAACGCCTTTCCACTGCGCGGATCCTGACGGATGACATCCGTCGGGCAAGTCTTGACGCAGGTCCCGCAGCCGATACAGCCTGCAATTCGTTCAATGGTCATGATTGACGATTCTCCTTCACCTTCGGGAGACGGTTTAAAAGCCGTTCCCCGGGCTTGATCGCGATGCAGGATTAAGTGGACTAGGTAGGATGGAGAAGGAAATCCCGCCGTATCGCGAACCCGGGAAACGACTTTTAAATCGTCGCCCGATGAATCATTTTTCGTTTTTCAGTAAAGTCAGTCGCGCCGTTGCGGTGACATCCCGGCCGGAACAGCTGCCAGCTGGCCATTGATCTCCTGACAAGTGGCCTTGACGGTTTCACCGTTCCGACCGCTGAATTCGACGCTGTCGCCCGCCTGTTTGTCCTTGCAGGCCGCGATCGCTTCCGGCGGCGGACCCTGCTGGCGGCCGCCGCGGCGGCGGTTGTCTTTGTTACCGCAGGCTGCGGTTGTCAATAAAGCCAGCAAGGCCAGGACCAGGGCCGTTCGTTTAGTTGTCAATCTGTTCACTTTTAATCTCCTTTCCGGTTGTTGGTTGAGCATAAGGTAACCCATGAATGTAAAGAAAGTTTGTTGTTCGGGAACTGTAATGTAAAGATTGTGTAAAATAGGGCCAACCACCTGTTAAGGGATGGCCATTTCGGTCCTGTTTCGTCTTTGATGGCGGCGACCGTTGAATGCTGCCCCGGTCATGATCAAGTTGGTGGGGACCTTTTTTTCAAATTGCCGGACGGCACCTTTGCCGGCTCCCTTGACGGCAAACAGGGCCTGGTCGGCAGCAGCTATCAGGTCGTTCATGTCCCTAGCATCCCGGGGAAAAGTTGCCGTCCCGAAGCTGGCCTGCAGCCGGACCTCTCTGCCTCGATCCAGTCCGAAGACCGAGTTTTTCACCCGGTTCCGGATCTCGACTGCTTTCTGCCGCGCCCGGGTCCGGTCAGCCTCCGGCAGGACCACCACAAACTCGTCCCCGGCGTAGGCTACGGCATAGGCCGGCGATGCTAGGCACTGGTCTATGGTTTGCGCTACTTGCCGGATGATACGGCTGCCGTTGGGATGACCGTGTGTGTCCACCACCTTTTTGAAGTGATCCAGGTCAATAAATATCAGGGAAATCGGGACACCGGTGGTTTTGGAACGTTCAATCCATTCGGCGAGAGAGTGATACAGATAGCGCTGGTTGTAAAGCCCGGTCAAACCATCCCGCCGGGATTGCTCCCGGAATCTGCGCTCGCTTTCCCGCAGTAAATTTTCCGCCTCTTTGCGTCGGGAGATATCCACCAGGGCAATGACCACCCGCTCCATGGTTTTCTCGTGACCGGCGACAACCAGCGATTTTCCCCAGACGACTTTAGACTCGCCGGTGGCGGTCACAAGCGTCGTTTCCCGTTCGCTGGCGGTCTCTCCCCCGGCTATCATCAGGATGACGTCCCGGGCCAGCCGCAGAAAACCTTTTGAATCGGTTGGAATATAGGCGCTGCGGGATACTGTACCGGCGGACAGTCCCATCAGTTTCAGAAAAGCCGGATTATAGTCGACAGTTTTTATCAAGGACCAGCAGTCGTGAACCCGCCTGGAATTTTCTTCCAGGTAGGTCCTGAAATCCGATACCCCGGATTGGCGCAGCTGTTCCAGATAGGCTTTCAGGTGGGAAGCATCTCTTTCGATGAGAGCGATGGGCACGGATTGAAGCAACTGGCGATGCCACTGATCGCTTTTCCTGGAGACCGTATCGGTCTTCCGGTAATGCCGTTCCGTTCCCAGCAATTCGGCAACCTTACGGCGCAACGCACGGGTTTCCGCCCTGAGCGATTCTCTGTCTCTGTGTTTTCTCAGCATGGATAGATCCTTCATGTGCTTTCAGATTATTAAGAGTACCCTACAACCTCGCGGCGGGATTTCCGCTGCGCTACAACAAGCTGCGGGGAATGCGCTCGCTGCTGCGGTTCATATTGCAGGGCAGGAAGACGAACCGGGTGTCACCCCCGGGCCGTGGGCTGGATGCTGATCTGCACCCGGCGATTCATCTGGCGGCCTTCCGGGGTGGCGTTGGTGGCCACCGGACGACTTTCGCCGCAGCCAAGCGTGTTTATCCGGTAAGCCGGGACACCGCGCTGCACCAAAAGGTTTTTAACATTTGCGGCCCTGCGTTCGGAGAGCTGCTGGTTATACCCTTCCGTGCCGGTGCCATCCGTATGCCCCTCCACCAGGATGGTCGTCTGGGGGTACTCGATCATGATCTGGGCGATGCGGTCCAGTTCGCTGTACAGGCCGGGACGGACAATATCGGAATTCAGGTCGAAGCTGACGTCCCCTTTCAGGGTGATCGCCAGCAGGTCCCCTTCCCTGCGCAGGGAAGCCGCTTCAGAAGTCGCCAGGGCCTGGCGCATTTCAGCCTCCTGCTCATCCATCATGTGGCCGGTGCCGGCACCGGCGGCCGCACCTACCGCCGCGCCGGCCGCCGTACCGAAAAGGACGCTGCGGGGATCACCGCCCCCAATGGCACTGCCCAGGACGGCACCAGCCACGGCGCCGCCGACAGCGCCCAGGGTGGCGCCTTTTTCGGTGTTGTTCCGGGGGGCGGCACAGCCGCCGAAAACGAGCAGACTTGCCAGGCCGATCAGAATTATTTTTTTCATGGCGCTATTCCTCTTTTTTCAAAACGGGAACTGCTGTTAACAATTTTGCATCGGGTGTAATCACCCTTTTTGGTTACTGCTGTTCTGCCTGCCGTGCGGAGGCGGGTTATCAGGGACCAGGAATAAGCGGTCACCCTGCTGCTTGCACGTGCCGGTGACCTTGTCCCCGCGGGGGCCCACAAATTCAGCCGTATCCCCGGCGTTTTTCCCCTCGCAGGCGGTATAGGCTTCCGGCGGCGGAGGCGGCATGCGACGGTTATCTTCGCCAAGAACTTCACGGTACAGGGCGACCGAAACGAAAATGAAAACAATCAGGGTGATAAACATGTATCGATATTTGGTGCGCGGCATTTTAAATTCTCCTTAAATCGGCCCTGCGAACTGCCGGTGCTGCAAAGGCGCCCCGGTACTCTGTCATAATCAGTAAAAGGGGTGCCGGCCGGCTGGTAGGACGTTATCTGTTCAAAAACTGCCGAACCTCCCGGGCCCTGTTTTTCAGGTGTATCGCCGTTGGGGAGGTATCTCCCGTACATCCGGGGGCCTTATTTGTTATGAAGGCCGGTAAGCCGTTTCAGCTCGGCGACTTGGTCTGCATTTAAAATGTTTCCAACAGCCAGATTGGATTCGATCTTGTGGACAAACAGCTCACCATTCAGGTTGGCGATTTTTTTTGCCATCTTGACGATAGCTTTATCGTCAAAGATGTCAGCGGCCATCGCTTTTTCCAATTGCAGGCGAAAGCTGCTAAGTTGCCCTCTTAATTCCAGCTGTCTGGCACGGGCGTTGAAATCCGCATCCCGAAGCTGTCTGACCTGTTCTTCGGTGAGCCCCAGTCTCTGGACCATCTGCGGACTCTGCCAGATGCCGAGAACGGACATATGCTGGACTTGTCTGTCCGTAGCGTTTGCCGGTATGGATGCCGCAGCCAGGGACGGAATAAAAACGGCTGCAAGGCAGGCGGCGCTGATCAGCAGAACCACCAAACCGGTGGCTGCGTTTTTTTTCAATTGGGTCTTCATGGTATCATCTCCTTTACGAAGAGTTGCTGCCGGGTTCTTTCCTGCCCCGGTTTTACGTTGAAAGTAATCGATTGTCTGATTAAAAAGCCTCCTGACTCTCCGGCTTATCTTTTTCAAATCCAGGGTTATTGCTGAAACCACTCCGGGCGGGGCTCCGGTCATGTTTTCTATGGGGACCGAAAAGCAACTCCAGTTCGTTGATCTGCTCCGCGGTCAAAATTTCTTTGAACTCGAGCTGCGCTTCCATACGACTGACAAATATTTTGCCTTTCAAGTCGGCTGTTTTTTTTGCCAGCGTGAGAACGAGTTTCCGGTCAACATCGTCGTCGGAAATCGCCTTATCCATTTTCAGGTGTACGGCATCTATCTGCGCTTTCAAGGGCAACACTTTCTCACGATGGGAGAAATCAAGATCCCGCAGCTGCTTGACCTGGTCTTGGGTGAGTTCCAGTTTTTCGATCACCCGTGGATTGCGCCAGATACCGAGGGCAAGCCGGTGATGACTGGGCCGGTCAAACCCTTTGCCCGGCCTTCCGTCTCTGGTAGCAGACGCTCCGGCAATTACGGGTATGCAACATACCATCATCATGATAACCAAAACGGTTGTGCCGATTTTTTTCCCAAGTGCCGCTTTCATACTGCACCTCCTTTTAAAAGTTGTTGTTCTGCGGTCATTTCCTTTACGGTTTTGGGCACAAGGTAGGCCACCCATGTAAAGATTGTTTGTTGTTTGCGGACAGATTTGTAAAGATTATGTAAATTTGATTGCCCTGGTTTCGGGAAGCATATAAGAAAAGGACATCAAGTAGTTGAACAGCAGGTGGGGGTTCCGGAGCAGTAACCGTCATCCCGGCGAAAGCCGGGATCCATTTCGCAGGCAGGTAACATCGCTGGATGCCGGCCTGCGCCGGCATGACGGCCAAAACTCTCCTGCCACTGATATTGTTGATAAAGAAAGGATTCTCGATGGCGCCTAACACGATTGAGCCGTCAAACATGAAGATTCTCCTGGTCGATGATGACAAAAAGCTATGCCGGCTGATTGCCGATTACCTGGAGCCCATGGGATATGAGGTGGCGGCCGCCCACAATGGCTTTCAAGGACTGGAGATGGCCCGGGAAGGCAACTACCACGCCGTAGTTCTTGACGTCATGATGCCGCAGATGGACGGGTTCGAGGTCCTGAAACAGCTGCGCCAGGAATCCGACATCCCCGTTTTGATGCTCACCGCCCGGGGTGAGGAGACCGACCGGATCGTGGGGCTTGAGATGGGAGCGGATGACTACCTGCCCAAAACCTTTTCCTCGCGCGAACTGCTGGCGCGCCTGCGGGCCGTTACGCGCCGCTATCGCGTATCTGCAAAACAAGCGGCCTCCGCCGCCGCCGATGAGGCCCTGGTGTTCGGGGAACTGAAAATCGAGCCGGGTTCCCATTCGGTTTTCCTGGGCGGGAAACCGGTGACCCTGACCCCTCTTGAATACGATCTGCTGGTCAGCCTGGCCAGGGCCGCCGGACGGGTACTTTCGCGCGATCAGCTTCTGGATGCTGTGGCCGGGCGGAGCTACGATGTATTTGACCGCTCCGTGGATGTGCATATCTCATCGCTACGGCGCAAGTTGGGAGAAGCCCCCCGCCAGCCCCGCTTCATCCAGACGGTCAGGAGCGCCGGCTATATGTTCAAGGATCCGGAGGACCGGAAAGCATGAAGCCGTTTTCGTCTCTATTTGCCAAGATCCTGGCTTGGTTTTTCCTGAACCTGCTCCTGGTGGTAACGGTCCTGACTGTGTTTTTTGTTTATCAGCCGTATGTCAATCTGGGTGCGATTTACGGTTGGCAGGGCACAAACCGCCTGCGAACCGCCAGCCTGCTGATTGTCCATGACTTGAACCGGGCACCGCAAAAGGAGTGGTCCGGCATCCTTACCCGGCACGCCGCCATCCACGGGGTGGATTTCGTGCTGATGCTGCCGGGCCGCACATCTTACTCATCAGCGGGGGGCGAAATCCCCCAACTGGTCGTTTCCAAGGCAAGAGAGGTCCTGCGATTCAGGCTGCCCGAAGAGCGTTTCCCGCCCCCCCCTGAATTTGGCGGACCCCGACGCCGGCCGCCGGCAGATTCTCGGATGACTGCAGGCCCCGGCAGACCGCCGGGTGAAACCATTGCCGGGAAACCACCCGGTGAAATTATCCCCGGGAACCCATCCCGGCCTTCTGACGAGCAACAGAAAGAACCATTTTTAATGATGCGTACGCGGGAGCCAACCCGCTACTGGGCCGGAGCCAAAATCACCCTTGGCCATGGCCCAAACCACCACCCCCCATCGGCAGTGCTGTTGGCCGTGTCTGATACAATCACGGGCCACGGGTTCTTTTTTGACCCGCTGCCCTGGATGGTCGTGGCCGTGGTGGTAATGTTGATTTCGATGCTGTTCTGGATACCGATGATCAGAAATATAACCCGGCCTCTGGCCCGTATGACCCGGGCAACCGAAGAGATCGCCAGGGGTGACTTCAATGTCGTTATCCATGAGCCGCGGGCCGATGAAATTGGACGTCTGGCGAAAACGATCAACCACATGACTACCCGGTTGGCCGCCTTCGTCAAAGGCCAGAAGCGTTTTCTGGGAGACGTGGCCCATGAGTTGGGTTCACCCATCGCCCGGATCCAGTTCGGACTGGGGGCGCTGGAGCAGCGGATCGGCAAGGAAAGCCGGCAGCGGGTGAGCGATGTCATGGAGGACGTGGACCATCTCTCCAAACTGGTAGGTGAACTGCTGGCTTTTTCGCGGGCGGAAATGAAGGCGGAAACGGTAAAACTGGAGAGGATTGCCCTGCTGCCCGTTGTCGAGACGGCCGTGTGGCGGGAAGCCAAAACAACAGCCGTGGACGTCCGGGTGGATCCCGGAATCCAGGTGCTCGCATCCGCGGAACTGTTGACCCGGGCCCTGGCTAACCTGTTACGCAATGCCATTAAATATACCGGCGGCACCGAACAGATAGAGGTGTCCTCAGAAAAGAAAAACGGCCGGATTGTAATCGAAGTCCGGGATACCGGCCCCGGTGTTCCCGAACAATACCTGGACCAGCTTTTCGAGCCATTCTTCAGGCCTGAGGCCTCCCGCGATCGCGACTCCGGTGGCGTGGGATTAGGGCTGACCATCGTAAAAACCTGTGTTGAAACGTGTGAAGGAGAGGTTTCCGCCCGAAATTTACAGCCTAACGGGTTTGCGGTCTCAATCTCACTAGGTTCTTAATTAAGCTCTATGCAAACTTTGTGTGTACTGGCTAAAGGTAACTATAGGTGATTTATTCATTTTTATGAAAACATACTGCCTAAAAGAAATTATACGGATTGCGGCCCTTTCAGATAATTAGGATAGATACCTCGATTACGTAAGACGATATCATCAGCATTACATGGCAGAAGGAACCCCGCCCTTAACCATGGCCGATACCTGTCCCCCCGCGCTTTCGGCCTATCATCTGAAACGGGCATATGGTGAAGATTTTGCCATGCCCAATGTCGAGAAGGTGATTGCCTATATCAAAAGCGTTGAAAAAAACGACCTTAACAGTATTGATCATCTTGGCAGTAATTTCGAATCCCTTTTCTATCCCAGCTCCATTTGGGTGGATTCACTCATGATGTGGGTGCTGATTTCAATTCAATATGGATTGGATACTGACGATCCTGAACTGCTTGATCTTGCCTTGCCCCAGCCTCAGATTTTTACCTCCAGGCTGACGGACCCTGAAAGCGGCCTGCTCTTTCATGCCTGGAACATACCTGAAAATAAAATCATGCCGGACGGATATTCGATGGAAGAAATTTCCCTGGCCACAAATCCGTTTAGCAAATGGGGATACAAACTGGTTCCAAAATCAAGCGATGTTCTGTATGGTGTGGGCGCTTTTCTGCTGCTGGCTGAAGAACTCGCCCATGATGAATTTTGATCAAGACTCAAGTTCGTTCCAGATTCTTTTCTACATACCCTAAAGTGGTGAACGGATAAAATCGCCGACAACGATCCATACCCGGACGCGGTGAGCACTTTTGTCAAAATTCCCCGGTCTGCGTCTAGTGATCCCCACCGAGGAATCATGGTCGTAGTCTACGGCAAACACAATCAGACGCCCCTTCTCAATATTCTTAAGCGACCGGGGATCTGGCTATAGCCAAATTTATTAATAGAGAAGGGTCGCAGTCCCAAAATAGAGCTGTAACCCTTTTCTTGTTTGCTTACGCCTCTCTGTATCGACTAGTTTTATCCCTAAAGCTGGCAAGATAGGCCTGCACGGTTGGCTTCTAAAAGCGCCTTTTAAGATTAATAATCGGTGCTGTGGTAGAACCAATCTCTTGTTGAGATCGCCACTAATTTATTGCTACTTCAGCAAACCAGGTACTGAGGCCCGCAATTATTTTACAATAATTTTTTCAGAGGTTTCCATGGCTTCATCGGTCAGCTCTTGCCCTATGCCTGGAATGTCAGGAACTTCATATCTACCATTGACAGGCATGTAGTCATATTTGCAAGTATCAATATTGTTTTTGAGAATCGCATATCTATGGAGTTCATGGATAATGAAGTTCGGAATTACCGCTTCTATATGCATTGCCATGGCAGTAGCTATTGGGCCTCCACAAACGTGGCCTTGTACGCTTATGTCGTAAACATGCGCCATGTCGCAAACTTTTTTACCTTCAGTAATCCCACCCATATTGCCAAAGTCGGGCTGAATAACGTCAAGCGATCTGTCTTCCAGAAAAGGTCTGTAGCCCCACCTGGTATAAATTCTTTCACCGGATGCAATCGGCATTTTTACATTGTTTTTCACCTCTTTCATCATTTTAGGATTTAGAGGTTGCACCGGCTCCTCATAATAAAATATGTTTAGATCCTCGATAAATCTTCCAAACTGGATTGCGGTTGTTGTATCAGGAAAGGAGTGCATTTCGACGATGATATCGTTGTCGGGACCAATTTCTTCTCTAATAGCTTCGAGTCTGGCACGACAGAGTTTCATCTGTTTATGAGAAAGCATTTTGGTAGTATCCCAACCCAACCAGACACCATTATCATCAAGACCAATTGGATCAACTTTTACGCAATCGAAACCTTCTATGACTGCAGCACGGGCAGCTTTAGCATAGTCCTTGGGATCAATCAGACTCTCTCTCCCGGAGGAATCAGGGCCCCATCCGAATTGGATTTGGGATGCATAAGTTCTTAGGTACTTGTTGGTCTTTCCACCGAGGAGTTGGTAAACCGGGACACCCATCGCTTTGCCCCGGATATCCCAAATAGCAGCATCAATTCCGCTCATACCGGCAGAAACCATAGTTCCGCCACCTTGCCCCCAGAATGTTCTCTTCTGCATTTTATCCCAAATCGCTTCTACGTTCATGGGGTCCATTCCAATTATAATGGCAGCTAAGTCCTTAGCCATACCCCAACCCGCAGTCTGGCCAATACCGTAAGACACGCCGACTTCGCCGAAACCGCATATCCCTTCATCAGTGTTGATTTTCACAACGATGGGAGCCCAACTAGGCACGCCCTCTAAATCGCATTTTACTCTAAATACTTCTACGCTGGTAATTTTCATTCACATACTCCTTTTTGAGATATAATTAGAAAAAAGGTCCCCTGAAAAGCACTTCAACGGGATCTTCGTAGTTTAATGTCTCTGATCTAGATAGCGTACCCGATGCTATATCCAGCAGCGTATCAAGCATTCTCTCAGAGGTTTCCGGCAACTCTTCTGAGCCTTCTAAAAGGGGTACGGAAGAAACATCAAAGGTATCCGGACTGCGCTCCAAAGAATCTCTGTTTGCTGTTGCGTATAGAATTGGGGTCACTACCCCGGTCGATGTAGCCATGGGAGGCGGGTATTTGCCAGCTACACCGCCGCCGCCAACCTGGTAGATGAACAGGGTTGCACCTGAAGCGGCATAACCCAGAGGGAGGGAATAAGAAGACATCCAGGCGTCTTTAAAATAAAGGCCTCCTCTCTCCGGGCGCTGGGCATATTCAATGACATCTTCTATGGTTTTTGTCCCGCTTTTTACAATAGCGCCCAGTGATTTTTCTTCCAATGTGGAAAGGCCGCCGGCAATATTTTCAGGAATCGGATTGGTCTTTCGGATATCTTCCCCCGTGCTTAATGCATCCTCTTCCGTCTTTTTAACGGCGGCAAATAATTTCTTTCTAACGTTTTCATTTTTACATCGTTCAGCCAGAATATGCTCAGCTCCTATTATTTCTGTGGTTTCGGAGAAAAAACAGAAGCTGCCCGATTCGATTAACATGTCGAATATCCGGCCAACTGCGGGGTTGCCGGCCATACCGGAGCTTGCATCCGAAAGCCCGCATTTTACAGCCAACTTTATTTTCCCCATCTCAGCCGGCTCTCTCCGAAGGCGACTTGCATCCCATACCATCTCCCTGGCCAGCAAAATTCCTTTACCCAGAGTCTTGTAAAAACCGCCATCGTCAGCGGTCAGCAATAATTCCACTTGTTTACCGGACGATTCGATTTCCTCGAAGAGATCGACACATTTGAGCTCAGGGTAACCCGCATTCAAGGCGGTACCTAATAGAAGCACGGAGGCCGTGTTCGCGTTCAGGGCTAAACCTGACAGAACTCTCCGCATAGTTTTGCGATCATAACCAGTACGTCCTCCTTCTCCCAAAGTTATGAGCGCTTTCGTCCCATGAACGTTTTTGGAGATCTTCTCGGCCAAAATATTGGCACTGCGGCTGACCGGCAGGATTAAAACATGGTTGCGGACGCCCACCTGTCCGTCCGGACGATGATAACCCAAAAATCCTTTCCTTTTTGACACCTTGAAACTCCTCGGCCATGTTGGGTTTTTAGCCAGGTACTTAAGTCGACGATACTTAAAGGATGAATACCGATTATCCAAAATTATTGTATTGGTTGCGGACTCAAGCTATTTAATCTTGATTCTCGTTTAAGGCCTATCCTGCCACAATCCAGCGACAGGTTAATCAATCTGGGGCTGGCAAACAGAAAAAGTCTGTTGTTGAAAAAGACACCTATGTTTTCTGGTCGCCCCGGCCTCTGAATCCTTCTATGTTGTGAACATGGACCAACTGGCCCTTGGCAATATTGACTGAAGCCATCCCGATTTTTTCTCCATATTTGATGACCCCCTCGCCCTTCTTGATGTCCGCTAAGGCTATTTTAAAACCGAAAGGAATTGCTTCCGCGGCAACGACGTAAGCTCCTGGGGAGAGTCCTTCGATTTCGACTGTTTCCCCATCTATTAATTTTTTCCTTGCCATTCCGACGTTGTCTTTCTCATGAATGGCTATTATTTTCCTTGTTTGCATCAAGCCTCATCTCTTTTCCGTAAAGTGTTGAAATTGAACCGTCCTGAATTCCCTTTAATGGATCAATCATTCGCTTTTCGCAGAATTCCAGTGCACATGAGGATCGTTCAATATGCCATCGGTTTGAAATCCGTACATAGAAGTCAAGTTGTAAGACGTATGATGATTAAACATTTATATAAAAATTCGCTACCATGTCAAGCATTGTTTTAGGGATGCTTTAAAACTTGAAAATACGGGTATTAAAAAAGCGATTTTAAAAGGTTGGAGAGGGCCGCCGGCGGTGGACCCCAAAGGTTGGACCACCTGAGGGGCAAATTAAGCTATAGCC
>CAZYGG010000015.1:0-60337 GCA_964647585.1 uncultured Desulfobacterales bacterium
AAAACGCTTAAAAAAATACGTAACTCTAAACTTATTTTTCAACAGCCTGTTAAGGGATCAGTGGCAAGCGAATTACTCATTGGAATTCCCCAGCGGAGCAATCTCGGCTATGCCGCGCCCCTGGAAATAAGTTATGTTTCGTGCGGCGAGTGCGCGTCGCTGCGCATCAGTCTCTATTTTCGTGGCGATCAGCTTGATGTCAAGGCTCTCGGTAATCGTAAAAAGGGCATTTAAAACCATGTCGGTTTTCCCCGGATCGTCAAAAACCTCCAGATAGTCCCGCTCAATTTTGATGTAATGGGGTTTTAGTTTTCTAAGAAGATTGAGCGAGGTGTCATTCAGGGTGTACTGATCAAGGCCGAATTTGTAACCCAGCCCGGTGAACAGTCCGGATAGATCAAGACAAATATCAGGATACTGAATCAATGTGTTTTCTTGAATCTCAAAGATGAGACGCGTCTGCACAGATTTGTTGTCTGCCAGAAATTGCCTGAGCCAGGGGAGGGCTGCACGATCTGTGCAGAATTCATTGGTGAGATTAACGGCCAGGACATTGCCCGGGTGGGCTGAAAGATGGCGGGCCGCATGTTCCAGAACATATTGGTCCAACTTGCATGCAAGTCCCAGGCGCATCACCATGGGTATAAAAAACCCGGCCCGATGCTCAGCCCCCTGCTGGTCAATCAGGCTGATATAAACTTCCCGGTGGTATTCGCCTTTTTCGGATATAACCGGTTGCCCCGCCAGGACAAAACGTTTATCGAAGAATGCTTTTTCAATAAATGCTTTCCATTCCGACTTTCCCATAACAGAATGAATCTGTTCATCCGGAAACCTTTCCACCGTTCCCGGAAGACCGCTGCGCGCCACCGACAGAGCATAGTCAGCCTTGGAAAAGACCGCGCTCACTTTTTCCTCACAATGGTAAGATGCCACCCCACCATTGACATTCACATGATCGGTAATTTGCGGTTCCAGCCCGACAACCCGCATGAAACCACTCGTAACCGCTTCGGCGATGGCCACCCCCTCTTCCGGTCTACAGCCCGGTAGGAGCGCGGCAAACTCCTGCCGGGGAAATCGCGCCACCACCGCCGCGTCCAGTTGTCCGGCCTCTTTTTCCAGCACAGCGGCCAAATCTCGGTATAGTTGACGTATGACCGGGCGCCCACCGGAAACATTAATTCGTTCCATTCCGGTCAGGCCGATAATAGCAACCTGTCCTTGAACCTTCTCCTGATCACATTCCAGTAGGCGGGTCAGTTCCTTCACCAAAAAGAAGCGGTTAGGAAGCCCGGTGATGGTATCTTTTTCACGTAATTCCTGAAATTGGGTCAGGTTTTCAAGATGGCGGTTAAAGATGGTCTGCACTTTTTCGACCATGGCATTCATGGCCAGCACAAGTTTCTTCAGCTCAGGTGTTTTCGGAATATCAGCTGTAACGACAAATTTATTATTGCTGATCGCTTCCGCCTGGTATTGAATCCTTCCCAGAGCCTTGAGAAGATGTTTAAGCACCAGGTAGCTAACTGAAATTGCTATACTCGCCAGAATGGCAAATATCAGGCAGAGTTGTTTAAAGGTCGCCCACAGTCTCTTATAACAGTTGCCGGTATGCCCTTCTACCTGCACGGTTCCGAAAACAGACCAGCCATCCATGACCTGGGACTCGGCCACCGGTATGTGAACGTCAATGTAGTTTAAAAACAATGGCGGGACACCTTCAACGGCCAACTGCTCATTTTTTTGGTATACCACCCGGCCGCCTGTGCGAGTCAGGGTTATGGACTGGTAGTAGCCGCCATCGAACATCGCGTTAATGCTGGTTTTGATAAAGGCGTCATCCGCCAGACGGGGACCCAGAGAGAGGGCCAGCACATTGGCCACATTTTTGGCATTGTTGAACGTTTGACTGGCGGTAAACTCCCTGGCGCTGTTGAAATTTATACGCAATACGATGACCAGCGTGACCAACAGCAGGGTGGCTACCAGAGTCTGTATTTGTTTAAAGAGGCTCATTTGGCTCTCTTCCTGATTTCCAGATCAATCGCCTGCAGACTGCGCTGGGTCTTCAAGGACGCCCGGTTCACACGTTTGCCGAGTCCCTGCTGTTTTTGCAGGTAGAGATCGTTGGCTGTAAAACTGTAGACGGGGATAAGGTCTTTACGCTGGTTAGCCGGGAGTATCCTTTTATTATAGTTATCCAGGACAAGCGGTACGGTGCCCGGCTGTTGATAATAGGTCACCACGAGATGGGCTGCCTCCGGGTAGCCGACTGCCTTGACATAGGTCAGGAAAAGTTTTTGCTCCGGAATGCCCAACTGCATCATCGTTAAAAATTTGGCAACCGCAAAATCTTCGCAGTCACCCCGCCCCTTCCCGAGAAACTCCAGGCGACTGGCCCAGTAATCTTTCTTTTGCCAGGTAGTACTATCGGTACTGAACTCCATCTGATTAAAAAACCGGTTGACCGCTTCAATTACCTTGTCCTCCGGAGAGGCCACCATTTCGTCCATCATGATAAGCAGGCTGTTCAGGCGCCTGACAGCCTGCTCGCCGTAGGCCTTGCTCATGGTAGCAATATGCTTTTCAGGCACAAAAAAGCTCAGGGCTGTTTCGGCGGCAACAACCATCACAAAACAATGGATCAATACCAGAGTATACTTGATGACGGCCATCAATCAGGTCACTTTTTCGTCAATTTGAATTCAATGCGCCGGTTCTTACGCTTGCCTTCCTCGGTATTGTTAGGCGCTATGGGCTCGTATTCCCCCCTGCCGGAAACAGCCAGTCGCTCCTTGGGGACGCCCAGCCGGATCAGTTCATTGGCGACACTCTGCGCCCTGGCCTGGGAAAGCTTCTGGTTGTGGGCTGCACTGGCGGTGTCATCGGTATGGCCGATCACCTCAATCACAAACTCATCGGCCGCTATCAACTGGGAGGCTATATGCTTCAGTACGATACGGATATCGTCGTTCAATGCGGGTGAGTCGGACGCAAACTGAATCAGGTCCAATTGTATGGATTGCTTCTTTTTGGTCCGGTCGATTCTCAGGTTCAGCTCCGCGGGGGTTCCCTCCTCAGGCACAATATAAGGGCTCGGCTCGACCGGTACCGGGGGGGCTGCGGGCACGCCCCGGGCCGGGGCACCATCCGGGCGGGGATTTATTTCTACCGGGCCGGATTTCTTGCGTAGCTTGAATTCTATGCGTCTATTTTTTCTTTTACCTTCTTCGGTATCATTTGAGGCGATCGGTTCACGCTCACCTTTTCCGGAAGCAACCAGCCGGCGTTTGTCGATTCCCAGGCGAATCAGTTCATTATAGACACTCAACGCGCGGGCAAATGAAAGCTTCCGGTTGTGCTCGGCACTGGCGGTACTGTCGGTATGCCCGATCACTTCAATGACGAAGTCCTCGGTGGCCTTGTCCAGCTGCTCTGCGATCGGCACGAGCATCTGCCGCGTCTCGGCGTTCAATTCGGAGGAATTGGACGGGAAGTAGATGATATCCATATGGATGGACTGTTTGTCCTTGGTCCGGTCAATCTTGAGATTCAGTTCCTCGGGGGTGCCTTCCTCGGGTAAAATATAAGGACTCAACTCCTCGGGTTCCTGGTAGCCAACTGTAAAAACCTTCTCCTGGGCGCACCCGGAAAACTCGGTCCGGGTACCCAGGACCGTATTGTCACACTGGTCAGTCACATCCTGCACAGAATCAAAATCACGATTCCGGTCCAGTTCTTCATAGCCTTTCAGGTCATAGATCTTTTTAGGCGGCAGCTGCATATGATCCCGCAAGCCCGTGTCGTATTCATGCAGCATCAGGCCGGTTGCCTGCGAGATCCGGTAATAAGCTGTGAGGTGGGCGTACTTTGATTCGGCCCTGGCATTTTTGGCAGAATTATACTCGTTTTCCATGTTGAGCAGATCAAGCAGTGTTCGCCGCCCGACAAAATACTCGTCTTTAAAGGCTTCCAGGGTCTGGAGACTCAGGTCGACATGCTCATTCAAATATTCACGCTTATGTTTTTCAGCCTGTAAAATATTCCAGGCCAGACGGGCCGTCTGGTTTACATTGCGGCGCTCGACGTATGCGCGCTGGTATTCCTTTTTTAAATTGCCGTAGTTTTTCCCTTTTTCACCTTTACGGGCACCACCGTCGAAAAAGGTATAATTCAATTTAAGCATGGCGGAAGCCTGATCGGTCTCACCCTCATCACCATTCACATTATCACGATGCTGGGCTTGCAATTCCAGGTCCAGGGTCGGCCAGTAATCAGCCTTGGCTTTCTCATAGGAATACTTGCGGACCTGGATATTATACTTTGCGACTTCAAGCGCCGGGTGGTGGCGCAGCGCAATATCAACAGTCTCTTCTACCGTTGCCGGAAACTTGTATTTAGGTTTGGGCAAAACAAATTGTTCCGGCTTGACCAGGCGGCCAAACTGTCGGTGAAACTGGACAACCGTCTGGTTCAAGTCCTGCTGTTTGGAAACATAATTGCCCCGGGCCAGCGCCAGGCGGGCCTCCGAATTTCTCAAATCCGAAATGCGATTGAAGCCCGCCTCCGTCTTCTCCTTTACCTGTTCCAGGATTTTCTCCTGGGTCAGTACGTTTTCCTCTGAAAACTCCAATAATTTACGGGTTTTTAACACCTGAATATAGGCTTCGGTTGTTTCCAGGAAAATGCGATTGGCAACGTTTGCCACCTCATAGGCCGCCGCCAGGATACGGGCGTCGGTTTCATTGACAAAAGCCGTGGTTTTCCCCCCGTTCCATAGGTTCTGCCGGGCATAGAGCGTAGCCGTGGCCGCGGTGAGGTCCTGGCGGACTTCGTTGGTTGTTACCCCTTCGGTCGTTTCCGGACCGGCAGCCAGTTCAGTGCCGACCGTGGGCCAGTAGCCGCTGGTGGCAATGGTGCGTTCAGCCGTAACGCTGTGGTACAGCTCCAGCGCCTCCAGTATTTCAGGGTTTGTTTCGGTAACAATCTCCAATATTTCGTGGAGTGGCATTTGGGGTGGTGTTTCCCCGTCACGTGCGAGTGCACCGCCTGCTAAGCAGAAATGAACCACCATTACGAGTGTGACGACCGGCCAACGGATTGATTTCGGGATACTATGCAATGGGTGACTCCGTATATAGAGACTGGTAAAATAGATTAAACGAACTTGATCGGACCGGTAATGCCATTGACGGAAAACTATACCATTTAGTAAATATACTAAATGGTATTGTATATCATATTTATCAATCTGTTACAAATAATTAGGCATACTGTTACAAATAATTAGACATAATTGTACTATCTGCCGGACTGTAAAAAGCTATAATAGATATGGTTGCCCCGGGGCCGTCGCCGGCTCAAAGCGCCTGCGCAGGCACGGTGGGCGGATTCAGGAGGTATCCGTCCCTGATGGCGGCACTCAAATATAGCACCCCCTGTCCCGAGAAAAGAATATGACTGGAAAAATAATTATAAGGGTAATTTCACCCAGTTGGCGAGAGGCCGGCGAAAAATCGCATCGTCCCGACCATAAGGGGTCGCCAGCCCTTGAAAGGGAATGTGACCGAAAACGTGCCAACCTGGGGCATACAGCCGGTCAAAGGCAAAGCCGTTACGATGAATCCTGAGTATCAGTGACGCGTCCTGGCCCTGCCGTGTGAACCGGCGCTTTATTTTCTAAAAATCGCCCATTCGTTCTCAAGGACCAGGTGGTCAAATTCCCACCCCTGAAAAGCCATATCATTCAAAAGCTTTTCATATTCGTACACCGTGTTGGCGGATCCCATGGAAACTACTTTATATTTAAAAAGCCTGGCGGCGTTGACGGATGAAGGCTCTGGCAGAAAACGTCCGCCAATACCAAGCACTATGGCAAATGCCAAAACAATGATAGCCGATTTGAAGACTTTGATACGTGTCATTGCATACCTTCTTCGGTTGGGTTGCTTTTTCGGCACAGGCAGAGCTCCCTGTGCAGCGGAATATATACATAGTTGAGATGTCTTCTGGTAATATCACAGACCATGGAAAATGAAAACGGGTTGATGACCCGGGCAATCGCGGGGAGACTGCCCGCAGTGTTACAAACAAATCCCAGCTTAGCTACGATACAGCTAAAATTCATCTTGACCCCCCCTGGCTATCGTGTTAACCACATGGAAGTAAAAAATATAAGCATTGGAAATACCATCAAATTTACGAATGAACGGGGTTGGCGACAGCCTCGAACCGACCAAGTCAGTATAAATTGAATAAACGCCGGAAACGGCTTGACGGGACTAAAGCTACCCGAGTTTGAATCAGTAAGCGGTGACCCTGGCGCTAATAAACTCTAAAGACCGCCGCACCCGCTTCCCCAGATACCCAGAAAGCGCAATGAATTGATTTCAGCGAGGTAACTACCGTGTCTGAAGACGAGAAGAGCCCCGAAAACAGAGCGCCGCAGAGACCGCAGAGCCGTGTCAAGTTTGAAGTCTACGGGGAGGAAATGATAGAAAAAAAGGTCAAGTCAAGCGGCAACAGTGGTCGTGTTTACCTGCCCCCCACCTGGGTGGGGCACCAGGTAAAAATTATCAGGATTGATTAGAAGGGAATATAAAAGTGGAAAAGCTTGTTATCAGAAGACTGCAGGCAGGCGACGCATTGAAAGTCGGCAATATCTGCGCCGACATAACCCAGACCCCGGTGGCGGAAGATTTCGTCCAAATGCTCACCGAACAGCCGCTTAAAAAAGAAGACCTCAGTTTTGTGGCCGAATTAGACGGTGAAGTTATCGGCTATATGATCAGCACGATCATGTCCGGCATTTTTGGGATTAAAAGGAGTGCCTGGATATCTACCATGGGGGTTGCCCCTGCTTATATGGGTCAGGGTATCGGGGAAAAGTTGGCCCAGGAGACTTTCGAGATGGCCAAAGCAGCTGGCCTTGAGGATATTTATACGTCCGTTCAGTGGGACTCCCCTGACCTGCTTTCCTATTTTCAAACCATGGGCTTCGATAGAAGCAAATTCATCAATTTGCTAAAAAGATTCTAAACGGGGAGTCCGCCGCCCTCCAAGACAAACAGTCGGTTACCTAACCGGCTGTTTCGATTTTCTTCAGGTTGTCAATCACCTTACCGGCAGTTGCCACAAAACCGGATACATCGGACAGGGAAGATGGAATAATCAGGGTATTGCTCTCCTTGGCCAATTTCCCGAATTCTGAAATATACTGCTCGGCAATTCTAAGATTCACGGCATCGGCACCCCCTTCCTGTTCAATTGCAGCGGCAATACTTGTCAGGCCGGTTGCCGTGGCCGTGGCCACCTTTTCTATCTCAGCCGCACGCCCCTCCGCCTCGTTGATACGCTTTTGTTTTTCACCTTCGGACTCTGCGATCATAGCCTGCCGTTTTCCATCCGCCCGGTTAATTTCGGACTGTTTATCCCCCTCGGATTCGGCAATGGTCGCCCGTTTGTCCCTTTCAGCGCGCATCTGCTTTTCCATGGCCTCGATGATGCTCTGGGGCGGGATAATATCCTTTATCTCGTAGCGGGTAACCTTGACGCCCCACGGGTCACTGGCCTCATCCACGGCGTAAACCACCTTGGTATTGATGATGTCTCGGGCCTCGAAGGTACCATCCAGATCAAAGGTGCCGAAAACGCTGCGCATGGTGGTCTGGGCCAGTTGGGCCACGGCGTATTTGTAATCTTCGATTCCATAGGCGGACTTTTGCGCGTCAATCACCTGCAGGTAGAGAATGCCGTCGACATCGATGGAAACGTTGTCTTTGGTAATACAGGTCTGCTGGGCAACATCGAGGGCTTCCTCTTTCAGGGAGCGTTTGTAGGCCACCCGATCGAAGAATGGGATCAGAATATGAAATCCCGCTTCCAGGGTTCGGCTGTACTTGCCCAGTCTCTCAATAACATACGCCATTCTCTGGGGGACAATCCGAATAGTTTTAGCAAAAGCAACCACGACCAAAACGGCCAGCCCTATCCCAAAAATTGACAGCTCCATATTCTCCTCCTATTCTGACACAGGTTCTACTTTAAGTATGATGCTTTCATATCCCACGATTGTGACAAAAGCGCCTTTTGAAATCACCTGATCGGACTCGGTCTCGGCTTTCCACAACGCGCCTTTGAACTTCACCTGTCCGTAGCCACCTTTGCTGACCGGCTCTTCCACCTCGGCTGTCTTCCCGATAAACTCGTCCGTCAGATCAGGCGTTTGTTCCGCGGCGGCCATAAAGCGCTTTCTCAAAACCAGCAGGGAGGTAATGGAAACCACCAGGAAGATGACGATCTGGAAAAAAAGCGACATATCGATGGCCAGCAGGGCCAGGGCAGACGCCCAGGCGCCCAGGCCGAAAAAAATGATAACCAGGCCGGGAACCGCAAATTCGGAAACAATCAGGACAAGTCCGATTAAAAACCAGACCATGGCAGGTTCTTTAAGGAAAGTAAAATCCACCGGGGTCTCCTTTCACGCTGTGTTGAGCCACTCACGCAGCGCCAGCTTATCACTAAAATCCCTGGCGCCGCTATATATTTCTGTTTGGGGCCGTTTGCGGCAATGCGGCGGTATTTCAAGAACATTAATAACGAACTGGCACTGTGCTGTCAATCATCCGGACAATGCGCCCTTACCACCCGTTAACAATGCGGCGACCATACAGTACTTCAATAGAGCTTGGGAACTGATCCCATACCTGCCGGTCAACGCCAGGCACCCTGACTCGGCCGGGTCTCTTCCAGCTGACCGTATTCTGTGGTTAAAAAGGACAAAACCATGACATCTGAAAAGATCCTGAAAGCAGATGGCCTACCACGGGTACAAACGTGCCATCGTCAGTACCCTCCAGCATTTCGATCTTTCCAACCAGGCCGCCGAGTTTAAAAAAGCCGGGCAGCACCCCCACCCGGTCCAAGTGTTCTGGGGCAAAGCCGATCGCATTGTCCCTTATGAAAACAGCGCCAAAGTCCTCCAAGCCATGTCCCGAGCAATATTGTTCTCCGTTGCAGACGCCGGTCATATCCTTCCGTATGAAAATGCCGACACCATTAATCCTGTTCTGGTAAGATTTTTGACAAACGGGCAGCGCAAAACTCCGGCAATCCGGACAGGATGGAAAAGCCCGATTTAAATCCATTTTACGCTTGGCTATATTGTGACTATTTATACTTTTGACAATAGAATACCCTCCTATACATGAATGTCAGGAAGCCCTCCTATATATAAGAATGACACCGCTTTAGAGTGGGAAATAATACCCGTTTCGTATTCCATCTTTTTTCTTGACAAATTTTCGAGTAGCTGTAATGTAGCTTCAATATAAATACACGTCCCCCAATGAATGAACAGCCTTTAGTCATGTAACAAATATTCAGTTTACGACCTTTTGAACAGGAGGAAAATTATGTCTGATTTAAGTTGGTTACCGAGAGAATCAGGAGTCAAGGACCACTTTCTCTGGGGAGAGGAACACTTTTCCTCCACAGCCCCGGGCGTTATGTACGAGAAGAAACCGATAGTCGATCGCGAGGGCAATGCCATCGATGGTGTCTACTCGGCCTGGATCACCCTGAACAACCCGAAACAGTACAACTCCTATACAACCGAAATGGTCAAAGGCGTCATCTCCGGGTTCCAGCGCGCCTCGGCTGACAGTTCGGTGGTTGCGGCTGTTTTTACAGCCGTGGGCGACCGGGCTTTCTGCACGGGCGGCAACACCAAGGAGTACGCCGAATATTATTCCAAACGACCCAATGAGTATGGGCTCTACATGGATCTCTTCAACGCTATGGTGGACAGTATTCTCGGGTGTAAAAAACCCACTATCTGCCGGGTAAACGGCATGCGGGTTGCCGGCGGGCAGGAAATCGGCATGGCCTGCGACATTACCATCTCCAGCGATCTGGCCATTTTCGGTCAGGCCGGCCCGAAACACGGCAGCGCCCCGGATGGCGGCAGCAGCGATTTCCTGCCGTGGATGCTGCCCCTGGAACTGGCCATGTGGAACTGCGTTTCCTGCGAAATGTGGAGCGCATACCGCATGAAGCAACTGGGCCTCATCTCCAAATGTGTACCGGTCATTAAAGACGGCGAAAAATGGGTCCGCAACCCGGGCATTATCACTGACACGTACCTGGATGACGGGGAGATCGTATATGGTGAATTCAAAAAAGGTGCCGACGCCAAACAGGCCCGTGAATATGTGATGGCGGCCACCACCGATTTTGAAAAACTGGACCTCGAACTGAACAAGATCCTGCTCACCTTCACCAATCTGTTCCCGGGCTGCCTGATCAAGAGCGTGGAAGGTATCCGCCTTAAAAAGAAGTATTTCTGGGATCAGGCCAAGGTGATCAACCGCCACTGGCTGGCCGCGAATATGAACGGCGAGGCCTTTTTGGGATTCAACGCCTTCAACACCAAGAAAATTACCGGACAGGACACGATCGACTTCATCGAATATCGTCGCCGTCAGGCCGACGGCGCTTCGTTTGACACGGAATTCATGGCCGCAGTTCTGGGAAAACCGCAATAAGTACAAGTGTGAAGTGACTAAAGTGAGCTAAAGTGACTAAAGTTAAGGAGTCGCTTCGCTCCGCCCTGTTATGAATCAAGTAGATTTCCTTCACTTTAGATCACTTCGAACTTTAGATCACTTTTAACTTTTTTTTATGGGAGGCCATATGCTGTTAGAAGGAAAAAATGCCATCGTCACCGGCGGTTCGGCCGGAATCGGGGCCGCAACGTCCCTCGAACTGGCCCGTGAAGGCGCCAACGTCTGCCTCACCTACCGGAAACATGAGGCCGAAGCCAAAGAATTCGCTGACCAGATCATCAAAATGGGACGCAAAGCCGTCGCCGTCCATTGTGATATTGCTCAATTCGATGCTGCCGAAAATGTGGTCAAGACCGCCCTGGAAGCCTTTGGCAGCCTCGAGATTCTGGTAAACAACGCCGGCATGAACTGGGACGGTGTCTGCTGGAAAATGAGCGAAGAGCAGTGGGACCGGGTACTCGAGGTCAACTTGAAAGGCTACTTCAATTTTACCCGCCACGCGGCGCCGCTTTTCAAAGGACAAAAATACGGCAAGATCATCAATGTCACCTCTATAAACGGTCTCCGGGGCAAATTCGGTCAGACCAATTATTCCGCCTCCAAAGCGGGCATTATCGGGTACACCAAGGCAGTGGCAAAGGAATTGGGAGCGTTCGGCGTCAATGTCAACGCCGTAGCCCCCGGTCTGATCGAGACCCAGATGCTCAAGGAATCCGAAGCCCGCGACAAGATCATCGATATGGCCATGGGCGAAATTGTGCTCAAGCGCGTTGGCCAACCCGAAGACCTTGCCCATGTGGTCACGTTTCTGGCCTCCGACCGGGCCCGGCATGTGACCGGCGAAATCATCAAAGTAGATGGAGGACAGTACATATGAAAAAAGTCGCCATTATCGGTGTGGGCCAGAGCAAATTCGTCAGAAGTTACCCGGGATCCATTCGCGAACTCGCCTTTGAGGGCTTTAAAGGCGCGATCGGGGACGCAGGCGTTAAACCGGCTGACATTGACGCTTCGGTGGTCTGCTCAGCCCCGGAATATGACAAGCAGCGTTCGCCCTCCGGCGTATTCGCAGAATACCTGGGCCTCAACCCCGGCCCCACGTTCTATGTAGAAACCCTGTGTTCGTCCAGCAGCACCGGCCTCAAATTGGCCTATTCGCTGGTGGCTTCCGGGCTGCATGATGTTGTGGCTGTACTCGGCTTTCAGAAAATGTCGGAAATTTCATCGGCCGAGTCCCAGGAACGGATGGGGCGTGGAGCCGATATCCAGTGGGAAAGCCCCTTTGGGACGATGATGCCGGCCTATTATGCCATGTTCGCCCAGGCGCACATGGACAAGTACGGCACAACGCATGAAGACCTGGCCGCCATTCGGGTCAAAGCGGCCACTTACGGCCAGTTGAACGAAATGGCGGTCTACCGCAAACCGGTCACCATGGAAGATTTCACGGACAAGGAAAGCCGGATGCGTTACCCCGTGGCCAGCCCTCTGCGGGTCGGCGACTGCTGCGCCAACGCAGACGGCAGCTCGTGCCTGATCGTGGCCAGCGAAGAAAAAGCCAAAGCGTTCAGTCAAAAACCAGTCTGGGTTCGCGGCGTCGGAGCCGCATCAGCCAGCGTCAACCTCACCGGAAGAGACCTTTTAACGGGCTTGGCCGCGGCCAAACAGGCTGCTGATCAGGCCTACGCCATGGCCGGCGTGACCCCGGAGGATATCGATGTAGCCGAAGTCCATGACTGTTTTACCATCGCTGAGATGATGGCCTATGAAAATCTGGGGTTTGCCAAACCCGGTGAAGGCCGTGAGCTCATTCAAAACAAGGAAACATACAAAGAAGGTAAAATCCCGGTTAATGTCGACGGCGGCCTGCTCTCCAAAGGCCATCCCATCGGGGCTACCGGCGGATCACAGATCAGAACCATTGTGCTGCAGCTGCGCGGTGAAGCCGGCGATATCCAGGTGCCCGATCCGGAAATCGGACTGATTCACAATATTGGCGGTGTCGGCCTGTACGGAAATGTCACTATCTTAGGGAGATAACAATGGGTAAAAAACCTGATAAAGATACAAGATTCAGCAAATTCGGTACGGTCAGCTTTACACAGACCACCGCGGTCAACGACTTTATAGACCACCTCGAAGACGGCAAGGTCATGGGCACCCGGTGTCAGGCGTGTGATCTGGCGTTTTTCCCGCCCAGACGGGATTGCTGCGGCTGTCAATCCAGCGATCTGGAATGGTTTGAGGTCGCCGGCAACGGCAAACTGGTCACCTACAGCCAGTTGAAATTCGGTCCCATCGGGTTCGAAGACGACCTGCCCTACTCCATCGCCCTGCTGGATTACGGCGACTACAAAGTTTTTGGACGCATTGCGGACGATGTACCGCTGGAAGACATCAAGATCGGCATGTCCATGAAGACCGTGGTCAACACGCTGTCCAATGGACAGTTGAACTTTGTTTTCCAGAAAACCTGATAAAGACTAAAACCTATAGGAAAAAGAGGGATCGTGCAATGACATCACCGAACCATCTCAAACTGGAGAAGGCGGATGGGATCGCCCGGATCACCCTGGCGCGACCGAAGCACAATGTATTGAACATCGACATGATGAACGAGCTTAATGCCGAGCTCGAAAGCCTGATCGATGACCGGGACCTAAAGGCCGTCCTGATCCTGGGTGAAGGGGCCAGCTGGTGTGCCGGGGTAGAAGTGGCTGACCACAAACCTGAAATGGTGGATGACATGATCACCACCTTCGGCCGGATTTTCGAACTGATCGACCAGCTAGAAGTACCGGTCATCGCCGGTGTGCACGGCGCCTGCCTGGGCGGCGGCATGGAGCTGGCCATCGCCGCTGATATTCTGGTGGCCTCTGAAAAATCCCTGTTCGGACAGCCCGAAATTAAACTGGGTTTTTTCCCGCCCTATGCGGTTGTGCGGCTGCCGGAACTGGTGGGACCGGCCCGGGCCATTGAAATCTGTACAACCGGCAAACGCTACACGGGCGCCGAAGCAAAAGAGATGGGTTTGGCCGCCTATTGCGTGCCTGCCGATCAATTCGACGACACGCTCGCCGGGCTTGTCAAGGAGATCAGCCACTGCAGCCCGCTGATCATCCGCTTGAACAAACGGGCGGTGAAACAAAATTTGGACAAAGCGTTTCCCGCGGCCCTGGCCAGCGCCAACGATCTATTTTTAAACACGCTCATGAAGACCGGCGATACCCTGGAAGGCATTGCCAGTTTCGAAGAAAAACGGCGTCCGGCGTGGAAGAACTGCTAACAAGTGGTCAACCACAAATGGTAGATTTTGGTTCAGAGCAAGGCCTGAGCGATTTTGAAACCACAGGCATAGCGGGCTATGTCGAGGATTTAAAAAGAGCGAAAACGCAGCTCTGGGCCAAAAGATGCCGTTTGTGGGTGGGCACTAACGTTTATTGGAGGTTCAAAGAATGTCACAGATCAATAAAATCGGTGTAATCGGTGCTGGTAACATGGGCAGTGGCATTGCCCAGAAAATTGCCCAGGAGGGCCTCAACGTCGTCATGATCGACATCAAGGATGAGTTTGTGCAGCGCGGCCTGGATACGATCAAGGGCCTTTTAGGGGAAGCCGTTAAACGCAAGATCTTCACGCCTGAAAAGGTTGACGAAATCATCTCCCGTATCAACGCGACCACTGATTTCAACGCGGTCGCAGACGCCGATCTCGTTATCGAAGCAGTCTTCGAAGACAAACAGGTGAAATCGGACCTGTTTAAGAAACTGGACGCCCTGTGTGGGGAAAAAACCATACTGGCAACCAATACATCCAGTTTTTTCGTGCGCGATTTTGCAAAACTGGTCAACCGTCCCGACCGCTTTGTGGGTTACCATTATTTCTTTCATCCGGCCAAAAACAGGCTTTTAGAAGTAATCCCCCACGGCGGCACCAGCCCGGACACCCTGGAAAAAGCACTGCTAGCGGCCAAACTGCACGGCAAAACCTCCATCCTGGTCAAGGATGCGCCGGGTTTTGCGGTCAACCGCTTTTTTGTACCTTTTCTAAATGAAGCCACCCGGATGCTCGAAGAGGGGCTGGCCAATATACCCACTATTGAAGAGGCCAGCAAACGGGCTTTTAAAATCGGCATGGGCGCCTTTGTCCTGATGAATGTGACCGGCGTTCCCATTGCCCTGCATGCCGCCACCACCTTAGGCGAGGAACTGGGACCGTTTTACGCACCCAGCGCCACCCTGGCCGCCCAGGTGGAAAAGGGTGAAAACTGGAACATGGACGGCGAAGTGGACGAATCCAAAATAGAAGCCCTGATGGACCGTTTTTTGGGTGTCTGCCTCGGCGTTTCCGCCGCGCTGGTTGATGAAGAGGTCGCCTCCATCGAAGACACTGACCGGGGCGCCAAGATTGGTCTGCGCTGGATCCAGGGCCCCTTTGAAATCATGAACAAGATCGGCATCGACAAGACTTATGCCTGTGTGGCGGCCATCACCGAGAAATACCCGGATTTCAAAATGCCGCAGATCCTTGAAAAGCAAAAAGCCGCCGGGAAACCATTTGAATTCAAACTGGTGGATCTGGATATCAAAGGCGACACCGCCTGGCTGACCATCAACCGCCCCGAAGCCATGAATGCGCTGAACGAAGGGGTGGTTGCCCAACTGGACGCAAATTTTTCCCTGGCCGAACAGGATCCAAATGTAAAAGCCATCGTAATCCAGGGGGCCGGCAAAGCCTTCGTGGCCGGGGCGGATATTCGCTTTTTCGTAAAAAATATCAAGGCCGACAAAATCCCGGACATTGCTACCTTCACCAAGGCAGGCCATGAAACCCTGCTGAAAATTGAAAACAGTGCCAAATTGACAATTTGCCTGCTGGATGGGCTCTCTTTAGGCGGCGGCAGCGAACTGGCCCTGGCCTGCCAGGCGATTGTGGCGACACCCGCGGCTTCCATGGCCTTTCCAGAAACCGGCATCGGCATCTTCCCGGGGCTCGGCGGCATGCTGCGTTTTGCCAAGCACACTTCGCCGGCCCTGGCGAAATACTATACCTTTACCGGCGCACCCATCAAAGCGGTGGATGCCGAGGCTCTCGGTATTATTACCCGCCTGGTCCAGCCGGCCGAGGTTGAAGCCGCCATCGCGGAGCTGGTCAGCCAGGGGAAACCGGACAAGTACCGGGCCCGTGAAATCCCGGCCCCCTACAGCGCTTATGCCGCCCTGTGCGAAACAGGCAACGTCGACAAACTACTGGCCGGCCAGGCACCGGACAGCGAGGATGAAGCCCTGGCTGCCAAGACAACCAAGATCGTCGGTTTTAAAGCGCCCCTGGCCCTCAAAATTGCCAATGAAATCATAGATGCCCAGGCTGCCCAGTCCATTGACGCAGGGGTCGCGACCGAGTTGGGACGCCTGGAGGAGATTTTCGGCTCAGACGACGCACTGGAGGGTCTCTCGTCGGCCGGTCGCAAACGGCCTGAATTCAAAGGCAGCTGATTGGAGAATCCCGTAAAAGGAGGAAGCCGGCTAAGCCGCCTCCCCCGGTAATCCGTATAAAAAAGGAGTGACTGAAAATGACTATGATATCCTGGCAAATGGTGGGTCTGGAAAAACCCCTTGAGAGAATCGAGGCTGAAATACCTTCTCCCGGCGACGGGGAAGTCCTTTTGAAGGTTGTCGGCTGCGGTGTCTGTCACACGGATCTGGGTTTTTACTACAACGGCGTCAGAACAAAATCTCCCCTGCCGTTGACCCTTGGTCATGAAATCAGCGGCATTGTCGCGGCAACCGGCCCCGGGGCTGAAAGCTGGGATAAAAAGGCGGTCATCGTGCCGGCCGTCATGCCTTGCGGCACATGCGATGTTTGTATACGCGGCAAAGGCAATATCTGCCCGACCCAGAAGATGCCCGGCAACGACATCCAGGGCGGATTCGCCAGCCATATCGTTGTTCCGGCCGGCCAGCTATGCGAAGTCCCGGTGGATGACAACTATGTCCCCCAGGGGGCTCCCGGGCTCTCTCTGGCCGAACTTTCCGTCATTGCGGATGCGGTCACAACGCCCTACCAGGCAGTTATCGAATCCGGACTGACTGCCGACGATACCGCCATATTCATCGGTGTGGGCGGGGTGGGTGGTTTCGGGGCTCAGATAGCCAAAAGTTTTGGTGCCAACGTGATCGCCATTGATATCGATCCAAAAAAACTTGAAGCCATCAAGCCCTGTGTAGACGCGGTTTTTAATGTCGGCGACTATTCTTTCAAAGAACTCCGGAAGGCCGTCTCCGCCTTTGTAAAAGAACAGGGGCGCCGCCGGACGGAATGGAAAATATTTGAAACCTCCGGTACAGCGGCCGGCCAGAAAACCGCTTTCGGGTTGATGACTTTTGGGGCCTCCCTGGCAGTTGTGGGTTTCACGATGGACACCGTGGATATCCGCCTTTCCAATCTCATGGCATTTCACGCCACTGCCCGTGGTAGCTGGGGCTGCATTCCCGAATACTACCAACCGACCCTTGACCTGGTCCTTGCCGGAAAAGTCAAGCTCGGTCCGTTTACGAAAACCTTTGGGCTGGATGAAATCAACGATATTTTTCACAAAGTACACAACCGCGAAATCATCGAGCGGCCAATACTGATCCCGTAAAGCATCTCAGAGAGGTATAGCGTATGCACAAACTACTTTCAGACACACCCGGAGAACAATACCTGCTGCTGGGCAATGAAGCCATTGCCCGGGGCGGTATCGAAGCTGGAATCGGGGCCGCCACCACCTATCCTGGCACCCCCTCTTCCGAGATCTCGCTGAACTACTTTCAAATGTCCCAGGAATCCGATCTTTTCTTCGAATACAGCCCGAATGAAAAGGTCGCCTTGGAGGTAGCCGCCGCTACCGCCAATGCCGGCGTGCGCACCATGTGCATGATGAAACATGTGGGGCTGAACGTAGCCGCCGACCCCTTGATGACCCTGGCATATGTCGGTGTAAAGGCCGGCCTGGTGGTATTAACGGCCGATGATCCGTTCATGTTCTCCAGCCAGAACGAACAGGACAACCGCTATTACGGTAAGTTGTCCGGCCTGCCGGTCCTGGAGCCCTCTTCCGTGGCCGAAGCCAAGGACCTGATGGTCTATGCTTTCGATCTTTCCGAAAAACTTCAGGTGCCGGTGCTGTTCAGGACCACGACACGTATAAACCATTCCAACGCTCCGGTAACTTTCGGCGATATGCAGCCACGTGTAACCAAAGGAGATTGGCAAAAAGATCCCATGAACTATGTGACCGTGCCGGCCGTATCGCGGAACCTCCACGTCAAACTGCTTGAAAAACAGGCCCAGGCTGCTGAAATTACGGAATCATCCGAATATAATTTTACCGCGGGTGAGGGACAATGGGGTATTGTCTGCAACGGTGTCAGTTACCAGTACGCCACCGATGCAGTGGCCGATTTAGATGCAGCCGGCAAGATTAAAATTCTGCGCATTGGCTTCTCCAATCCCATGCCGACCGGGATGATCACCGATTTCCTGAAAGATTGTGAAAAAGTGCTGGTGGTGGAAGAAGGCGAACCGGTGATGGAGGAATCCATCCGCTCCATCGCCCAGCAAAATGGCTTCACCATGCCGATCAACGGCAAGACGGATGATCTCTTTTCCCGGCTTTATGAATTTAACCCGGCCATGGTCCGGGATTGTGCTGCTAAGTATTTCGGCCTGGAAATCCAATCCGATTCAAAAATTGACCTGTCGGATGTTCCGCCACTGCCCATGCGGCCCCCGACTTTATGCGCCGGCTGTTCTCACCGAGCCACCTTCTATGAAATCAAAAAGGCGGCCGAGGGTATGGAAACCATCTACCCGACCGACATTGGCTGCTATACTTTGGGATTTCTGCCGCCCCTGGCCATGGGTGATTTTCTCATCTGCATGGGTTCTTCGGTGAGCACGGCCTGCGGATTTTCAAAAGTGACGGACAAGAAGGTGATCAGCTTCATCGGCGATTCAACCTTTTTCCATTCAGGCATGACCGGACTGGCGGATGCCGTTTTCAACAACCACAATTTTACACTGGTAATACTCGACAACGGTATCACGGCCATGACCGGGCATCAGCCCAATCCTGGTGTGGATATGGAGGCCATGAACCTGTCCGGGTATGGGCGCATATCCATCGAGGCCATCGTCAGGGCCCTCGGGGTGGAACATATAACCGTCATCAAGCCCTTTAAGGTCAACAAGAGCATAGGGGCCATTAAAGAAGCCCTGGCCTATGAAGGTGTCTCGGTCATCATTTCCCAGGAACCGTGCACCCTGTACGCCAAGAGCCTGAAACAGCTGAAGCCGCGGGCCTTTACCGTAACCAGTAAATGCAAGAACCACCGGGATTGTATCAATGAAATTGCCTGCCCGGCCTTCTACATTGAAGATGAGGCGGTCAAGATCAATCCCACTCAATGCGTCGGCTGTGCGGTCTGCGCCCAGATCTGCCCGGAAAATGCTATTACGCCGCTAAAAAAGGCCGGCTAAGGGAAACGAAAAATAGCGACATTTCGTCAAAAACCGTGAAGTAAGATATTAAACACCAATTGCAGGGGTAGTCATATGGATACAACGAGATTGATCATCGTGGCGGTTGGCGGCCAGGGCAACCTACTGGCTTCCAAAGTCCTGGGCGAAGCAGCCCTGGCCAATAATGTGCCAATGCACATGAGCGAAATACACGGCATGGCCCAACGTGGCGGCGTAGTTGAATCGGCCATTGTTTTCGGCGACGCAAAAAGCACGATCATTTCCGATGGCGAAGCGGACGTGCTGGTAGGCTTTGAGCCTCTGGAAACCTTGCGGGCCCTGAACAAGTGCAGCCGGGATACGGTCGTCATTACCAACACGACCCCGGTGCCGCCTTTCACCGTTTCCATCGGAATGGGTGCATATCCCGATCTGGATAAAATTACAGCCAAACTTGAAGCCAGCTGCGCAAAGCTGATTACGCTGGATGCCACAGCCCTGGCCACCGCAGCCGGTAATGTCCTGGCTGTTAATATGGTTCTTCTGGGAGCCCTTATTCAGACCGGTATTGTGCCCATTGATGCCGAGAAAGTACAAGAAACCATTCGCACTAAAACAAAACCGGCGTTTGTGGATATGAACCTGAAAGCATTTGAACTGGGATTTGCAGCTGCCGCCGCTTAAAAGCAGCGGGTATTGAATGAAGCCGAGCGCCATATAGATCACAAGAAGTTTATACAAACCGCTCAATCATGAAACCCGCCGGTTCAGGAGGTGGAAACCGGCCCATAGAAGGAGGAAAAAATGCCGTGGGATAAAGAATTCGAGTGTATGCCGGTAGAAGAAATGCAGAAGTTCCAGCTTCAGAGACTTAAAGAAACGGTAGCCTGGGTAGCAGAGCGGGTCCCTTTCTATCAAAAGAAGTACAAGGAAGCCGGCCTCTCGGCGGATGACATCAACAGCCTCGCAGACGTTGCCAAATTTCCGGTCACCGTCAAAGATGACCTGCGCGACAACTATCCTTTCGGGCTGTGTGCAGTCGACATGCAGGATGTAGTCCGCGTACATGCTTCTTCGGGTACCACCGGCAAACCGGTCACCGGCCCTTATACTCAGGAAGACCTCGACCAGTGGACCGAATGTATGGCCCGTAACTTTGCAGCGGCCGGGGTAACTTCGGAAGATATCATCCAGAATGCATACGGACACGGTCTTTTTACAGGCGGCCTCGGATTCCACCAGGGCGCCTGTGCCAGCGGCGCGACTGTTGTCCCGACTTCTGCGGGTATGACCGAACGCCAAATAGTCCTTATGCAGGATTTCAACTCAACCGTGCTTTGCTGTACGCCCTCGTACGCGCTGACCATTGCGGAAGCGGCTGAAGATATGGGCGTCGATATCCGTAAGCTTCCGCTGCGGGTCGGCATTTTCGGTGCCGAACCCTGGACTGCAGGTATGCGCCAAGAGATCGAAGATCGTATGGGCATCAAAGCTATGGAGGCTTTCGGCCTGACCGAGCTGGGCGGTCCCGGCGTTTCCTTTGACTGTGAGGCCCAGGACGGCCTGCACATCAATGAAGACCATTATTTAGCGGAAGTCGTTGACCCGGAAACCTTCGAACCGTTGCCGTTGGGTGAAAAAGGGGAACTGATCTTCACCTCCCTCCAGCGCCGTGCCATGCCGATGATCCGCTACCGTACGAAAGATATCACCCGATTGCGACGCGAAGAGTGCGCCTGTGGCCGCACGCTCCTGAAGATGGACAAGCTTTCCGGCCGGACCGACGACATGCTGATCATCAGCGGTGTAAACGTCTTTCCGTCCCAGGTTGAATCGGTTCTGCTCGAGTTTGACGAAGTCGAACCCCAATACGTACTCGTTGTACGCAAGAAAGGCTACCTCGATCACCTGACCGTACGCGTCGAAGCCAAACGTGAAGTTTACGATGCCGGCCCCGATAAATGTGCCGAGGTTGAAAACAATATTGGCAGCCGGATAAAGGGCTTGCTCGGTTTCAGCGCGGCTATCCAAGTAGTGGAGCCCAAACTCATTGAACGCAGTGAAGGCAAGGCCAAGCGTGTATTGGATGAACGTCCCAAAGAGTAAACAACCAACCTGAAAACGGGTGGCTTTGGCCTTCCCGCCGGGCGAGAAGGCCAAAGGGCGCTCAGGTACCCTTGTTTAGATTTTGCCTGGCCCCTGCAGAGCAGGGGTTCTAAAACCATAATCATAATGGAGCTTACTGCCTTTAACGACAGGGAGGTACCATGCAAGACAACTCTGATTTTACCCCCAAATCTTTTGCAATTGTGGGAGCCGGTCCCGTGGGATGTATCGTGGCGGCATTTCTGGCCAAAGGCGGTTATGAAGTCACCCTTTGCGATGTCATTCCCGACCTGCTTGAACCGGCCCTGGATCCTGGTATCAAAATAGAGGGCACCGAAGAACTTCAGCAGAGTGTCACCCGCACCTGTCTGAGTGTGGATGAACTGGCGGACTACAAACCGGATGTCATCTTCATCACGGTCAAGGCCAATGCCCTGCCCCTCATCGCTTCGGCCCTGGAATCGTTCTGCGCGGAAGGCACCACCTACATTATCAGCTGGCAGAACGGCATCGACACTGAGCTTGAACTTGCCAAGGTCCTGGGAAAAAAAGCGGTCATGCGAGCGGTGGTTAATTACGGCTGCGGCCTGGCGGCACCGGGCCATGTCATGATGCCCTTCCATCATCCGCCGCACTTTATCCAGGAGATGGACCCTGAATCGGCTCCGGCGGCCAAAGCCATTGCCGCCGTCCTCACCGAGTGCGGACTCGGCACGGAACATACGGACCAGATTATCTCCATGGTATGGCGCAAGGGGATCCTCAACGCCTGCATGAATCCGGTCTGTGCAGTCACCGGGTTGACCATGGCCCAGGCCATGACCGACCCCATTGTCTTCGGCATTGTGGATGCCCTGATCAAAGAGTGTGTCAAGGTTGCCCGGGCCAACGAAATTGACCTGGGTTGGGATTTTTACCCCCACGCCATCGAGTACATGAGCAATGCCGGCAACCACAAACCGTCGATGCTCATGGACATCGAGAACAAGCGACGCACGGAGATCGATTTCATCAACGGCAAATTCGTAGAGTACGGCGTACAGGCCGGAATCGAAACGCCCTACAACAACTCCTTGAAATCTCTTGTAAAAGGACTCGAGTCGGCCATCGAGCACAATAAATAAAGAGTATCCGTATGATACAAAGACCCGCAGTGTTTGTCGGCATCGATGTCGGTGCCTCCCGAACCAAGACAGCCGTCCTCGATGAAAACAAGAACTTGATCGGCCACTGTGTCGTCAAGTCCGGAACCGACTTTACAGTTTCGTCCAACAAATGCCTCGAGGCCTCCCTTGAAATGGCAGGTGTCTCCTATGGCGATATCGTCAGGGCCGCCTCGACCGGGTATGGCCGCAAGAATGTCAGCGTGGCCGATTTCAACCGTACTGAAATCAGCTGCCATGGCAAAGGCTGCTATTACTATTTCCCGGAAGCCTTGACGATCATCGACATCGGCGGCCAGGACAACAAGATCATCAAACTGGATGAAACCGGCCGGCGGCTCTCCTTCAAAATGAACCGCAAGTGCGCAGCGGGGACCGGTGCTTTCCTGGAAGAGATGTCACCCCGGCTGGATATCCCGCTGGAGGAGATGAACCAGCTGGCCACCGAATCCAAACATATGGTGGAACTGGGCAGTTTCTGCACGGTGTTCTCCGCTACCGAAGTTCTTGAAAAGATACGCGCGGGTAAAAAAGTGACGGACATCGTCAAGGGCCTGTTTTATTCAGTGGTCAAGCGGGTCCTGGAAATGGACGCCCTGACGGAAAAGATCGTCATGACCGGCGGGGTCGTCGCCCACAATCGTTACATTGTTGACATGGTAAAGGAAATTACCGGGCGTCCCATATTCGTACCGGAATTTCCACAGCTTACCGGGGCGATCGGTGCCGCCTTGTATGCCGTTGAGCTGTAAACAGGGATTTCGCATAGAAGCGATTTCAAAACCTTCAATTGGGTTCAAGGTCAAGGCGGCCGCAAGGTTCAAACCGGAGGAATACATCAGGTATTTCGAGGATTTGAACCGAGCGCCCAACGCCGAGATTGGGCCCAAGGGGAGGTTTTGAAACCACTTCTAAACACAGGAGAGACAATATGCCAGACAAGAAAATAAAACTGAAACGACTAGAATCATCCAAGGTGCTGGGCAAGTTCATGGCCGACTATTATTACGAACTCGACGGTGCCGCCAAATCCGGCGAAAAAAAGGTCGCCTGGTGCACCAGTGTGGGACCCGCCGAGATTCTGCGGGCGCTGGGCTTTTTGGTCTATTTTCCGGAAACCCACTCTGCCATGCTCGGGTCGTCCCGGATGGCCACGGACCTGATCCCCAAGGCCAACGCCATCGGGTATTCACCGAATATCTGTTCTTACCTTACGGCCGATGTCGGCGCTTACCTTGAAGGTGTGTCTCCTTTGGCCAACATCTTTAAAGGCATCGAGGGGCCGCCCAAGCCGGATGTGCTGGTATTTAACACCAACCAATGCCGGGACGTTCAGGATTGGTTTAAATTCTACGGCAAAGAATACAACGTTCCGGTCCTGGGAGTCCACTCCTACGTGGGCGTGGAAGCGGTGACCAAAGACTACCTGGGATCCATCAAGAAGCAGATGGAGAACCTGGTCCCCGGCCTGGAAGAAGTAGCCGGCACCAAATTCGACATGGACCGCTTCAAGGAAGTGGTCGCGACCTCACGGGAATGTTCTGAGCTCTGGAAAAAGGTGCTCGATACCGCCTCGGCCAAACCTTCGCCCCTGACTTTCTTCGACGGCACCACCCTGATGGGGGCGGCGGTGGTCGGCCGGGGGACCGAAAGGGCTAACGAATGTTACCGCACCCTCCTGAAAGAACTGGAAGACCGCATTGCCGCCGGTGAAGGGGCTATCGATGATGAGCAACTGCGCATCTACTGGGACGGAATGCCGGTCTGGGGCCGCCTGAGCAGCCATGCCAAACTGTTCGCCGGACTGCACACCACGGTCCTGGCGTCCACGTACTGCAACAGCTGGATCTTTTCCGCCCTCGATCCGGATGATCCCTTTACCAGCATGGCCCGGGCCTACACCGAGCTTTTCATCGTACGCAGCGATGGTTACAAGGAAAAATATATCAGCGAAATGCTGGATTTCTTTAAAGTCGACGGCATCATCTACCATGATGCCATGACCTGCCCGAACAATTCCAACTGCAGATACGGCATGCCCCAGCGCATGGAAAAATTGACCGGGATCCCCAGCCTGACCATTAATGGAGACCTGAACGACCTGCGGCTTATCTCGGATGAACAGACCAAAACCAATGTAGAAGCATTTATCGAACAGCTTGAAGAAAACCGGTAAGGAGACCACCATGTTAGAATCCCTATTCAGACCGAAATCCGTGGCCGTTATCGGGGCCTCCACCAAGGAGTTTTCCATTGGTAACCGGGTGATCCGCAACCTCGTTGATTTCGATTTCAAGGGCCCCATCTACCCTATCAACCCGAAGGCGGATGAGGTCCGCGGTATAAAAGCCTATAAGTCCATCATGGATGTACCCGATGGTGTGGACGTGGTTCACATGGTCATCCCGGCTAAATTTGTACCCCAGGCAGTCGAAGACTGCGGGATCAAAAAGGTCAAAAATATCATCATCAACTCCGGCGGATTTTCGGAAACCGGTGCCGCGGGAGAGGCCATCGAAAAAGACTTTCTGGCCCGGGCCGCAAAATACGGCATCCGTATTTTCGGCCCCAACTGCCAGGGAATCATCAATTCCGATCCCGATATCCGGGCCTACTGCAATTTCACCTTCACCAAGCCGGATGTGGGTTACATCTCCATCGTGGCCCTGAGCGGCGGTGTGGCTGAGGTCATCCACCAGGGGTTTTCGGAAATGGGCATCGGCACCCGCATCTATGCTTCCAATGGTAATGCCTGCGACATCACTATTCCCGAGATTATCCGTTACCTGGGCGAAGACGAAGGCACCCGGGTGATTGTGACCTATGTGGAAGGCCTGCGTGATCCGGAAACCTTTATGGAAGTGGCCCGCGAAGTCGCGGCCCAAAAACCGGTCCTGGCCATGAAAGCCGGGCGTACCGCAGAAGGCGCCAAGGCCGCTGCCTCCCATACCGGTGGTCTGGCCAAAGAAGATCTGGCCACTGACCTGATCTTTAAAAAGGCCGGCATCCTTTCTTTCCGAGACGAGGGTGAACTGATCCAGGCCGCGGCGGCTTTCGCCACCCAGCCGATTCCCAAAGGCAACCGAATCGGAGTCATTACCAACACAGGCGGCCCGGCGGTCATCGCCACCGACGTTATGGTCGGAGGCGGACTTACCCTCCCGCCGCTCTCGGAAAAGACGGAAAGTTTCCTGAAAGAGAACCTCTACCCGGAAGCCTCCGTCAACAACCCGGTGGACGTGCTGGCAACCGGTAATGCGGCCCACTATCGGGCTTGTATGGACGCGATGATGGCGGACGACAGCTTCGACTGCCTGTATATCAATTTCGTAACCCCCTTCTTTGTGGACACGGAAAGTATCGCCAAAGAGATCGTGGCAGTTAACAAACAGCAGAAAAAACCGATTGTCTGCAACCTGATGACCGATCGCCGTCAGTGGACGGAAACCGTGAAAATCCTCCAGGATGGGGGTGTCCCCTGCTTCAGCCTGCCGGGTGTCGCAGCCCGAGCCCTGACGGCCATGGTACACTATAGCCAGATCCTGGCAAAAGAAACCGGCGACACCAAAACCTTCACAGATGTGGATAAAGCCGCGGCGGCCGACATTATGAACAATGTCGTCAAATCAGGACGCAAGATGATGGCAGCCGCGGATGTCTACGGAATTCTGGACGCTTACAAGATTCCCACGGCCGGCTGGGCGATAGTGACCACGCCCGCAGAAGCGGAGAAAGCGGCGGCTGACATTGGTTTTCCCGTAGTCGTAAAAGCGGATTCGGAGAGTGTTGTTCACAAGAGTGACATGGGCGGTGTGGCGGTCAACCTGGGTGATGCCGGGGCGGTTCGCACCGCAGTGACGGATATGCAGGCCAAGTTTAATGCCGGGGATCTCAAATTTCTCGTCCAGAAATTCACGCCGGGAGGCACCGAGGTTATTATCGGTGCCAAAGCGGAAGAGGGCCTGGGCCACCTGATGATGTTCGGCATGGGCGGTATCTACGTGGAAGTACTCAAAGACGTGGTCTTTAACCTGACCCCGCTCACTACCACCGAAGCCAGGGACATGCTGTCTGAAATTCGCCTGGCCCCGATGCTTGAAGGGATTCGGGGAGAAAAGGGCGTGGATCGAGAGAGTCTCCAGGAAGTCCTTCTGCGCCTTTCCCAGCTGCTGGCCGACCTGCCGGGAATCCAGGAACTCGACCTGAACCCCACCCTTGCTTTTGAAGACGGCGTCTGCGTGGTCGATGCCCGCATAAGTCTATAGAATATAAAGGTTGAAATCTGCCGGGCGCCTGCATCGGCCCGGCAGATTGATTAAGCGATAAACTTTTAGAGTAGAAAGGGGATGCCATGACCCATTGGATGAACTTAGGTCAGAACCTGAAAGTCAATGCTAAAAAATTCCCCGCCACTGTGGCCCTCCAGGACAGCCAACGCAGCTATACTTACCCACAGACAAATGAACGGGTCAACCGGCTGGCCAACGGCCTGCTCTCTTTGGGACTATCCAAAGGTGACTGTGTAGCCGTTCTCATGGAAAACAGCATTGAAATCATTGAACTCTATCTGGCCACCGCTAAGACCGGACTGGTGATAGTCCCCATTAATTTCCGTCTCGTCGGTCCGGAGATCGCCTATATCACAGACAATTCCGATGCCAAGGCGTTTGTTGTCCACGATATGTTTGCCGCCGAGGTTGACCGGGTAAAATCGGAACTCGGTAATATTGCACCAACGAATTACTTTGTCGTCGGCCGTGAACTGGATGGATATCGCCCCTATGAAGAGTTGATCAGCAACGGCGCACCTTCAGAACCTGACACCGCGGTGGACCCCGAGGACACCTGGATCCTGATTTACACCTCTGGAACGACCGGTAAACCCAAGGGTGTGATCCGGTCGCATGCGTCGCACATTGCCTTTTATTTGATCAATGCGGTTGACTTTGGTTTCAATGAACTTGACCTCTGCATGAATGTAATGCCGTTGTGCCACATCAACTCAACCTACTTCACGTTCATTTTCCTCTACATTGGCGCAAGTGTCTATGTCCATCCGGCTATGTCCTTTAAACCGGCAGAAATTCTCGAAATCGTCGAAAGAGTAAAAATTACGTTTATCTCTTTGATCCCGACCCACTACAACCTGATCCTGAACGCCCCTGAAGATGCCTTGAAAAGAGATGTCAGCAGTATCCGCAAACTCCTGTGCTCGTCTGCCCCGGTGAGAAAAAGCATGAAAGAGTGCATTATGGGATATTTCAAAGGCGTGGAGCTGTATGAGGGTTATGGCAGCACCGAAGCCGGTATCGTAACGGTACTCAAACCGGAATATCAGATGAAAAAACTGGGTTCCATCGGTTTTGAAACCCTTGGAACCGAATTCATAAAAATTCTTGATGAAAACGGCCAACCCGTCCCCGATGGTGAAGTCGGTGAACTCTATTCAAAGGGGCCCATGCTGTTTGATGAATATTACAAGCTGCCGGAAAAAACCGCCGAATCTTTTGTCGACGGCTGGTTCTCGGCCGGCGACATGGCCCGCAAGGATGCGGACGGCTTTTTTGAAATTGTGGACCGTAAGGACAACCTGATCATCACCGGGGGAGAGAATGTCTACCCCAGTGAGGTTGAGGAAGTTGTCGGCAGTCACCCCGCTGTTTTTGACGCGGCGGTTATCGGACTCCCGGATGACAAATGGGGGGAGCGAGTGGCCGCAGTGGTTATTAAAAAACCGGATGCCGATCTGGATGAAGATGCCCTGAGGACCTACTGCCAGGATAAAATGGCCGGTTACAAACGCCCCAAGGATATTATCTTCATAGCGGCTGACGATATGCCACGCACCGCCACCGGTAAAATTCTACACCGGATTCTGAGAGATAATTTTGGCAAATAAAGTATAAATCCGAAAATGAAAAATACTAACCTGAAGCGGAGGTAAAAGTTTATGTTAACGAAAGCGTATATCCCCTACGGTGGCTACTACAGTTCCCCATTCGCCCGCTGGCAGGGCTCCATGGCCACGGCGCATGCCATCAAACTGGCCGCGGCCACTTCCAAACGGTTTTTCACCCAGAAAAACTGGGATCCGATCAATATCGACTATGTTATTTTGGGTATGACCATCGGTCAGCCCCAGTGGTTTTACGGCAGCCCCTGGGCAGCGGCCCTGATCGGTGCTGAAAACAGTCCGGGGATGCTCATCACCCAGGCCTGCAGTACTTCAACCACCTGTGTTTTCCAGGCAGCCGCCGGGGTGGATAACGGCCTGTATGAAAACACCTACTGCCTGATGGCCGACCGGGCTTCCAACGGCCCGCACACCATCTGGCCCAATCCGGGCGGCCCCGGCGGCGAGGTCCTGTCAGAAAACTGGATGATGGACAACTTTGGTCGGGATCCCTGGGCCAAGGGCGCCATGATACAGACGGCGGAAAATGTTTCCAAGGAAGTCGGCGTCACCCGGGAACAATGCGATGCCGTGGCCCTGCGCCGCTACCAGCAGTATGAAGACGCCCTGGCCGATGACCGGGCATTTCAGAAACGTTACATGTTCCCGGTCGAAATCCAGGTCTCCCGCAAAAAAACGATTACAGTTGACGCGGATGAAGGGATTATGCCCACAACTGCGGAAGGACTCGAAAGATTGCGTCCGGTGCTGCCGGAAGGCGTGCATACCTTTGGGGCCCAGACGCATCCGGCCGACGGCCATTGCGGTATCGCGGTGACCACTCGGGATAAAGCCAAAGAGCTCAGCGCGGATCCGGGCACGGAAATCCAGGTTATTTCCTACGGTTTCGCCCGCGCCAAAAAAGGTTTCATGGCCATGGCCGTGGTTCCGGCCGCGCAGATGGCTCTGGACAAGGCCGGCATCTCTGTAAAGGATGTTAAGGTTATCAAGACCCACAACCCATTTGCCGCCAATGACATCTACATGGCCGACCAGATGGGCCTGGATGTCGATGGATTTAACAACTACGGCAGTTCCTTGATATATGGTCATCCCCAGGCGCCCACAGCCGGGCGGGCCATTGTCGAGGGTATTGAAGAAACCGTTATGGCCGGCGGCGGCTACCTGCTCTTTGCAGGTTGCGCGGCCGGTGATACCGGGGGGGCCCTGGTGCTCAAGGTCGGCTAAACTACGACTATAATTCGAATAGATCCCCAAAAGGCTGCTTTACATCCGTAAAGCAGCCTTTTATGGTTTCCCTTTCTTTTGGTTACTTTTCTTTTCACGCGAAAGAAAAGTAACAAGATGATGCATAAAATCTGACTGTTGCAATTATTATCGCAGCAGCAATAGAAAAGTGTTTGTTCCCCGGATCGGTAGCACCTAGCCGGGTCCTACACCAGAGGTGGAGGTTTTAGATCCATACTAACACCAAACGCCATAACGCCTAAACCAGCAAACGGCCGGCCACGCAGGCCCGGCAGGACCCGGACTGGAACCGGGCCGCATCCGAAAGGGACAATACCCCGGTAATCGTTTCTGATTCCGGTTCGCTGACAAACAGGCGCTGGACATCCTGTATCAACATCTGCTGCAGGGCTTTGGTTAGTTTCACGTTTTTGGGGCAACTTTGGATAGGCACATTCATCACCTCGCCCGCGGTCACGGTGGGTTGGACGCCGTGGAGCCAGACCCTGATGAGATCTGTTTTAGAGACAACGCCAACTGCCTGACCATCCGCCGTGTAAATGAGGACAGCCCCCAGCCCTTGCGTGGACAGTGTTTCAATAACCGTGTCTAATGTATCGGTGTCATAATTAAACTGGACATCCGGAGTCATCACTTCGCCTACGGTCAGTTCTACCGGTACCCGCTCACCCCCCACTGCCTGTGTCCAGGTCCGGGTGTTTTTCCGGCAGACATGGCAGTACCTGTAGAGCAGGCCGACAATGTCTGCATAGGAGAGGACCCCGATAACATGTTCCCGACTCGCGCCGATAACGAAAATCTGGTGGACACCGCACCCCTGCATGATTTCAAGACCATCCTCGAGCGGATCATCCGGATAACAGGCTACGGGCGGACCGGCCATCACCTCACCCACCGGGGTTTCAGGATCAAGGCCGGCATACATCAGGGCCAGCAGGTCTGTTTTGGATACAACCCCGCAGGGTACTCCGTCGTCGGTTATCAATAGTGCGTTAATTTTATATTTTATCAGGCGGCGAACAGATTCCCCGGCCGCCACGCCTTTTTCCAGGCCCACAACCTGCCGGCGCATGGCCTCTCTCACCCGAATACCGGTCAGGACTTTGCGGGTTTGAACCTGGGGCATACATCTCTCCTTGCGGCCCGGTTAGAAGGTGTGGAGCATTTCGTAAAAGACATCCGACACGTAGACGATACCGACGACCTGCCGATCCGCCACCACCGGCAGCCGGCGAATATGTTTTTTAATCATGACATCCGCTATGACCAGCAGGTGGGTTTCCGGGCTGACGGTCACCACCTCTGAGGTCATGATGTCGTCCACCCGGACAGACTGTACCCGCCGCAGTTGTTCCTGGAAGAGCAGGTCGGGATCCAGCTGCTCCATCTCACTCCAGATGGCGGTATGTTTCGGCTGGATATAGATAAGAATATCATACATGGAGAGCATGCCCACCAGGCGACCCTGGTCATCTGTCACCAGCATGCCAAACACCTTTTTGCCTTCTTCCCGGGTTGCATCGCGAAAGGCCCTGACCGCTTCACGAATGGTCATTGCCGGGTGCAGCGTATGGAACCGGCGGTCCATAATTTCTTGGGCAATCACTGTGTCTCTCCAAAATTTCGGGTTATACGGTTTAAATCCACACGCGCCATTCATCACCGAACCGCAGGTTCATACCGGTAAATGAATGATAGGGCTTGTACCTAGATCCAGCTGGGTGCCCTGTCCAACTGTTTAAAAAATTAACATGTGACCGGCTCACAATGCAAATTCTTTTAGACGCAGGGTGCCTCGACTAACTATGGTGCCGCAACTTGGAGACGGTAACCAAGTAAACCGATTGCCAAAATTTATTCCGATTGATCGATCCTGTCATTCTGAGGAGTGAAACGACGAAGAATCCCTCACATTGAAGCACGGCCTTTACTTGTAGGGGACTCTTCGCTCCGCTCAGAGTGACCAAATAACGGAATGTACTTATGACAATCGGTATAGTAAGGCGCAGTGCCAAAGGATTGTTCCGCCGGCTTTTGACTTCCGGCGGAGCCTGCGATATGTTTCTGTATCAATCCTCTCCAACAGTATGCGGTTAGGAGTCCCGGGGGACATAAACCGGCAGCAGCCTGTTCCCCATATATGTAGAGTCACCCACCGACAACCAGGCGGAGGCCCGGAATGCACCCTCGCTGTGACCAGTTATTGGAAATCTTTACTGCCGGCATTAAGCGGGTAGATCCGTACACCCTGGTGAACCGGGCCGTACGGCTTGAAAAATCCATATTAAAAATCGACACGGATGGATTTAGCCAGTCATTTGATCTGGAGACTTATGCGAAAATAGCGGTTGTCGGGGCCGGCAAGGCCACGGCCCGGATGGCACTGGCCATAGAGCATATCTGCGGTGATAAAATCAGCAGCGGCTGCATTGTTGTTAAATACGGCCATACGGAACCCCTGAAATATATCCGCACTGTGGAAGCCGGCCATCCGATCCCGGATGAAAAGGGTGTGCTTGGCTCACGGGAAATCCTGTCTCTATGTGAAAAGGCGGATAAAAAAACGCTGGTCTTTAACCTGATTTCAGGCGGCGGTTCCGCTCTTTTACCCAATCCCTGCCGCCACCGGATAGCCGGACGGGAACTCGCTTTGACTCTATCTGAAAAGCAAACGGTTACCCGGCATCTTTTGGAATGCGGGGCGACTATTAATGAAATCAACTGCATCCGCAAACATCTGTCTGGGATAAAGGGCGGCCATCTGGCCCGGGCCATCTTTCCGGCCCCCTCGATCAGCCTGATTCTCTCTGATGTGGTGGGTGACAGTCTGGATGCCATCGCCTCGGGGCCAACCGTTCCCGATCCAACCCGTTACGCGGATGTAATGGCAATTATTGATAAATATAGTCTTGCCGCAAAAATACCGGAAACCATGATGGAACTGGTCCGCCTGGGAATAGCGGGTACCCTGCCGGAGACACCCAAGCCGGGCGACCCTATTTTCAATGATAGTGTCAATGTCCTTATCGGAACCAACTACCTGAGCCTTCAGGCCGCAGCCCAGCAGGCAGCCCGCCTGGGCTTAACCCCCATTATCCTGTCATCCCAAATTACCGGCGAAGCTCGGGAGGTGGCCAAAGTCCTCTACGGAATCGGGAAAGACGCCAAGAAACGTCAACTGCTGGGTTCCGGAGAGCTGTGTATCCTTTCCGGGGGGGAAACCACGGTAACCATACGGGGTAGCGGCAAGGGGGGGCGCAACCAGGAGATGGCCCTGGCTTTTCTGGCGGAAATGGAAAGGAGTCCCGGGGATGCGAACGGTATCTATTTTCTGTCCGCCGCCACCGACGGCAATGATGGCCCGACAGATGCGGCCGGCGCCTATGCCTCAAAGGAACTGCTTGCGTTGGCCCACACGGCTGGCTGCAACCTCAACACCTATCTGAACGACAACAATGCCTATGCGTTCTTTGACAGGATCGGTTATCTGCTGAAAACCGGCCCCACCAATACAAATGTCTGTGACCTGCAGGTGATGCTTATAACCCGATGACCACTACTGAATCTGGCTGCTGCCCGCTTGCAGGACCTGGTGGAGTTTCTCGGACAAATCTTTGATATTGAAAGGTTTTTGAATAAACCCATTGCAGCCCCGGCTGATGATTTCGGACGCCTCACCGTCCAGACTGTAACCACTGGAAAGGATCACACGGACATTGCTGTCGATACGCTTCAACTGGTCAAAGAGCTCGCCACCACTCATGGTCGGCATGATCATATCAAGTAAAACCACATCAATTTTCGCCATTTTTTCCTTATAAATTTCCAAGGCCTGACTGCCTTCTGCCGCGGTGATGACGTCATAGCCGACCGCTTCGATCATCTCGGCCCCCACCTCGAGAATCATCTCTTCATCATCCACCAGCATAACCGTCCCAGAACCTTCTACAAGCTTCCCAATAGTTTGCTCTTCCTGTTCCGATTTCTTCTCTGAAGCCGGCAGGTATACAGTGAAGGTTGTGCCTTCACCCTGCCGACTCTCCACATCGATAATGCCGTCATGATTCTTTATAATACCGTAAACGGAGGCAAGCCCCAGACCGGTGCCCCGGCTCATTTCCTTGGTGGTAAAAAACGGGTTGAAAATTTTCTGCCGGGTCTCGGCATCCATACCGATGCCGGTATCGGTAACTGTCACGGCAATATATTTACCGGGATCGGCTTCAAATGAACGGGTGAATTCTGCATCCAGACGGGTATTGCGGGTACGCACAAAAATGTCTCCCCCTCCGGGCATAGCTTGCCAGGCGTTGACATAGAGATTTAAAAGGATCTGCTTGACCTGCCCCTGGTCCACTTCCACGGTCCAGAGGTTCTCTTCGTAATCCGCCTGTATGGTAATCTCTTTTTTTGCACGTCCGAACATCTGGTTTTCTTCTTTAATAATTTCATTCAGGTCGGTGGGCTGGATCTCATACTTACCACCCCGGGCAAAGCCCAGCAGCTGCTTGGTCAGGTCCACTCCGCTGCAAACATAAGTTTCAATGTTTTTCAGCTTCTCAAAAGCAGGCGCATTCGCATCCGTGTCCAGAAGACACAAGGACGCGTTGCCCTGAATCCCCATTAACAGATTGTTGAAATCGTGTGCGATACCCCCGGCAAGGGTCCCTATGGCTTCCATGCGGTCGGCATGCTGCAGCTGCCCCTCAAGCCGTTTCCGGGCCGAGATATCCCGCAGCACCACCAGCATGCCGGTGGGTTTGCCCCGGTGATCATTGTACCGGGAGGCGCTCAGGCTAATGTCCAGCAACTGCCCCGTCTTAGTGTAACGCCTGGTTTCAAACCCCTGGTAGGAAGTTCCGTTTTCAATCAGGTCGGTGACGATCTCCATGGTCCGCAGCTTCTCCGCTTCGGGTACAAAGGGAATGACATCACCCTTAAGTTCCTTGAGAGTCCACCCGAAAATCCGGGTAAAGGATTCGCTTAGATACTGGGGGTGTCTGCCCATGTTGTAGGTCACGATTGCGTCTGCCGAAGAATTAAGCAGGGAACGATAGACTTCTTCCGCCTGGCGGGATTCTTCGTATAGTTTTCTGAAGTTTTCTTCACTTTCCCGGAGGGTTTCTTCGGTTTTCTTTTTTTCCTGAACCTTAACCTGTAAGGACGCGTTTGACCGGGCCAGCTCCTCGGTGCGCCTGCGCACGGTATCTTCGAGCATCCCCTTGTGAAGAACAATCCGGAAATACAACTGGATGACCGTTATGACCAGAAGCAGCGCAAAAAACAGATACGCATACGTGTAAATGGTCCGGGGCAACCAGATGGCTTCGATATTACCGATAACATTGCCCTCAAATAATACAACGGCATTCAGGGACACTTCCGGGATCAGCCCCAGGTAGATGCAGGTCCGGTCCAGAGCACCGGGATCGTCAGCCCCGGTCTTTTGGAATACTTCACCACTGTGGTCCTTAACCACCATGGTTTCGTAGTTGTTGGCATTGGCCACCAGGTTGAGGTATTCAGCGGCTCCCTGATAATGAAAATTCCAGAGGGAATCGGCGATAATAACCGCATGCTCCTCAATTTTCACCTGGGCCAGCCGGCGGGAATGTGACTCATAGATAACCACAAAACTGATGAAGGACAGGCAGATGAGTATTGTGATCGCGTTTCTGATTTTAGGGGCATCCATATGCAAGGTCCGAGCTTCTCGCTGTTTTGCACCCAACCTACCAGATTTTTCCTTAATATTCAAACAGCTTGACACTTGCCGACTTTAACCTGAAATCATCTTTCTGCCGACAATGGGTTGTATTCAATCCCCTGCAATTCTATAGTAATGCTGATCATAAAACATTCGATCCGGAAACAGGCTAAATATTTCAGGAATCTGTTTTGAATCAAATAGAAAAAGTTGATGTCGTGGGATTGGGGCAGTGCTGTCTGGATTATATCGGCACAATCGAAAAATACCCTGCCGTCGACACAAAATGCGAAGCTTCCGACATCACGATACAAGGTGGCGGACCGGTCGCAACCGCCCTGGTGGCCCTGGCCCGTTGGGAGTTGAATTGCGCTCTTCTGGGCGTTACCGGTGACGATCCGTTCGGCGATGAGATTCGGGCCTCTCTGGAATCCGAGGGTATCGATATCAGGGGATTAATACGTCGCCCCCGGTCAAAATCGCAGGTAGCTTTCATCGTTGTGGAAAAAGGGTCAGGGCAGCGAAATATCTTCTGGCAGCGCCCGGAAGGACCGCCTCTTACGGCCGGCGAAATCGACTTTGATCTGGTCACCCACGCACGGGTGCTGCATACGGATGGCCTGTTTCCCGACACAGCCTGCGAAGCCAGCCGGGCAGCTCGTAACGCCGGCGTCCCGGTTGTCGCGGATGCCGGGACACTCCGCCCCGGTATGCTGGAACTGGCCGAACAGGTCGACTATTTTATTGCATCGGAAACTTTTTCCAGAGCGCTTGTCGGTGCAAATGCCCCCCGCCAGGCCTGCCGGGAACTTCAAAAAATGGGACCCAGCCTTGTCTGCGTTACCCTGGGCGCCCGCGGCTATGTTGCCTGTTACAACGGCCGTATCATAGAAAAACCGGCATACCCGGTTGCGGCGGTGGACACCACCGGCTGCGGAGATATTTTTCATGCCGGTTTTATCTATGGTCTGCTCAATGGGTGGGCGGTGGGGCAGTGCCTTGATTTTGCGGCCTGGTCAGCGTCCATGGTTGCGCTTTCGATTGGTGGGCGGGCAGGTATACCAGAGGCAGGTGCCTGGCCGGGCGAATATGGCCACGGTCACCATTAATCCAAAGGTGCTTTTAAAAACCAGCCCCCGCCTTCTAATCCCTCCCGCCAGAGACTGTGTCACATTACTCGAAAAGCTTACTTCAAAGGCAGGTCACCCTCCCCCAACCCCTCCCGTCAAGGGAGGGGAGTTTGCCTTTTCCTTAACTTTAGATCACTTCAAACGTTGGCTCACCTTAGTGTCGTAGGTTGGGTTAAGCGTAGCGAACCCAACGCTTGCTCGAACCGCACTGCTGATGTTGGGTTTCATTACATTCAACCCAACCTACGGTTCTGCCATTTCGATAATTTCTAAACAAAAACCAGAAGCCCTTGTCAGATCCCCTTGTCCATTAGGTTCTTATCGTGCCGCAGGCGCTCCTGGATGCCTTTGCTGACCTGGTAATTCCGGTTGAATTCAAGCCAGAACTTATTTTCCTGCGCCTGCCAGTCCTCGCCGAATCTTTCATCAAAATAAGCACCCAGCTTTTCAAACAGGATCTTCCAGGGCGGCTTGCCTTTCTGGTGGGCATCCAGGAGTATTTCCAGTAATTCGTCCAATTCGGCCAGCTTTTCTTTCGGCAGGTAGGAAATCGCGCCCTTTTGGATCGACTCCATCAAAGTCTCCGGATTGACCGCGTGGGCCGTCAACATCACTGTGGGAATTCCCCTGGCAACCGTTTCCTCCAACAGTTTAAGCCCATTGACGCCCATGATATCCAAAATGGCCAGATCATAGGGATTATCTTTTATTTTTTGGGATGCCGTCTCATAATCACCAGCTGAATCAACTTTCGCATCATCCAGGATATCCTCTATGGTTTCAAGGATATCGATCTCGTCGTCCACTGCCAAAATACGTTTACCACTCAGTATTGAACCGGAGTCCGTCATGTCAACCTCTCTTCAAAGTAGTTACGGGGTATCTTTGGGCTGTTCGCTAAAAACAATCTGCCGTCATCGGCTGCATTCCATATTCAGGGGCAGATAGAGCTGAAAGGCGGCACCCTTGCCCTTCTCGCTTTTGATTTTGATGTCTCCGCCCAAGTGTCTGGTTATTATATATGCACCGGCCAACCCCAGTCCATGGCCGCGACGCGACACCTTACTGCGGTCATTGATCTGGGCATATCTCTGGAATACGAGACCATGGTGCTCGGGGGCTACGCCGGGGCCATCATCCGCCACTTCCAGGCAAAGCCAATCATTGTCAATATCCAGTTGAATGTGGACTTTCCTTTTACAGTGGTGAATCGCGTTCTTAATCAGGTTTCCGGCAATCTGTCTGAATTTGCGTTCATCCTGGAAAGCCTCGGCCTCACAAGCCCGGTCGGTTGTGGTTAAATCAAATCCCGCGGTACTCAAAAACCGCATAGCATCCTCTCCATCTTTCAATTCGGACAGGGCCTGGGAAAATTTTCCCGACATGGCCTCCAGGGCTTCCACCAGAATTTCCGGCATGATTCCCGCAGGTTTAAATCTACTCCCGATAAGCTGCTTGTGTTCTGTCTGACCGACCTCCAGCAGGCTATGCAGCATGCCGCGGGCTTTCGCACAGTTACGCATCGCCCGCTTGAGCGTCCGTTCCTGGCGGGCCGAGAGTTGGCCGAACTTATCCTGTTTTTCCAGTAATGACCGCACCCCGGTTTCGATCACGGCAATGGGATCCTTCAATTCATGAATAAGAAATTCAATATCGATCTCTTTAAAAAATTCATCGGGGATAGTGCAGACGGTCTCGCCGATATCGGGTTTGAAAGTATCCTTGGGCATACTGACATCCTTTAACAATTATCGGAAGCTATCAATATTCCGCATACCTTGGAAAGGTGACACGGACCGTTGTACCACCGGCTTCCCGGCATCCGGTCTCTGCGTCACACCGGGCACATCCTTTGACGTCCCCGGGGCAAAGGTTTTCGGGTTGTGCCAGGTATGCGCACCGTTGTGACGTTAAGGCAAGGTCAAAATGATGCCGCTCTGAGAATATTTTCATTCTCAACAGGTCGAATCCTTTACCCCCCGCATTGAAGTCGAACGGCTTTTTTGACGAATACTGCGAAGTCTCCGGCGGTGTAAAATAATTCTCGAACAGGAGCCGCTGATTTTCCGCCGTGATGCCGGTTCCGGTATCACGGACCTCCAGACTGACACCGTTTTGGCTGTCCCTGACAATCACGTCGATACGCCCCCCATCCGGTGTATATTCAATGGCATTGCGAACCAGGCCCACGATAATTTTTCTCAATACATCCGCCGGGATGAAAATGGCGCCGGCCGATTGGATGGATCTGATGAGTTCACAGCTGCGGTGCGCGAAGCGGGGGGCTATTGCGTCCAGGGTATCTTCTACAAATCCGCCCAGTGTGATCATCTCCGGGGTTGTCTGACGGGGGCCGAAAAGTTCGTCGACCTTGCGGCGAATCGAGTCGAGGCTGCGGCCTTCGTCCTGGGCTTCCAGCAGCAAAATCGACAATTCATCTTCACAGGCATCCAGCAGCGTCGACAACAGTTGGTGGGAGGTATAGTCCTGCTCTTTAATGATGTCCTCAATCTGGTACTGCATGTCTAGAATCCGTCCCAGGTTCCGCTTGGCCCGGTCGAGAATACGCAGGATCCCCGGCCCGGCCTCCGTCCGCAGACTCCGTTTGCGGATCAGCTCAAAGGCCGCCGATAAAACGGATACCGGCGTTTTGAGTTCATGGGAAAGGTGGTGAATCACCTTTTCCTTGGCCCGGTTAAAGCTGGTCACTTCTTGATAGGAACGTTTGAGTTTGTCATTGATGCGGGCGTTTTCAATGGGCATGGCGGCCATCCCCGCAATGGTGGTCAGCAATTCCACATCGGTCTGATCAAAGGTACCATGTTTCTTGTTCACTGCGCAGAGGACCCCGATCATACGGTCCTCCTGCCAGAGGGGCACATCCAGCATGTTCTCGGTTGTAAAATTCGATTCGTCATCCACCGACTTGAAAAAGAAGTCGCTTTCAGATGTATCCGGCACGATCAGCGGCTGCCCGGTTCTGTACACCTCCCCGGCCACCCCCCGGGAGGCGGGAAATCGGATCTCACGTATTTTTTTGCCGGTGTCCTGGTCATCGTAGGCGGTGACCCGGAAAAAAAATTCCTGTCTCTCTTCATCCAGGAGAATTACCGAAGCGCCAGCAGCCCCGACGAGCTGTTTAATTTCTTGAGTGACGAATTTAAGACGTTCATCCAGTGTCCGGAGCTTATGTAAAGCTTTTGAAATTCTCAGCAGGGTCTGATTGCTCCGATCAAGCCGTTTTTCGCGGGTGATATCCCGCAACATAAGAACCTGACCGGCCGGGTGGCCTTCTTCATCGTTAAAGAGCGTGCCGTCCAGAATAATGTCCAGCAGCCTGCCCTCTTTAGTCAACCGCCGGGTTTCGTAATTGACCAGTTGCTTATCTTTGAAAAATTGTTTGACCCCACGCCTGGTTTCCGCTTTGAGGTCATCCGGGACAAACGGAATCCGTTTGCCCTTCAACTCCTCCAGAGTCCAGCCAAACACCTTTTCAAACGCCGGGTTCAGGTAGGATACTGTGCTGTCCATATTGAAAACGAAAACAGGTACCGGCAGGAAATTCAATAAAGCCCGATATTTCAATTCCGCCCGGCGGCTGGCTTGATATTGCTCCTGGGCCCGCCGCCGTGACTCCTCAAGGTCCTGCTGGACCTGGTACTGGTCTGTGATGTCCCGGGCCACCCCCCGGAAACCGGTCCGGTGACCGTGGGCGTCTCTTATGAGACTGGCTGAGATCTCCAGGATACGGGTCTCGCCGTCTTGCCGGCGTATTTGCCAGACGATATTCGAACTCTGTATGCCGGTTTTAAAAATTTGATTGAAGTCGGCAAAGGCGGTATCCGCATTATCCCGATCCATAAAATCAGCATAATTGCGTCCCTGGATCTCGTCTGCCGGGTATCCGAAAATCCGGCTGAGCGCATCGTTGAAAAATACAAAATCTCCCTTGATGTCGGTTTCATAAAAACCATCACCGATATCTTCAATAAATACCCGATATCTTTCCAGAGGGATCCTGCAATCCGCGCCGGCATGGCCGGATTCATCCGGATTGAGCTGGCATTCAGTTGAGATTTTTGCTCTTTTTTTCGGATCGTTTCCCATTAACTCTTGCTTAAAATCCCGAATGCGTCGGCATCCAATAGCTTGTAGCCGTTTTCCTCAATGACACCGATCGCCTTGTCAATATCATTGAAACGAAAGATCATGACCGCTTTTCCGGATGAAAACCCTACATAGGCATACATGTGCACGACATTGAGACCTTTGTCCTTCAAGGGTTCTAACATGTTGGCCAGATAGCCGGGTTTATCCTCGATTTCAACCGCGACAACCTCATCTACACGCGCCGGCCAGTGGTGCTTCATCACAATCTGGCGGGTCGTGGCGATATCCGACACCAGCAGCCGCAGTTTACCGAAATCGCCGGTGTCGACCAGATTTAAAGCCCGCAGATTAATCCCGGCATCCCCGAGTGCCCGGGTAACTTCATACAGCCTTCCGGGTGAGTTTTCGATAAGGATTGATATTTGTTTTAGTTTCATGATTCCCCCTTTTACCGATTGGTGGCAACGGTTATCAAAAAGGTTTGTCCCCGCCGTTTCATCCTCACCTTCTCCGTCTGTAGGCAGACCGGACCTTTTTGTCAAGTTTAGCCGGTTTAGTGACGTTTTCTTCAACCGGGCTACAGCATTTTAATCAAGGTTGAATTGTACCTGCTTCAAACGCCGTTGTACGGCTTCGTCCACATTGGTCCCGATTCTCACCATGAACATATTCTCGGGCCGCATCATGATGTTGGGTTCATTGGTCTGTCGCAGTGCAAAACCGAAGCCGTCAAAAAGGCTGATCATCATGTCACGATAGGCCATAATGGGACGACCGCTGCCCGCGATATCCCAGGTCCACGAATACCCGACCATGTAGAGAATTTTTTCCTCTTTCAACGGGTGCGCCAGGGCATATTCGAGAATTTTGCGGGCCAGGCCACCTCCCCGCCAGGCACGGCTCACCTCGATAACGGACAGCTCCATCATGACCCGATCGCCCACCCGTACCCAGCGCTCGTCGGGATCCGGATACTGTAAAATCCCGAATCCGACGATGTTACCCTCCGCAGTCGTGGCCAGGGTCACATTGGCATCCGGCTCGCCGGCAATCCTTATGAGATTCTCTTTTGAAGAGATGATCGGGCTGTAATGCGGATGCATTTGAAATGAGCGTTTGAACGAAAGTGACGCTAAGTGCTCCGGAGAGTAAAAAGATGCAATGGAGATGGTACCCTGGGCGGTTTCAAGTTCACCTTTTTGGGATACGAAATGTGTCATCAGACCTTAGCAGTTAGAAGCTATCTCAAAAAACGGATTTTGATTCAAGGTGCGGCGGGTGCGCGGTTCCCCACGTTGCGGGACTTCCCGCTTATTAAATCCTCAAATGTGGGTCGCAACCCGGAGAAATACTCCAGTATTTTGAGGATTTGAACCGAGCGTCCAACGCCGAGATTGGGCCAAAAGACTTTCTTGAGATAGCTTCTAGAAGTCACTCCACTCTGAATGAAGCTGCTTGACCATTATCTGGTAGTCATAGTAATTACCGTCATCGTCGCGAAAGTAGTCTTTCAACCTCCCCTCAGACACGAAATCCAGTTTTTTCACCGCATTTATGGCCATGTCCTCAAGCCCGATTATGAAATCAGTCCTGAGCTTTTCCAGGCCGAGTTCCATGGCCCTGCGAATCATATCAAATATCAACCAGGTCCCGAGCTGTTTTTTACGGTATTCTCTGGCTACCATAAGCCGCAAGCGCCCTACGTGCTGGCGCCCCCCCCGTAACCGGCGCAAGAGACTCGCATGGGCAACAACCTTGTCATTATGCCAGGCCAGCACGCAGAACGTTTTACCGAGCTCCTGGTTATCCGCCCATTTTCGCATCGTCGCCGGATCGGTGGGGTCTTCTTTTAGATACCACTTGTTTTCAAAGGGAAGTTCTTCAAAAAAAGCCAGGAGTGCTTTCTGAGCAGCATGGTCCAGCGGCTTTAAAATGATTTCACTGCCGTCTTTTAAAACAACCTCTTTAGGGTATCTGTTCATCGACATCTCTCATTTCCTTTCCGACACTATTGAATAAATCCCATTACCTTCGGCAGCCATAATACGACATCCGGCAGGAAGGTTAAAAACAGCAAGACGGCAATCTGAATAATGATAAACGGCAGTACCGCCTTGGACACGTATATCAGGTTCCGCTTGGCAATCGCACCGGTGATATAGAGGCTGACCCCCATGGGAGGCGTACAGTAACCAATAGCCAGGTTAACCGTCATGATCAGGCCGAAATGCATCCAGTCAATATTAAAGGCGTCCAGCATCGGCAGAAAGACGGGCCCCAGGATCATGGTGGCCGAGATAATGTCCATGAACATACCCACAATCAGCAGCAAGCCATTCATGGCGATCAGGAAGATAACCGGAGAGCTGATCGTGGATAGAACCGCTTCCGTGATCGCGCCCGGTATATCCTCAAGCGTCAGCAGGCGCCCGAAACAGCTCGCGCCGGCCACAATAATCAAAAGGGTGGCGGACGTAACGGCCGAACTCACCGTGATCCTTTTCACATCACTGAATTTAATGGCCCTGTGAATCACCAGTTCCACAAAAAAAGCGTAGACGCAGGCAACCACAGCCGCCTCATTGGCCGTAAATGCCCCTGAAAAGATACCGCCGAATATGATAACCGGCAGCATCAGGGACCAGAACCCTTCCTTGAGAATCGTCAGGAGCTCCCCGAAACTCGGGACGGGCATCCTCACGATCTCGGCCTTTTTCCGGAAATAGATGTAAGTGTAGACACACACCCCAAACATGATCAAGATACCCGGTACAAAACCGGTCAAAAACAGACCTTCAAGAGAAACGTTGCTGATCATAGAATAGAGGATCATACCAATACTCGGAGGGATGATGACCCCCAGATTGGGCGATGTGGTCATCAGGCCCAGGGTGTATTTCTCGGGGTATCCATTGTCCAGGAGAGCGGGAATCATGAAGCCCCCCAGGGCCACCACAGTGGCCACGGTGGAGCCGGATATGGCCCCAAACAGCCCACAGGCCAAAACACCGGCCATACCGAGACCGCCCGGCAGCCAGCTGACCAGGGCGTTGGCAAACTTAATGAGTTTTTCAACGATGGACCCCGCTGTCATGATGTTCCCGCAGAGAATAAAAAACAGCACCACGACCAGGGCAAAGTTATCCATGCTCCTGAGAAGGGTCTGGGCCAGCAACAGGATGGGGATATCAGTAAAAAACAGAAACCCGAGTACCGAGGTAAAAAATAGACACATGAACACGGGGATATAGGTTGCCATGCATCCGAGCAGGATCAGCATGATGATGATGTGACTGTTTTCCATGGAGAGGAGCTCCTTCTGGTGAAATAGACTGAGAGGCTAATGTTTCTTTCGGTTCGCCATCAATTCAGTAATATCTTCATAAAAAACCTGGGTGATGCGTATCAGCATCATCCCCCCCATCAGAGGCAGGATCGAGAAAATATATACCAGGGGAATCTGCATAATGATGGTCTTTTGATTGGTCGTAACCTGGAGTGCTGCCATTTTCCACCCGTAGTACAGCATCATAACCGCAAATATCAGCGTCACGGTGTTGCTGAAAAATGTAAGCGGTGTCTTTAAAGCCGGCAACAACTGCACAGAAGCATCGATCTTAATCATGCTCCGCGCTTTTACAGCCGCACTGCAGCCTATCAGTGTGGTATAAATAATCACCTCTCTGACAAGCTCCTCTGACCAGGCAAGCGAATAGTTGAAGCCATACCGCAGGACCACGTTGCAAAAAAGCGCGACCAGGGCAACCATGACGGCGATAAAAAGTGTCCATTCTTCAAAAAACGTGAGGATTTTATCAAGTACTCCTAAGACCTTTCCTAACATCCGATCGTCCCTTCAGTGCTGGTGTTCAAATGTTAAAAAGGGGGGATAGCCGCTGCTATCCCCCCTTTGCGTCAACTGTCAGTTTGCTTTGAACGCTACGTCCGGATATGGGCTTGCGCCTGGAAATCCGGCTTGAGTGTCGGTACAACTATAAATCGATACCATTTGGAACAGCACACCTTCGAGCATTAAAGCAAACATCTGCTATTTACGCAGTTGATAGTCTCTTATGGTTTGTATCCCATATAATCCTGTACTTCCTTAAGAAAGTTGGCAGGTTTATACATGTCACCGGGATAATTCTTGTTGATTTCAGCCGCATATTTCTCATGGGCCAGATTGCCCTTTTTCTGCAGCCAGGCCATATCGGCATCCGAAAGTTTGAAGAACAGAATGCCCTTTTTCGAGGCCAGGGCAATCTGGGTGTTTTCCTGGATTTTGGTCTGTTTTCTGATGTCAGCAGCGACATCGTGAACAACCGCCTTGAAGGTTGTCTGGAGATCTTTGGGCAGTTTATTAAACCAGGCCTTGTTGAAAATCCAGATAAACAGCCCCTGGGCGTAATCCAGGTAGGTGTAATATTTGGCAACTTCGAATTTTTTGGTAATGTTACAGACCATCGGGGTGTGGTCCAGGCCGTCGATGACACCTTGTTTCAGGGCCACCGGAACATCCGGCCACGGCATGGCAACCGGGTTAACGCCCCATTGCTTGTAGGTCAGCTGGTTGACTGCCGCTTCAGCGGTACGGAATTTAAGCTTCTGGGCATCCTTGATCGTTTTGACCGGAGAGGTGGTGGCCCAGCCGTAATTCCCATACCCGGTAATGTCGATACCGATAATCCCCTGGTGATCCATGGCCTGCATGTAGTGTTCGAACAATTTTCCGCTGGCTACAAACTTATCCAGTTTGTCGAATGAATTTACCAGAAAGGGCAGGTTGATCAAACCGAAACGGGGACCCAGGTTGGTGGCGGCCACTGAGCTGACACCCATTCCCTGTATGGCACCCATCTGCAGCTGATTCAAAACCTCGACTTCACCACCCAGCATTGAAAACGGTTTGTAATCGAGATAGATTTGGCCATTGGTCTTTTCCCACAGGGCGTCACGAATAGCGAATCCGGCATAGACACCCTTGATGACCGGGTGGGATACGTTTGACACAATGCATTTGTACTTTGCAGTTTTCGGGTTGAAATCGGCTTTCCATGCGTCGAGAGATGGTTTCTTTTTCGCCATTGCCGGCGTGACGACGAGACCAAAACTGACCAAGCATACTACCAGTAGTATTAATGCCCTTCTGAACTTCATCCGCACCTCCCTTTGTTTGGCTCACATTCTGTACAATGATAATTCTCTAAACATTATTCATTTGCCAAAGACTGTTTAAATAGCTACACTACAGCTACACATTTTTGTCAAGAAAAAAATGGGGATTGAAGTCCTAAACTCATGAAAATTCAGTATGCTGAACGCTTGCGCCCACCTGCCTTTTTATGGCTGTCAGCCTGCAGCAGGGCCCCCGAATATTCACCACCCGGGAAAGTCGGTATAAACCCTTCGTTAGAGCGTCTCATGACACCCTCTTTACCCTATCCGCAACCACCGGGACTTGGTCTTAGATGTTCCGTGGGATGCCGCAAAAAAAAGGGTCCTGCCGTTAAGGCAGAACCCTTGTAACCATCGCTTGCTATAAATCCGACACCGGCCGGATTAATCGGTATCTTTCGACTTGGTCTCTCCTTCGCCGGCAGCCTCTTCTTCGGCATCGTCGGCGGCCGCCGCTGGCTCGTCTTTGACCGCATCGGTCTTGGCTTCGACAGGTGCCTCTTTCTCTGCTTTGGCTTCATCCGGAGTCGCTTCAGCCTCCGGTGTTTTATCAACTGCCTCAGCTTCCGCTGCTGCTTCACGCTCTTTGGCGGCTGCTTTGGCCGGTGCTTTTTTGGCCGCCGCTTTCTTCTTGGCCGTTTTCTTTTTCGGCTTTGGAACTTCAGCGGTCACCAGTTCAATCAGCGACATCATGGCGGCATCCCCCGGACGGCGTCCCAGTTTTATCACGCGCGTGTAGCCTCCGGAAACTGCCGCAAAACGCTTGGGAGCTTCTTCAAAGACTTTATGGACGACCGCTTTTTCCCTTACAATGGACATGGCCTGACGCCGGGCATGCAGATCGCCGCGTTTGGCGAGGGTAATGATATGATCCGCCCAGCCGCGGAGTTCCTTGGCCTTCTGGTCGGTTGTTTTAATACGATCGTATTTAAGCAGCGACGTCACCATATTTCTGAACATGGCTTTTCGGTGGCTGCTGTTCCTATTGAATTTGGATCCTGCTTTACGATGTCTCATGGATCAACTACTCCCCTTCCTCCGAGTCTTCTTCCGGTGGAACAAAGCCTTCAAGCTTCATGCCCAGCGTAAGCCCCATTTCACTCAGGACTTCTTTAATTTCGTTCAAGGATTTCCTTCCGAAATTCTTGGTCCTGAGCATTTCCGCTTCGGTTTTTGCAACCAGTTGATATATTTTATGAATTTCAGCATTCTTCAGACAGTTGGCACTGCGGACGGACAACTCCAGTTCTTCGACACTGCGGTATAAATTTTCATTGAACTGCGGTTTATCCGGCCCGTCGGCTTTCATTTCCGGTTCCGGCTCCAGCGTCTCGTCAAAATTGATCAGAATGGAAACCTGGTCCTTCATGATCTTGCTGGCATAAGCGACCGCATCTTCCGGCAGCACACTCCCGTCGGTCCAGACCTCGAGGGTCAGCTTGTCGTAATCGGTTCTCTGGCCGACCCGGGCATTCCCCACAACATAAACCACCCGGTTTATGGGTGAAAAAACCGCGTCAATGGGAATGGTGCCCAAGGGGGCTTCTTCATCTTTATTCTCTTCAGCAAGGGTGTAGCCCTTACCAACCTTGACAACCATTTCCATTTTAAGGGCCGCATTTTTTGCGGTCAGCGTAGCGATATGTTTTTCCGGTGTCAGCACTTCACATTTTCCGTCAGCACTGACGATATCAGCCGCCGTAACCACTTTTTCCCCGGAAACGTCGATAGTGATTGTGCGCGAGTCCGAATCAGGCACCCTGAAACGAATCTCTTTCAGGTTGAGAATAATTTCCGACACATCCTCCAGCACACCGTTAATGGTGCTGAACTCGTGCATCACCTCATCAAACTTTACCGATACAATGGCGGCACCGTATAGAGACGAAAGGATAATACGCCGCAGTGAATTTCCGATGGTGATTCCGTATCCCCTCTCCAGGGGCTCACAGACAAACTTTCCATAGGAAGGCGTACTGGTGACTTGAACCTTTTCCGGCTTTATCATCTCCTGCCAGTTCATGTACATCAGTTCTTGAGTTGCCATTGATTATCTCCAAGATGTTTAATTTACAGATCGAACTGGGATTATCCCGTCCGGTGAATAACTACCCTTGCCTGTTATTTTGAGTACAGTTCAACGATGAGCTGTTCTTCAATGGGCATGGTGATATCTTCCCGAACAGGTAAAGCTTTAATACTGGCTTTAAAATTATCCTTGTCCAGTTCAAGCCATTGGGGTAGGCCTCTGCGGACAACGGCATCCATCGCATCTTCAATTGCTTTTACTTTCCGGCTTTTTTCACGGACCTCGATAATATCACCCATTTTTGTGAGATAAGAGGGGATGTTGACTTTTTTCCCGTTAACCAGAAAATGATTATGCTTAACAAAATGCCGCCCCTGGGTTCTGGAATTGACGAACCCCATCCGGTAAACGGTACTGTCGAGTCGGCGTTCAAGCATCACCAGCAGGTTGGTACCCGTGATACCCTTTTGTTTATCGGCTCTTTTGAAAAACAGTCTGAACTGATTTTCGGAAAGCCCGTACATCCGTTTGACTTTCTGTTTTTCCCTGAGCTGAATACCATAATCAGACACCTTGCGGCCACGGCGCTGCCCGTGGTCTCCGGGTGGGTAGCTCCTGCGGTCAAAAGCGCATTTATCTGAAAAGCAGCGATCTCCTTTAAGGAACAGCTTTAAGTTCTCACGTCTGCATATTCTACAGACAGACCCTGTATATCGTGCCAAGATTTCCTCCTCTGGCGATTTATTCAGTTATTGATGATTGCAAAGTGCCCAATAACCTTAAATATTAGTAAGAATCTTTTATACCCTGCGTCGTTTCGGCGGCCGACAGCCATTGTGCGGAATCGGGGTGACATCCTTGATAAGGGTGACGTTAAAGCCGGCAGCCTGGAGAGAACGTAGGGCTGATTCGCGTCCGGAGCCGGGCCCTTTCACATAGACCTCAACCGTGCGCATGCCATGTTCCATGGCTTTCTTGGCCGCATCTTCAGCAGCCAACTGGGCCGCAAACGGGGTACTCTTGCGGGATCCCTTGAAACCCTGCACCCCGGCGGAAGACCAGGCCACAACGTTTCCGGCAGCGTCGGCGATTGTTACAATTGTATTATTAAACGTTGACTGAATGTGAACAACGCCGTTGGATATATTCTTTTTCTCTTTTCTCTTGGTCCGAACCTTTTTCTTAGCCATGCATACGCCTCTGTTTTCTGTTTTACTTCTTGGTTACGCCGCCTTTTTTCTTGACTGCAGTTCTTTTCGGGCCCTTGCGCGTTCTGGCATTGGTACTGGTACGCTGGCCGTGGACCGGCAGTGATCGGCGATGACGGAGTCCCCGGTAGCATCCGAGATCCATCAGTCGTTTAATATTCATGGAAACCTGGGTACGGAGCTCGCCTTCCACCTTGAGCTCACTGTCAATCACTTTCCGGATATTATTGACTTCGGCCTCCGACAGATCATCGGTCTTGGTGTCGGGATCAATCTTTAGTTTCCCGAGTATGCGCTGCGAAGTGGTGCGTCCAATACCATAGATGTATGTCAGCCCTATCTCAATCCGCTTACGCTTCGGTAGGTCTACGCCTGCGATTCTTGCCAAAACCAGTCCTCCTGTTATCCTTGTCTCTGTTTATGTCTTTTATTCTCGCAGATTACCCGTAAAACACCACGTCTGCGGATCACTTTACATTTGCTGCACATCTTTTTTACTGAAGCTCTGACTTTCATTTTTTCTGCTCCCCGGGGCCCGGCCCCTTATGGCCAAAGGCGCTTATTTTGCTCTGTAGGTAATCCTACCTCTTGTCAGATCATATGGTGATAACTCGACGGTCACCGTATCCCCGGGTAAAATCTTAATGAAATGCATGCGCATTTTACCCGATATGTGGGCTAGTACCTGGTGCTTGTTTTCCAGCTCCACCTTAAACATCGCATTGGGAAGGGTCTCCAGAACAGTGCCTTCTACCTTAATCGCCTCTTCTTTAGCCATTTGTAGTCCTTGCTCCTTAAGCCTGTCTTTCCAAATACACCGGTTGCCTGTAGTTAGAACCGCCCTTTCATCTTGGCGCCGCCCTTTTTCATAAAGCCCTCATAATGACGCGCCAGCATGTGGGATTCGATCTGGGCAACCGTATCAATAGCAACACCGACGACGATCAGCAGTGCCGTACCTCCAAAATAGAAGGGCACGTTAAACTGCGAGATCAGAATTGAAGGCAGCACACAGACAGCCGAAACATAGATCGCCCCCCCCAGGGTAATTCTGGTGAGCACGCGATCAATATAATCGGCGGTCCTTTTGCCGGGCCGGATGCCCGGTATATAGCCGCCCTGTTTTTTCATGTTATCGGCCACATCAACCGGATTAAAAGTGACCGCTGTATAGAAATAACAGAAAAAGAATATCATCGCCACAAACAGAAGTTCATAGACCACGTTCCCGGGTCTCAGAGCCGTGACGAGATCCTGCATCCAGGGTATCGTAATAAAACTGGCAATCGTTGCCGGAAACATCATAATAGACGAAGCAAAAATCGGCGGAATAACGCCGGATGTATTGATCTTCAACGGCAGATGGGTGCTTTGGCCGCCGTACATTTTACGGCCGACAACCCGTTTGGCATACTGCACGGGTATCCGCCTTTGCCCCTGTTCCACAAAAATAATGAAAGCAACCACGCCGATCATAAGTACAAGCAAAAGCACCGCGATAAAAATCTGCATCTCACCGGTTGACAGCAGGCGAAATGAATTCGCAATGGCAGCCGGCAGACGACAGACGATCCCGGCAAAAATGATCAGCGATATCCCGTTGCCGATGCCGCGTTCGGTAATCTGCTCTCCCAGCCACATGATAAAAGCGGTCCCGGCAGTCAGGGTGATAACCGTCATCAACCTGAATCCCCAACCGCCGCTGATAACGATCGGTGCGCCACCCGGAGAGGTCATGCTTTCCAGTCCCACGGCGATACCGAAACCCTGGATAACACTCAGTATCACCGTGCCGTAGCGGGTGTACTGGGTAATTTTTTTGCGTCCCTGCTCGCCCTCTTTGGACAACCGCTCCAGGTGCGGTATGGTCACGGTCAGCAACTGCAGGATAATCGAGGCGCTGATATAGGGCATAATGCCCAGGGCAAATACCGACAGCCTTTCCAGGGCACCGCCGGAAAACAGGTTGAAAAGTCCCAGCAGGCCCTCTTTGGCTTTCGCGAAAAAGGAGGCCAGGGCGATGGCATCAATTCCCGGGGTCGGGACCTGAACGCCGATCCGGTATACAATCAGCAACGCTAACGTATACAGGATCCTTTTTTTAAGCTCAGGTATTTTGAATATATTCTGAAGTCCACCCCCGATCATATTAGATAACCTCTACGCTTCCGCCGGCCGCTTCAATTTTTTCCCTGGCGCTCTGGCTCACCCGGTTGACTTTAACCGTAAGCCCTTTGGAGATCTCACCTTGCGCAAGCAGTTTGATTCCATCCCGGGGCCCGTTGACAAGTCCACAGCGAATCAGCTCAGTTTCATCCACCACCGTACCGCTATCAAATCTTTCCAGATCACGGACATTGATGATGGCAAATTCTTTTCTAAAAATATTGGTAAAACCGCGCTTGGGCAGCCGCCGGTGAATAGGCATCTGGCCGCCCTCATAACCGGCACGCACACCTCCGCCGGAACGACTGTTCTGTCCTTTGTCGCCCCTTCCGCCGGTGCGGCCCTGCCCTGAGCCAACCCCACGGCCCAGGCGCTTTCTATTTTTACGGGATCCTTTAGCTGGTGATAAATCACATAACTTCATTTATCTTATCTCCTCAGCTCTCACCAGGTGGGAAACATGGTTAACCATTCCCCTGGTTGAGGGTGTATCTTCGAGTTCAACTGTTTTATTGAGCTTGGTCAGTCCCATGCCGCGCAACACTTTGCGTTGTCTTTCCGGCCGGCCGATCATGCTCTTGACCAGTGTGATTTTTAATTTCGCCGCCATTTATCGGTGCCTCCTGAACTAAAGGTCTTCCACTCTTATCCCGCGCCGGGCAGCCACCTGTTCACGGCTCTGCAACTGCGAAAGGCCGGCTATGGTCGCCTTAACAACGTTGTGCGGATTATGTGACCCCATACATTTAGTAAGAATATTCTGTACGCCGGCCGCTTCAAGGACCGCGCGCACCGCGCCACCAGCAATGAGACCCGTACCCTGAGAGGCCGGTTTCAACAGAACCCGACCCGCGCCGTACCGGCCAATGATCTCGTAAGGGATGGTGCCTTCCGTCAGAGCTACACTGACCATGTTCTTCTTGGCTTTCTCGACCCCTTTACGAATGGCTTCGGGAACTTCACCCGCCTTGCCGAGGCCGTAACCGATATTGCCTTCACCATCGCCAACAACCACGATGGCACTGAAACTGAACCGGCGTCCGCCTTTTACGACCTTCGCAACCCGGTTGATATGAACAACCTTGTCGATTAGTTGGTTTTCGTCTGCATCTCTATCTCTTCGGAACAAGGGACTGCCTCCTTCGCTCTATGTAAATCGCTTAAAAATCCAGGCCAGCTTTGCGGGCGCCGTCTGATATTGCCTTTACACGGCCGTGGTACAAAAACCCGTTGCGGTCAAATACAACTTTCTTGATCCCCTTTTCAGCGGCCCGCTGGGCAATCAATTCCCCGATGTGCATGGCCAGCGCAACCTTGTTTTCAAAAGGCGCATGGCCCCTAACATCCTTTTCGACGCTTGAAGCCGTAACAACAGTCTCACCACGGTTGTCATCAACGATCTGCGCATACACATGGCGCGCGCTCCTGAAAACGCTCAACCGGGGCCTGTCCTGGGTACCGGTCATTTTCTTCCGGATTCTCTTTTTTCTTTTGATACGAGCCTGTCGTTTATTATCTGCCGAGCCCATCTTTTTTTCCTCAATATTCGGTCTGTACGCTGAAAAAAATACAGCGCGTTATTTATTTTGTCCCGGTTTTCCCAGCTTTCCGCTGTACATATTCATCGGCATACTTGATGCCTTTGCCTTTGTACGGTTCGGGCGGCCGCAGGCTTCGGATGGATGCGGCGGTCTGACCGAGCAGTTCTTTGTTAATACCTGAAAGGGTAACCGTGTTGTTTTTGTCGACTTTGGCCGCAATGCCATCGGGCAGTTCAAAATTGACGGGATGCGAAAAACCGAGATTCAATACGATGGTATTCCCGCTTAAAGACGCACGGTAACCAATGCCGTTTATCTCCAGAACCTTTTCAAACCCTTTGTCGACGCCGATAACCATATTGGCCACCAGACTGCGGGTTAATCCCTGCAGGGCACGGTTCGATTTCGTCGCCTGCTGCATGGTGACCGTGATCATATCCTTGTCAATTTCAAGGTCCATATTGGGATGAATGGCCCGTGTAAGGGTCCCTTTTTCTCCCTGTACTGTTATGACCCGGTCTTTATACGTAATCTTTGTTTTTCCGGGTACCGAAATCGGCTTTTTACCAACTCGAGACATTAGTTACCTCTCCTGCTACCAGACGTTACAGAGAATTTCACCGCCCAGGTTTTCTTTCCTGGCCTGTTTATCAGTCATAATCCCGCGGGAAGTCGACACGATCGCGATTCCCAGCCCGTTTAGAACGGGTTTGACTTCCCGGCTATTCACGTAGACGCGGCGACTGGGTTTACTGATACGTTCAAGGCCCATGATAACACTTCCCTGGTCCTTCCCGTATTTAAGATAAATCCTCAGGACGCCCTGCTTGTCGTCTTTAATAAATTTATAGTTGCGGATGAAACCGGTGTCCTTCAGCACACCGGCCATAGCCATTTTTGAATTCGACCCGGGAATGTCAACACTGTTGAATTTTGCCCTGGTTGCATTCCGGATCCGGGTCAGCATGTCCGCGATTGGGTCACTCATCGCCATTGTTCTCTCCGTTATACTTTTTGTTATTTCGGGTTCATCCGGGTTACCTTCTCCCGTACACCCGAAATAAAACGTTGCACTGTTACCAGCTTGATTTAGTTACCCCGGGAAGCTTGCCCTCTGATGCAAGGTCTCTAAAGCAAATCCGGCAGATTCCAAATTTGCGCATATACCCCCGGGGCCGGCCGCACATGGGGCAGCGATTGTACGCCCTGACGCCAAATTTGGGGCTCCGCGCGGCTTTTGTTCTAAGCGACTTTTTTGCCAAACCATCCTCCTTGTTATCTGCATCGCACCAGTATTTCAAACCTGGCAGCTATCTTGCGCTTAATTTCTAAAGGGCATACCCAGCAATTTCAGAAGTTCCCGGCCCTCATCATCCGTTTTGGCAGTGGTTACAACCGTAATGTTGAGTCCCTTAATTTTATCTATTTTGTCATAATCGATCTCAGGGAAAATGATCTGTTCCTTGACACCGAGCGTATAGTTGCCCCGACCATCCATGGCTTTATCGGATATGCCCCGAAAGTCGCGGACACGCGGCAGGGCCACATTAACGAGTTTATTGAAAAAGTCGTACATTTTCTTTTTACGCAGCGTCACCTTGCAGCCGATGGGCATGCCTTCTCTGAGCTTGAATGCAGCGATCGACTTTTTCGCCCGGGTAATAACCGGCTTTTGCCCGGCAATCATCTTCAGTTCTTCGGCCGCTGAATCGAGTATTTTGATATTGTTGATGGCCTCACCCAACCCGATATTCAGGATAATCTTGTCCAGCCGAGGCACCTGCATGGGATTTGTGTATTTAAATTTCTCATTCAGCCGGGGCACGGCTTCAGTCTCATATAATTTTTTCAAAGTTGACATTATTTTCCTCCCAAGCATGACCCTAAGCGTCTATAATTTCGTCGCATTTCCGGCAGACGCGTGTTTTTTTACCATCTTCCAGAATCTGCATTTTTACTCTTGCAGGCGCCAGGCATTTGTTACACAGCAACGCAACATTGGACAAGTGGATCGGGGCCTCGCTCTCAATAATGCCGCCTTGTTTATTCTGTGCGCTGGGTCGTGAATGCCTCTTCACGATGTTGATGTTCTCAACCAGAACACGTTCATTTTTGCTGTTTATTTCAATGACCTTGCCGATCTTACCCTTGTCCTTGCCGGCAAGTACTTTAACTTTATCGTCTTTTTTTAAATGGCATTTAGTTCGCATTATGCAGTCTCTCTCCAGGCGGCAAGAGCAGGTTATAGAACCTCTGGCGCCAGCGATATAATTTTCATAAAACGTTTTGCACGCAGTTCTCTTGCCACGGGGCCGAATATACGGGTTCCGATGGGTTCTTTATTCCCGCTGATCAAAACAGCGGAATTATCGTCAAAGCGAATGTAGGACCCGTCGTTGCGCCTGATTTCCTTCTTGGTCCGCACCACAACGGCTTTCATTACATCGCCTTTTTTAACCTTGGCATTGGGAATGGCCTCTTTTACGGAAACCACAACGACGTCGCCCACTCCGGCATATCTTCTTTTCGATCCGCCAAGGACTTTGATACAGTATAATACCTTGGCGCCTGAATTATCAGCCACCGTCAGTCTGGATTCTGCCTGAATCATTTTATCTTTCCTTTACAATCAAACCGCTTTTTCGATAATCTTGGTAAGGCGCCATCTTTTGTTTTTGCTCAGAGGCCTGGATTCGGTAATCATAACCGTGTCCCCGACCTTGCATTCGTTATTCTCATCATGCGCGGTGAATTTGGCCCGCCGCTTGATGTATTTTTTGTACAGCGAGTGTTTGACCAACCTTTCAGTCAAAACGACGATGCTTTTGTCCATCTTGTCGCTGACAACCGCTCCGACAACCTGTCTCTTATTTCCTCTATTTTCCATGGTGGCAATCACTCTTTATTGGGTATCTTCGTTAGTTGACAGTTCAGCCTCACGGGCAACGGTCTGGCACCGCGCGATGTCGCGCTTGACCAGCTTCATTTTCTGGGGGTTCTCCAGTTGACCGGCCCCATGCTGAAACCGCAGGTTAAAGAGCTCTTCTTTCAGGTCGTCAACCTTGCGCTGGATTTCGTCAGCGGCCATTTCTCTAATCTCACTTGACTTCATTACTCAGAGCTCCTCTCAATAAACCGGGTTTTGATCGGAAGTTTGTGGGCTGCCAACCGCAGCGCCTCTTTCGCCACTTCCCGGGTAACGCCTTCCATTTCGTAAATGACTCTTCCAGGACGAATGACCGCCTGCCACCCTTCGGGAGCGCCTTTACCCTTACCCATTCTGACTTCAGCGGGTTTTTTGGTAAAGGGTTTATCGGGAAATATTCTGATCCACATTTTGCCGCCCCTTTTTGCATGGCGGGTCATCGCGATACGGGCTGCTTCAATCTGTTTCGAACTTATTTTTCCACATTCAACAGCCTGCAGACCAAATTCTCCAAAGTTCAGGTCACTGCCGCGGTAAGACAGACCACGCATGCGGCCTTTCTGTACCTTCCTGAATTTTACCTTCTTGGGGCTAAGCATCTTTTATCTCCTAATTACTTACCTGCTCCGACCGCTACCGGTTCCTTGCCTAAAATTTCACCTTTAAAGATGAAAACCTTCACACCGATAATTCCGTAAGTTGTTTTGGCTTCGGTAAACCCGTAATCGATGTCCGCCCGCAATGTGTGCAGCGGCACCCGGCCTTCCCGATACTGTTCTGTCCGGGCCATTTCGGCGCCGCCCAGGCGACCGGAACAAATGACCTTGATACCTTGAGCGCCAAAGCGCATGGCCGACTGCATGCCTCTTTTCATAGCGCGCCGAAAAGCAACCCGGCGTTCTATCTGCAGGGCAATATTTTCAGCCACCAGTTGGGCATCGATTTCCGGCTTCCGGACTTCCTGAATATCGATCATCACCTCGGAAGTGACCATCTTTTCAAGCTCTTTTTTAAGCTGGGCAATTTCGGCCCCTTTTTTACCGATCACGATTCCAGGGCGCGAGGTGAAAATACGCAGTCGCACACGTTTGGAGGATCTTTCAATTTCTATTTTAGAAATACCGGCATGAAACATCTTCTCTTTGAAAAACTTCCTGATCTTATGATCTTCCAGGATGTAATCGGCGTATTTCTTACCAGCGTACCAACGTGAGTCCCACGTTTTTACGATACCCAGCCTAAGTCCAATCGGATTTACTTTCTGGCCCAACCTGATGCCCCCTTTTTATATCGCCTCGTCAGAGAGAACGACTGTAATGTGAGCGGTTCTTTTTAAAATTCGAGTGCCTCTGCCACGCGCCCTGGCCCGAAACCTCTTCAGCGTCGGTCCCTGGTCGGCTGTAACATTTTTTACGACCAGTGTATCTATATCCAGGTTGTGGTTCTGTTCGGCATTCGCCACGGCTGACCGCATCACTTTTTCGACAATTGCGGCACCTTTCTGCGGCATGAACTTAAGCATGTCAATGGCAGCCTCAGCGGGCTTGCCCTTAACTGCATCAACCAGTTTGCGAACCTTCTGGGGAGATATGCGCACAAATTTTAAGACGGCTTTTACCTCTGTTGCAGACATTCTTTATCTCCAGATTTACTTCATTTTAGTTTTTCTGTCGCCGGCATGGCCATAAAACGTACGCGTCGGCGAAAACTCGCCCAATTTATGCCCCACCATATCCTCGGTAACAAACACCGGGATAAACTTTCTTCCATTGTGAACTGCTAACGTAATACCGACCATTTCGGGTACGACCGTTGATCTCCGGGACCAGGTCTTGATAACCCGGTTGCTCATGGATTCCTGAGCAATCATCACTTTCCGTAACAGTTGCGGCTCTATAAAAGGGCCTTTTTTTAATGACCGTGGCATATTTACTCCTGCTGTTGCTTATTTGGTGCGCCGTTTAACTATAAGACGACTGCTTTTTTTGCGTTTGTCCCGGGTTTTAAATCCTTTGGTGGGGACCCCCCAGGGTGAACAGGGATGGCGACCACCGGAAGAGCGGCCTTCACCGCCCCCCATGGGGTGATCAACCGGGTTCATGGCCACGCCCCGTACCTTGGGCCGCTTGCCCAGCCAGCGCTTGCGGCCGGCTTTGCCCAGCGCGATATTTTCGTGGATCACGTTGCCAAGCTGACCGATTGTTGCCCGGCAGTTCAACAATACCATCCGGACCTCGCCGGAGGGCAGTTTGATCAGGGCATAGCGGTTTTCCTTGGCCATCAGCTGCGCATAAGTACCCGCACTTCTCACGATCTGGCCGCCTTTGCCCAGGCGCAGTTCAATATTGTGAATGTGGGTACCCAGCGGAATATTCGCCAGGGGCAATGTGTTGCCGGGCTGGATATCCGCATTTTCACTTGAAAGGACCGTATCGCCGACCTTCAGATTCAATGGGGCCAGAATGTATCTTTTCTCACCGTCCACGTAATGCAAAAGTGCGATCCGGGCACTTCTATTCGGATCGTACTCAATGGTCGCAACCTTGGCGGGAATATCGACTTTGTCACGTTTGAAATCAATAACCCGGTAGTGGCGTTTATGCCCGCCGCCCCGATGCCGGGCCGTAATCCGGCCATTTACGTTGCGCCCGCCCTTTTTCCGAAGGGGTTTGAGCAGGCTCTTTTCAGGTTCCCGGCAGGTCACTTCTGCATAAGTGGAATAAGCCTGAAAACGGCGCCCGGGTGAAGTCGGTTTTACTTTCTTTACAGCAGCCATTTCTTGTCCCTTTTATACTCCCTCGAAAAAGTCAATCCGGTCGCCCGGTGCCAGCGTTACCACTGCTTTTTTCCAGCTTCTGCGTTTTCCGAGGATCCGGCCCCGCTGCTTGGTTTTTCCCTTAACCTGCATGGTACGGATACCGGTTACATTAACATTAAATATCTTCTCTACCGCCTTTTTGATCTCGATGCGGTTGGCCCGACGATCCACCTCGAAGGTCACCTGATTGGCGTCCTCTTTTTGAATACTGGTTTTCTCCGTGATCAGCGGCCGCCTGATGATATCGTGCACAATCATTTCATCAGCCTCCCTTCAATGGCCCCTACCGCGGATTCCAACAGGACCAGCTTTTTATATTTCAGGATATCGTAAACATTCAGACCTTCGGTCCGCAAAACCTTCACCCCCGGTACATTCCGCGAGGAGAGTTCCAGGGTTTTGTCCGCCTGGTCGCTGACTATCAAAACGTTATTGACGTTGAGGGTGTCCAGAACCGAAACAAACCCGCTGGTTTTAACCTCGTCCAGGCCGAAAGAGTCCAGGACCACCAGATCCGCATCCTGCAGTTTACTGCTGAGCGCCATCTTCAGCGCAAGTTTCCGGACTTTCTTGGGTACGGAATAGGCATAGCTCCGCGGATCAGGTCCGAAAACCGAACCACCGCCCCTCAGCAGGGGGGCTTTGATATCACCCCGTCGAGCGCGCCCGGTACCCTTTTGCCTGAAAAGTTTCTTGCCGCTGCCCCTTATGTCGGACCGATGCTTGACAGCCGCGGTTCCGGAACGTTTGCGGGCGAGCTGCATGGTAACCACTTCATGCATGACAGACGATTTCACAGGCACACTGTATATCTCGTCCATTAATTCGGCCTGGGAAACTGTTTCCGCCTTTTTATTTATTACATCTACAACAGCCATAGTATTCCTCGTAAATATTCACCGCCCGGCGACTGCCGGGCGTTGTTTCTGCTCACCCTACCCGATACAGGCAGCGTTGGCAGACGGACACCTATTTGATGAATAGCGCCTTGTTGATGGCAACCAGGCCTGACCGGGTTCCCGGCAGAGCCCCTTTTATCATCATCAGATTTTCTTCCGGACGAATATCGATAATCTCCAGGTTGCGCACAATTGTCCGGTCGTTCCCGTAGCGCCCCGGCATCTTCTTACCCTTGATAACCTTGGCCGGCCAGGCACTGCAGCCGATCGAGCCGGGTTCCCGGTAAGAATGGCTTCCGTGCGTTTTCCGGCCAAGCCTGAAGCCGTGCCGTTTGACAACACCCTGGAAACCACGCCCTTTGGAGGTGCCGGTGACATCAACCTTTTCACCCACCGTAAACATGTCCAAGTTAATCGTCTGGCCGGGACTGAATTCAGACGGGTTTTCAACAGCCACTTCGCGCAGGAAAGCAAAAAAACCGCCCCCGCTGGCCTTGAAATGGCCTTGCAGCGGTTTATTGATACGCGCCGGTTTTTTCTCGCCGAAACCAAGCTGCAGGGCGTTGTAACCGTCTTTCTCTTCAGTCTTGACCTGGGTTACCACACACGGTCCAGCCTGGACCACCGTCACCGGTACAAACCGGCCATCTGCAGCAAACAGATTCGTCATTCCCAGCTTTTTTCCAATTATTCCTTTACTCATAACGTCTACTGTTCCCTATGCTACAGTTTTATCTCGACATCTACACCCGGAGAAAGATCCAGCTTCATCAAGGCATCTACCGTCTGCTGAGTGGGTTCCAGGATATCCAGCAACCGCTTGTGAGTCCGCATTTCGAATTGCTCGCGGGACTTTTTATCGATGTGCGGTGACCGCAGGACGCAGAACTTGTTTATGCGCGTCGGCAGCGGAATGGGGCCGACTACCTTGGCCCCCGTCTTGTTGGCGGTATCCACGATATCGGAAGACGACTGATCAAGGAGCTTGTGATCATATGCCTTGAGCCTGATCCTGATTTTGGTATTCATAATCATGGTTATAATCTTTCTCTCTATTCTATAATTTCATTTACCACGCCGGCGCCGACGGTCCGACCGCCTTCGCGGATCGCGAACCGCAGTTC
>CAZYGG010000016.1:0-59643 GCA_964647585.1 uncultured Desulfobacterales bacterium
AAGCTGCCTTGGGTTATAATTGATAAAACGGATAGCTTTTAAATTTCCACTCTAATAGATTTGGGTAAAAAAAATGAAAAATCCAAAGGTTTTAATTGTTGAGGATATTCAGCTGAACATTGAATTGGCAACGGATATTTTAAAACTAAAAGGGTGGGATGTCATGCAGGCAAAAAGTGCTGAAGAGGGAATCGAAATAGCGAAGAAGCAGCCTCCAGATATAATCCTTATGGACATTTCATTACCGGGGATGGACGGTCTGGAGGCAACTAAAATCCTAAAAGAAAATTCGAACACCCAAAATGTGCCTGTGATTGCACTAACAGCCCACGCTATGAGAGGCGACAAGCAGAAAGCTATGGATGCTGGTTGCAACGGTTACATTAGTAAACCCATCGATACAAGGAGTTTTGCAGGGACTGTTGCAGAACATTTAAAAAAAATAAATTGCCATAAGGAGTTGTTATGACGGATATGCCAAAAAAGGTTCTCGTAGTCGATGATGAAATGATGAATTGTGAGATTCTTGAAGGCCGGCTCATTCCTTTGGGCTATAAAGTCACGATAGCCAACAGCGGTGGGGAAGCGTTGGATAAAGTACAACAGATTTTGCCGGATTTGATTTTAATGGATGTTATGATGCCTGGTATGGATGGCTTTGAAGTGGTTAGGCGGCTTAAGGCTCAAGAAAGAACGTGCTATATTCCCATTGTCATGGTTACTGCCTTGAATTCGGTAGAAGACAGAGTCAAGGCACTTGAAGTCGGCGCCAATGATTTCATGTCTAAACCGATTGATAGGGCAGAATTACAAGCAACTGTGGCGTCCCAGATTCAAGTTAAAGCTTATCATGACCATATGAAGCAATACCAAGTACAGCTTGAGGCTGAAGTTGTATCCCGGACCAAAAAGCTTAAAGAGGCCTATGAGAAAATCAAAATGGGCTATATCGATACAATTAACCGCCTTTCAAGGGCTGCCGAGTTCAAGGACGAAGATACTGGCGCTCATATCCTGCGTATGAGCAATTATTCTGCCGCAATTGCAAGAAAATTGGGTTTAAAAGAGAAGGTAGTAGAAGGTATTCTCTATGCTGCGCCAATGCATGATGTGGGAAAAATAGGCATCCCGGACAGAATCCTTTTAAAACCAGGCAAGCTGGATAAGGATGAATGGGAAATTATGAAACTGCACACCCAATGGGGCTCCTCAATTCTAGACGGAAAAAGCGAAGGATTCCTAAAGCTGGCCGAAGTCATTGCGGTTAACCACCATGAAAAATGGGACGGCAGTGGCTACCCCAATGGTCTAAAAGGAAAGGAAATTCCACTAATAGCCAGGATTGTTGCGGTTGCAGATGTTTTTGATGCCCTGACCTCCAAGCGACCGTATAAAGAGCCTTTTTCGAATGAAAAGTCATTTGCCATTATTAAAGCCGAGAGCGGATCGCATTTCGACCCAAAGGTTGTTGATGCATTCTTAGCAGTAAAGGGCGAGGTGTTAGATGTTAAAGAGAGTTACCAGGATGAAGGAGAAAGCCCCTTGTTTCAATTAGCACTGGCAAAAAATTGAACCTAAAATTTAAATCATAGCAATAGAAAATAAATAAAGTTCTGGCTAAATATTTTTTCTTAGCTAAACGGAACACGCATGAAACATGCCGCAACAACAATTCTGGTTGTAGATGATACGCCAATAAACATAGAACTTTTGGAAAGCATGCTTTTGCCGGTCGGATATAACGTTGAAACGGCAAATAGCGGGGCAGAGGCACTTAGAAAAGTAGACTCGATTAGTCCAGATCTGATTATACTCGACGTGATGATGCCTGCAATGGACGGCTATGCGGTCTGCCGTAGAATTAAGGAAAATTGTGAATTTCCCTATATTCCAATAATTTTCATAACTGCCAGCTAGTTAGATCAAAAGGATATTGTCTACGGTTTGGATCAGGGTGGAGATGACTATATTCGCAAACCCTTCAGTGTGGATGAATTACTTTCGCGAATAAAAGCATGCCTTAGGACCAAAGCGCTTCATGATGAACTCGCACGTACCAAAGGTGAATTGGCCCGATTTGTATCAACCTCGACCGTGAAACAAGTGGAAAGGTTGGCTTTAGAAGAAGCCCCCATTGATAGGAGAACAGCAAATGTAACCGTCCTGTTTTCAGACATGCGGGGTTTCACTAGTCTGTCACAGGACATGGCCCCTGAAAAGGTCTTTGAGATGCTCAATCTCAACCTTGGCAAACAAATTGAGATCATAGAAGAATTCAACGGGATCATTGATAAGATTAGCGGTGATGAGGTTATGGCTGTATTCGAAGGTGAAAACAAGGCTGATAATGCTCTGCAGTGTGCGGTTGCGATTATGGAAGAAATGTCCGCCATCTATCTCGAAGGTGGACGCAAATGGAGAAGTGTCGGTATCGGCATCAATACCGGCCCTGTTTTCTGGGGAGACCTAGGGAATTTCAGCTTTAAGGATTTTACGATTATTGGCAACACGGTCAATATAGCCGCCAGACTTTGCGGGTTGGCAGATAAGTTTCAGGTTCTGTTTACTGAAACAACCCTGAACCTGATTCAGGAAGAAAAATATAATTTCCAACCCATCGGGGAAAAGATATTAAGGGGCTTAAGTAAACCTATCGAATTATTTCAATTAATTTTATGAAAGGTGCTTTTCTTAGCTTCTAATATTCATAACGGGATGCCAAATGGGAAGAAGTACAACAAAAGAGACGGTCAATGACAAGGCATATAAGGTGAGCAACCCACTGAGAGCCAAGCTTATCATTATTGAATCGCTGGTCTTTCTCATACCCGGCCTCGCTATTGCATATGTCTATTATCAAAAACAGATCGTCTTTGATATCACTCAGATTCTTATTTTCCTGGCGGTACTTGTACTTATTCTCGGTGGAATGATTATTCTTCGGCAGTTTTTTGATCGAATACTCATGGTCCAGGCTATTATGAAAAAGGTTGAAGCTGGGGATCGATATATTTTAGACGTAGAAAAAGGTGCGGGTGAATTACAGGAGATCACCGAATCGTTTAACAACCTAATGCAAAAATTTCAGGTAGCCAATAATGAACTTCAAAGCAGGTTAGAGGAAATCGCTGAAAGGAAGCTGATTGAGTCAGCCCTCAAAAGCGCAAAGGAGGCGGCGGAGGTTGCCAATAAGACTAAGAGTCGTTTTCTAACCAACATGAGTCATGAGTTTCTTACTCCACTTAACGCGGTTATTGGATTTTCCCAGATACTGAGGGAAAAGACCCATGGCGAACTAAATGAAAAGCAGATCAAACATGTCGATAATGTTCTGGAGAGCGGACAACATCTTCTGAAACTGGTAAATCGGGTTTTGAAGTTATCCGAGATTGAAACGGAGTGTGTTGAACTTGAATTTTCAAAGTTTAATCCGGGTGAGGAATTAAGGGACACAGTCAGTATGGCCCGAGGTGCAGCTGACCAAAAAATGATTGAAGTTGCTTTAGATATTGAACCGGACCTGCCTGATCTTACCGCAGACCGCGACAAGTTCAGGCCGATTATAGGCAATCTTCTCAACAATGCTGTGAAATTCACCCCGGATGGTGGGGAGATTCGCATAAGCTTGAATCGATATTCCAGTCCCCAGTTCCAGGATTCAGGTTCTGAAGATCAGGTAATCCAATCTCAATTATCTCATGCTGATGTGGATTGTATTCAAATATCCATAAATGACACAGGCGTTGGCATCAGGCCTGAAGACCAGGAGAGGATTTTTTCAATATTCGAACAAGCGGATATGTCGATGAAAAGATTGTTTGCTGGAATCGGTATCGGGCTCGCTGTAAGCCGCAAACTCGCGGAACTTCATAACGGAAAGATATGGGCTAAAAGCGAAGGTGAAGGGAAAGGCAGTACGTTCTTTTTTGCTCTTCCCGTATGATTAGCAAGTGATTTTTTAGGACAGAATATAAATTAAAATTGGCCTTCGGGTCTTGGTGTAGATTGATCGAATCTATTTATTATTCACCGCTTGCGCTGCTATATATAACTCGGGCGCCAACTGCAAACCGCGTATAGCTGATTGCTGGCTATAAGTTGCAGCTTCTGAGTTCCCTTCTATTTAGGTAATAACTATACATTTAATCGTATAAAGTTGCAGAGGACCAGATAATGGCGAAATTTATTGAGAAACGAAGTTGCCGGCGCTTTTTTATTCCCGGTGCTACTATGACTTTCCGTCATAAAAGATGGTTCAGATTTTCAAAAAGAATAGTAGGCCCGGTGTCGGTCGCTGACATCAGCAAGGGGGGGCTTTCCTTTTTGTGTTTAGAGACGCTGAGGAAAAGAGATACCCTCCTTATACGATTGGAGATTCCTGGTGAAAAGGCGATGGACATACTTGGTAGCGTCGCCTGGCATTCAAAATCCATGCATAGCATTATCAATACCGGTGTTAATTTTATGCCTTTCACTGATGAAAAATATACTAACCCGACTTGGATACTGGACGTTTTGCGGAGAATGGATTCCCAGTATAGCAGCGACTCTAATAAGACAGGCGCTCTTTTCATTAGCCCAAAAAAGCCATCGGAAATCAAATTGGATGATATAATCTTTTAGTTCTAAGCCATTTTTTCAAACCTGTTAGGACCCCCTGCATATCAACAGGCTGTAAAAATACGATATCTATAAAAAACCCATAGCACGCTCCTCCGAAACTGCACACCACGACCATCATTACGCTACTGATATGCGGGATTAGGGGGATAGAATAGCGTTACTATGATAGCGCCTGATTATCATTTACCAGCCACAATATATTGAGGTTGTGAGATTTCTCAATTATGGCATTTTAATGAAGATAGGACCTGTATAACTCAAGATTCGTAAGGTCGTTCAAACCAGCGACTACTGCTATAGAATGTGCCTATCCTAAGCCTGTGCTATGATCAGAATATCGGTAAGTATTTATATGGTGTAATGCCCCACTTTTCTTTCAATGGTTTTAATAATTATAATTTAGTGGCATAGGTTTACTGTAGAATAAGGACGTAACGAGTGGAGCGAGAAGCTGCATAGCTGCCGTTCAATCAGAGTGAAAGATATCCTTACCCCTCCAGCTAGAGCAGTCTATTGGCCGGTATACTACTGTCCAGTGGTAGGTAGCAGTACAGTGAAGGTCGAGCCCTGTCCGGGAGTACTTTCCACGTCGACCATACCTCCGAGAGAAGTCACCAATTCCTTGACAATGGGCAACCCCAGGCCGGTTCCGGTGATGTACCGGGTCTTTTCGTTTTTGACCCGGTAGAACCGGTCGAAGATGTTCTCCAGGTGCTGGGCCTCGATCCCGAAGCCATTGTCGCTTACCTGTACCCGGATGTTGATCCCGGCCATGTCGACTTTGACTGCTATGCGGCCGTCAGCAGGGGTGTAGTTGATGGCATTGGTAATCAGATTCCCGAAGATACTTTCCAGGGCGATGGCATCGGCCGTGATTTCCGGCAAATCCGCCTGACCGAGTTCCAACTTTAGAGTCTGGTTTTTAGCATCCGATCTGGTTTTCAGGAAATCCACGATATTTTTCAGCAGGGCGTCCACCGGGATGCTACGGATATCCTGGCAGATGGCCCCTTCCTCGATACGGGACAGATCCAACAGGTCGCTGATCAGGGAGATCAGTCCGAAGGTTTTTTCCTTGGCCCGCGCCAGTATCTGCTGGTCGCTTTCCGGGGCAACTTCAACCATGTCACCGATTACGACGGCCAGTTGTTCATGGATGGTCGACAGGGGTGAACGCAGTTCATGCGATACCTTGGCGACAAATTCAGATTTCAACTGGTCGAGCGACTTCATAGCGGAGATATCGGTGATACTGATGACCGCACCCAGGCAGGCATTGTTTTCCCCCAGCACCGGCCGTCCCGCGGCCATGAAGAATTTACTGTTCGGCAGGGAAAATTCATAGACTGGAATATCGTCATAATCCACATGCCGGCCCCTGGAAATATCCAGGACCAGTTCGTTCAGGCCGTCATCATCAACATATTCCCCGATCGGCTGGCCCAGGGGTACCTTCGGGTCGATGCCCAGGTGCCGTTTAAAGGCGGGATTCATCAAGACAACCTGACCGTTATTATCCGTTACCGCCGTGCCGCTGGGCAGCGATTCCAGGATGGTATGCACCCGGCTCTTTTCAGTGTCGAGATCAACCAGCGTCCGCTGACGTTCCGCGGCCAGACGTTCGGCTTCGGCGCTCAACCGGATCTTGTCCCAGGCCCGGTTGACGACGATCCGCAGCTGGTCCGGCTCAAAAGGTTTGGGAATGAAATCATAGGCACCTTCCTTCATGGCTTCGATGGCGGTTTCAACCGTGGCAAATCCGGTAATGACCACGACTATGATCCCCGGGTAATCCCGGCGAATGAGCTTCAGGACCTCCATGCCGTCCATGCCCGGCATTTTCATGTCCAGCAGCACCAGGGCGACCGGGTTGTCGGCCAGCAGCTGCAGACCGGTTTCGCCCTGGTCCGCTTTAAGGACCTTGCAGCCCATCTTGGACAGGATTCTTTCAGAGCCGTCCCGGATATCCCTTTCATCATCGACGATTAAAATTGTAATGGCGTCCAGTGCTTCAGTCATCGTTTCCATCTCCGGCGGTTTCTAAGTTGGTTGGTATTTCAATTATGAACGTCGTGCCTGCGCCCGGGTTGCTGCGGGCGTTGATCTGCCCATTGTGGCTTTTAATAATGCGATAGACGAGACTCAGGCCCAGACCGGTGCCCTGGCCTTCTTCCTTGGTAGTGAAAAACGGTTCGAAGATCCGCGGCAGGATTTCCGCGGGGATTCCCGGGCCGGTATCCGATATGGTCAGTCGGACCCGGCCGCCCTGCTCTACAGGGGCGGTCGTGATGGTGAGTGCCCCCCGGCCGGCCATGGCCTGGGCCGCATTTAAAATCAGATTCATAAAGACGTGGTTCATCTGCTGCAGGTCGCAGAAAATGAGCGGAAGGGATTTTGCAAAATTCTTTTCGATCTTAATGTTTTGAAACAGGGGCTGCCGTTCCAACAGGAAAAGCGTGCGGATAATAGCCTGGTTGATGTCATTGGGTTTCATGAAATGCCGCGTCTGGCGGGTGAATTCAAGCAACTCCTTGACTGTGTCCCGGCAGCGCTCGGCGTCCCTGAGGATACGGTGCAGATCCTCCTGTGCGCTCTCTTCCAATGCATAATCTTCGAGGAGCAGATTGGAATAGAGGGTGATACCTCCCAGCGGGTTGTTCAGCTGGTGGGCAACCCCGGCGGCCAGTTTGCCCAGGGATGCCATTTTTTCCGATTGCAGCAGCTGCAGCTGGGTATCTTTCAGGTTTTCCTCCATCTTGAGCGATTCCCGCAGATCATGGAAAAACCCGATCGTGGCAACTTCGCGCCCCTCTTCGTATACAATGGATGCATTCAGGCTGATGGGGATGGCCTGTCCCGCTTTGCTCATGATTTCAACCCGGTAGAATTTCAGTTTTCCGGAGCCGCCGAAGTCTGCGCTGCGCAGGTCCTGCATCACCGCGTAGGCCTGATCATCGGGGTAGATATTCCGAATGTGCAGCTGCTCCAGGGCCTCGGTTCGGTCATAGCCGGTGACCTGGGTGGCGGCGGCATTGAATACCAGGATATTGCCCTGTATATCCGCCGCAATTACCCCATCAACCGAACTGCTTATGAGGTTGCGGAGCATGATGTTCGAGCGCTGCAGTTTTTCTTCAATACCGCCCTGGAGGGGCAGATCAAAATCCATGCTGACAAATGCTTCGATTTCGCCTTCGGAAACAATCGGGTACGCATACAGGCAGGCCATTTTGCCGAGGTCTTCGGAATGATCTTCCTTGGCCCGCAGCGAGGGCCGTCGGGTTAAAAGCACTTCCTCGACGGCGCAGTTCTCGCAGGGTGAGGAGCGTTCATAGAAAACCTCATGGCAGGGTTTACCGATAATATCGGATACGCGGCTGTTTTCCGGGCTGTTGTTGGCAGCGAGGATTTTAAACTCCGGTGATATGACGATCATACGCCGTCGAAACGATTCCACGGCCTTGAGAAAGTAATGTTGTTCCTTGGCGGTGAGCATTGCTTACCTCGCAGGGAAAGCTTGCAGTCGGATTGCTGCAGTTCTGAAATGAATGCAGAATATGTCGACCATACCTTTAGGGCGCCGGGTGGATGCGGGTCGAAGGATCGTTAGTGAGAGAGGGCGGCCTCTTCTATGTTTTCAGGTATAGCTTCCAAAGGTTTTTGGAAATGACAACCGTAACCCTTTTTATACCATAAAAGTCAGCAAAGTTAAACCCCTGAAAACCGCGCAAATCAGCATCCTTACAGGTATGATGCGACCGTTTGTCGGAAAGGGAATGCGGGATGCGGTCCGGACTGCGGGCCTTTCAGAAGCCCCTTAAATTGTATTGACAACTTAACCAGTTTGAGATAATCGTCAAAGCATGTATTAAGATCGATTACCTGGAGGCTATCCACCATGCTCAATCATCAGTCGCCGGTACCACTTTACCACCAGTTGGCCGAAATATTGACTGCTAAAATTCGGTCCGGGGAATATCCGGCCGACAGCCGGATCCCCTCGGAGCATCAGCTGGCCGCAACCTACGGCATCGGCCGGCCGACGGCCCGGCAGGCCACGGATGTGCTGGTGCGCAAACGGGTGCTGGTCAGAAAACGGGGCGCCGGAACATTCGTGCTGGGCCGCTCGGAAGAGGTAGACCTTTTTTCCCTGGCCGGGACCAGTGCTTCCTTTCAGGCCAAAGGCATCCGTGTCTCCGCCAAGATGCTGAAAAAAGTGCACCTGCAGAAAAGAGCCGGGGGTGGTCCGGAAAATCCGTTCAAGGGTCAGCCGGTCTATTTTTTCTCAAGGCTGCAGACGGTCGATGAACAGCCGGTCATTGTCGAAGATATCTGGCTGGACCCGGTTTTGTTCAGGGGCATCGATCAGATTTTTACGGAAAAGATGTCTCTCTCGCAGTTGGTGGTGGAGCACTTCTATATGCAGCCCACCGGTGGGCAGCAGAACTTCAGAATCGTTTTTCCGGACAGGGTCAAAGCCGCGGCCCTGTCGCTTCCGGAGGGCGAACCGCTGCTGGAGGTCCAGCGCTTTATCAATTTTGAACAATTAGACAATGCGATCTATTCGGAACTGTTCTGCAGAACCGACCAGTTTGTATTTTCACAGAAACTTGGAGGGTTTTCCCATGCGTAAGAGAGGGTACTATGACCAGTTTGGCGGCGCGTATCTGCCGGAAATTCTGGTAGCCACGTTCGAAGAACTGGAAAGTGTTTTTTATGAGGCTAAAAATGATCCGGCTTTCTGGCGCGAATATGCCGACATCATGGCCACCTATTCCTGCCGGCCGACGCCACTGACCTATTGCGAGAACCTCACCCGGCATTTCGAGGGCGCTAAAATCTACATAAAACGTGAAGATTTAAACCATACCGGGGCCCACAAGGCCAACAACGTGATCGGTCAGGGATTGTTGACCCGCAAAATGGGCAAGACCCGGGTGATCGCGGAAACCGGTGCCGGCCAGCACGGGGTGGCCACCGCCACCATGGCGGCCCGTTTTGGATTTGACTGCACGATCTACATGGGCGCTGTGGACGTCGAACGGCAAAGGCCCAATGTGTTCTGGATGGAGCGGCTGGGAGCCACGGTGGTGCCGGTGGAAGAGGGTACCCGGATATTAAAAGACGCCATCAATGAAGCTTTTCGGGATTGGGTCGGCAATATGGACACGACCCACTACGTTCTGGGAACAGCCTGCGGACCCCACCCCTTTCCTGAAATGGTCTCCTGGTTTCAGTCCATTATCGGTAAAGAGGCCCGCAAACAGATCCTGGCGGCCGAGGACACCCTGCCGGCTAGAATTTATGCCTGTGTGGGGGGCGGATCCAATGCCATGGGTATTTTCAGCGGCTTTTTTGAAGACCCGAGCGTGGAATTGGTGGGGGTTGAAGCCGGGGGCCGGGGACTGGACACGACGGAACACGCGGCTCGGCTGGCTTCGCAGGATGCCAGCATCGGTGTGGCCCAGGGATATAAAACCTATTTTCTGCAGGACAGTGACGGGCAGATGATGGAAACCCACAGTGTCGCTGCCGGGCTTGATTACGTGGGGGTTTCGCCCATTCTTTCCAGCCTCTGCGAAAATGAAAAGGTGCGTTTTGAAGCCGCGACTGACCGTGAAGTAATCGCGGCGGTTTCTCTGACCATGCAAAAAGAAGGCTTGATTCCCGCCCTGGAGTCCGCGCACGCTTTTGCGCAGGCGTTTAAGGAGGCACCGGAGGTGAGCCCCGCAGAGAGTATCATCATTAACCAGTCCGGTCGGGGCGACAAAGATATATTTACGGTGGCCGATGCACTGGATGACGCCCAGTGGAAAGAATTCATCGTGGCCAAAGCGGAGGCATACAATGCTTGAAGCGTACATACAGGAAAAACTGAAAAAAAAGGACATTCTGCTGATGACCCATCTGGTCATCGGGTACCCCAACCTGGATGAATCTTTCAAGATTATCGAGAAAATGGTTGCGGCCGGAGTGGATCTCATTGAATTGCAGATCCCGTTTTCCGAACCCATAGCGGATGGTCCGGTGATTCTGCACGCCAATCAGAAATCACTTGCCAGCGGTACGACCGTTGGGCGGTGTCTTGATTTTGCGCGGAAAGCGGCGGCTACTTTTGACATTCCATTTTTGTTTATGAGCTATTACAATATATTATATAAGTATGGGGTTAATCGTTTTGCCGAAACCATGGCGCGCGGGGGCCTTAAGGGGGCCATCGTTCCGGACCTGCCCCCGGAAGAGGGCAGCGAATATCTGGCGGCCATGGAAAGCCAAAAACTGGATCCTATCCTGATTTTTTCACCGGCCACTCCCGACAGCCGGATGAAATACCTTTCATCTTTTGGCCGGGGGTTCATGTATTGCGTGGCCCGGAAAGGGGTGACCGGCGATCGGACCTCCTTTTCTGAGGAACTTGACGCCTATCTGGACAGATGCCGCCAGGCAACCAGCCTGCCGTTGGCCCTGGGATTCGGTGTCAAAAGCCGGGAAGATATCGAATTTTTGAAAGGTCGCGCGGATATCGCCGTCATCGGCACCCAGACCATCCGGCTGGTGGATAGCGCCGGGGTTGATGCCGTTACCGGGTTTATCGAAGGATTACGCTGATTCTTTTAAGACAGCACATGGTCTCCTGGAACCCATTGTCGCAATGATTGCCGCTGGATTTGGTAACCAAACTGGTAAATTCGGGGCGATAATGGGAATTCATTTGAATTATTGTGACAAACAGACTAAATTAATTGCAACTGAACATGAAGTTAAAATAGTGCATATGAGTTGATGCTTGCATGAAATCTGGGAGGATATGACTGCTCGATGACAATGGATAAGCCAGTGAAAGTTCTCGTTGTAGACGACGAACCGGGTATAAGGGAAAGCCTTTCTGATTTTCTGGATGATTACGAATTTGACGTGTTTTCGGCTGAAAGTGCCGAGCAGGCATTGAAAATAGTTGAAAGCGAAAACCTCGATATCGCGATTGTTGATCTGCGCCTTCCCGGTATCAGTGGTGATACCATGATTTTGCAAGCCCACAGCATTCGGCCCGAGATGAAGTTTTTAATTCACACCGGATCGGTTGATTACCGTTTGCCCGATGAATTAAAAGCGATCGACATGGGATCAGAAAATCTGTTTTTAAAGCCCATCCCGGATCTGACCGTGATTATCGATGCCATCAACAAGATTCTCGGCATATAGTGTTGCATCCCAGAAGTAAGGCAATTCAGATGAACCCCAATTACCCGGTGTTATGGGATCAGCGAAATCCGAAATCCGAATACCGAAATCCGAAACAAACCAGCAAACCACAATGACCAAAAAATCAAACAAGGACTCTCATAGCAACGCGTAAGCAGTTGTTTTGGTCATTTTGTTATTTGAATTTTAAATTTGTTTCGAATTTCGATATTCGGATTTAGTATTTTCAGGGCACTTCGAGTCGTTACTGCGGCAGCGATGTTAGATAAGCGCTTTACGGGTCGCGATATTAGAAGATCCGATCAAAAGATCGACCGGAAGGCATTGCCGGAACATCGGGCCCGCCCTTTACCGCCTCCAGAAACAGCCTCACCTTTTCCAGATCCTTGCGGCCGGGAGACGCCTCCACCCCTGAACTCACATCCACTGCGTCGGGCTGACCAACCTGCAACGCCTCACGAATGTTCTCGGGTGCCAGGCCGCCGGCGAGAATAACCGGCTGTTGCCCAAAGAGCGTGGTCGGCAGGTGCCAGTCCCAGGACCGGGCATTGCCCCCCGGCAGTCGGCCTTGCCCACACTCCACCAGAAAAGCGGTTGCGGCGTCATATTGTGGGGCCCGGTCAATTTCCGGGGGCCTGTTTGCAAATAGAGCCTTGATTACCCTTAAGCCGGCCTGTGTCAGCCGGGTCACTTTTTGGGGTGTTTCCCGGCCATGTAGCTGGACGGTTCCAAAACCGCATTCAGACGCCAGGGCCAGGATCTCTTTAGAAGGCATATCCACGCAGACCGCGACTGCCGCGACATGCGGCGGCAGTTGGCGGCAAATATCCCCGGCCTGGCGCGGGGTCAGATGGCGGGGGCTTTTGGGAAAAAAGACCAGGCCAATGGCATCCGCCCCCATCCGGGCGCAGGCCAGGGCTTCATCCGGCCGTGTCAGCCCGCAGATCTTAACTGCCGGCCGGCCTGGCAGTTCAATAGAAGAGGTTGGGTCTGTCTGCATACGATTCTACCTGTTTACCATTTCCCGCAGCATTTCAGCGGGGTCCTTGGACCGCACCAGGCTTTCGCCAATTAGAAAACTGTTGATGCCGGCTGCCAGATTTACCGTGATATCAGCCTTGTTACTGATGCCGCTGGCTGCCACCGGGATCCGGTTCGGCCCCAGGCGGTCGGCCAGGCGCATGGCCGTGCGGGTGTCGGTTTCAAAGGATTTCAGGTTGCGGTTATTGATGCCGATCAGCCGGGCGCCAACCGCCCGGGCTGTTTCCAGTTCGGATTCGCCATGGATCTCCAGCAGCACATCCATCTTGAGTGACTTGCTTAACTGGTAGAGGGCCTGCAGCTGTTTTTCGGGAAGAATCCTGACAATGAGTAAGATGGCGTCTGCACCCCCGGCCCGGGATTCATATACCTGGTAGTCGGAGAGGATGAAATCTTTACGCAGGACCGGAAGGTCAACGGCCGCCCGCGCCGCGGCCAGGTCCGCCAGGCTCCCCATAAAATAAGGGGCATCAGTCAGGACCGAAATGGCCGCCGCACCACCCGCGGCGTAGGCCCGGGCCAGTGCGCCCGGATCGAGGTCCGGGCATATGGGTCCTTTTGATGGTGAGGCCCGCTTGACTTCTGCAATAATGTTCACTGTGGAGCGGTTATCGCCGGTGAACTGTTTTAAAAACGGTCGGGGCGGCGGGGCCGCTTCCGCCCGGGCACGCAACTCCTCAAGGGATATCTCCCGGCGGGCCTTTTCAACCGCGCTGCCTTTGCGTGCGACGATTTCAGACAAAATATCTCTGGCCATAGTCTCTAACCGTTTTCCGTGGTGAAAGTGATAAGGCTGTCCAGTTTGTTCCGGGCGGCGCCGGAATCGATCGCCTCTTCCGCCAGCTTTATGCCTTCGGGAAAGTCGGCTGCTCTGGCTGCGCAAATCAGGGCGGCGGCGGCATTGAGGACCACCACATTTCTTTTGGCACCACCGGCACCGTCCAGGATTTCCCGGGTAATGGCGGCGTTTTCGGAGCTGTCTCCGCCCGTCAGGGCTTCGGGCTCAGCCAGGTTGCCGAAAAATTGCTCGGGTGACAGGTCAAAGGTTTTGACAAGGCCGTCCTTCAGCTCAGAGATACGGGTAGGGGCACAGACGGAAATCTCATCGAGGCCGTCGTGGCCATGTACCACCATGGCCTGTCGGGCGCCCAGGTGCGACAGTGCGCTGGCGAACATTTCGGTGAGTTCCGGTGCATAGACCCCCAGCAGCTGGCAATTGGCCCCGGCCGGGTTGGTGAGGGGGCCGAGCATATTGAAAATGCTGCGCAGGCCGATTTCCATGCGCGCTTTGGCGGCATGGCGCATGGCACTGTGATACACGGGGGCGAAGAGAAAGCCGATGCCCGTTTCATGCAGGGCCTCTTCTACAATTTCCGGTTCGGTATCGATCTTGACTCCCAAAGCTTCCAGAAGGTCGGCGCTGCCGCACTGGCTGGAGACCGAGCGATTGCCGTGTTTGGCTACCGTGACCCCGCAGCCGGCCACCACAAAAGCGGTGGTCGTGGAGATGTTGAAGGTTTTGGCCCCGTCGCCGCCGGTCCCACAAGTATCCACCACGATCGAACCCGGTGGTTGAATTCTATGGGCCTTGCGGCGCATGGCCTGGGCAGCGCCGGCGAGTTCCTCATAGGTCTCCCCCCGGGTGGCCAGGGCCGCCATCATAGCCCCGATCTGGGCGTCGGTGATTTCTCCCGACAGAACTGCGTCGATCATCTGCGTCATCTGTTCTTCGTCCAGCTGCTTACCCTCAATGATCATCTTCAAGTATTCACGGAACATGGCTTGTCTCCTTTGTTGAATTCAAAAAGTTTCTAAGCAGCCTTTTACCTACCGGGGTCATGATCGATTCCGGGTGAAACTGGATCCCCTCGGTGGGATGGCTGCGGTGACGGATGCCCATGATTTCGCCGTCATCGGTCTCCGACGTGATGGTCAGGCAGTCCGGTAAAGTTTCCCTGTTGAGGGCCAGGCTGTGGTAGCGCATGGCCTGAAACGGTTTGCGGATGCCTTTGTAGAGGGCCTGGCCGTCGGCTGTGACCATGGAGGTCTTGCCGTGCATGAGCGCCCGGGCGGAAACCACCTGGCCGCCGAACGCCTGGCCGATGGTCTGGTGCCCCAGGCAGACGCCCAGGATGGGAATCCGGCCTGAAAACGTTTTTACGGTCGCCAGCGAAACGCCGGCGCTGTCCGGATTGCCCGGGCCGGGGGAGATGACGATACCGGCCGGGTCCAGCTTTTCCAGGTCATCGGTCGAGATGGCGTCATTACGGACCACGTGGACCGGATGTTCCATCTGCTCGATGTATTGTACCAGGTTGTAGGTAAATGAATCGTAGTTGTCTATCATGACGATCATGGGAACCTCGCTTAATTTCGTTACTTAATCATCTCCAGGGCCTTTTGAATGGCCATGGCTTTGTTGACGGTTTCCTGGTGTTCCTTTTCCGGATCGCTGTCGGCCACGATCCCGGCACCGGCCCGAATGGTAAGCCGGCCGGATTCAACACAGGCGGTTCGAATCGTAATGGCCAGGTCCATGTTGCCGCCAAAGGATATATAGCCGACCGCGCCGCCATACGGACCCCGGGGGGTCTCTTCGAGCTCCGCAATAATTTCCATGGCCCGCACCTTCGGTGCCCCGGACAGGGTTCCGGCCGGAAAGGTGGCCCGGACCAGGTCCCAGGCATCCATCTCGGGTTTTAAATCGCAGGTGATGTTTGAGACCAGGTGCATGACATGGGAGTAGCGCTCCACGAACATCAGGTCGGTCACCTGGACCGTACCGGTGCTGGCGATCCGGCCCAGATCGTTGCGGCCGAGGTCAACCAGCATCAGGTGCTCGGCGCGCTCTTTTTCATCCGCCAACAGTTCGTCGGCCAGCAGGCGATCATTTTTTTCAGAATCGCCCCGTGGCCGGGTCCCGGCAATGGGCCGCAAGGTGGCCACCCGGTTTTCCAGGCGCACCATCGTTTCCGGAGAAGAGCCCACCAGGGCGGTGTCTGCCAGATGCATAAAGAAAAGATACGGCGATGGGTTGATATACCGCTGCGCCCGATACAGCATCCAGAGGTCTTCCGGCGCCGGGCAGGTAAAAGGCTGTGAAATCACCGACTGGATGATATCCCCGGCCCGGATATAGTCCTTCACTTTTCCGACCATCTCCATGAATGTTGCGGGCTTGATTTCAGCCTGCGGAATGCCGGGCTCTCCGACCGGGTCAGGGCTGCCGACGGGCATGGACCGGCTCATTCTCTCCGTCATGCTGTCGATGCGCCGGGAAGCCTCGCGGTAGACGGCGGCCGGGTCTGCCTGTTCGTCCGGAAACGCAATCACCACGGCTGTCATCGTATTGCGGATATTGTCAAAGATGATCAGTTCATCCGGGATGATAAAATGGGCCAGCGGGGCATCCTCGGGAAGCCGGTTGGGAATTTTTTCAAAAAAACTCACTATTTCATAGGTCATATATCCCACCAGACCACCCCAGAAGCGGGGCAGGCCGGGCACTTTGGCAGGATTAAAATCGGTTGACAGCTTCTTGAGGACCTTCAACGGGTCCTGGTCATGGGGGATCTTCTGGGTTTTCCCTTCCGCAGTTACCTCAACATGGGTTCCGAAAACCCGGATATGGCTCCGGGCGGAGGTTCCCAAAAAGCTGTACCGGCCCCAGCGCTCGCCCCCCTCCACACTTTCAAAGAGGAAAATCGGACCGGCGCCGGCATAAAATTTTCGCAGCAATGACACCGGCGTTTCCGTGTCGGCCAGGATTTCGGCGCACAGCGGAACGACATTGTGCCGGGCGGCCAGGTCCTCAAATTGGTCTTTTGCGGGGAAGCGGCTTAGTTTCATAATGCCTCTTTCATCTTTTCAAAGGTCTCTCGTCCTGGTTATGAAAAACAAAAGGGTCGTGGTTTTCCACGACCCTTTCAAATAAAAAAGGACCGTGGCCTGTCTTGCCACGGTCCTGAAATTCTAATTCAGTTTAATTCGAAGTTACAGCCCGCTGGCAGGACAGTCGACGCAGTTCTGCCACCACCACCAGCGTTTGTTTTCAATATTCGTCAACTGTTTTTTGTTGCTGCGCATGTTTCACTTTTTCCCTGTTCAGCCGCTAACTATAGTTGAAATCACCTGTGTGTCAAGAGTTTTGTTCAGGATACTACAGGCTGTAGGCTGAAGGCTGTCAGGTGTTACCGGTAGCACTATTGTGCCCATGATTGTAAACCAGCACCGGGTCATGCTTTAATTTCACGGTGTTTGATTTTTACTATGCAGGGATATGCCGGGTTTGTCCTACAGCCTAAATGCCTATTGCCTATCATCCTGAACTTTGTTTCAGGGGTTCAGGATTTTTTCAAGCTGGAACAGGTTATGTTTTTCCCCAACCGCGATAACGGTGTCCCCCGGCTTTATGACATATTCAAATGAAGGGTTGAAAAGCATCTCCCCATTGGCCAGTGCGATGGCGATCAGGATCAGGTTGAATCTCTGGCGGATCCCTGAATCTTTGAGCACCACATTGGCCAGTTCCGATTCAGGGGTCACCGGTATCTCCTCCATCTGGATTTCCTTGCGACTGTGCGCGAAGGCCAGGTCCAGGAAGCTGGTGACCGTGGGACGCAGAATTTTTTGCGCCATCCGCAGGGCCCCCATTTCGTAAGGGGATTCCACGGAGGTTGCCCCGGCGGCCAGCAGTTTCTTTTTGGCTGAATCGCGACCGGCTCGGGCCATGATATTTAATTCCGGGGCGAGCTGCCGGGCGGTCAAAACGAGAAAAACGTTGTCCGTGTCCGTTGCCAGGACTGAAATCAGCGCACGCGCCTTCTGGATACCCGCTTTTAAAAGGACTTCTTCATCCGCGGCATCCCCACAGATGTGAAGGATCTTGTCTTCTTCCATTTGCGGGATGATTTCGCGGTCCTGTTCCAGAACCACAACCTCAACCGTTCCGCGCCGTATCTTGTGACACAGGACCCGGCCGATGCGGCCGTAACCGCATACGATATAATGATCATTGAGATGACTGATTTTTCGGTTCACTCTGGCCCTCCCCATAATGATACGTATCCGGCCTTCCACCATGAACTGGACAACTGCCGCGGCCACATACAAGGTAAACCCTACGCCGATGAACACCAGGAATATAGTAAAGAGGTGGCCCAAATCGCCCATGGGCTTCACTTCCATGAACCCCACGGTGGAGATGGTAATCACCGTCATGTAGAGGGCGTCCAGAAAGTTCCACCCTTCTATGAGCATGTAGCCCAGAGTGCCGGCCACAATAATGATGGCCGACAGGGCGGTGGAAATGATGAGATGTTTTGAGGTTTCCATATAGGCGGCTGGTAAAAGGTAATAAAAGCTATTTCAAAAAAGTCTTCTTGTCGGGCGTAGCTCGCAATGCGAAGACTGATTGGCCCAATCTCGGCGTTGGGCGCTCATATCACATCCTCGAAATACCCGATGTATTCCTCCGGTTTGATATTCGTGCCCATCGCACCTTGAGCCAAAATCCGTTTTTTGAGATGGCTTCTTGTGTCTCATGTAAGCTGAATCCCGGTTCAATGGCCCATTATCTGCAAAATTATCTAAAAAATCAAGGGATTTGAGCAGTTGACGAAAACAGGCTTATTTGTTAGAAACCAAGGCTGAGTACTTTGGTTGACGGGCCGGGGCGGTCCTAGGGGGAGCCGGGGTCAGCGGAACGGGTTGTCGCTGTTAAACGGATGGACTATGTTGAGAATATGGAAAGTGATTCATTAAAATACCGTCGACAGCGGGAAGGCATGGTCGCAAAACAGATCGAGAGCCGGGGGATTTCCGACCCGGCCGTCCTGACCGCCATGAAAAAGGTTCAGCGGCACCTGTTTGTAAGCGAAGCCCTGATGGACCAGGCGTACAGTGACTATCCGCTGCCCATCGGTGAGAACCAGACGATTTCACAGCCGTACATCGTGGCCGAGATGACCCAGGCGCTCCAGCTTGGCAAGGATGATCGGGTCCTGGAGATTGGCACCGGCTCCGGGTACCAGGCCGCCGTCATTGCCGAAATTGCCTTCAGGGTTTACACCATTGAGCGTATCCACGCCCTGTTTGTGAAAACCCGGATGCTTTTTGATCGGCTTAAATATCACAACATTGTCACCCGCTATTCAGACGGCACTACCGGCTGGTCGGGCCAGAGCCCTTTTGATGCGATTATCGTTACGGCGGGTGCGCCACAGATACCCCCGGTGCTGGTCCAGCAGCTGGCGGAAGGCGGCCGTCTGGTAATGCCGGTCGGCGACCAGCACGTGCAGGAACTGGTCAAGGTTTACCGGGATAAAGACGGTTTGCACCAGACAACGCTGGGTGGTTGCCGGTTTGTTAAGCTGATAGGCGAACACGGCTGGCACGAATAGGTGTTCGCTCACAGGCGGCATATTTTGGCCCAGGGCTGCGTTTTCGCCTTTTTGAAATCCTCAACATAGCGTCTGCTATGCCTCCGGTTTCAAAAATGCTCAAGCCTTGCCCTGAACCAAAATCTACCACCTGTGAGCGAACACCGTGCAATAAATAGACGGCATCTTTATGGAGAGGATGTCGTTTTTGTATAGACGGGAAAAAGTGTGTATGGAAATTGAAAAGCTGTCCTGGAAAAGCGCTTTCATGGAAAGCCCTGGGCCGAAGACGCTGAGAGAAGCCGCCCTGTTATCTCTTAAGGGGCTGTGCATGGGAACCGCCGACATTATCCCGGGGGTTTCCGGCGGCACCATGGCGCTGATCACCGGGATCTACCAGCAGCTGCTTAAGGCCATCAAGTCGGCGGATACGAAGATGGCGGCCATGCTGCTGAAGTTTGATATCAAAGGTGCGCTGGCGGCATTGCACGTGCGGTTTCTAATGGCACTGTTCCTGGGAATCGGGGTCGCCATTATCAGCCTGGCCAGGTTGGTGAACCACCTGCTGCACGCCCATCCTGTCTATATCTGGAGCCTTTTTTTCGGCCTTATCGTTGCTTCGGTACTCGTGGTCAGCCGCTATGTCTCCCGCTGGTCACTGTCCACCGGGACCTGTTTCTGTGTCGGTGGCCTGCTGGCCTGGCTGATTGTCAACACCGTACCGGTATCCACCCCCGAAACCGCCGGGTTTATTTTCTTCTCCGGGCTGGTGGCCATCTGCGCCATGATTCTGCCCGGCATCAGCGGCGCTTTTATCCTGCTGATCCTGGGCAAATACGAGTTTATCACCGGGTGCCTCAAGAACCCCTTTCTGGTGGACAACTTCATCACTATCATGATTTTTTGCGCCGGCTGCCTTGTCGGGCTAACGGGGTTTGCCCGTGTATTGAATCTGCTGCTTGACCGTTATTACAATCTGACTATTGCGTTTCTCACCGGATTGATGGCGGGCTCACTGCCGCGGATATGGCCCTGGAAAGAGGTGGTTGCAACCAAAATCATCCGGGGCAAGGAGCATGTCATTCAGGTGCGCAATATGCTGCCCGACACGATTGACGGGGCCTTTCTCCTGGCCGTGGGGCTGGCTGTGGTTGGGTTTGGGGTGGTTATCTGGCTGGAGCGGGTCGCTGCTGGAGATAAGCCCGGCGCTTAATTCTATTCTTTTTTCAATCCCAGTTTTTCCATGAGTCTACGATTGACTTCCGGTGGGACCATGTCGTCAATGGCACCCCCGAACTGGGCGGCCTCCTTGATAATGGAGGAACTGGTGAAGATCCACCGCAAACCGGTCATTAAAAACACGGTTTGAATTTCTTTCTTCAGCTTCCGGTTCATCAGGGCCATCTGGAATTCATATTCAAAATCAGAAACCGCGCGCATCCCCCTTAAAATCGCCTGCGCCTTACGTTGTTCCGCATAATCTACCAGCAGGCCGTCATATGAGGCAACTTCGACATTTGGACAGTCACTGAGGCAAATTTCCAGCAGTTCTATCCGTTCCGAAAGAGAAAAGAGCGTCTTTTTGGCAGGATTGTGTAAAATAGTTACAATGATTTTATCAAAAAGCTTGAAGCCCCGTTTGATAATATCCAGATGGCCGTTGGTGACCGGGTCGAATGAGCCGGGGTAGATGGCTATACGTTCCATTGTCGTAACCTTTCCAATTGGGATTCGATACGCGGCGGAGCCTGCCTCGGTCGCTTTTAATGGGTTCTAATTTGACCGCGTTCATACCATATATGTCAGAAACGAGACAAGCGTTTTCCCGTATTTGCGCTGGTCCGTCAGTTCCAGAAAAGGGCGGTCTTCCGGGAGCGGCTCCCGGTTTGAGTGTTCCACCACCAGGGTTGCCCCCGGTTTTACACTCCGGCTCCGGTGAAGATTCTCCAGAGCCTTTTCCACCAGCCCCCGTCCATAAGGCGGGTCCAGAAAGACAAGGTCATAAACCGGCTCGGATGTGCGGATGCAATTCAGATCCCTGGCAATATCCCACTTGATAATTTTGAGCGTCTCTTCAAGGGCCAGGTTGCCCACATTTTTCTGGATGGTCCCAATGGCGGTCTGGCTGTTATCGATACAGACCACTGAACCCGCACCCCGACTGGCGGATTCTATCCCTAAAGCACCGGTTCCCGCAAACAGGTCCAGAACCGTCGCGGTTTCTATCTGGTACGACAGGATGTTGAATAGCGCCTCCCTGACCCTGTCAGAGGTGGGCCGGGTAGCGTTGCCGCTGCTGGAAAGCAGCTTGCGGCCGCGAAACTTTCCACTGATGATACGCATTATGAAGTTGTCTTTAATTTTTTATGGAGGTAGCTCCGGGCGACGCCGATAGCCTCGGCGGTCTTGGTGATATTGTTCTCCTGCTCTTCAAGCTTGTTATGGATAAAGGCCTTTTCAAAGGCTTTTTTGGCCGCCTTGAGGTTATCGATCTCAAACAGCTGATTGTGTTCCGGCGGTTGGCCTTCCGGGGCGGTGGCGGCGACCATGGACGGCAGGTCGGAGATATCGATAACATCTTTTTCCACCATGATCATCAGACGTTCCACCAGGTTTTTAAGCTCTCTGACATTGCCGGGCCAGGTGTAGCGGCACAGTGCTTCCATAGCGTCATCGCTGAGTTTTTTTTCGCGCCCCATATTTTCATTGGCAGATTCCCGGATAAAGGTTTCAACCAGAAGGGGGATGTCTTCCCGGCGGTTTTTCAAGGAGTGCACGTTAATGGGAATTACATTCAACCGATAGTAAAGATCTTCCCGAAACGTTTCGTTCTTGATTTCGGTTTCCAGGGTTTTATTGGTGGCGGCGATGATCCGGACATCCACATTGATCGTGCGGGAACCGCCCACGCGCTGAAACTGCATTTCCTGCAGGACCCGCAGGATTTTTCCCTGGGTTTTTAAACTCATGTCGCCGATTTCATCCAGAAACAGCGTGCCGCCATTGGCGAGTTCGAACTTGCCCCTTTTTTTGGTGGTCGTTCCCTCGAAGGCCCCTTTTTCATGGCCGAACAATTCACTTTCAATCAAATCTTCGGGTATGGCCGCGCAGTTGACATCTACCAGCGGTTTCTGGGCCCGGGAGCTAAGCTGGTGTATGGTACGGGCAATCAACTCCTTGCCGGTGCCGTTCTCACCGGTGATCAAAATCCAGGCATCTTTGGGGGCGGCAATTGAAATATCCTTTTTAAGCTCAATGGTCGCCGGGCTGTTACCGGTGATGGAGTTCTTTTCCAGGGTCTTTTTACGCAAATACCGGTTCTCTTCCTCCAGTCTTCTGAAGTTCAGGGCGTTGTTAATGGTAACGATAACCTTATCGATGGAAAGCGGCTTTTCAATGAAATTATAGGCGCCCAGTTTGGTTGCCCGGACGGCGGTTTCAATGGTGCCGTGACCCGAGATGATGATGACCGGCAAAATAGGGTGCGACTTCTTGATCTCCTTGAGTGTTTCGATGCCATCGATTCCCGGCATCCAGATGTCGAGCAGTACCAGGTCGGGAGATTCCGCGTCGATAATCTTCAGGGCTTCATATCCGTTGGTGGCTTCGATGACCTCAAAGCCTTCATCGGCCAGCAGGCCGCCCAGCGACTGCAGAATGGAAGGCTCATCGTCTACAATCAATATTGAAGGAAACATCCAGAAAACTCCTTTATTAATTTGAGGCTGTAAAACGAAAAAACTTTTATAGCTTTAAAGATATCACTTTTATCCGGTGCCCGTCTACAGGGGGGGGGCAAATTTTAGTTAGCAGCTTCTCTATTTTTAAGGTGTGCACTAATTTATATCCACCGGCAACTCAATAACAAACTTGGCCCCATTGGGATGATTGTCCTGAACCCGTATGCGGCCGTTATGGTCCAGTATGATTGAACTGACAATGGTCAGGCCGAGCCCCATACCGGAGCGCTTGGTCGAAAAATTCGGTTCGAAAAGCCGGGTCTTATTTTCATCGGATATCCCCGGGCCGTTGTCGGACACTTCTATGCGGACCATTTTCAAGATCGCATCATGTGAGAGCTCGATGGAAATGCGCCCCTTTCCTTCCATGGCGCCCACCGCATTGTCGATGAGGTTGATCATGGCCTGCTTGATCTGCCGGCGGTCAAGATTCAGGCGGGGGATATCCTCGCTGACGTTGAAATTGAACGCTATCTTATCAAGGCCTTCTCGATAGAGTGTCACGGTTTCTTCAATGATATTGCCCAGGTCGCATAAGGTCGGGTTGGCGGTCGGGAACTGTGCAAAGGCGGAAAATTCATTGACCAGGTTGCGGATGAGATCCACGTGGTCGATAATCATGCTGGTGCATTCTTCAAACACCGGGTCCTCTATCTGGCTGACATATTTACGTTTCAGGCGCTGCGCGGACAGGGATATGGGGGTCAGCGGGTTTTTTACCTCATGGGCGATGCGTCGGGCCACTTCGCGCCAGGTGGCGACTTTCTGGGCCTGTTCCTGTTCCGTGAGGTCATCAAATACCACCACAACCCCGATGTTGCGGTTTTCATCGTCCTTCAGCGCGTTTACCGTAACCAGGAAGCTTTTTGTCTGTCCGTTGACAGTTGCCTTGATGGCCCGGTCCACGGCATCTTCGGGACCCTGCGACAGGATGTCCATGATTTCACGAGCCAGGTTGAGGTGCTGGTCGGTGAGAATATCATAAAAGGTGCGGTTCAGGATCCGGGTGGCTTTCAGGTCCAGCATTCTCTCTGCGGATGTATTAATGGTAGTAATAATCCCCTCTGCGTCAAGGGTGATAACCCCGGCGGATACGTTCTTTAAAACAATTGAGAGGAATTGCCGCTGCTCTTCAATTTCAACATTCCGGTCTTTCAGCATGTTTGCCGAGAGTTCAAGCTGTTCACGTCCCACCCTCAGATCGTGGGTCATTGAATTAAAGGAGTCGACCAGCGAACCGATTTCATCATCCGCCGCCATGCTGATGGAAAAGCTGAGGTCCCCCTCGGCTACCTTGCGGGTGCCTTCGGCCAGTTCCATGATGGGGATGGTGATGGTCTTGGCCAGGTAGAAGCCAAACCAGATGGCACAAAAAACCACCAACAGGGCAACGATGGAGAGGGTAATGTAATAGGAAATCTGGATCGGCTTTTTTAAAAGCTTTATTTGCTGATACTCTTCGATGCCCCGGGATATGGATTGCAGATTTTCCGCAATGGCGGGTGGGATCAGACTCGAAAGAACCAGGAACGCATCGGCTTTTGCGAGGCTGGCTTTAAAAGGGATGGTCCCGATGGTCCGCACGAATTCACCGTTGGCCGCCGCTTCGGTGATGCTCCTGACGCCGTTGGGCATCATCTCTTTGCGCAGGTTGTTCGTGGAGATGGCATTGAAAGGAATTTCTTCGAGATCGGGCGCGATGGCGTACGTGACTCTTTTGGCGTTGACATCATAGATTTCAATGGCATCCAGGTTGAAGGCGCGTTGCACTACCTGGATATAATTGTTCAGGGCCTTGCGTTTCTTTGCAGCCAGCATCTTCTTGGTATCAATCTGGTAGGCGGCCCTTTCCAGAAAGAACCGGTTGGTAGCTTCGGACCGGTTGTACAGGCTGCGCCCCACGCGGATCGAATTTTCCAGGGCCTGCTCCACGGGCGCGTTAAACCAGAATTCGAGGCTGTTGGTAATAAAGTTAATGGAAAAGAAGAACAGCACCGTAGAGGGCAGCAGGGTCAGGGCGATAAAGGCAATTACCAGCCGGGTGCGCAGTTTGGCGCCCAGCACTTTGCGTTTGCGGTCGTATAGCAGCTTTACCAGGTTGCGCAGAACCAGGAAAAGCAGCAAAATCAAAAGCAGGAGATTGATGTTTATGAGGATAAACATCAGTATGGTGTTGGAGATGGGCAGGGCGGTGCCAAAATGAACGACGCGACTTTCCACAAAGGTTAGTAATGCCACGAGGGCAATCGCAGCGACGATAATGATGCCTTCCCGTTTCCGGCGTCTTCGTTCTTCGGGGGACAGCTTGGAAATCGGTGTGCTGTCGCTTGGGTTCTGGTTCATAATCTGATCCGGCAAATCCACTCACCGTCGCCTGTTAGTAAATAAAATCGATGGTGTACCAGTCTGTTTCGAAATCCCAGAGAGAAATGAAAAAAAGCACATAATGCAGTTTTAGCGGGAGGGTTCGTTTGCTGAGGGCAGCCTTTGCCTGAATCTGGTAGGCAGTCCCTTTTTGAAGTTTGGCCAGGTCAATCATGGCAAGGCTGTCAACTTCCGTCATCAGTTTCTGGGCCTCAGAAAATGACTGGGTGATATGCGGTTCCGCCTCCCATGACCGCTGGATACGGTATTTTTTTTTCAGGTTGTCATATTTAATGGTGTGGGTGATGGTTTGGGCGGCGATTTTTTTATCGAGCCACCAGTTGCGGCTGCGGTACAGGTTGACGATAAAGGAGAAGGTTGCCGAGACGCCGCTCTTTATGGCCGTTTCCATTTCCGAGGTGAAAGCGCCCTCGACGGTTAGATAAATCAGAAGGTCATCGCGGGTGTTGGTGACGATTACATCGGTAAGACGTGCTTCCTGGGCAAGGGCGACATTGCCGGTCAGAAGGGCAAAGCCGAGCAAAACGGCGATAATTTTCCGGTATGAACCAGCTGGCATATGACTATCCGGGTTAGCAGCTTTCAGTCTGAGATCTATGAAAAATACCTCCTTTTGCTCCATTACAGCGTTGGGCTCAAATTTTAATCCTCGAAATACTCAATGTATTCCTCCGGTTAAAATTTTCGCCCGCCTTGTACTGAAACAAAATTGGGCATTTTGCAAAGGTCTCAATCTGTGACCTATGTCACAGATATACCGGATATTTAATGGAAATTGGCTTAAATGGCAAGTTGTTTCGATTGGATGGGCCGGGTTTCGGGGTTGTGGATTGTTTCCGTGGCCCAGCACTCTTTCTTTTCGAAAAATGTTTCTAAAAACTCATGGTTGAAGGCGTGTCCTGATTTTTCGGCCACAACATGTCCCAGGATCGGCATGCCGAGCAGTGAAAAATCACCGATGCAATCCAGAATTTTATGGCGGACAAACTCATCCGGGAATCTAAGGCCGTCCGGGTTGACCACATCGTCTTCATCGACCACCAGGACGTTGTCGAGAGAGCCGCCCTGGGCCAGGCCATAGTGCTTCATCAATTCGTATTCCTCGAGGAATCCGAAAGTGCGCGCCGGGGCTATCCGGGCGCCAAATGTCCCGTCGTTTACATCCACGGTGCAGGTCTGGCGGCCGATGAGCGGGTGGTCATAATCAATCGTGTAGGTGATTTTATAAGTCGCATCAGGGTAAATCCCAACGAATTTCCCATCACGCCTCACTTCTATCGGCTCTTTAATGACAAAATAGCACCGGGCCCCAGTCTGCTCCTTCACGCCGGCGGAGTTGATAATTTCCGCAAACGGTCCCCCGCTGCCATCCATGATCGGCATTTCGTAGCTATCCAGTTCAACCAGGGCATTGTCGATGCCCTGGCCGGCAAAGCAGGCCATAAGATGTTCAATGGTGGAAATGATAAAGCCGTTGTACCCGATAACCGTGGCCAGGCTCGTGTCCACGACCATGTTGAACCGGGCGGCAACACCCGGGCTGTCCATCAGGTCCGTACGGATGAATTGAATGCCGTGATTGACCTGGGCTGGTTTGATAGTAACCGTAACGGTTTTCCCGGAATGAACGCCTATTCCGGAGCAGGTCACCGACCGTGCAACGGTTCTCTGGTTGGTATGCAGGTACATGGGTATAGTTAGTGTCCATCCATGATTGGAAATCATGGACGGAAGGTATTAGCTTTTAGCCATTAGGCTTTAGACAAAACGGTTAAAATACAGGGTATTACCTAATTGCTAACCGCTAAGCGCCAACGGCTCCATCCTGAAATCTTGGATTTATGGATGGCAATAGTTGGTTACAGGCAAAAAGGGGCACATGTTCACCCTTATCCTGCCTGACGTTTTTTATGTTTAGCTCCGTAAAACCGGATAAAGCCCTATATTAAACAAAAAGAGGCAAATGTCAAATCAGCCGCATATTTATAGGTGTTTACAACATAAGTTTTACTTAAAAATTGCCCTTGTTCGGGCATTTTGCTATGTAGGGTTTACTGGCCGACGGCAAACCCCATCCCGGCCGGGTTTGAGGCGGCTGAATCCCCTGGCCCATCTTACGGTCCTCACCGTAATGCTTTCCGTCTTAAAAAGTGTTCGTGCCCCGACTGGTTTCCTGTTTCCAGGCACGGACCCGATTCTTGAAAATCAATAAATTACAAATTGTTATATTCACGCGGGCATTCTGGAAAGTGTTCGTGAAACAAGCGGGGAGCAACTATGCTGGCCAAGGTCCTGAGCAGCGCCATAATTGGAATCGAAGCGGTGGTAGTCGAGGTGGAGGTGGATATTACCTCCGGATTGCCCGCCTTCACGACAGTGGGTTTACCGGAAGCGGCGGTCAAGGAAAGCCGGGAAAGGGTCAAAGCGGCCATCAGCAATTCAGGATACACCTTTCCGGATGACCGCATTACGGTCAATCTGGCCCCGGCGGACATTAAAAAGGAGGGAACCGGGTTCGATCTGCCTATGGCACTGGGCATTTTGACGGCTACCCGGCTGATATCCCAGGAAACCGTGGCGCGGTATCTGATCATGGGCGAACTTTCCCTGGACGGCCGGGTAAAACCGGTCAAAGGATCGCTGCCCATGGCCCTGGAGGCTGCCCGGCGGCAGCATGCGGGGATTATCGTGCCGCTGGAAAACAGCAATGAAGCCTCGGTGGTGAGCGGCATCCGCGTCATTCCGGTCAGCACATTTTCACAGGTGGTTGAATTCTTAAGGGGGATGATCCGGATTGAACCGGTAAAAACCGATGTGACGACCGTATTCGACACCCGGGCGGCATCCGGAACCGATTTTGCCGAGGTCATGGGCCAGGAACTGGTGAAACGATCCCTGGAAGTCGCCGCGGCCGGCGGCCACAATCTTCTGATGGTGGGCCCCCCGGGATCCGGCAAAACCATGCTGGCCCGACGACTGCCCGGCATTTTGCCGCCCCTGGCCCTGGCCGAGGCTATCGAGACCACCAAGATCTATAGTGTGGTGGGGATGATGCAGAAGAATCAGGCCCTGGTGACCCGGCGGCCGTTCCGGTCCCCGCACCACACGATTTCCGATGCCGGTCTGATCGGGGGCGGCCATATTCCCCGTCCCGGGGAGGTGAGCCTGGCCCACCATGGGGTGCTGTTCCTGGACGAACTGGCTGAATACAAAAAGCATGTACTGGAAGTGCTGCGCCAACCCCTCGAAGATAAATCGGTCACCATTGCCCGGGCCGCCTCCACGCTGACCTATCCTTCCAGTTTCATGCTGGTTGCCGCCATGAACCCGTGTCCCTGCGGTTTCCTCAACGATCCCAAACACGCCTGTCGTTGCACCGCCACCCAGATCCACCGCTACCGGTCGAAGATCTCCGGGCCGCTGCTGGATCGCATCGACATCCACATTGAGGTACCGGCGGTGCCCTACCGGGACCTGATGGGCAAGGTCCGCGCGGAGCCTTCAGCGGCTATCCAGACACGGGTTGAACGGGCCCGGAAAATACAGGCCCGGCGATTTCGGCGAACCCGGGTCTATTGCAACGCCCAGATGGGGAGCCGGCATATCCGGGCCCACTGCGTAGTGGACCCGGCGTCCCGGCGGCTGCTGGAAACCGCGGTGGACAAGCTGGGGCTTTCGGCCCGGGCCTACAACCGTATTTTAAAAATCGCCCGGACCCTGGCCGACCTGGCCGGGATCGAAAAGATAGGCGCCGGCCAGATCGCCGAGGCGATCCAGTACCGGACGCTGGACCGGAAAAGCAACCGCTGATGGATTACGGGAACGCCGGGTGAACCATAGCTGCCTCCCGCCTGAGACGCGCTTAACAATAGTCCAGATATGAACGCCCGGGTTGAAAACCGACTGGGAACCGCGCCCTGGCTCCTGGTGATCGATACAGACAGCCTGGCATGCGATGCGGTCGAAGGCCCGGCGCGTTCCGCCGGCCCGGGAGCCGGGATCCAGGCTGTGACCCTGGTCCTCGGCCTGGGGGCCCGGGCGCTATTGACCGGCACGATTTCGCCCGGCATTGCCGACACCCTGCGGAAAAACGGTATCGAAGTTATTACCGGTGTCGACGGAAGTGTGCAGGATACGCTTTTCGGTGCCCTGGCCGGCAGTCTGATGGCGGGAAATCCCATCAACAGCTACGTCATGGGCGCGGTGCTGATCGAGATGGGGGTGAGCCTGTTGGGCGCGGTGGCGTTCATGCTGGCGTGGGTAAACATCGGCCTCATCCAGCTTCCCGCGGAGATTGCGGCCCTGGGAGCGGTCTTCGCCGGGCTGCGGAACCTGGCGGTTTTTATCATGGTTATCCTTGTCGCCGTGTTGACGGTTGTTCTAATGGGGTTGGGCCTGTGAACAGTGAGAAGAAGAGATCAAAAGAGCAAAAAAGCGGCCCACGGGTTCTGACCTGGCTGTTCCCTTCCGGGACGATTGCCCTGTACCTGGGTCTTTTTTATTAAAAAACAACAGCGCCTTGTTGGCAGCTAATCGTTTTTTGAGAGGGCGGTCAATTCTCCCCCTGATTTGCGAACGCAACAATAGTGATGGAATATGCTGGTGCCTAACGGCCGCTATCCTGTCTGCGCTGCCCGTGGATATAGTAGATGACGCCGGCCCAGAAACACAGCACCACAAACACAAGCAGCCCGCCCACCTTGAGCGTCCACCGGAAGAAGTAATCGATCTTGGCGTTGCTGTTTTCCAGGGCATCATCGAGCAGGCGTTTGCTGATGGTTTCAAAGTCAGCCATTGTTTCCTGGCGCTGGCGGTCAATTTCTGCGAGCATGGCGATGCGTTCGGCGGTGAGCTCGGCGGACATCCCGGCCCGCTCGCGCTTGACATCATTCATGACAATCGCCCGTTCCTGTTCCAGGGCGGCAATTGTATCCAAGCGCTGTCTATCGATAGCTGCCAGTGCGCGGTTCAGGTTTTGCGTCAGGGCTTTCAGGATGATGGTTCGTTCGGCTGAGACCTGTGCAGGCGCGGATTCCGCCATGGCAGTCAGGCGTTCTATATCATGGGAAATGCGAGCAAACCCCGAGAGGGCCTGATCAATTTTTTCAGTCGCCGTCAGGCCTTCCAGCAGCAGTTCCGCCTGCCACCGGGCCTGTTTGGGAAGGTAGTCGGCGTAGGCCGCCACCTGCTGGGACAGGTCTGTCACGCCTATGGCCATCGCCGCCGCAATTTCAAAAGTACCCAGATCCTGGGTGCCGATTTCCGATGCCAGAACCACGGTGATCGACTTGCGGATAAAGTGAAACGATTCGACCGGATGTTCCCGGCACCAGTCGGTGATTTTTGTTTTTGCCATGGAAACATCACCATCGGCACTGGCCTCCCGGGCCAGGGTTTCGATAATGCTTTCCAGTCTCCGCGATCCATCCATGGCAATCGTGTGCCAGCGGCCCAGGGCATCCTTGCCGATTCCTTCCTCGAAAAAAAGCGTCATCTGGATGGTCAGCACCCACAGGTCAAGAAAGGCCAGAAACGGGTCGGGCTGAAACGCCGCCTGGTGGATGGCCGGGATACCGTTGATTTTCCAAAGCAGGGTGTTTTTACGGACCGCCAGGTCGGTGGCGTCAGCGAGAATCTGATCGGCGTGGGCCTCGATGAGGCCGGACAGGGGAAGCGCGGCACCTTGGATTTTCAGGCGGAGTTGGTCCGCCGTGATGCGCAGCTTTTTCCCGGAGAGTTTTTCTATGCGGTCTACGAAAGTTTTTCGCTGCTGTGTCTGGCAGCCTATACCGGCCAGCAGCAGAACACAGATACCAAGAGCGAATACACGGGGCCACCTGTTGATTCGGGGCATGGGTTCCTCTGCGGTTGCGTTGGTGGTTTGGCCGGCTGCCTGTATGCGATCCTTTCAGCCGGATGCCGGGCGCCAGCCAAAATGTCAACCAATCGATTTCATTCTGATTTATAGAGACTATACCCATTTAGAGCACAATCTGCAAATAAAAAGAGCGGCGTTTCAGATTGTACTGAAACGCCGCCCGCATATGTTGTTATTAGCTCTGTGAGCGTTTAAAACATCCGTCAATGCGTGGTAACTATCGCTTCCTGAACATCCATGTTGCAGTTCAGAACGCGCTTCAGAAGTCTTCGCAAACGTTTACGTTACGATCCTGCGAGGTCGAACCGGTCAAGGTTCATGACCTTGTTCCACGCTGCTACAAAGTCGTCCAGGAACTTCTCCCGGGAGTCTTCGCATCCGTAGACTTCGGCAAGGGCCCGGAGTTGTGAATTCGAGCCGAAAATAAGATCGACACGGGTGCCGGTCCATTTGAGTTCGTCCGTTGCCCGATCACGACCCTCGAACACCTCTTCGTTCTCCGAAGTTGCCTTCCACGTTGTGCGCATGTCGAGCAGATTCACGAAGAAGTCATTGGTGAGCGTCTCCGGCTGCTGGGTGAAGACGCCGTGCGGGGACTGTCCGAAGTTCGCATTCAAGACGCGCATACCGCCAACGAGAACCGTCATCTCTGGAGCGGTCAGCGTCAGCAGCTGCGCACGGTCAAGCAGCAGTTCTTCTGCCGAAACACTGTATTTGGCCTTTTGGTAGTTACGGAACCCGTCCGCCTTTGGTTCGAGTACGTGAAATGACACCACGTCGGTTTGTTCCTCCGACGCATCCGTGCGTCCCGGCGTGAAAGGAACGCTCACATCGTGACCGGCATCCTTCGCCGCTTGCTCGACGGCGGCGCAACCACCCAGAACGATGATATCCGCAAGGGATACCTTTTTCCCGCCGGACTGCGCGCCGTTGAACGCCTGTTGGATTCCGTCAAGGGTCTGCAGCACAGTCTCAAGTTGTTCAGGCTGGTTGACCTCCCATCCGTTTTGCGGCGCGAGACGGATACGCGCCCCGTTCGCCCCGCCGCGTTTGTCAGAGCCGCGGAAGGTGGACGCTGACGCCCAGGCCGTCGAAACCAGTCGAGAGACAGGCAGACCTGAGGCAAGGATCTTGCCCTTGAGGTCGGCGATGTCCTGCGCGTCAATCAATTCATGATCGACTGCGGGCACCGGGTCCTGCCAGACCAGCTCTTCCGCCGGTACCTCCGCGCCGAGATAGCGCGAGCGGGGGCCCATGTCGCGGTGCGTCAGCTTGAACCACGCCCGGGCAAACGCATCCGCGAACTCTTCCGGATTCTCGTGGAAGCGCTTGGCTATCGGTTTATAGATCGGATCCATTCTCAGCGAGAGGTCCGCCGTGGTCATGATGGTCGTAACTTTTTTTGACGGATCGTGAGCGGCCGGTGCGAGATCCTTTTCATCCGGACTGACCGGGACCCACTGATTGGCTCCGGCAGGACTTTTCACCAGATTCCAATCGTAGCCGAACAGAACGTCGAAATAGCCCATGTCCCATTTGATCGGGTTCGAAGTCCAGGCCCCTTCGATGCCGCTGCTGATGGTGTCATCCCCCTGGCCGCTGCCGAAGCTGCTCTTCCAGCCGAACCCCTGCTCCTCGATGCCGGCGCCTTCAGGCTCAGGACCCACCTGCGCCGCATCGCCCGCGCCGTGACATTTGCCGAAGGTGTGCCCGCCGGCGACCAGCGCGACCGTCTCTTCGTCGTTCATCGCCATGCGCGCGAAGGTCTCGCGGACGTCGCGGCCCGACGCGACCGCATCCGGTTCGCCGTTCGGCCCTTCCGGGTTCACGTAGATCAGGCCCATCTGCACGGCGGCGAGCGGATTGTCAAGTTCCCGGTCACCTTGATAACGATTGTCGCCCAGCCAGGTGTCCTCGGAGCCCCAGTAAATGTCCTCTTCCGGCTCCCAGATATCTTCACGCCCACCGGCAAAGCCGAAGGTCTTGAATCCCATTGATTCCAGCGCGCAGTTACCGGCAAGGATCATCAGGTCGGCCCAGGAGATCTTGTTTCCGTATTTCTGTTTGATCGGCCAGAGCAGACGGCGCGCTTTGTCGAGGTTCACGTTGTCGGGCCAGCTGTTGAGGGGTGCCAGGCGCTGATTGCCGGAACCGGCCCCGCCGCGGCCGTCGCCCATGCGGTAGGTGCCCGCGCTGTGCCATGCCATCCGGATGAAGAGTCCCCCATAGTGACCGTAATCAGCCGGCCACCAGTCCTGTGATTCGGTCATCAGCGCATAGAGGTCCTTTTTCAGGGCTTCCAGGTCGAGTTTCTTGAACGCCTCGGCGTAGTTGAATGCTGCCCCCATCGGATTGCCTATTTGAGAGTGCTGGTGAAGAATCTTGAGGTTCAACTGTTTCGGCCACCAGTCCCGGTTCGACGTGCCTCTGCCGGTTGTTTGTTTGCTTGTTTTGCCCGTTACCGGGCACTTGCTCTCATCACTCATCGGGTCCTCCTTCTTTTAGTTGTATAGTTATCATTTCGGTTTTTGCGTATACCTTGCAAATTCAGCAGGCTGGCCAATTCCGGGGAACGGACCAGGCAGGTGCTTTCAGGCGATTTAAGGGTGCTTGCGGAAAACAGGCTAAAATCAGGATCTTTGAAGATCGTGCAAACGCGCGTTGTAGGAGACAAATAGTTCTTGAGAAAGGGTTACACCAAGCAGGTGTAAAACATGAATACGTTGTATGCCTTTCTGAGCGAAGGGCAGCTTGACGTCGAGAGGATGACTGAATGCGTGTCAGACAGGAACTTTCATAGCGATTATCAGAACAACGGAAATATTTCAAGAGGTCACCTTGTTGAAAATAATAAGTACATAATAATTGTTATCATCTAATGCCCAAAAAAAAATGTTATTTTTTCTTGGCCCGACAGGCTTTGCAGATGCCAAAGAAGTCGACCCGGTGAGAGAGAATGGTGAACCCGGTTTCGGCGGAGACTTCCGCAGTCATGTCTTTGAGACTTTCCAGGTCCGGATCGATGATCGCCTTGCATTTGACACAGATCACATGCGGATGGGGGTAGGGCTTGTTGCCGTCATACCGGTTGCTGCCATCCGCGAAACCGAGTTCCAGGACTTCCCCCAGCGATTTAATCAGCAGGATGTTGCGATAAACCGTTGCCAGGCTCATGGTAGGAAAGTCATCCTGGAGCTGCTGGTAAATATCCTCGACACTGGGGTGTCCGGCACTGTGGGCCAGGATTTTGGAAATAGCCATTCTCTGGGGTGTGAGCTTGTGGCCCGCTTCCCGCAGTCGTTCGACAATGGTCCTGTATCTTTCTGTGTGGTCTGCCATTGAACCTGCTCGCCGGCTATTTTTTCTACTAAATGATAATAGTTATCAATTAGTATTGATTTTCTGTTTTGTCAACCAATTTTTACCTGGTGCCGCATACTTGTCCGACCTATACAAAATGGTAGAACCGATTTCATTCCAGGGCCTAGCAGGTAAACGGGTAAAAGTGATGATAACAGAAAGCTTCAGGATCTATACCATAAGACAGCTCGGAGTCTATCATGCACTGGCCGATGAGCGCCTGGGATGCCTCCGGGTAATCTTCCCGCTGCTCCTCCTGCTTTTTGCATGCCATACAGATGGGCTGATGGTCGAAGGTGGAGAATATGCGCGGTTCCGAAGCCTCCAGTTTCTTTTCGCAAACCGGGCAGTGGGTGGCACAGGCGATGTTATCTTTCCAGTTCTGGGTCATGACAGCCCCCTTTATCCGGGTGAAGTGGTATACATTCGATTTTTATAAAAGGGTAAGGCACTGATGATGACAAGTCAACCCGGCCTGCCATGGAGGCGGAGTGTTGTTTTGTCTCAGCCGGCGATTCGGAAATAGCTGACCTGGGCCACCGCCACCTGCCGTTCATCGGCGTCATAAAGATCAATCCGGCAGGTCATCGGCTCCGGTGCTGTCCGGGTCCGCGGGCGTAATTTCCTCAAACATGGCGGCCGGCGCGCGACAGATCGGGCATTGAAAAGGGGGCTTATCGCCATCATGTATGTAACCGCAGATAGTGCATCGCCATCTTTTCAAAAGGGGTGCCTCCTTTCCGGTTTCAATTCTACTAAAATAGCAGACAGACAGCGCCGGCGTCAATCAGTCAATGTGCGACCGCATTGAGTGATCGGTGCAGATGTGCTATCAACCGGGTAACAGGAGGCTCCGTATGACCGATTACCGCGAAAAAAGCTACTGGTTGGAAGCCCTGCCCGAACCGATCAAGTCAAATATTGCCCTGGAGGGAACCCATACTGCTGATGTGGTGATTATGGGGGGTGGCTACACCGGCCTTTCCACGGGTTACCACTTAAAAAAACTGAATCCGGCCCTGGACGTGCGCCTGATCGAGTCGGATGTTTGCGGCTACGGCGCTTCCGGTTGTAACGGCGGGTTTTCCATGGGCTGCATCGGTCACGGAGTCTCCATGACCACGACCAACGGCCGGGCTATTGCCGAGCTGATCTGCGGAAGACAATCGGAAAGGACCGAGCTGTTTTTTATCGGCCGGCGGACCTTGCCCTGGCCGCCGGAGCCAATGACCCAAGGACTGTTACAGGCCATTCGTGGGTTTATGAAGTTGGAGGATAGGTTCATATATAAATAGTGCCCGCCCACAAATGGTATCTTTTGGCCCAGAGCGGCGTTTTCGCAATTTTGAAATCCTCAACATAGCGCACTATGCCTGCGGTATCAAAATCGCTCAAGCCTTGCTCTGAACCAAAGTCTACCATTTGTGGAAAGACACTAAATGACGGAGTGACTGACTATGTATTCTAAAAAAATAAGCGTGTCATCGGGGGTCAGCCAGTTCGATAACCTGCTGGGTGGTCTTTTTATCGGGGACAACGTGATCTGGTACGACGATGCCGGCAGCCTGGCATCCCTGTTTTGCCTGAATTTCATCCGGGAGTCCCGGCAGCAGCGCAAGGCGATCATCTACGTGAGCTTCGACCGTTCCCCCCGGACCGTGATCGAAGAACTGGGCCCCCTGGCCGAGGGCCAGCACCTGACCCTCCTGGACTGTTTTACCTACGGCAAGGGAGACGGTTCCAAAGTGTTCAGCCGCTTTTATGAAAGAAAAGGCGCCCAGTGGCCCTGTAAAATCATCAAGGTGAAAGAACCGTCCGATCCGGCTCTGGTCATGGAAGCGATCTACAGCTTGCACCAGACCCTGGAGGGGGACGTTCGCCTGGTGTTCGAAAGCCTAACCGGGATGCAGGCGCTGTGGGGCGGCGAAGAGAAGATCCTGAAGTTCTATTCCCGGTCATGCCCGCGCCTGTACGAGCTGGACACCATTGCCTACTGGGTCATCGAAAAAGGGGCCCACTCCAGCCGGCTGCGGGCCAGTATCAACCACATCGCCCAGGTGGCGGTCGAGCTGAATCTCAGCCGGGGGAAATCCGCGCTAACCATTCTCAAGGCGGATGGACGCAACCCGGCTATCCTGGACAAACCCCAAGGCTACTGGACCAGCGGGCTGGAAGCCAATTTCGAAAGCGCCCAGGGAACCGCCCGCCGCAGCGACCTGGGGTTGCGGATGAAAGATCTTCGCAAGAAAAAGGGGTTTTCGCAAAAAGAGCTGGCTGGCTTTGTGGGGGTCACCCCGAGCACCATCTCCCAGATCGAAAGCAGCACCATTTATCCTTCAATTCCGGCCCTGTTTAAAATAGGTGAGGTCCTCGGCGTGGAAATCAGCGCCTTTTTCCAGAGACCCGCCGGGACCGCCCGCCCGGTTTTCTCAGGCGAGGGTGCTACGGTGAGTTTTCCGGACCTGCCTAAGGGAAGCATTTACGGGCGCCAACTTTCTCCGCTGGATTTTGATGGCAAAGCCGAACTCTACCTGCTGGAGGTCGAACCTAACAAGAAGTTGCCGGCCCACTTTTTTGCCCACAAGGGCGAAGAGCTGGGTTACCTGCTGGAGGGTGAGCTGAAAACCATCATCAACAACACCGCCTACAGTGTCCAACAAGGAGAAACGATTTACCTGAAGTCGGATAACCCGACGGAGTGGACCAACCCCGGTACGGATACCGTCAGGCTATTGTGGATTAAGATAAAATAGAACCGGAATCTGTGGCTCTATACATAAATCCCGCCTTTAAGTCTTAAAGGAAATCAACCTGGTCAGGTAAATTGACAATCTTGGGGCGGTAGTGCATGATACTGGTATATATCCCTGTTAAAAACTGGTTTTCATATTGGGAGGAAGCCTGTACTGCTTTCTGCGAACATTGATTGTCCTGCATGTACCCATTCTTATTTGACAGCCTGCGGACTACGCTTTTCCTTCTACAAACAGACATGCCCTGGTTCTCGGCAGCAGCAGCTACAAAAATACCCCATTTAAAAATCCTGCCAATGACGCCACAGACATGGCGCTGGTGCAAAAACGCTTTGGTTTCAATATTACTTGAGGACCAATCCTAAATGACATATTCTGGATGAATAGTGTTCAAGATAGCAACCCATAGCGGAGAGAGAGCTGCATGAACGACTATAATCCGGGTGCAGGTCACAACGGGAGGCCAAGATGAATAAAGTGATCTATTTAACAATCTCAGCTTTACTATTATTTAACCCTGCAGCCTTTGCGATGGAAAGATTTGACATCGTGACAACAGAAGAAATGAAACAAATGTTAGAAGATAGAGCTGCAGGCCTGACAGATTTTGTCCTGGTTAATTCTCTTGATGAAATTATTTTTAGGCATTCGTCTATTCCGGGATCTGTCAGTTTACCTTGGAGTCGTATAGAAAAGGTAGCGCACAGGCTTGGTAATGATAAAGACAAATTGATAATAATCTATTGAATGGGCTATAGGTGAGTATTTTCCTACAAGGCGGCAGTTGCCGTCAAAAAATTAGGCTTCAAGAACATAAAGATTTACAATGGTGGGTTAAAAGATTGGGAAAGATCGGGCTACAAAATAGAAGTTATAAATCCGCTCCCGGAATACAAGGGCAAATATATACAAGCAGACACACTGTTGGACAAGATTAAGGCAGGTAATTTATCAAATTGTCTTGATGAAAACAACCAAATTATTTTGACAATCATTGATTACCGGGCTGATTATTTTCTTAAAGAGGATACCGCCTCCCCATCTATCGAATCAAAATGTACAATGATCTATTGCCTTTTGGATGACCTCAAATATCCTGAAATACGCAGTCAGATTCCTAACAAAGGACTTGTCGTATTGGTCTCTGAGACGGGTAATAGAGATTGGGCTGTCATGCGCTATTTATATAAATGGGGATATACGAATATTGTTGGGCTTCGGTTTGGAATGAGAGGATGGATAAAATTAGGATATCCTGTTGACATACGATAATTAAGGGAATGCAAGTGAGGCTGAAATCAATAAAAGAAAAGCAATACACGGTTATAGTGCTTTCTGTATTGTTAATTTTAATTGCTGGTTCACACTATTATTTGGATAGAGTTTTAAGTTCTTCTGAATATATGTTGTATAAGATCATTGTCCTGGAAAAAACTTTTTCAGACATTCTCCTCCAAGAAATTCCTTTGGCACATGATCCATCAAGACATGAAGCGCTGACAAATAAATATGCCAAGTTGCGAAAAAACTTTGCTGATATTCTTTCTGACACTGAAGATGACCTCCTGGCTAACAGGCGTTATGCTTTCGATAAAAAGTTTTTTATTGATAGAGAAGCGGCATGGTTGAATATTGTTGTTCATGAGACATTCTTCAATTTATTAGCCAGCGTTCGCTATATTCATGAACATCATATCGGATATTTGAAAAATCTTCTCCGTCGCGGGGCAACGCGACAAGATTATGATATCGGTGAAAGCTTTCAGCGAAGCCCTGTCAAATCAGCACCCGAAATTGAGATTATAAAAACAGCAGTTTACATACAAACAAGTCTATTTGATATTAATAATGTTTTTAACGAGATTGAAAAAGGCAGTAACCTTGGAAAAATCAAAGAAAAATTCTCAGAAAAAATGAAACAGTTTTATTCATTGATAAATACCTTTGAAAGCTATTCCCTTGATGCTCAAGACGGGATATTGGCCGAAGAGCTCTTAATAAATGGAAGAAGGTTCGAAAAATTATTCTCCAATTGGGTAGTAATTGAAAAAAATAAGAGAGCGCTGATAATTGAGCTGGAAGAGAAAAGAGAAAGTCTTTTTAAATTTCTCAAGGTTAAAAGCGAGAACATAAATAAATCAAACAAGAGAACAAAAAGAATTGTTAAAAACATGCAATTCATTTCAAATGTTTTGACAATATTTCTTGTTTCACTGCTCATATTTTTCGGAAGACGCGTGACGCGTGAGATCACAAAGACTGCTACCGAAACTGAAAGAATCCAAAATGATATATCTTATCAAATCCGAATTGATGACAGCACTTCCAATGAATTTAAAACTGTATTTAACGCTTTGAATTCAATGGCTTATAATCTTAATTACAATACGCAACAACTGAAGGAAAGCGAAGAAAAATACCGTACCGTTCTGGAAGCAAATCCCGATCCTGTCATCGTCTACGACATGGGGGGTAAAATCATCTACTTTAATCCAGCCTTCTCTACTGTTTTTGGGTGGGCCTTGGAGGAACGTTTAGGCCAGAAAATGGATGATTTTATCCCTGACGCGAACTGGGCTGAAACTAGAGAAATGATAAATAAAGTCTTGGCTGGAGAAAGTTTCTTTGGCTTTAAAACTTGCCGATATAACAAAAAGGGAGAAATTATTACTGTCCGTATAAGTGGATCTATTTATAAGGATATAAACGGCAAGCCGATCGGCAGCGTCATCAACTTGAGAGACATCAGTGATCAAAATATATTGGAGGCCCAAATCCAACAATCCCAAAAATTGGAGGCTATTGGCACATTAGCGGGTGGGATAGCACATGATTTTAACAATATACTTTCAGGAATTTTCGGGTATACACAGTTATTACACCTAAAAACGAAGAAAGGTGATAAATCACGTTTGTATCTGGATTCATTATTAACTGCTGCAAATCGCGCAAAAGATCTGGTAAATCAGATTCTAACCTTTAGTCGTCAATCCGCCGGTGAAACGAATCCGATGGAAATACAACCCGTCATTAAAGAATCCCTAAAGCTGATTTTAGCTTCATTGCCAACCACGATTTCTATACACCAAAGTATAAATGAAGATTGTGGTTTGATTATGGCGAACCAGACCCAGGTTCATCAAATAGTAATGAACCTGTGCACAAATGCATTTCACGCAATGGAGGAAACGGGTGGAGAACTATCTGTGAACCTGGAGGAGGTCGAGTTGGCAGCTACGGACCTGAAAGATCAAGTAATGGAACCCGGCAAATATGTAAAATTAACAGTAGCTGATAAAGGGATCGGTATTGATAAAAATGAGGTTTCCCGAATATTTGATCCTTACTTTACGACCAAGGAGAAAGGCAAGGGCACGGGCTTGGGCCTTGCGGTTACACACGGCATTGTTAGAAATTATGGAGGACATATCAGGGTGGACAGCGAGCCAGGCAAAGGGACTGCATTTCATGTTTACCTGCCTGTGATCAAGGCCCTCCAGGAAACAACCCAAATCGATACACAACCCATGAAAAATGGAAATGAACGCGTCCTTCTGGTTGATGACCAGAAGGATGTTCTTGATATTGAACAGCAGATTTTAGAAACGCTTGGATATCAAGTTACCATAAAAACAAGCAGCCTGGATGCTTTAAATACTTTTCGTACAAACCCCGACAATTTTGATCTTGTCGTCACTGACATGACTATGCCAAACATCACCGGGGATAAACTGGCCTTGGAACTCATGAAAATGCGCCCTGACATTCCAATTGTGCTATGTACTGGATTTAGCGAAAAAATATCTGAGAAAGAAGCTATTTCATTGGGAATTAAAGGATTTATTATGAAACCTGCGGCGATAGGAGATTGGTCCGCCGTGATCCGTAAGGTGCTTGATGATAAATAAGGGTTCGCTCATTTATAGCACGCCTACGCGTGCGCTACTTTTACTTACCAAAGGTCAATCATACCAGGTGTAAGCAGGTGTGCGATCGCTATGCCAACTGACTTTTAGCCCCGAAGAACTGTTCTCCTTGTGGGCCAGAAGTTCAAAAAACCTCTCGGTATTCCAACTTTTGATCGGTTGAAAGAGATTGATGCGGGTGTCCGTGTTCTCTTGTCAAGCGGGTACAGCATCAACGGGCAGGCAAAAGAGATAATGAGTCGTGGGTGCAAAGGCTTTATTCAAAAGCCTTTCTCTCTGGACAACTTATCAGCAAAATTGCGGGAGCTCTTCGAGGAAATAAAATAGCGAAAGATAAAAAGCCTGCCGGGATAACCCCGGCAGGCTTTTTGCGCTGATGTTAAATCAGATTAGGAGTTCAGAATTTTCCGGGCACTCTCATCATTCACATCGGTCACATGCGGGATACCCGTCTCGTTGGCGGTTTCACGGTTACCGGAGAAAAGTTCGTTCCGGGTGAGATGGGTGACGGAGAACTTCCGGGCGCCGGCGAGCAGCTGCTGCAGTCCGCAGGCGAGCTTGTCGGCCATGGTCCAGAAGGCGATGGCGCCGTAAGGGATGTTTTTCATTTCATCCTTGCCGACCTTTTTTTCCACGTCGAAGTAGCCGGCGAAGATTTCCTTGGCATCTCTGCCCACGGCCTTAACGGTTTTGGGCAGTTCATTCCAATGGCCGTTGACGTTGCCCCGTTCTTCGGGGTGCAGGGCGCCGTAGATGTTGGAGCCGACGAACCCGGGGATCATGATGGCTCGGCCCATGCAGACCAGTTTCGTATATGGGGCACCCAGGGCCAGAGCCTTGAAGATGCTGTCTTCGAGGGCGAAGCCGCCGGCAAAGGACATATCCACGACATTGTCCCCCTTGGCTGCCAGGATGCTGGCGTATTGGTAGGCCTTGGAGTGCAGGTCGATGGAGGGGACGCCCCAGCTCTGCATCATGTTCCAGGGGCTCATGCCGGTGCCGCCACCGGAGCCGTCTATGGTGAGCAGATCCAGTTTTGCGTCGGTGGCGAACTTGATGGCCATGGCCAGTTCTTCCATGCCGTAGGAGCCGGTTTTCAGGGTGATCCGTTTGAACCCGATGTTGCGCAGGTAGTCCACTGAACTCATGAAATCGGCGCGTACAGCTTCAACGGTGTCGAGGTTGGTGCCGCCCAGGCGGCTGTGGCGGGCGAACGATCGGATGGCACCGCTTTCAAAGGCTTCCTGGACTTCTTTTAGGGAAGGATCCGGGTCCACCACGTAGCCGCGGTTTTTCAAAAAGAGGGCATAGTCGAGGCTGGTGACCTGGATTTCACCGCCGATGTCTTTGGCGCCCTGGCCCCATTTCAGTTCAATGACAACCTTGTCGCCGTACTTGTCGGCCACGAATTCTGCCACGCCGTTGCGGGTGTCTTCTACGTTGAGCTGGACGATGATGGCGCCATACCCGTCGTAGTAGCGCAGGTAGCCGTCGATGCGGCGCTCCAGTTCCGGCGCACTCTTGATCTTGCCTTTACGCTCCGTCCCGTCACTGATTTCCGATTTCAGGTCCACGCCCACCACGTTTTCACCGATGACCACGGGGATGCCCACCAGGGCCGCGCCGACTGCAAATGCATCCCAGTATTTCTGGGCCACAAAGGTGGAGCCCAGCGCGCCCGTCATCAGGGGGATGCGGGCCTTGGTTTTTACTTCCTGGCCGAATTCGGTCTCCAGGGAGACATTCGGAAAGATACAGTCGTCCGGATCGTTGCTCATACCATCCTGCAATCCGTGCGATCCGTAGGCGTATCCCTGGATCCTGAGCGAATTGTAGGAAACGCCCACATGACAGGTGTTGTTGGCCCCGGCAGTGACAATACCGTAGCTGCGCGGATAGAGCAGCTTGCGGCCCACCAGACTGGAGAGCCAGGTTTCGCATTTACCCTTGCAGTCGGCCCGGCACAGGGTGCAGAGGCTGGATTCACAGGGATTTCCCCGGTTGGTGGTGCCTAAAGCGTCATTGTTTTTTAAGATTCTCTCCATAATTCACTCCCCTTTTAATTGGGCCCCCGATGCGGGGCTGAAAAAATAAAAAAGCGCCTTTGCAAACTTCCGCAAAAGACGCCTTTGTCTTAAAAAATAGATTGGAACGCACGCCATTGTGCGCCGATGAATCCGTATAAATTATCTTGAGCTAAACAATTAAGCAAAACTAATTTTTTATGTCAAGAAAATTTAGTTGCGGTGCAATGGGCGGTACCCTGATAAATTGGGATAGAATGCGGATATTTACACTAATTTGGAGAGATAAACGGATGGGGGGTATGTCAATTGCCCCGGGGACTGGGTGCAAACCTTACAGGTTGAGTTCCTCGGAGAGGAGAATGGCCTCGGCCACGTGGCGGACATGTTTGCGTGAATCCATACTCTTTTTCTGGATCCAGCGGTGGGCTTCGCTACCGGAGATTTTCCGGCGCATCATCAGGATTTCCTTGGCGCGCTCAACCTGTTTGCGGGTTTCCAGCTCTTCCTGGATAACCTTGGTCTTGACCATCAATTCCGTGTTCAATATGGCCACTGCGGCCTGACTGGCCACGGCACTGAGCAAGTTGACTTCCGTTTCGGAAAAATCGTGTGGACTGGTGGTAAAACAGTTGAGCGTCCCGATGACCTTTTTATCCTGGAGCTGCAATGGCACCCCAACCATGGAGGCGAGGCCCAGTCGTTTGGCCATCTCTTTTTCCTTAAACTGATCGCTTTCCAGCACATCTTTAATGATCAGGGGGCGCTTGCTGCTGACCACATGTCCGACCACGCCTTCATTGAGCCCCAGGGTACGATCCTTGATGTACTCGGGGTCTATGGCCTGGGTTGCTTTCAGGTAGATACGCGGCGGGTCTTCATCTTCATTGATCAGCCAGAGGGAGCAGATGGCCACACCGGTTACATTGGCTGTCACCATGACGATCAATTTCAGCAGATCTTCAAGGTAGAGATCCGAAGTGATCGCCTGGCTGATGTTCATCAACGCCTTGATGTATTCGTCCAGTGTGTGCGCGGGTGCTTTCTCCATGTAATCAGCCATATACGAATCACTGGTAAAATTCAACCCCCGATGTCCGGTATACCGGTATACGCTTGCCGGCAATTACATCCATCCGTAAAGGCTAAAGGCAAGTGCCTTTTGAGAGGGCTTCTAAAATTGCATAAAAGGATTCGACTGTTTTTCCCGGGCAACAGTTGAATTCGGGCGTGAACCGTAATCATGCCCCGGCCATATGATGGTTTCCCCGGGAAGACTGCAGATTCTGGTTGCGACGGATGTTTCCAGTTGGCGCCGGTTTCCGCCCGGCAAATCCGTTCTCCCCGCCGACCCGACAAAGAGGGTATCCCCGGTAAACAGATGGTTGCCCGCCTGCAGGCAGATACTGCCGGGCGTATGCCCCGGGGTATGGATGACCGCAAGGGTGACGGCCCCTATTTTAATGGTATCTTTATCCTCAAGCAGAACATCGGGCGGCGGTGAGCCTTTGCCACCCATGAGCCTTGAAAACCCCCGGTTGAACAGTTTTCCCAGGGCGGTGGCATCCAGGCGGTGGATGTAAATTTTCGCCCCGGTTGCGGCAACCACGGCCGCATTCCCGGCCGTGTGATCGGAATGGTTATGGGTGTTGATGATATGGGTTACCTGCAGACCCTGGTCGGAGGCCATTTCAAGGAGTCGGTCGGTATCAAAGGCCGGATCAATAAGCGCGCAGATCCGGGAGGCGTCATCGCTGATTAGGTAGCAGAAGGTGGCCATTTTCGACAGTTTAACTTGTTGAATATTCATGTAAAACCTTCACTTAGGTCCGGGTGGTGGCTATTGGCGGCTTAACGTACCACCGCACTGCTGAATTGTCAAAAACGCAACCCCGACACCACATCCGGGCTGGCCTGCATGTCCATTTGACATTTCCATTTAGGCCCTTAACTTAGGTCCGTATGTTTGAAGAGAAAAGCCACAGCCGGCAGCGGTTTGAAGGTGCCTACACTAAGTCGGCGCCATGCAGATAGCTTCTAATAAACCTGGAGGAACTTATATGGCAATTGAGACCAAAGAGCAGGTCCTGGAAAAAGTTCTTGAAATGGAAAAACCGCGGTGCCCCCACTGTGATGAAGAGATGAAAATCTGGGAAGTGCCGCCCATTAATTTCAGTGACGGGTTGGGATGGGGCGAACCGTACCTGTTTCTGTGTTTTAACGATGAGTGCCCGCTGTACAAGCGTGGCTGGGATGACCTTCAGGAGAATTACGCCCAGGCGGCGTCCTACCGGTGTTTCAGTTATCCGAGTTCAGGGAAATTCGAGGTCATGCCGGTTTTCAGCCCCCATGGCGGCAAAGGTCAGGAAATCGATGAAGCGATGCTGGCCGAACAGGAAGCGCTGAAGGAAAATATTAAAAGAGGCTTTTCAATTCTGGCGGAGTGTTACGTCAGCAAGGATGGCCCGACGATTATGAAAATCATCCTGGATCCCACCGAGCCCGCCCGGGTCCGTCTCAAGGCGGCCGAAATGATTGGAGACATCGGCGAACTGGATGCCATCGACCCGCTAAGAGACCTGAAAGTCGGCAACGAACTGATTGACAGGGAGATTGCAAAGGCGGTGTCCAATATACACAAGCGGTTTTTTACGCGGGAGTGCCCCTTTTGTGCGGAAATCATTAAGGACCGGGCCAAAGTCTGTAAACATTGTGGCAAAGAGGTCGCCGGCCTGTAGCCGTAAGCTGTCCAGCTCTTCAAATTGTAAAAAGTCTCGTGGTTTTGCCACGGGACTTTTTTATTTGATAGCTTTTGAATACCGGCAATGGTCAGTGTTTTTATAGCAATTTCCAAAAATATGTTCCGATTGGTCTATTATGTCATTCTGAGGAGTGAAACCAGTCTTCGCCAAAGGCTTACGTCTTCGCCCCATGGGCTACGCCGCACAAGACGCCCGGCAGGCGACGAAGAATCCCTTACAATAAAAGATAACCTTGGCATGCGGGGGACTCTTCGCTGCGCTCAGAGTGACAAGATAACGGAACGTATTTATGAAAATCAGTATAGGACATGCTTTTTGACAAGCACAGCCAGGCGATCATCAAGATTGGGAAGGAACCCGGTTGATGTTCATACTGTCATAAGAACGAAAAACAAGTTTGACCTGCTCCCGCCGGTTTTCAGGTACCGGCTGGAAGTCCGCTTCCTTATACCGATCGGCTATTTCTTCTCTGGAAGGGATGGCGTCGAGTCCTTCCCCGACAGATTTCCCGGAAAGTGTGTCCAGGACAGTCGCTTTTTTGCCATCCGAGACAACCGCCAGGGGGACCTGGTAGCTTTCGAGCAGTTTGGCGGCGGAAAGAATCTCTTTCTCCCTGGAACCGATTGAGCCGGCGGCACATTTGAAGGCCATCAGGCGGCGGCGGTCGATCGTGACCACGATGTCTACCGTTGCACGGTAGGTCTCGCCCCGGATGTCGATCTCCAGGGGGGCGTCGATCTCTATGTCTGCTTTTTGATATCCCTTTTTTTCCACCAGGTACTTTTCAACTGCCTGGCGATTTTCTTCCGCGCCGATATTGGGGATTTCTTTTCCGGTAATGTAATCTTTGATCAGCATAACTTCCTTCTCCATTCTGTCGAAGAAAAGGGATCGAGGATCCAAGGGTTCGAGGGTTCAAGTGAAAATCGAAATGATGAAAAGGCTCAAACCCCTTAAGCCTGAACTCATTTGAACATCGAACATTCAACATCGAACTTTGAACTGTGGTCGCTTGCGGCGGCCAATCTTTGAAAAGAACAGCGCGCAGCACCACGTTCAACGTTGGACGTTCAAGGTTTTCAATCCAGCCCCCTTGAACCCTATCCCTTAATCAGCGACTGCCCTGTCATTTCCGTGGGCTGTTCAATGCCCATGATATCCAAAATGGTGGGCGCGATATCCGCCAGGCGGCCTTCTTGCAGCTGCGCGCCCTTTCTGTCGTCATCCACGAGAATGAGCCGGACCGGGTTCAGGGTGTGGGCGGTGTGCGGGTTGCCATCGGCATCCACCATCTCTTCGGCATTGCCGTGATCGGCCGTGACAATGACCGTCCCCTGTTTGGCAAGTACCCGGGAGACGATCCTGGCAACGCAGCTGTCCACGGTCCGGCAGGCTGTGACAGCCGCGGCGAGGATGCCGGTATGGCCCACCATGTCCATGTTGGCGAAATTCAATATAATCAGATTATACCGATCCGACTCTATTCTTTGCAGGACTTCTTCCGTAACTGCCGGGGCACTCATTTCCGGTTTGTGATCATAAGTGGGAATTTCCCGCGGTGACGGGATCAGGCAACGGTCTTCGTTTTCAAACGGTGCCTCTTCCCCACCGTTGAAGAAATAGGTGACGTGAGCGTATTTTTCAGTCTCCGCGATGCGCAATTGGGACAGCCCCTTTTCGCTGACGACCTGTCCGAGGATCTTTTCAAGGTGTACCGGCGGGTACGCCATGGGCAGGGAAAACTGTTCATCATACTGGGTCATGCAGACATAATCGCTCAGGGCAGGCAGCACGGTCCTTTCGAATTCTGTAAAGGCAGCGTCTGTAAAAACCCGGGTGATTTCACGCGCACGGTCCGCCCGGTAATTGAAAAAAATGACAGCGTCATTGTCTTGAACCGTGGCCAGGGGGGTTTCGTTCTCTCCGACCAGGAAAACCGGGCGTACAAATTCGTCGGTTTCATCACGGCGGTAGGCTGTTTTCACGGCGGCTACCGGGTCTGCGGCGGCTGTCCCTTTACCCAGGGTATATAACTCGAACGCTTTTTGAATTCGATCCCAGCGTTTGTCACGATCCATGGCGTAATACCGCCCGCAAATCGACGCGATGGCGCCGGTTCCGGTTTTTTCCAGGTGTTCCTGGAGCGTGGCGATATAGCCGGCACCGCTTTCCGGCGGGGTATCGCGACCGTCCAGGATAGCGTGTACAAAAACCCGGGAAAGTCCCCTGGCCCGGGCGGTATCAATCAGGGCGGTCAGGTGTGACAGGTGACTGTGCACGCCGCCATCGGATACCAACCCCATCAGGTGCAGGGCGGTGTTGTTTGCCGCGACTTTGTCCAGGGCGGCGTTGAGAATCTTGTTTTGGGCAAAACTGCCGTCCGCGATGGCCTGGTCGATGCGTAAAAGGTTCTGGTAAACCACCCGGCCCGCACCGATGTTCAGATGGCCCACTTCGGAATTACCCATGATGCCGGGGGGCAGGCCCACCGCTTCCCCCGAGCAGAGGAGTCGGGTGACCGGGTATTCTGAGGCCAGTTCTTCCAGATGGGGTGTTTCGGAAATAGCCACGGCGTTGTTAGCCTTTTCCGGGTTGATGCCCCACCCGTCAAGAATCATGAGCATGCAAGGGCCTTTTTTATTCATGGACATTCTCCGGGTCCGTCAGGGCGGCCATGTATTTTTCCAGGCCGGGGGTTACCACGCGGGCGGCATCTGTCCACAGGCCTTCAAGGTCATAAAAATTCCTGACCGGATCGTAGAATATATGGATGACCACGTGACCGAAATCCATCAGGACCCACTGCCCTTCTTTGAGGCCGTCGATGCTGAGCGGTTTGAATTTATGTTTTTTAAGCTCCCGCTTGATTGTCTGCGCGATGGCGGCGACCTGGCGATTGGAGCTGCCGCTGCAGACAATGAAATAATCGGCCACCGATGTCAGTTCCTGGACATCCATTAATACCGGGGCAATCACTTTTCTTTGCAGCATGGCGTTTACGATCAGGTCGAGCATCGGGTCCAGTTCGGCCGTCATTGATAGAGTCCTTTTCTGCGAATGTAAGCGTCCACACCCTCCGGCAGCAGGTGCTCGAAGGGTTGTTGGCGCATGATTTTTTCTCTTATCTCCGTGGAAGAAATGTCCACCGGTGTTGTGGCGAAAAACCTGACCGGCTGCCGGGCCGGATGGCAAAAACCGCCTGTATCTGGTTCAAAAACATAGCCATCAGATATCCGGGCGTCAAGGTAAGCCTGCAGGGTTTCATGAGCCGGGGGTGCCTGGCGTCTGCCGCTGCCGGGGCGGGTCATGACAATGAATGCGACGCGCTCGAAAAGGCGCCGGTAAGACTTCCAGGTATGAATTTCAACAAAGGCATCTATCCCGAGAATGAAAAACAGGCGGGTTGTTCCGGTAAAGCACCGCCTGAATTCATCCACGGTTTCCACGCTGTAGGAAAGGCCGGACCGGTTGATTTCTGTGTCGGAAACCTCCAGTCCGTGAAGGCGGGCAACGGCGATATTCAGCATGGCCATCCGGTCTGAAGGCGGCGCAATGGCCCTATCCGTTTTATGGGGTGGCTGGGCGGCAGGTATCAGGTAGACGGTTTCCAGGTGGAAACGGTCTTTAACTTCCAGCACCGTTTTCAGGTGCCCCAGATGAATCGGATCGAAGGTGCCTCCGAACAGCCCGATGTTTGCCATGGTAATGCTCTGTTTTTAAAGCGGCTTAGGGTTATAAATTCCTTATCTGGAAACGCCACCGTTACAGTGTTTCTAAGCACTGAAAAATCCGAAATTCGAATATCTAATTTCGAAACAAAAGGCAAATCACAATGACCAAAAGGTTTAAACAAAACTTGTCATGGCAACAATTAAGCAGATGTTTTTGTCATTTGAATTTGTTTCGAATTTTGTGTTTTGCATTTGCGGCGTTCGCCTTGATAACCGTGCGGATTTAGTTACCCCATGAATCCACGATGGAATTGTAAATATTTTTCACCTTGCTTGTGGGGCCCAACGTTATATTCCGTTTCGGTCCAGGGAATGCAGAATTTTCGATTTGAGTTTGTCAAGCCCGCTTCCCTCGCGCGCTGATATGGTCAATACGTCTGTGTCGGGGCTGGCGTGCTTGAAACTTTCCGCTGCCGCCTCCGTCCCGGGCAGGTCCAGTTTATTGAGAACCACGATCTGGGGCTTTCTGCCCAGGGTTTCGTTGTAAAGGGACAGCTCTTTGTTGATCACCCGGAAAGATGCCAGGGGGTCGGCCGGATCGATAGTGCCGGCATCGATCAGGTGGACCAGGACCCGCGTTCTTTCAATATGACGCAGAAACTGGATACCCAGCCCCGTGCCTGCGTGCGCCCCTTCAATGAGCCCGGGGATATCCGCAACGACAAAAGGCTCGCTCCAGTCGGTGTGGACCACTCCAAGACTGGGTGTGAGCGTCGTGAACGGGTAGCTGCCGATTTTCGGGCGAGCAGCTGAAATGGCTGATATCAGAGTAGATTTGCCCGCATTGGGCAGCCCGACAAGTCCTGCGTCGGCCAAAAGCTTAAGCTCCAGTTTCAGGGTAAAGGTCTGACCCGGTTCACCGGGCTGTGCGAACCGCGGGGTCCGGTTGGTGGACGATTTAAAGCGGGCATTGCCCTGTCCGCCCCGACCCCCATGGGCCAGCACCAGGGTCTCGTCGGCTTTGGTAAAATCCCGGATCAGTTCACCGGTTTCGGCGTTGGTGATCAAGGTCCCCGGCGGGATGTCGATAACCAGTGCGTCACCTGATTTTCCGGTTTTATTGGATTCCAGGCCTGGCTGGCCGTTTTTAGCTTTGAAGTGTTTTTTATTGCGGAACTGCTGGAGGGTGCGCCTGGCAATGGAGGTGATGAAGGTGATGTCGCCGCCCTTGCCGCCATCACCACCGTTCGGTCCGCCCCGGGGGATAAACTTTTCACGTCTGAAACTGACGCAGCCGCTCCCGCCGTTGCCGGACTGGACGGTAATCATCGCTTCATCTATGAATTTCACTCGGCATAAACGCTTACTTTTTTGCGGGAACGGCCCATCCGTTCATAGGCAACCGTACCATCGACGGTGGCAAAAAGGGTATAGTCCTTGCCCATTCCCACGTTGGTTCCCGGATGGATCCTGGTGCCCAGCTGTCTGACCAGGATATTGCCGGCGCGGACTTTTTCACCGCCGTACCTTTTAACACCCCGGCGCTGCGCGTTACTGTCGCGACCGTTGCGAATGCTGCCGCCTGCTTTTTTATGTGACATGGTATAACTCCCTAAAAAAAGAATATTTAATTTAAAGTGTTAAGCTTTGATGCTGTCAATCTGGACCGCCGTGAAATGCTGACGATGACCCTGTGTGCGGCGATACCGTTTGCGGCGTTTGTACTTGAAAACAATGATTTTTTTGCTCTTACCCTGCGCAACGATGTGGCCGCTGACGGTGACATTGTCGACCTTGGGCTGCCCCACGGTGACGGTCTCGCCGTCCGAAAACATGAGGACATCGTCAAAGGAAATTTCACTGCCGACGTCGCCGGTCAATTTTTCTACCCGCAGGATGTCGCCTTCTTGAACTTTATATTGTTTTCCGCCTGTTTTTACGATAGCGTACATGCGTTTTCTCCTTCCCGTATAGCTCCTGTAGTCTCTCGCTTATAAAAATAGGTATTTTTAAACCATTTCAAAACAATGTCAAGCATAATTTTATCTAAAGGCTAACAGCCAATGGCTAATTGCTGATTTTATGAAATAAAATCCCTTGACAGCCAAGAGACAATTTGACATATGAGCACCTGTTCATATGTTAATAATGAGTAGCAAAGAGGAGACGATGCATGGGTACCTGCCAGATCCGGCACATCCACACTGGTAATGTTGCGAAAGCCCGGGATGTTATCCCGGAAACTGAAGATATTCAGAGTCTTGCAGACATGTTCAAAGCCCTGGGGGACCCCACCCGCCTTAAGATCGTCACGGCCCTGCTGGCCGTCGAACTCTGTGTCTGCGATCTTTCGGCAGTCTGCGGACTATCCGAGTCGGCCATTTCGCATCAGCTTCGGATTTTAAGAAACCTGCGGATCGTCCAGTACCGCCGGGAGGGAAAAATTGTCTATTACCGGCTGGATGACAGTCATGTCGAAGCCCTGGTAAGGCAAAGCCTGGCCCATATATTTGAGGAATCCGGGGCGGCCGGCACGCGGCCCCCCGTGTAAGAATGGAAACTAAAATGGAAAAATTGATCTCTTTTTCAGCGGACTGTCTGACGGCGTCCTGGACGGTGTTCGTGGAATCCGCCCCGTATATGTTGTTTGGGTTTTTTATTGCGGGGATTCTTTATGTTTTTATCAAGCCGGAAAAGGTTGCCCGTTATTTCGGCGGCCGGGGGGTGCGTCCGGTGGTGTTGTCCGCCCTGGCGGGCATTCCCATCCCCCTGTGTTCCTGCGGGGTTATCCCGGCTGCCGCGGGTTTGAAAAAACAGGGGGCCTCGCGCAGTGCCACCCTTTCGTTTCTCATTTCCACACCGGAGACCGGAATGGACTCCATTCCCATTACCTACGCACTGATGGACCCCTTGATGGCGGTTATCCGGCCGGTGGCGGCGTTTTTTACCGCAGTGGTCGCGGGTCTGGCGGAAAGCTTGTTTGGTCGCAAGGATTCCTCGGACGCCCCCCCATCCCCGGTATCAGGCGGACCGGTGGGGCAAATGAACAGCGCGCAGTCGCCCGGACAGCCTCTTTTTAAAAGGATAAACGCAGGCCTGCGCTATGCGTTTGGGGAACTGCTCGGGGATATCGGGCCGTGGTTTTTGTTCGGGGTGGTGCTGGCCGGGATTATCATTACTTTGGTGCCGGATGACCTCATCGGCGGTTATCTGGGAAATCCACTGCTTGCCATGGGGGTAATGCTGGTGGCCGGTATTCCCATGTACGTCTGTGCGACCTCCTCCACCCCCATTGCCGCGGCATTGATTCTAAAAGGGCTGAATCCCGGGGCCGCCCTGGTATTCCTGTTGGCCGGACCGGCCACCAACGTGGCCACCTTGAGCATGGTGTCCGGTCTGCTGGGTAAAAGGTCGGTGGTTATTTACCTGTCCGCGATTGTGGGCTGCTCGTTTCTCATGGGATTACTTGTGGATTTTCTCTATGTTATGTTTCAGCTGCAGCCGACCGCCATCGCAGGGCAGGCGGCTGAATTGATTCCGGATTGGCTGAAAACCGGGACGGCTTTCGTGTTGATCGGGTTGCTGGGATATTCATTTAAAAGCAAGGGGTCGGCTGCATCGCAAACCCCCTGCGGCTGTAGCACCGGCTGCTGTTCCACCAAGTAAAAAAGTCCTGTCCTGGGGCCGCATGGGATTGTCTCCGGTCGGGGTGTCTGTTTTTTCGGCGTAACACCGGTTGGCAGCCCAGGCAGAGAGTCGTTGACATCAAATGCGGGCATCGGTTAAATATCTGTCAGCTACTCTGACAGTGAAAGCCTACTCTTTTTGAGAGACCCCTTGAAAGCGAGGTCCTGAATATGTCCAGTTTCAACGTGATTTTCCGCGGAGAAATCCTGCCCGGCAAAGATAGCGGTAATGTTAAAAAACGGTTGCGGACCTTTTTGAAAATTGACGCGGAAGCGATTGAAAGGTTGTTTGCCGGCGGGCCGATTGCTGTCAGGAAAAATGTCGATGCGGCTACAGGCCAAAAGTTTGAAAAGGTGTTCAGTACGGCTGGTGCGATCTGTTACCTTGAACCGATTGGCGGCAAGGACGATTTGGCGGCCGGCAGTGCCCCGACCGGTTCATCCACAGGTACCGCAACGCATATATCGTCCGAAGCCACCACCATCATGAATGCCGATGGAGGGAAAATGATCCTTACCAATGTTGAAATGGTTCCAGGCAAATCCATTGTAGAGCACTTCGGCCTGGTGTCCGGCAGTACCATCCGGGCGAAGCACGTCGGGCGGGATATCATGGCGAGCCTTAAAAATATCGTCGGCGGCGAGTTAAAAGGCTACACCCAGCTGCTCAAGGAATCGCGCCGGCAGGCCACGGAGCGGATGATCGACCAGGCCCGGGAACTGGGGGCCAACGCCATTGTCAACGTACGCTTTTCCACTTCTTCCGTGGCCCAGGGCGCCGCGGAGCTCTACGCTTATGGAACTGCAGTTAGGGTGGAATAGAATCCGTTCCAAAATATCCATTAGCGGCCAAGTTTGCTTGGAAATAAAACATCGAACATCAACGTTGAACGTCCAACATCGAAGAAGGTGACGCTGCGCGGCATCCATTTTAAGTTTTAAACAGCAAACTTCTTAAGGTGGTTAAAATGAGTCGCCGAGGGCTTCCGCAGTTCAAAGTTCGATGTTGAATGTTCGATGTTCAAAGTTCAAGCCCCAAAGCGGGTATGTGAAGCGAATGTTTAGGTTAAAGGAACCTCTATGGACAATCTGATTATATTCCTGGTGCTCATGACCCTGGGTTACGGGGTCGGCACGTTTCTCGAGAAACGGCATTACCGGTCCATTCGCCGGCGGGAAAAGGAATTTTTGAATCTCCCGGCCGTAACGTTGAAAACGGCCCATTACACGCCGGACCAGGTGGCGTCGACCCGCCTGGTTTACGGTAGTGCCGTCATTTCCATCGATTATTTCAAAAAAATTCTGGCCGGGCTGCGCAATGTTTTCGGTGGTACGGTAAAGTCGTATGAGAGCCTGGTGGACCGGGCCCGCCGGGAAGCCACCTTGCGTATGAAGGCGATGGCCGGTGATGCCGCGGTTATTGTCAATGTGCGCATCGAAACCGCCTCGGTCGGCAAGCAGGCCAACAAAAAGAGTGTCGGTTGCCTGGAGGCCGTCGCCTACGGCACGGCCATTATTTTAAAAAAATAGAAACCCTGGCTCGAAGGACCAGACTTTGATTTATGCCCTGAGGGCACGTTTTGATAATTTGCATGACCAAAATCCGAAATTCGATATTGTTTCGAGTTTACGGCGTTCGCCTTGAGAACATGCCGATATTCGTGCTTCGAATTTGCCTGTGAGCATTATATCCAAGATATAACCAATTATCTTTGAGCTATCCTTTAGGAATAGGTCTCTATAGATAAAATGAAATTTACCCCCCGCCAGATTGATTCCGAGACCAACGTCAACGTTACCCCGACCCATCCCCTGAAAGAACTGGCCATCCTGCTGGGGGGTCTGGTGGGAATCATCGTGGTTGTCTATATACTGCTCGGTTTCCTCGTGGATGTGATTGTGCCCCGGGTTTCCCATGAAACCGAGCAGCAGCTTGCCGATCTTTTTGTCGGGATGGTCAGGGAAAGTGAGGATGTGGCTGACAAAACCAAGGCTGTCCAGACCCTGGTGGACCATCTCCAGGAGCGGTGCGTGCAGCTGCCGTACACATTCCGGGTCCATGTCCGGGATGCGGCCACCATCAATGCCCTGGCCATGCCGGGCGGCCATATTGTTATATTTACCGGATTGCTGGAAAAGGTGGGCAGCGAGAATGAACTGGCTTTTATCCTCTCGCACGAGATGGGGCACTACGCGCATCGCGATCACCTCAGGGGATTTGGGCGGTCTCTGGTGTTCATGACGGTCGCGGCGGCTTTATTCGGGGCGGACAGCGGGGTCAGCCGCATTGTCGGCCAGGCCATGGGCCTGACCGAGATGAGTTTTTCAAGGGGCCAGGAGACCTGGGCGGATGAGTTCGCCCAGGATACCGTCCACTGTTTTTACGGACATGTGGCCGGGGCGACCGATTTTTTTCGCAAAATTCCCAAAGCGCAGGACCCGGGTACCTTCGGGCACTACTTCGCCTCCCATCCTGAAAACCAACGGCGGATCGACCACCTGGAAAGCCGGACCCGGTTATCCGGTTTCCGGCGCCAGGAGAAAAAACCCCTGGACATATTTTAACTCCAGAGCCCGGGGGGCAACGTTTGCGTATTCTTCTTCCAGGGTTCTGAAAAGGGATTCAAAGGTCTGACCCAGGGTTTCGGAAACGTCATGTGCCGGCCGGCCGGCGGTTTCTGAAATCCATGCGAGAAACTGTTCCTTTTTTTCATCGGAAACACGGAAAGGTTTTTCCGGTTGCCCCCAGAGGTGGCTGAAAAACTGTCGGACCTGGTCTATGGAGAGCGGGTCTATGGAACGCGGGTCGCTAGAAGGCGGCGCAATACTTCCGGACACCGCCAGGATCCGGCGGGCCCACAGGGTCAGGACCAGGTTGTAGTGCCCCACGTATCCGTAAGCATCCAGCGGCTTAAGGGTAATCTGCATGTTTGCGAGCAGATTGTCGAAAGCGGCCACGGCATCCAGGACAGACCGGGTCTGTTTAACATCGGCCAGGCTTTCAAAATCGCGGTAAAGCACACCGCCGGCATAATCTTCGTAAAAGCGGGGGTGATCCAGGAGCAGGCCGCCCAGAACGCCCAGCCACGTTTCTCCCCAGAAATGCAACGACAGCCCGGACCGGTTTGCCCATGAGGCCTGCTGCCATTTACGCGCCTGCCATTTAAGGTCAAGGCAGAGGCCGTAGCCTACCCTGAAAATTTCCGCCAGGCGGTACTTGCTGATCAGGGCACCCGCGCGCGTGCGGCTGCTTCCATCGTCATCCGCCAGCAGATGTTCAAGCCCCAGGCTGATGGTGTGGCAGGCCTTTTTGACCTTCTGTTCAAGTTGCCGCTTTTCCCGGATCGGCTGTCTGTCCGCCACAATCACCTGGTTGCACACGGTGGCGAATTCAGTCTGCAGTTGTGTGGACAGTTCCGGGTCGGTGACGGTCTTAAGGGCCCGGCCGAAAAGCGTGTCGGCATCCATGAAGGTTGCCGACAGCACCGGTACCGGCAGGCGGTCGGGTCCATTTTCCGGAGGGGCAGGTTTGGGCGTCTGGCTGAAAAGCTGATCAGCGGTGATGGGTTGGTAGATGCCCACCGCTTCATCCCAGGGTAAGAATCCCTTTTCCGCCATGCGGACATTACGCAGGCGGTACTCTTCTTCGGTTGTTTCGGCTGGAATAACCCTTACGGCTTCAAGGATGATACTGCGGTACCGGGGGTAATCGGTGGCTGCCATCCGGTTCAGCAGGTCCCGCACCAGCTGTTTTCTCAGTTTTTCATCATCTGCTTCAGGACTCTCAGGGTGGGGGTAATCGGGAATGTTGATGTATATGGTGTCGTCGTAGGAGAAACAGGATTCGGGCAGCGTGCCGCTTTCCTCGTCGTGTTCCCGGATGATGACCTGTACATTCTTGAAAAGGAAGAGTTCCAGAAATTCGATTTTCTCCGTCATTAACCAGCGCGTTGTTCTGTCCGGGTCGGCCTGGTAGAGGGCTTCCAGCCACTGGATGGTCAAAAGGTCGTCGATCTGGTCCCCGTGCCATATTTCCGTGTCAACGATGTATTCAACCTGGCGTTCATTTGCCAGGGCCAGCAGGGGCCGGGCGTCATCGATACCAATATCGTGGATCAGCAGGTGGAAGTCCTGTTCGGTGAAGGCGTGCACGATGGCGGCCGGATGCTCGGCGGCGAGAATTGTGTCCAGGGCCTTTTTGGGCGGCAGACTGAGGACCTCGCGTTTTTGGGCATGGATGGCCTGGATTTTTTTCTGGACGATGTCGGGCATGGATTCCTTTTTTTGCGTTAGGGTGCCGTTATTCTAGGTTCTTTACCAATATTGCCGGCGAAGTGGGTCTGGGAACAAAGGGTTCCAGGATTCGAGGGTTCAAGGGGCCAAGTGTTTATGAATTCGTAAAAAGCCGGATTCATTTTTAGAGGTTCTTGCATTTCACTCGACCCCTCGGACCCTTGACCCCTTGAATCCTGCGTTGCTAAAAATAATAAGTTTGGCTCAGCCAAAAGGCAACCCTATTTAAAAGGCGCCCCGCTATTTTTGTTTAAAAGGCGCGACCTTAACGAGCATCAGCAGCCCCGGTATGGCGATCAGCGCGCAGAAGATGAAAAATTCCGCCCAGCCCAGATGTTTGGCAAAAAACCCCGTGGGCGCCGCCGCCAGGACCCGGGGAAAGGCCATCAGGCTGGTGAGCAGGGCGTACTGGGTGGCGGTGAATTTCTTGTTGGTAAGACTGGCCATGTAGGCCACGAAAGCGGCCGTGCCCATGCCGCTGCTGACATTTTCAAACGCGATGACGCCGGCCAGGGCATTCAGATTGGGACCGATCCGGGCCAGGATCGCAAAGCAGGCTGTGGACAGGGCCTGTAATACACCGAACACCCAGAGGCTGCGGTTGATACCGAGCCGCAGCATGAGTACCCCGCCGACCAGCGCACCCCCGATAACCGCACCGGTACCAAATATCTTCACCACGGCACCGATCTCGGTTTTAGAAAACCCGATGGCGAGATAGAAAGGGGTCGTCATGGCGCTGGCCATGGAGTCCCCGATTTTGTAGAAGAGGATGAAGGCCAGGATCAAAAGCGCATTTTTGCGACGGAAATATTCTGACAGCGGGTCGATGACCGCTTCTTTCAGGGTGCGGGGTTTGCCCAGCGGCATGTCCGGTTCCGGGGCGAGCAGGGTGGTTACCAGGCAGGGCACCATAATGGCGGCCATCAGGAGGTACACATTGGACCAGGCCATGTGATCGGCCAGGATCAGGCCGCCGCCCGAGGAAAGCATCATGCCGATGCGGTAGCCGTTGATATAGAGCGAAGATCCCAGCCCCAGTTCATCGTCGGCGAGGGTTTCCCGGCGATAGGCGTCGATGACTATGTCCTGGGAGGCGCTGAAGAAAGCCACCAGCCCGGCGGCCATGACCATCAGGGTAAAGTTTCCGGCCGGGTTGCACAGGCCGAGGCCGGCAATGGCGGCAATCAGGGCGGCCTGGGAGACGAGCAACCACCCCCGGCGACGGCCCAGTCCTAAAATGGCATAGCGGTCCAGTAAAGGTGCCCACAGGATTTTCCAGGTGTAGGGGATCTGGACCAGGGAAACCAGGCCGATCACCGTCAGGTCCACCCCTTCTTCCGTCATCCAGGCCTGCAGGACACTCATGGTCAGTAAGAGCGGCAGGCCGGAAGCAAAGCCCATGATCAGCGCCAGGCCCATACGGCCGCTGAGCAGCACTTTGACAATGGATACGGGGTTTGCAGGTGGGTTCATGGGGTTCTCATTCTCTGCTATAGATATCCTTTGCATCCCAACTGTTGATTAACGGTTTTGGCCTTAACCCGAAAGCGGGATACAAAAAGGGCAACGTCACCGACGTTGCCCTTGGGTGTATCATATTGTGTAGCGAATGGCTACGCTGACAGCAACTGCTCCGGCGTCACCACGGCGCCGAACTTCGTCTGCAGGGCCACCAGGCCCTGCTTTTGCGTGTCGAGCACTTCAAACAGTTGGGGCGGGATGTTTTCCTCTTTCCCATAGGCTTCGATCTGCATATTAACCCGGGCCAGGATGTTATTCAGGTAGAGGGAAAACTGCCGGGTGTAGAGTTCCTGGCTGTATTCTTTGTTTATAATCTCTTTGAACAGTACTTTAAGATCCTCGTAATAGGGCAGGTAGCCGATGGGGGTGTCAATGGCTTCGACATCGCCGTGGA
>CAZYGG010000017.1:0-58596 GCA_964647585.1 uncultured Desulfobacterales bacterium
ATGTAAATATTAGAAAACTATTAGAGGAGTGTAAGGTAAAAGCTTGTATTAAATGAGAGTTAAAAGAAAGGATCTTAAGTTTGTTTTAGTATTACAGAGGCCAAGTTTTTTCCTAATATTGTTGCGGTGAAAATCAATAGCCCCTGCAGAGGAATCTAATATCACAGCTATCTCTTTGGTCGTTTTACCTTCCTTAACAAGGTTTGCAACCTGAATTTCAGTCGGTGTAAGATCGGAATATTTCGAGACCAATTGGCTTAAAAATGGTGCAATAATGCTTTCGAGATTTGATTTTATAACATTTAAATATACAGTTTGGTGTTCTCTCAATCGACTACAATAGAGTTTTTCGATATAAGGCAAAACAAGTGTTTTTGTATTAGCAATAATTTTTTCTTCGAATTCTATTTTATCTTTATCCCGTTGCTTTAGGAGGACTCTCAATGCAGTGTTAAGTTCCTCAAGCTCTTTTGCTTTTTTTTCAACTTCTTTTCTTCTTTTATTTAAGGCTGACCCAGTGCTCTTATGCTCCTCGATTTCACATTTCAAACGCTCATTTATCTTTACTAAGTCTGAAGTACGTTTCTTAACTAACATTTCCAATTTGCCATGCGACTTTCGAAGGGCTTCCTCCGTTCGTTTTATACGATCTATGTCTCGAACGACTGTTGCCCTAACACTTTTACCTTTATATTGTTCCATAATTCCTCTAATTTCGGCATGAAAAGTTGTTCCATCTTTTCTTTGTGCTATTGCTTCATATGGTTCTTCGGACCCTGATAACATTTGATGTTTCACTAATTCTTTGGATTCAGGAGCAATAACATCTGTTCCAAATATTCCTATTAATTCGTCATGTTCATACCCAAACATTTTCGTTGCTACTTGATTTGTATCCGTACAGATTCCTTTTTCGGAAATAAATACCGCTTCAAATGTAGCCCCAGCCAATGCCCGGAAACGTTCCTCGCTATTCTGTAAAGCCTCTTGAGACTGCTTATGTTGAGTAATGTCATGAGCTATCCAAACAACCCCATTTTTCCCGTCAATTTTATTTCCCATAGGTGATGTTCGGGCTTGGAACCAAGTTTCTCCTGCAGGCACATCTAGCTTATATTCATGGATTTGAGGCTCGTCTAGGTTAATCGTATTTCGTATTATCTTGTGAAATTTGTCAGCAGATTCATTTGGTAAAATATCGTGCATGTAACGACCCTTCATTTTTTCTGCCTGAGCGTATAAAAGATGATTTTGTGCAGCCATTATTTCAACATATTTTCCGTCTTCATCTAATATAAATGCTATGTCTGGCAGTGCATTAGTAAATGCTTCTAGAAGCGATTCACGTTCGTGCAGTGATGCATTAGCCTGCCTACGTTCTTCCTCCACACCAATGGCAGAGGAAATGATTCCTATTATCTTCTTGTCTGCTTCGTTGGGAACATAATCATCTTGAAAAACGACACATAACGAACCGACGCAGGAGGTGCTGAATTTGACTGCTTTTCCGATATAAGTTTGCAATTTATAGGGGATGACATTAGGATCTGTTTGGGCGTAGTGGGTTTTTTGCAGATCAGAAACGACAAAGACCTCGTCGGCCCCATCTTTGATTACGTCGTAACATATATGCCCATCTGGCCTGTCCACAGGGTTATAATCTGTCGGGGTGTTCCACTGACCCCAGGAACAGAGAATTCCCTCGTCAAGGCGGTTGTAGATTGCACAAGTTGCCCCGAAAAGCTTCCCGCAAAGCGAAGTGAGATGATTGATGTTGACAAGCGAGTCTGGCACGAAGTTTAAAAAACATTCGTTTATTTTTGATAGACAGGTCTCATTTTTTCTCAACATACCTTCGATTTGCTTGAGCTCTGTAATTTCGGTAATTACCCCGAGACTGCCGAGATAGTTGCCTTTCGTATCATAAAAGGGCTTGGGAGAACAAAACACAGGAATTTTTTGGCCGTCTGCCCTGGCCAACTCAAGTTCGTACCTTCCCGCTTGCCCTTGACCGCGTTTCGTATACTCTTCTTGAGCCTTTTCTTTGTATTCCTGGCATACATAATCATTAAATTGGCGACCTATAAGTTGTTCAGGACTGTAACCTAACATTTTAGAAAATCGATCATTGATAAATGTGATTTCCCAGTTTTTATCCACCTCGACTAATCCCTCATTCATGGTATTGATTAGAGATTGGTATCGCTGTTCACTTTCCTTTAAATTTCTCTCCGTTCGCTCGCGGTCGGATTCAAATCGCTCTAATTCTAGAATCCGTTGCTCAAGTTCTTCATAGGTAGGTTTTTCAGACATAATCAGTATATACGCCTTCGTGATATTTTCGGGTTACTATTACTTGCATCATACGCAAAATTGACTATATTTTCATTTACTGATTCGATAACTATAGATATCGAATCAGTAAACATCCATCTTGGCAGCATCGGGCATTCGATAGACCAGGTTAATAATATCTGATCCTGCATTGAGGATACAAAGGCGGCAATGGTAGAATAATCGGGTTCCTATCCACAAGCCAGCACCGTGAAAACGATATTTTCGCGGCACGCCTGCTCTATCTTGCGTCAGGAGATTATCCAGATTGCAAACGGACTCTGATCAATAACACGATCAAGAAATGCTTCTTTCGCCTGCAAATCCGCATCCGCCCGCTTGAGAAAGATAGCCTCCTTCTCTAATTCCTTGACCCTTTGCGCTAATTCTTCGTAGGTTGGCCGCTGATCCATTACGGGACCTCCAAATTGAACATTAAGAGATGCTTAGGCTTTTAGGCAGTCAACACTTCCTGCAACAGGTGCGAATCATAAAAATTATGGTTGCTCCGGGGCGCAACCGCAATATGTTGTATGTTGAAAAAATCTATGAAGGCGTTGGCCTATCTTGCCAATTATCACAATTTCCACCAAGTATTAGATATGTTGAGTATATCACAAATTTGCTGGCTTAACTGGTATTGTAAAAGGGTTGTCAGGTTAGCTATTACAAAGCCCTCATTATATTGCTCAGGCAAACGAATTCATCAACCGTCAGAGTTTCAGCCCGGCGTATCGGATCAATGGCAGCTGCCGTGAGCGCTCTTGCGGCCGTTGATCCGTCGATGCCAAGTTGACTCTGGCTGAGGGCATTTTTCAGGGTCTTACGGCGCTTGCCAAAGGCCGCCTTGATCACCTGGAAAAGATACGCTTCATCATCGGCAGGCCGGTCGATCTCTTCTCGAAAACAGATTTCCAGGACTTCGGAATCCACTTTGGGGCGGGGGTAAAACATCCGGGCCTTGATCGTAGCGACGGTTTTAATTTCAGCACAATAGGCCAGCAAGACAGTGATGCGTCCGTAGACCTTGTTCCCCGGAACGGCAACCAGTCTTTCCGCAAGCTCCTTTTGAAACATGAGCACCGCGCGGCTGACCATTGCGCGGGCGGCTACCAGTTGAACCAGGATCTGGGAGGAAATGTTATAGGGCAGGTTGCCGATCACCACAATCTTGCGCTTCTCGTCAGCAACCAGTTGGGCAATATCCACCTTAAGAATACTGTCGCGCACGATATCGACATTGTCGCTGCCGGCGGCCAGCAGTTCGGTTTTCAACAGGTCGGCGATCTGCCGGTCGGTTTCGACTGCGATGACCCGGCGGGCCCGGGCCGCGGCCGGGATGGTCAGCGCCCCCAGTCCGGAGCCGATTTCAAGGACGGTATCCTCCGGGGTAATGCCGGCGCGTTCTATGATCATTTTGGCAGTCGAAGGCTCGGCCAGGAAATTTTGGCCGAGCTGTTTTTTAGGGTGCAGGTTCCAGGCCGAAAGCAGGGTGCGTGGTGAGGTCATACAAAATCCGTGTTAGGTGTTAAGTTTTGTGCTTTTAGTTACTTCGTTTCTTACCGAGCCTTTTTCAACTTAGCTTGAGCAAAGGGTTCCAGGATAGCGCGTTCGCTTCACTGCGTGCCAAGGGGTCGAGGGTTCAAGTGAAAGTCCCGGTCTAAGGGTCTTTAGAGTTTCACTTGGCCCCTCGGACCCTTGACCCCCTGGATCCTGCTCTTATAACACTTAAAACATAAAACTGATAGTTTCCGCCTCTTGAATGGATTGGCAGCATTGTTTATCCCTTATCGACTGAGCTTGACTTTTGGCGGTAGATTCCTTACGTTTTGAAAACAGGTTCCCGTGGTTAATTGGCTGTAATTATTGACAGGTTTAAGATTCGGGGGGGGATGGGATGATCAAGAAAAAGGGCAAGGCCGTCAGTTTCGACGCCATGGTTAAGTTCTTTATGCAGTATTACGATCTGCCCACCAAGACCGATATCGATAAACTCGGAGACAGGCTGGACCGGCTTGAAATGCTGGTGCGGGAAATAGCTGCAGGTAGCGTTGCCGGCGGGCGGTTGACTGGTGGAAAACGCAGACGCAAGGCGGTAAAGCCGCGTTTGGCGAAGACCGCGGCCGATACGGTGTACGCGGCCCTGAAAACGTTTAAAAACGGGGCTGACCTGGCGGATATCCAGGCCAAAACCGGTTTTGGTGAAAAGAAATTGCGCAATATTATATTCAGGCTGCATAAACTTGGCCGTATCCAACGTCAAAGCCGGGGTGTGTACCGGGTTAGACCCGAGTGATACCGGCGCAGGCTGAAACTGTAGCCGCGAATTTTCCCTTAACGGAAGTGGGGGCTGGCCCTGCTGGTGGGGGCGCTGAAAGGAAAATCGATGGATAAAGAAACAGAACAGAAAATATTGCCGCTGCAACCGGGCGATAAAATTGGCGGTTATGAGGTGGTCCACGTCGCCCCCCTGGAAAACCTGGCGGCAACCCTGTGTGAACTCCGGCACCCGGCAACCGGTGCCAGGCACATGCACCTGGCTTCAACAGACAGTGAGAACACCTTTGGGGTGGCCTTTAAAACCGTTCCCGCTGATTCAACCGGTGTGGCGCATATCCTGGAACACACTGCGCTTTGCGGATCGGCCAAGTTTCCTGTCCGGGATCCCTTTTTTTCCATGATCAAGCGGAGTCTCAACACGTTCATGAACGCCTTTACCGCTTCGGACTGGACCATGTACCCGTTTGCATCCCAGAACCGGAAAGATTTTTACAACCTGATGGATGTCTACCTGGACGCGGCCTTTTTTCCTAAAATAGACGCGTTGAGTTTCAAACAGGAAGGCCACCGGCTGGAAACTGTGGATGGCAACCGGGAAGACGGCGTTCCGCAACTGGCCTTCAAGGGGGTTGTCTACAACGAGATGAAGGGGGCCATGTCTTCACCGAACCAGGTGATGGGTCAATCCCTGCTCTCATCGCTCTTCCCGGATACGACCTACCGGTTCAACTCGGGCGGAGAGCCGGCCCATATCCCCGACCTGACCCATGCACAGCTGGTTGAATTTCACCGTCGCCATTATCATCCCAGCAACGCCTATTTCTACACATACGGGAACCTGCCGCTGGAGGAACACCTGCGGTTCATTGAGACCAAGATCTTAAAGAATTTTACCAAAATAGACCCTGGGACGACTGTGCCCAGTCAGCCGCGTTGGGAAAAGCCTCGCGCAGCGGCGTTCCCTTTTATGCTGGGGAAAAACGAGGACCCCGCCAAGAAGCACCAGGCCTGCCTGGCCTGGCTCTGCGCGGATATTACGGACACCTTCGAGGTCCTGGTGCTGGCTCTTTTGGAGCAGATTTTGGCCGGCAATCCCGCCTCGCCGCTGCGTAAGGCACTCATTGATGCCGGGCTGGGATCAGCCCTGAGCGACTATTCCGGCTTTGACGCGGACAACCGCGACACGGTGTTTAATATCGGCCTCAAAGATGTACGGGCGGAAGATTCCGACGCGGTTGAAAAGATTGTTTTTGAGGTTCTCACAGATTTGGTGGAAAACGGGATCGAGCGATCCCTCATTGACGCTGCCATTCACCAGCTGGAATTCCACCGCAAAGAGGTCCGCAACACGCCCTACCCACAGGGGTTACGACTGTTTATGAGTATCTGTGCGACCTGGTTGCACGGCGGGCAGCCCGAACGGATCCTGAAACTGGACGAAGACCTGGCGAAGATCCGGTCCGCAGTGGCCGCCGGCCCTTTTTTTGAAAAACGTATCCGCCGGTATCTGCTGGACAACCCCCACCGCGTGAAACTCGTTTTAAACCCCGACCCGGAGATGGAAGCCCGCGAACAGGACCGCGAGGCCCGAGCCCTGGAAAAAATAGGCGCCACGCTCACCGCGGATGATGTCAGCCGTATCGATGCGGATGCCAAAGCCCTGGCCCGGCTGCAGGAGTCGGAAGAGGACATCGGGTGCCTGCCGACCCTGGAACTGGCGGACATCCCGGCCTCGATTCCCCGGGTTGAACCCACGGCTGTGTTAGAAGCCGCTCCGGCGGTTTCCTATTGCCAGCCCACTGCCGGTATTTTCTATTTAGCCTCTGCGCTGGATGCGCGGGGACTTGATCCGGAGCTGCTGCCGCTGGTACCGTTTTTCGCTTACGCTCTGCCCAAGGTCGGTACCGGGAAAAGCAGCTACGTTGAAATGGCCCGGCGGGTTGACCTGACCACCGGCGGCCTGGGACTCGCATCCCATGCCCGCACCACTTTCACCGAGCAGGGGGAGTGTTTTCCCTTTGTTTCTTTTAATGCCAAGTGCCTGAACCGGAACCAGGCGGCGATGTTTGACATCCTCAGTGAAATGGTCGCCGATTACAGCTTTGCCGACCACGATCGTCTGAAAAACCTCCTGCTGGAATACCGGGCCGGCCTGGAAGCGATGGTTCTCCAGAATGGGCACCGGTTGGCAATTTCGATGGCATCGCGGCACTTCAGTCCCGCCGGGCTGCTCAGTGAAAAATGGAGCGGTATCCATCAACTTCGGTCCGTCAAGGCTGTTACGGATGATATCGACGACGCGAAAGTGGCAGCGCTGGCTGATACCCTGACCACCATTGGGAAGGCGCTTTTCAGGGCCGGTAACTTGAAGATGGCCCTGATCGGGGACGAGAAGGCCCTCGCTCCGGCCGCAGATTTGGCAGCCGCGGTGAACGCATCTTTGGGGGCCGCGGTTGAAAACTCCCGTCCATCCCTGCCGGAGACACCGGACCGCAGTCTGGCCCGGGAAGGCTGGTCGACCGCCTCGGCTGTTTCCTATGTAGCCAGTGTTTTCCCGGCGGTCAGGATGGTGCACGCCGACGCACCCGTTCTGTCGGTCACCGCCAAGATGCTGCGGTCCCTGTACCTGCACCGGGAAATCAGGGAAAAGGGCGGGGCCTATGGCGGTTTCGCAATCTACAATTCAGAAGAGGGCCTTTTTGGATTTGGATCCTACCGGGATCCGCACATCCTGGGAACCCTGGCGGTATACCGCAACGCGGCGGATTTTGTCCGCGGCGGTGAGTTCAACCAGGAGGATATCAAGGAGGCGATTTTGCAGGTCTGTTCTGAAATAGACAAGCCCGACCCCCCCGGCGCAGCCGCCCGCAAGGCATTCTACCGGGACCTGGTCGGTCTTTTCGATGACGCCCGACAGGCCTATAAAACCAGGCTTCTATCCGTGTCCCGCCAGGATGTCATGGCTGTGGGTGAAAAGTATTTCAATGACAGTGCTGCCCAAAGTGCCGTGGCCGTTATCTCCGGCGAAGAGAAACTGACCCAGGCCAATCAAAACCTGGGTGATGCGAAGTTAACCCTTTTCAAGATATAATTCGGGGATATATATTCGGGCTCGTTAATCTCGATCTTTGGCGCCATCCAGAATTTGTCTGATTTTTATGGAGAGCCCGGCCATATTGAAGGGTTTTTGAATAAAACCGTTGCACCCCTTTTGCATGATCGCGTCGGCCTGCCCATTGATTGCATAGCCACTTGATAGTAGAATCGGCATTTGGGGTATGACCTCCCTGATACCGTCAAACACTTTGCTGCCATCCATGCCGGGCATAATGAGATCGAGGATTACCATATCAATATCATTGCCTTTTTGTTTTACCATCTCAATAGCTTTTTCTCCACTGGGGGTGGCAAAAACGCAGTAACCTAATTTTCCCAGCATCTCCTGCCCAACCTCAAGAATCATTTCTTCATCGTCAACCAGAAGTACAGTTTCCGATCCCCTGATCAGACTCTTTCCCATAGGGACTTCCCGAAAGGCGTCTTTGTCTGATAATGGCAAATAGATGTTGAATGTACTGCCGTAGCCGATTTCGCTATAAACCAAGATAATGCCGTTGTGGTTCTTTACGATGCCATAAGCTGAAGCCAATCCCAGCCCTGTCCCCCGGCCTTTTTCTTTAGTTGTGAAAAAAGGGTCAAATATACGCTGCCGCGTGACTGAGTCCATACCAGTGCCCGTGTCCGTCACCGATATCTTTACATACTGGCCCGGCTTAGCCTGATAGGGCTCACAGAACGTAGGATCAAGAGTTGCAATTTGAGTCTCCAAGTAAAGGTCGCCGCCATCAGGCATGGCCTGCCAGGCGTTAATATATATATTCAGCAAGACCTGTTCGATCTGATTTCGGTCAACAGCGATCACAGGTGGCGGATCTTGGAATCGCTTGTGTATCTGTATTTCTTTCTTTGTCCGACCAAACATATCCGAACTGGACCGCACCAATTCATTTGCATCGATGGGCTTTACTTCATATTTTCCGCTCCGGGCAAGGCCTAAAAGCTGCTTCGTCAAGTCGGTGGCACTTCTGATATAAGCCTCAATGGCTTTAGTGTGTTCTTGATGAGGGTGAGAGGGCTCAAGATCTGTCGCCATGAGTGAGGCCCGGCCCTGGATTCCCATTAAGAGATTATTAAAATCGTGGGCAATACCACCGGCAAGCGTTCCGATTGCCTCGAATTTCTGGGCCTGCTGAAACTGTTGCTCCATGAGTGACCTCTCGGTAACGTCTTCATAGATTACGAACTGATCCCGATTTTCCATTGTGACCGGCAGGAAATGGATCTCTTTTTGCGATCTGTCTTTGCATGTCACGGTGAAAGTCTGTGGTCTATATTGCCCGATACCCGTTTTATTTTTATCTTCGACCCAAGCGCTAACTATCTGTTGACGATAAGTTTCATCCGGATAGGCTTTTCTAAACCATTCCTTTCCTGTGGGGACATCGTCGATCGTGTAACCGAATATTTCTTCAAACCGGGGGTTGAGATACTTGTAACGACCATCTCTTCCGATTAAAGAAATCCCGAGTGGAGACTCTTCGACCAATGTTCGAAACCTTTCCTCGCTTTCCCACAATTCTTCTTCTGCCATTTTTCGGTCTTCAATATTCCGGGTAACCCCGAAAAGGCTTTCAGGTTCGCCATTTTCATCAAACTGAAGATTTACGCTTATTTCGGCCCAAACAGTCGATCCATCCTTACAATTAAACTCCGCCTCAAATACCTTCGAAATATCGCGTTGTTTTCGCCTTTCTATCTGGTGTAGCTCTTCCACTAAAACTTTAGAGGTTTTTTCTGCAGTTTCAGCTGTTACTAGTTCAGGCAGCGACATTTTCATAGTCTCTTCGGCACTGTAACCGGTTAATTTTTTTTGTGACGGGCTGATATAAATCCAATTAAAAGCCAAATCTGAACTCCAAATGACATCATTGATGTTCTCAGCAAGAATTTTGTACCGCTCTTCGCTTTCCTGTAGTTTATCTAAGGCTGCTTTTCTTTTTGAGATTTCAACCGCTGTTGCCAACCTCTGATTTTCGCTAACGTTAAGAGCTTTATGCATCAGTTTTATCGGGGCTGTGATAAAGATCACAGCGCAAGATAGCCAGATGCCATATATAGATAGTATAAAACTTGCCTGAGGTTGCGTGTAGTGCGGCAGAATTTGTTTTGATTCAAGTATTACAAATACGCCACCCACAATTAGTGTCAGCATGCAATAGGTGACAGTTTTTGGAAGGCCATAGAGGCAGTAAACAAGGGTTGCAACTGGTATGATCCCAATAAATGCAGGTGCACGGACACCGCCACTCAATATCAAGCCAGAAAGGATGGGTAGGGAAAAACATAAAATCAATAGAGGGGATACCAGACGATAACGACCCCGCAGAACAAGCAACCATGCGGGGGCTATTAATACGATTCCGAGTGCAGGGGCGGCAATTCGATGTAGCTGTCCAGGTGCAGTAAGAATAGTGAGGATAATTCCAACTAGAGCGACTATAATCACTATTGGCGCAAGTCTGCGAACTATCCAATCAATGACCTGTTCTCTGATATCTATGGGTAACATTTCAGTACCAATATTAAACCAGAATCACTCAATGAAATAGTGTCCTGGAAAGATATGTTACGGCCAAAAGGAGATTCGGGATAAGACTGGCAGATCAGGGTTAGCCGAATTGTGAGAAATATATCACATCGGGCCGGGACGGTAAACCACGTGAAACGTCTCGCTAATTGTAGCGCAATGGATCGCAGACTGTTACCCATAGTCCGTAGTTGGAACTGATTGATTTCAACCGTGGAATGATTTTGGTGTTTTTGGTTAGCTTGCCAGAACCTGTATATATCACAATTGTTTTAAATGTTTTGATATATAGCAGATAGTGCGCCACGAGCGCACTTTGTATAAAGTGTGCGTAACTGCACAGGAGATGAGGGTATGGCCCCTCGGAATCGGCTTGCAGGAGCAGGCTCCAAAACACCCTAAGCTGCTGTGGTAAAGAGCCATGGTGGTGAGCGTTGGGGAAAAGGTCCTGCAAGACAGGATCAGTTGTGGATCAGAGAGGCGAGTACAAGCGAACCACTGATGAGGTGTCGAAAATTTTTGGGTGACGTCAAAACTGGTGCCTATCTGTACGCCAGGATAAGCTCAGGGGGATATCTGCTTACTGCCTGAGCGGCGTCCGGCATAGAAGTGGCGTGACTCTGATCCAGGCTCCTATGCGGAACGTGGGAACCTGTCGCCTCGATGTTAAGGGAGAAGCTCAAGTGGAGGCCCCACAAGAGTGAGAGTACCGATGCGAGGCACAGGGGCGGAGCAGCCGTAGTAGTGATGAAGGTTCTGTAATGGAGCTGGAGCGAAGGAGCTGCATTGTCCAGCTTTTCTTGGGAGATCAACCAGAACTGGGAGGAATCTTTTGGGTAAAGCAAAGCCGTTTTCGATTGCCAAACGATCAGTTTGGGAGGCATTCAAGCGGGTGAGGGTAAATCAGGGCGCAGCCGGAGTGGACGGGCAGTCGATTGAGGAGTTTGAGAAGGATCTATCGAATAATCTTTACAAACTTTGGAATCGGATGTCCTCGGGAAGCTATTTCCCACCGCCGGTACGCCGAGTGGAGATCCCCAAACCTGATGGTCGTAAGCGACCATTAGGCATACCAACGGTTGCAGATCGAGTAGCACAGATGGTGGTAAAGCAGTACTTGGAACCGATACTGGAGCCGCATTTTCATGGTGACTCTTATGGGTATCGGCCGGGCAAGTCGGCGTTACAAGCAGTCGGCGTGGTCCGTCAACGGTGCTGGCAATATCACTGGGCACTGGATCTGGACATCAAAGGGTTCTTCGATGAGATTGATCATGAGCTTTTGATGCGTGCCGTGCGGCAACACACCGACTGCAAGTGGGTGTTGTTGTATGTTGAAAGGTGGCTCAAGGCTCCGGCTCAATTGCCCGACGGAACTTTGTTGGACCGGTTGAAAGGGACGCCCCAAGGTGGCGTCGTCAGTCCTCTGCTTGCCAATCTCTTTTTGCACTATGCATTGGATAAGTGGATGGAGAGGCATTTTCCTGAAATACCGTTTGAACGTTATGCCGATGATGTAATCTGCCACTGTGTGAGCGAGAAGCAGGCCAAGTTCTTGCTGGTAAGTATCAAGCGCCGACTGGCTAAATGTCGGCTGGAATTGAATCTTCAAAAGACAAAGATTGTCTATTGTAAACGCGGCCACCGAAAGGGCAACTATGCCAACGAGAGCTTTGATTTTCTGGGGTTCACGTTCAGGCCGCGTCTTTCGAGAAGCCGCAAAGGACAGTATTTTGTCAATTTCAGTCGAGCTGTAAGCAACAAGGCTACTAAGGCGATACGGCAAGAATTACGCAGTTGGAATCTGCATCGTCGCACCGATAAGTCGTTAGAGGACTTTGCGCATATGTTCAACCCCATCATAAGGGGTTGGATAAATTACTATGGTGGCTACTATAAGTCGGCATTCTACCGAACTTTTTGGTATCTTGACAGGATATTGTCGAGATGGGCAAGTCGAAAATACAAACGTTTGCGGGGACGTCAACGAAGATCGCAGCAATGGCTAAGACGGATTAGAAAATACCAGCCACGGCTGTTTGCACACTGGTCCTTTGCCTATGCGTTGGCTGGACGATAGGAGCCGATGAGCCGAGAGGCTCACGTCCGTATCTGTGAGAGCGCAGGGGGGAGGTGCCCCTGCGCCACTCGACTGGCCATGTTCATATATACTTGGCACCCACTACATACAGTTGTTATTCTGAACATAGAAGGTCCCTGACTTTATATGAAAGCTCATCTAAGGCTATCGGTTTCATAAGAAAACCCTTAATTCCTATATCAGCAGCCCTTTCTTCTGACAAGCCTTCACTAAAGCCTGTACAAAGAAGAATCGAAATATTGGGTCGAATTTTTTTTATTTCACCAGCAAGTGTCTCTCCGGTCATATTTGGCATGGTCATGTCAGTGATGACAAGATCAAAACCATCAGGATGTTCACTGAAGGTGCGTAATGCTTCAATACTACTGGTTATAGGGGTAACCTGGTAGCCGAGTGCTTCCAGCATCTGTTGTTCTATTTCAAGAACATCCTTCTGGTCGTCTATGAGCAGGATACGTTCATTGCCTTTTTTTATGGGTTGAGCAGTCTTTGTATCTGATGTTGCCGACAGGGTCTCAATGATAGGAAAATGGATATTAAATGTAGTTCCCTTTCCTATCTCGCTATCGACGGTAATATATCCTCCATAACTTTTTACGATGCCATGAATTACGGCCAAACCCAAACCGGTGCCTTTGCTTTTCTCCTTGGTTGTAAAGTAAGGATCGAAAATCAGGGGCACAATATCGGTATCTATCCCAGTACCTGTGTCAGCTATTACCAGCAAGGCATACTTCCCGGTGTTCATATTCCCCTCTGTCACTCTTTCAGCACCAGCAGTATATTCAACTTCTTTTAGATCAACAGAAAGTTCCCCGCCGGTTCCTTCCATCGAGTGGTATGCATTTGTACACAGGTTCATTAAGATCTGGTGTATCTGGGTGTTGTCCGCGAGAACTAGACCGCAATCATTCTGTATATTCTGGTGTATCGTGATGGTGCTTGGCAATGTTGACCCCAGCAGTTTCAAAGCTTCCCTGACAATAAGTTGAATTTCTACTGGTCGATATTCGACCGTTGACTGTCGACTGAAGGCCAAAATCTGGTTGACCAGGTTTTTAGCTCGATCTCCGGCTTTAAGGAGCGCATCTACATAGACCTGCAAATCGCTGTCTTGTTGAATTTTCATCTGCAAGAGTTGGGCATATCCAATTATGCCTGAAAGGATGTTGTTAAAATCGTGGGCAATCCCGCCAGCAAGGGTGCCGATGGCCTCCATTTTTTGTGATTGACGTAACTTTTCCTCAATTTTTTTCTGAGCAGTAATATCCCTGGCTAGATTAAGCGTAGCTGATCTTCCTTCCCATATTATGGGCGTGGCATTTATATACGCATCTAAGTACTCGCCTTTCTTGTTTAGGACTCTAAAGGTATATGCATCTGGAAGACCTTTTCCTTCTAATGCCCGGTAGTAGCGATCATAAACCATGTTCCTATCTTCAGGGTGAATCAAATTGCCAAAGGGTGTTTGGGCCAACTCCTCTTCAGAATATCCTACCAACTCAAGGGTTTTGGGGTTTGGAAACTTCACTCTATCATCTTGGGCAATAAATATGGCATCACTTGCAAATTCTACTAAAAGCCGATACTTTTCCTCGGATTCTCTCAAAGCCTGCTCAGCCTTTTTTCGTGCGGTGGTATCCTGTAAGGTTTCAACAGCACCAATCGTCTCACCGGCACTATTGCGCAAAGGCGCGGCCGTAAAAAAGAGCCACTTGCCTTCTTTACCTAGATCTGGAAAAAAGTCTTCCGCTTCGTATGCATTTTCTATGTTTTCTGTTTTTTTGCACTTGCCATCGTAATATTTAGAGATTTCAATTTCTGAGACGGATTTGACGATTAAGTCGGCCATAACGGGCCTTTTCTCTGAATAGAAGGCTTTCCATTGGCTCCTCGTACCGATAATATTATCTCCCGAAATTTCAGTTAACTTTTCAAGTGCCACATTCCAATGGGTCGTTACATGGTTGTTGTCTACAACAAAAGTAGGAACCGGGCTTCCCGTGATAATTTGGGAAAGTCTGGCCTCACTTTCACTAAGGCCCTCTTGCGCACGCCTTCGCTCAGTAACATCCACTCCAATAGCCCAAGTATGCCAGCCTGAAACTGGAACTTTTGATGAGATATTGGACCAACTGATCGTTCTTTCAGTGCCATCTTTTCTGGTGAGCTTATATTCCTTATTCCTGAAGTAGTATCCATATTCAGCCAATTCGGAAAACATCTTTTCTCTATATGCATCATCTGGATATAACATTTCGATTGAATCAGGATTGCCTATTATCTCATCAGCTGTATAGCCAGTTACCTCCTCACATTCCCGATTCCAAACAATAATATTGAAATCTTCATCTAAAGCATCCATCATGACGGGCATATTTTCAGCTAAATGGCGAAAACGTGCTTCGCTATTGATGAGTTCTTGTTGTTTGGTTTTCAAAGCTGTCGCCATTTTATTAAACTCATTAACCAATTGGCCGAGAATGTCCTTGCTTTGATAAACAATTTCATTTTCAAAATTACCTGCCCCAATAATACGGGCCTGCTCAACTAATGCTTTTATGGGGGCACCTACCATACGAGACAAGATAAATGAAAATATAGCCCCTAACGATAGAGCGATGAAAGCGATTATAAGAAACCGCTGTTTTATGAAAGCGTTTTCCTGATAAACATCTTTGAAAGAAAACCCTATTTTGAGAATACCGTACTTTTTCCCTGAAATGTCGATATCACCGGAAATCTCATAGGCCTCGACGTCCTTAAGAGCTGGAGTTGCATTTTGGGTAAAAATTTTGCCATCCCAGCTATGATTGCTGTGAGCAAGTATGCGGTTATCACTTGAATCGACTATAGTGGCATAAGCGACACTTGAGTTTCTACCCAAATTATCGACGATATTGTCTATCATCCTTTTGTTATAGAGAATAAAATCATTGGAAACGGTTAGTAGAGAAAGTTCCTTCAATAAAGAGGCCCTTTTTTTTGCTTTGGTTACTAGCATCTCCTTTTGGGAAGTCAGGACGTCGGCAGAAATGACAAGAACGGCAATGATTACCGGAATGCCTGGAAGCACAAGAAATTTATATCCAAGGCTCCGGTCTTTAAACAGTAGGTTTATTAACTTCATCGGTCAGATCCTTTTTCGATAAAAACATCGTGCATATTCATCATTCCAGTGCTGGAGGGGATATAATTTTTTACACCCATTCTGACTCCAAAAAATTCCATCTTAGCATAACCAAAAATCATGGGAGCATCCTGATAAACTATTTCCTGTATCTTCTGATAACAGGTTTTGCGAAAGTTTAAATCTAATGTACTTTCTGCTTTGGCCAGAAGGCGGTCGACTTGTTGGTTTGAGTAGCCTGAATAGTTGCCCCGCCCGTTGGTTTGAAATTTCGGTAAAATGATCCCTGCGGCGTCCAACGTTGAATCTCCCCATGATCCCACATCAATATCCCATGGGGCGGTCTCCCCCAAAATTGAAGGTTTCCGAAATTCAGCTAAGCTTATTTCCGATTTCAAACCTATCCGGACCATAAAGGCGGCAAGAATGTTCCCAAATTGCAGTTCGTCTTTATTGCAACGAATCTGAATAATATGTTTTGGATTATAAGCCGCATCTGCCAACAATCGTTTTGAAAGTTCAGGATCATATGAATAGGGTTTAAGAGCCGGATTATATCCCATGGAATTAGGCAGTAAAATAGTGGGCAAAGCCATTCCTTTACCCTGCAAGACTTGGGTTACAATTTTATCGATGTCAACGGCATAATTTAACGCGTGCCGGATACGGGGGTCATCGAAAGGCGGTTTGCGGCAATTTATTTCAGCAAAGTAGCTTCTGGTGGCTGGGCTAGCTAATACTTTAATGCTCGGATTAGCTTTTAATATGGGGAGGGCAGCCGGGTTGACATGAGAGATGATGTCGCATTCTCTCTTTTTCAACATCCAGATCTGCTCTGATTTTGAGGGGACAAACTCAAATACAAGGGACTCCAATGGCGCCCTTTGTACAGGCGGTATGGCGGGGGAACCGCCATAATAGCTTTCAAACCGTTCCAAGAAAATACGCCGGTCTTTTTCAAGCCTGACAAATTTAAACGGACCAGTGCCGATGGGATGGGACTGAAACCCCTCCGACCCCACCCTATTCATATATTTTTTTGGAACAATTTCATGAAATGAAAGCATTAACGGAAGGATTGGCCAGGGGGTTTTTGTTTTTATCACAACGGTGTACCGGTCCACAATGATTGCTTCCGACACTGATCCCAAAAGGTTTATTCTAGGTGATGTGTTTCCCTCTATTCCACCTTCTTTACGTATCCTCTCCAAGGAAAACTGGACATCCTCGGCTGTAAGCTCGTCGTTGTTATGAAACTTTACACCCCTTCTCAGCTTAAATTCCCAGGTCGTATCATCTAAAGCTTGCCAGGAATCAGCCAACTGCGGCACGACTTGCATGTCGGCATTCCGGGTTGTAAGTGCGTCAAGCACATTTTTCAAAATAATCTGGATGTGTCTGGATCTATGGATAGCAGGGTCCAGCATGAGAATAGGTTCATGAACACATATGACCAGTTGATTGCCCTGTTTGTCAGTGTCTGCTGCCAAGCATAAAGGAGCCATGCTCATAATTGTGATACAGTAGGCTGATAAAAGAAGAGTAGTGCAATAAAAAGATTTTGGGGAAAAAAAGAGTCGGTGGTCTTTCATGGCCCCTCTCTGATTGATTTTGCGAGAATTGGGCCCACGGACTTTAGATATTCATTTAATCGCAGTTTATTAGAGTCTCCACGATAGGGATCTATTGCAAACTGCTATCAATAAATATAGTTATGGGCTGTATAGTTGTTTTGTTTGATATTAAGCTATATTACTTTTTGCTGTGAGCTTGTTAAGAATATTAAAAATTTATAAAAACACAATATCTTGGGGTAGCGTGAATCGTGGGATAGGTTGGGAAACCTTGCCAATACCGCAAATTGGTTTAAAACGCATATATGCTTAGGATATCCCATTGCTACCCAATGAAAAAATGGTTTTTACTTTGCGGGTTTAGTGTTTCAGTAATTTGAGAAAATCTTGCACCCGGGCATCATCGATGGAACCCTTGGCCCGGGCGATACCCACCGTATCCACACCCAGGCGGCAGTACAGGGCTTTTAGTTCCGGCACCTGGGCGACGATGTGCTCTATATGTGCGGCGACGGTATCCACGTCCCCCCGGGCAATGGGGCCGGTCAGGGCCTCCGGGATCCCTATTTTTTCAACATTGTTCAGGGTGCCTTCTATCAGGGGTTTGAGAATGGTGAAACCACCGTCTGGTTCTATGCCGGCGGCTTTCAGCATTTGCAGGGCAAGTTCAAGGATGGTTACCAGGTAGTTGGAGGCCGCCACAGCCGCGGCATGGTAGAGGGTCTTGCCCTCGGTCTTGATGGTGTGGGCCTGCGCTCCGAGATCCTGGGCCAGTTGCGTTGCCAGGGTCAGGGCCTGACCATCGCCCTCGACGGCCATATTGATCCCATTAAAGGGGTTGATGTCCGTTCTGGCGGCCGCAAAGCTCTGGAGCGGGTGCATGGAACCTGTGAAGGCCCCGGCTGCTCTGGCCGGTGCCAGGATTGTGGAGGGCAGGGCGCCGCTGCAATGGAGGACAGTTGTGTTTTCCCGGAAACCGTTGTGATCGGCGATGACCTGGCAGGCATCGGCAATGACGTCATCCGGGGTCGTAATCAAAAGGACATCGGCAGCCTGGGCGGCTGCCCAGGACGACTCAGCCGGATCAGGCCCGTTCACCAGGCCGGCGGTTTTTTCCGCTGACGCGCGGGTTTTGCTGAACAGGCTGCTTATCCGGTAACCTGTTTTGGAAAGAAAGAAAGCCAGCGAGGTCCCGACCTTGCCACATCCCACGATTGCGATGTCCGGTTTCATATTTCACCTGGCGGTGTTAGGGGCAGAGGGGCCAAGGGATCGAGGGGTACGTGAAATTCAAAACAAAAACAAAACCAATTGGTTTGAAGATTTGTCACTTGAACCCTTGACTTCTCGACTCCTTGAATCCTTTTCAATAACAATGCTCTTCGGCCGGGAAAGAACCGTCGGCAACTTCCTTGGCGTAATTTTCAATGGCCTCCCGGGCCGCATCTCCCAGGCGGGCATACTGCTTGACGAATTTTGGCAGGTGGCGGTCGTTGAGCCCGAGCATGTCATGCAGTACCAGGATCTGGCCGTCACAGTCGGGACCGGCCCCGATGCCGATGGTCGGGATGGACAGGGCTGCGGTGATTTTTTTGGATATATCACCCGGGATGCCCTCGAGGACGACGGAGAAGGCCCCGGCAGCTTCGACCTTCTTGGCGTCTTCCAGCAGCCGCTCTTCATCCCGCTGGACTTTGAACCCGCCCATCTGGTGTACCGACTGCGGGGTCAGGCCGATATGCGCCTGCACCGGGATGCCGGCTGCGGTAATAGCGGCAATGGTGGCACTCACATCGGCACCGCCTTCCAGTTTGACGGCCGCAGCATCCGCTTCTTTCAAAAACCGCCCTGCGTTTTCGACCGCCTGGTCCAGTCCGGCCTGATAGGACATGAACGGCATGTCGCCGACCACCATGGCGCCAGCAGCCCCCCGGGCCGTTATCTTGGTATGGTACAACATCTCTTCCATTGTGACCGGCAGGGTGCTGTTCCCGCCCTGGACAACCATACCCAGTGAATCTCCAACCAGGATGACATGCACCCCGGCATCCGCGACGATTTTTGCGAAGGGGAAGTCATAGGCGGTCAGGGCGACTATTTTTTCGCCATCCTTTTTCATCTTGATAAGTTTTGTGGTGGTGATCTGTGTTGGCATGGCGGCACCTCTTTAGTGGTTACGTATCGGAAAATGAATTGAGTCGGTACTTTGAGATAACTTCTAAGATGTTCTCCCTTTTATATAAACAAAACTGTCGGAAACAGCAAGGCGTACCTGTGATGGTTTTGTCAAAAGAGGCCCTGGCTGTATTCCCGCAGGGCCCCATTGGAATAAAAGCATGCATAGCAAAATCTCACGATAATGCCAATAAGTGAAAGAATCCTTAACATTATCTGGAAAAAACAGGACGGATATTGCCTCATTTCGAGGTGGCCAGGGTATTTTCGGTAGAGTCTATATTGTTATTGACTCTATGCGCAGGGCTGGATAGATATACAGGTTATTCCAAAAAATTAGAAAAAGGGAACTGCTGAACGCATGATACAGCTGATAAGAGGGTTCAAAGACATTCTGCCGGGTGAGTCGGAATTGTGGCAGCACATTGAGCAAACCGCTACCGGACTGTTTGCGGAGTTCGGGTTCAAAGATATCCGGATCCCCATCATGGAACGCACCGAACTTTTCGCCCGCAGCATTGGTGAAGAGACGGATATCGTTGAAAAAGAGATGTATACGTTCCCGGATCGCAAGGGGGACCTGATCACCCTGCGGCCCGAGGCCACAGCCTCCATTGTGCGATCCTATATCCAGCACAAGCTTTACGCCGTTGATCCGGTGAAAAAGTTTTATACCATCGGTCCCATGTTCCGGCGGGAAAGACCTCAGAAAGGCCGCTACCGGCAGTTTTACCAGCTGAATGCGGAAGTATTCGGGAGTGACTCCCCGTATGTGGACGCCCAGTTGATTTTCATGCTCAAGCTATTGTTTAACCGGCTGGGGGTTACCGATATCAAGGCCCACATCAATTCGTTGGGCTGCCCGGAGTGCCGGCCTGGGTTTAAAACTGCCTTACAGGCTTACATAGCCGGTCAAGAGGCCGACCTTTGTTCAGACTGCCGCCGGCGTAAGGATAAAAACCCGCTGCGGGTTCTGGACTGCAAGGTGCCTGCTTGTCGGGAGGCTATGGCGGAGGCACCGTCGATCCTCGATCACCTGTGTGATGCCTGTCACGTGCATTTTGAAACGGTGAAAGCGGCCCTTGAAAATCTGGATACACCGTATACCATTGATAAACGCCTGGTCCGCGGGCTCGACTATTATACGCGCACCACATTTGAAATGCAGACCGGAAGCCTCGGCGCCCAGAGTGCCGTCGCCGGCGGCGGGCGTTATGACGGTCTGGTCAAAGCGCTGGGCGGGCCTGAAATTCCAGCCACCGGTTTTGCCATCGGGTTTGACCGGCTGGCGGAAATTGTGGCCCAGGCCGGTAAGCGTTATGCTATGAATCCGGATCTTTATGTGGCGGCCCTCGGTGAGCCGGCGCTGCCCGTGGCTTTTGAGTGGATTTCCAGACTTTCGGAGACGGGCATTCGGGCTGAGATGGATTTTGCGGGCCGCAGCTTGAAAAGCCAGATGAAACGTGCCGACAGACTCGGGGCTGCCTATGTCCTGATCATCGGTGATGATGAACTTGATAAGAAGATTGCAATCTTAAGGAACATGACCACCAAAGCGCAGGAGGAGATACCTTTCGAAGGTATCCTGGAGACTGTAGGCGCGCGACTGGGAAAAAAGGAGTAAGAATACCGTGACATCTGACAAACTTGGCGAGATGCGAAGAACCCATGGCTGCAATGAACTGGGGAAAGAGGATATAGACAAAGAAGTTGTACTGATGGGGTGGGTGCAGCGCCGGCGTGACCATGGGGGGGTCATATTTGTGGACCTCCGCGACCGCGACGGATTGACCCAGGTTGTCTTCAACCCGGAGATCAATCCTGAGGTGCACGCCAAGGCCCATGTCATCCGGAGTGAATACGTGCTGGGGGTGCGGGGCCAGGTGACGGCGCGTCTGGAAGGGATGACCAACCCGAATCTGGCGACCGGCGAGATTGAGATTCTGGTTTCCGAACTGAAGATCCTGAACCCGGCCAAGACGCCGCCGTTCATGATTGAAGATAAAATCGATGTGTCGGAAAACGTGCGGCTCCAGCACCGGCACATTGACCTGCGCAGACCGCAGCTGCAGCAGAATATCATCCTGCGATCCAAAATATCAGCGTCCGTAAGGCAGTATTTCAACGACAACGGTTTCCTGGACATTGAAACCCCGGTGCTTACCAAAAGCACCCCGGAAGGTGCCCGGGATTACCTGGTGCCCAGCCGGGTCAACCCGGGAAATTTCTACGCCCTGCCGCAGTCGCCCCAGCTGTTCAAACAGATGCTCATGATTTCCGGTTATGACCGCTATTACCAGATCGTAAAGTGCTTTCGGGATGAGGACCTGCGGGCGGATCGCCAACCCGAATTCACCCAGATAGATGTCGAAATGTCATTTGTGGGTGAAGAAGATGTTATGGCTACCGCTGAGGGCATGATGGTCAAGGTTTTTAAAGAAGTGAAGGGCCTTGAACTGACCACACCCTTTCCGCGGCTGGATTATGCTGAAGCGATTGATCGTTTCGGGCTGGACAAACCCGATACCCGTTTCGATCTGGAGTTAAAAGAGATTTCCGACATTGTGGCCGATGCCGGTTTTAAGGTTTTTGCCAGTGTTGTCAAGAAAGGCGGCATCGTTAAAGCACTCAATGCGAAAGGCTGTGTCGACTTTACCCGCAAAGAGATCGATGACCTCACGGATTTCGTGGCCGTTTACCGGGCCAAGGGCCTGGCCTGGATAAAAGTCCGGGAGGATGCCTGGCAGTCGCCGATAGCCAAGTTTTTTACCGATGAAGAAAAGGCGGCCCTGGCCGAGCGGCTCGATATGCAGCCGGGTGACCTGGTTTTCTTTGTTGCGGACCAGCCGGCGGTAACTAACGAAGCCCTGGGGCACCTGCGTAATCACCTGGGGCGCAAACTTGGTCTGCTCAAAGCGGGTACCTATGAGCTTACCTGGGTAACCCATTTTCCGCTGATGGAATACGACGAGATTGAAAAACGCTACCAGGCGTTGCACCATCCTTTCACCGCACCCCTTGAAGAGGATTATGACCAGCTGGCGACTGACCCGGCCGCGGCCCGCTCAAGGGCCTATGACCTGGTTCTCAACGGGCATGAGGTGGGGGGCGGTAGTATTCGTATCCACCAGCTGGCGTTGCAGGAGAAGGTATTTGCGGCCCTGGGCATGGAGCGGAAGGAGTACACGGAAAAATTCGGCTTCCTGCTGGAAGCCCTGGAATCGGGGGCACCGCCCCATGGCGGCATTGCCTTCGGATTCGACCGGCTGGTGATGATTCTCACGGGGCAGCCGTCAATCCGGGATATCATTGCATTCCCCAAGACCCAGAAGGCGGCTTGCCTGCTGACCGAAGCGCCTTCCGAAGCGGCCCGGGCACAGCTCGAAGAGCTTTCCCTGCGGATCCGCAAACTCGCTGAGGACAGCCCGGAATAAACCCGGCAGCATTTAACGGTTCACAGACGCCCTTCCAAATTCAGTTTATTTGGAAGGGCGTTTTTTATGCTTTTGCAACTTTGCACGAGGATAAGGTTTTTCTTTGATATTGATTATATATATTGTATGAATAGATATAATATATAGTAAAACTTGGAAGGGAGATGCAATGGACCTCTGGCGGCTGAGTATTTTTGTCAAAGTGATTGAATCCGGAAGTTTTTCCAAAGCAGCCGACCGGGTGCTTCTGACCCAGCCCACGGTCAGCAGCCACATCAACGATCTGGAGGCGCATTACGGCTGCCGCCTGATCGACCGTCTCGGCAAGGAGGTCGTGCCGACCGGGGCGGGCCAGCTGCTCTACAAATACGCCCGCAAACTGCTTGCCCTGCAAAATGAAACCGAATCCGTTATGGCGGATTATCACGGAAAAATGCGCGGCCAGCTCAATATCGGGGGCAGTACCATACCGGGTGAATACATCCTGCCCGCGGTGATCGGTCGCTACACGGCTGATTATCCCGATGTAAAAGTATCCCTGTCCATTGGCGATACCCACCAGGTGGCCGAAGAGGTCCTTTCCGGGGGGTTGGCGTTCGGCATCGTCGGGGCCCGGATGAAAAATAAAAAACTGATCCAGAAAGAGGTCGCCACCGATAAATTGCGCCTGATTGTGCCGGCTGATCACAAGTGGGCCGAACGGAAACGGGTGTCCCTGAAAAACCTGCTTACCGAACCCGTCATCGTCCGGGAAAAGGGGTCCGGCACCCTGCAGGCCCTGCTCGAAAGCCTCACGGAAGCCGGTTATAAGAGCGGGGTCCTGAACATCATCGCGGAAATGGGCAGTACCACGGCGGTTATCCAGGGCATTAAAAGCAAAGTGGGGATATCGGTTCTGTCTACCCTGGCCGTCCGGGAAGAGTTGCAGGCCGGCCGGCTGAAGGCCCTGCCGGTCAGTGGTTTGAATCTGCAGCGCAGCTTTTATCTCACCATCAATAAACAGCGGACCCTGTCGCCGCTCTGCGAAGCGTTCATTCAGTATTTGTCATAGGCTCTATCGTTGTATTTCGTAAGCTTCTTTTACAATGAAATTGAAACTATAGAGCCCTGAACCATCGAAAATCCGAAATCCGAATATCGAAATTGAAACAAATCAAAAATTCGAATTACCAAATGACCCAAACATGAGCTTACCGTTTGTAACGATAGGTTTTGTTTTGTCCTTCTGGTCATTGTGATTTGCCTTTTTGTTTCGAATTTCGATATTCGGATTTCGGATTTTTTCGGAAGCAGGAGCGAGACAGGGCCCAGAATCCAGTTGACGCAACTCTAGAAAAGCCGGGCAATCGCCTTACGATCGTATTTGCCCGTATGGGTGACCGGCATTTTGGCAACGATGCGTATAACCCGTGGCCGGGCGTATGTTTCGAGACATGCACCGAGTTCCCGTTTGATGTCAGCGCCGGGCCGGTCTGTTTCCACCAGGGCCAGGATTTCATTGCCGCGACCGGTAGCGGTGGGCCTGGCGAAAACCAGGGCATCCCGAACCGCTTCAAGTTCCAGCAGCCGGGTCCTTATTGCGGCCATGTCTACCCGTTTCCCGCCGACCTTGACGACGCCGTCGGCCCTGCCGATTACGGTGAAAGTGCCGTCCTGGCGGTCAGTGACCCGATCCGCCGCTTCAAAATATCCCCGCTCATTCACCGGAAGCTCTGGGGAGAGAAAGTCCGACCGGACCCAGAGCCGTTCACTGTGAACCTGTAGATCAACACAGGCAAACGGCGTAAAGCCGGATTCGCCGGCCGCCCGGCACTGGGAGGCAAATCCCCCGGTTTCAGTTGAACCGTAGACATCGTAGAGTGGCACACCGGTTGCCTGGCTGAAAGCATCCGCGTCGCTGGCGGCCAGGGGGCTGGCCGATGAAAACGCCAGGCGCAGGCGGCTTTTAGTTGCGAGGTGATTTTGCATGGTCCGGTAATAGACGGGTACGGTTACCAGGATAGTGGGCTGCGCGTCACTTATGGCGGCAGCCAGCTCACCGGGAAAAGCCGGGGTCTCCGTCAGGACGCCGGCATTGGCCAGCAGGGGTACCAGTACGGAATAAAGCAGGCCGTAAATATGGTAAGGCGGCGAGGTGGTCAGGACCCGGTCATGGGCGGAGACGGCAAACGCTTTCTGCAGGTAGGCTGATTCACCCAGCAGGTTGCGGACTGTCTTGGTCCAGAGTTGCGGAGTGCCCGTGGATCCCCCGGTAAACAGGTGGACCCAGGGAGCGTCCGGGGTCAGGGGGGGCGCTGACGCCAGATCTTTACCCGCGGGTTCAAGCGTTGCCATATCGATTTGACGGGTACCCGGCGGCAATGGGTAGGCGCGGTCCACGATGGCCAGCTCAAAATGGATCAGGCGGTGCAGTTCCGCCAACACCGATTCCGAGTGGGCATGCGGCATGACCAGGGACGGTCCGCCGGCCAGGGCAGCCAGCAGGGCGGCGGTCGTTGCCGTCCGGTCGGCTGTGCAGAGACAGACCGGGCGGGTATCCGGTCCGGAGGCAGCCTTTATTTCATCCAGGGCCCTGCGCAGGTATGCGGCCTTAGCGTAGAGGGCGCCGTAATGGATATCCGGCAGTCCGAATATCCGATCCGGATCTGCCGGTCCGGCCATAAGCCGGGAAACAAGCGGACGAATATCAGCAGAATCTCCAGAAGTCATGGTCATCCTATCTTTTTCATCACCGGCCGGGCTATCAATTTTTCCAGGTAAGTGATGGTCAGGCCCCTTTTCCCCAGGCCGTCTATAATCTGCTTTACTTCCCCAAGCCACCGGGTGATTGGCTGGTTGCGGGCCGGGTTCTGGTCATGCAACACCAGGATATCATCGGGCCGAACCCGCTCAAGGGTGAAACGGGCCAGGTTGCGCAGGCGCCGGTTGCCGCCGTCGAAAGTGCGGAACCTGAAATTGACCGCATACAGGCCCAGTTGCTCCAGTACCCAACCCAGGCCGGGCGTCGTGATACCCACCGGCGGCCGGAAAGCCAGCGGCTGGATGTTAAAGCGCGCCAGGGCCTTCTGGGTGTCCATGATCTCCCTGCGCAGGGCCTGCGGGCCGCGCAGCAGGGCCAGGTAACTGTGGCGATAGGAATGATTGCCGATACTGTGACCGCCGGCCAGGATGGCATCTATCAATTCCGGGTACTTTGCGGCGCGCCAACCGATGACAAAGAAGGTCGCCCGGACGTTGCGCTGGGCGAGAAGGGCCAGCAGGGCGGGGGTCGAGACGGGATCGGGTCCGTCATCAAAAGTCAGGGCCACCAGCGCCTTTCCGGTGGTGCCCCGGCTCACCACGGGGAGAAAGAAACCCACCCCCGGCACAAAAGGAGCGGCCAGGCAGGCGACCACAAACATGGCCAGGGGCACAGTGGCCAGCTGCAGTTGAATCGAGCCCAGCCCCATTGCTGCGGCAAAGGCCGCCAGGCCGCACCAGAGCGCCGGGGAAAGGCGGCGGGTGACTGTAGTTGTGTTCGGCATCAAGGGCTGCCCCCCGGCAGCGTCCCGGCCGGTTTGGCAATGAACCAGTGCAGTTCTCCGTGCGGCCCGGACGTGGATTGCTTTTGGATCTCAAATCCGGCTGCGGTCAGCCGGGCGGTGGTCTGGTCGATGCTCCGGTAAAAAGCGGGTGTTTTATTGAGTTTCATTTTCAGGTTTTCGAACCACCAGCTCCAGGGCCGGGAACGTGTGGGCGGAATGACCGCACGGAGGATCAGGCAGCCGTCCGGAGACAGTTTTTCACGGAGGCGCGCCAGGGTCAGATCGAAGGCCGCGTCGTCCAGAAAGTGGTTCATATCGAGCATGACCGCCAGGTCGGCGGTGCCTGGCAAATCGGGTATTTGCGGTGCAGAACCCCGGGTTATGCGGCCCTGCTTTCCCAGGGCCATGGCGGCCACCCGTACCCGGTCAGGGACCGGTTCGATGCCATATATTGTGGCCGTCGGGTAGCGGCTCAGCAGCCAACCGCCCGGGACACCATACCCGCAGCCGATGTCGATAACATTCAGTATGCCGCCGCCGGCCGGCAGTAAATTACCGAGTTCTATAAACATCGGATCATACTTCAGTTTGAAGCGGGCGAACATGCGCGGGTAGGGTTCCATGTTGCGGTAGCGATTGACCGGGTCCAGAAGCAGACCGGTTTCCGGGACCGCTTCGTAGCGTTTTTCCAAAAAAGGCGGCAAAATCAGGAACGCGCCCACCAGGCAATAACCGATTCCCAGAAAGGAGACGATGCCGGCACTCTTCAGGGTATTGTGCTCGGCGCCGCAGATCACCGCGAACCCGATCAGGGTCGAAACGGCAGCCATAAAGATGGCCATGCGGGTCAGCCCGAAAAGGGCATGCCTGAAATCCTGATAGCGTTGATAGGCCCGGACCATAAACAGTGAGTAATCAACACCCATGCCGAAGATAATAATGGCCAGCATCAGCGCCGGGATATCCAGGGGGCGGCCGAGCAGGCCCAGGGTCCCGAGGGTGCAGTTGAAGGAAAACAGCAGGGGCAAAAGGGCCAGCACGGTCAGCCCGGGATCTGCAAGAAAGATCAGGAGCAGGATGATGACGCTGATGCCGATGATCAGCAGCATCTTTACGAATGTGTCGGAAAGCAGTTTTCCCAGCCGTTCGGAGAACAGGGTGGGATCGAAGATTTTTACAAAGGTGCCCAGACGGGCATACATGCGGTCGCCGGCATAATCTGCGAGTGGACGCATGCCGGTGACCTGTCGGTATTGGGTGCCGTCGGTGTTGACGGAAATTCCCAGCAGGGGATAGAGTCCGGGCGGAATGGGGGCCGGGGCCTCGCCGGCGGTCGGGCGCAGGGTGTGGAAAAACGGGTCAAAAGCACGGCCGGTAAACCCGAGACGGGCCCCTTCGGCTGCTATGGCGACCCGGACAGCGGCCGTTCGTTCCGGGTTCCAGAACTGTTTCCAGGCGGTCAGGTTGTCCCCGGCCCGCTCCGGGCCGGGGAAAAAGCGGGAGGCCGTGAAGCCCCCGGTGGATCGACCGGCAGCCTCCTCGGTTTCCAGCAGGCTCAGGAGGCGGTCATTCTTTTGCTGCAGTTCGCCCAGGTTTTTGGCTTCCACCAGCAGGTGGACCTGGCTGAAGATGTTCCCCCAGACTTTTTGCATCAGGGTGTCCGCTTCCAGGGTGGCGCGGCTCATACTGTTCATGGCGCTCAAATTGGTATTGAACTGCAGATTGAAACAAAAGGGCATTACACCGGCCAGGAGGATGGCACCGATTGCAGCCGGTTTCCCGAAAGAGGCGCAGCGGTCCACCAGGCGGTTTAAGATCCGTGGTTTAACAGGTGCCCGGCCGGGGCGGCCGGGAAAGATGCGCGGAAACACGGTGTGGACGAAAAGAAAAGAGAACCCGATGCCAAGGGCGGTAAACAGGCCCAACTGTTGAAAAACCGGAAACCCGCTGATGCCCAGCATGGCAAAGGCCCCCACCGAGGTCAGGGCGGCCAGCAGCCCGATGGCCCGGATTTCCCGGGAGGCCCCTTCCCCGGTAATTTCTCCCGCGGAGTCGACAAATAAAAGATAGGCAATGCCATGGTCAACCGTAATGGAGATGATAGCGCCCCCGAAACCCAGGACCATAATGGAAATATGGTCGTTTATAAGCGCGAAGACAAAAAAAGCCAGGATGGTCCCTGCCAGGGCTGGTACCAGGGCCATCAGCCCGATCAAAGGTCGTGAAAAAGCCAGCAACAGAAGCAGCGCGATGCCGATTGTGGCGCCGATAAGGGCCCGGCCGACATCTCTGCGAATAATGGTTTCGTTGTCAAGCGCGGCCCGGTAAGCCCCCACCGGCGTCAGCCGGACCCGGTGGCCGGCGGTTTTAAGATCGGCGGCTATGTTTTCCATCAGGGTGGTTATCCGGGCGGCATACCGGGTGTCTGTTCCGGAGTGCCGGGGAGTGGCCAGAACCAGGCTGTGTTTACCATCTGCGGAGATGAGCCGGCCCCTGTGGATCCGACCCGTGGTAGCGGGCATCAGTCGTGACAGGCTGGCGAGGAGCGGGTTGCGCAGGCCCAGCGGATCTTTGCTGATCAAAGCGGCCTGGCCGATGCCATCCATGCCGTAGAGCGCGTTTACGGCCTGCTCCATTTCCCGGCGTATGTTTTCAGGGGAGAGCCGCGGACGGACGTTCTCTTCAAGGTCCGCCGCGGTGAACAGTCGTGGGAGGTGGTCGGCAATATGATAAACGAGTTCCGCAATAGCATCGCGCGTGTCATCGAGACCGACCTGCGCAAACAGACCGCTTCGTTTCAGCGATTGTTCGACCTGCCGGGCGATAGCCACGAGGCGGTCCGGGTCCTGATCATCGATACCGATGTCAATGGCGATTCGGTCTTTGACCGGGTGGTTTTTAAAGATGTAGATGGCGTCCGCAATAACCGGGTCGCCAGTCGGCAGAGATTCCACGATATCCGTGTCAATGGTAATGCGGGCAAAACCGATGGCGAAAAGTATCACGGCAACCAGCAAGACAACCCCGAGCCAGGGCAGGTTTATGGTTTTTACAGGTGGCTTCATGGTATTCATTGTGTCTTTAAAATCTGGTCCTCAGGGCCAGGTTAGAGATAATTGGCTACGCCGTGAAAAGTTGAAGTGAGTGCCTAAAGTGAGCTAAAGTTTGAAGTGATCTAAAGTTAAGGTATCCTGCCAATCAGATAAAATCAGTGGAGCGCAGCGACTCCCTAACTTTAGGCACTTTAGATCACTTTAGGCACTTCACACTCAATGTCTTTGGCAAGCCCCTTTCAGGGGCAACCCAAGGCCTGGCCCTCAGAGCCAGGATTCTTTACAGTGATCGTCCCCTCACCGTAAGTACAGCCACAGCAAGGCTGCCAGTACGACAATGTGTCCGGAAATGATGGCCGCCTTATGGCGGTGATAGCGTTCATTCATCTTCTGGATGAAGCCCAGACCGCCGAAAAGGCGCCGGATCATTTCCAGTTTTTTAAGGCGCTCGTTATCCGACGGCGAGTCGCTTTGAAAAGCAAATGACGGGTAAAGCGCAAATTTGTCCTCCGGCACTTCTGCCAGGACCACATCATACGGCTTCCGGTGCCATTTTTCGTTCACCAACTCCGCGGCCAGAGAACTTTCTATGATATACGCATGCGTCAGGGCGCGATAGGCAACGTTCAGGATGCCGGGGCTGGGCGTCCGCCGGCTTTTAGCTGCCAGGCAGCCCAGGAAGAGAAGCCGGCAATCAGAATGCTGATCCAGAAAGTCAGTACATTGCGCCAGCTTTGCGACGCTGAATCCCTTGAAGACAATGTCATCTTCAAAAATGAGGATGTACCGGGCCCCTGCCGCCAGGCCTTTGGCCATGCAGATCAAATGGGATTCGTAGATGCCCTGTTCATTGTCCACGGGATGTTTTTGAACAATGATGAACTCGACCTGGTCCTGCAACCCCACCCGCTTGAACTGTTTTACGGCGGTTGCGCGCCGATCCGGCCGGCCGGCAAGTGAGATGCAGTAGGCCGCATCGAAGAAATGCCACCCCCCGCTCCGGGTTTCTGTTTTTTGAACCGCGTTCATAAAGTCCCGTCAGCCTGCAAAGAATTCCTTGATTGCTTGGTCAGGAATGATTAAATAGTTTAAGCCTATGAATGCATTGCAACCACCGGTCAAAAAACTGATTTCATACGTTTCCCAAAAGCCATTTGTCCGTGCCGCCATTGCGGACAAAGCCGATCTGAGTGCTTTTAACGGCCCGCCATCAGCGAAGGTAATTGCCGGCATCGGCGCGATTCTCTTTAGCTATGTTATCGGCTGGCCGGCGGTGACGTTCCTCGTCGGGGTTGCCGTCTATTTCGAAGAACCCCTGATTGCCGCTATCGGCGGCCCGTTTATCTACGCGCTTTCGCACCTGGTCTTCTTGCTGGGCATGTATCTGGCCGGAGCCGAATATACCTGGATCTTCCTGCGTTGGGCAACCCGGGTTGCCGTGCTCAAACTGCTGCGTAAGTACTCCCTGCCGCTACCGTGAGACCTTTGAAAAACACCCCCTTTTGTTACATTTCTGTGTTAAGCTCAAATTTTGATCCTCGAAATACATCTTGTATTCCTCCGGTTACGACCCACCGGAAGGAATCAAGCAAGCGGGAAGCCCCGCCTATCGGGGAAATTTTCGCCCGCCTTGAACTGAAACAAAATTGGGCATTTTTCAAAGGTCTCGTCCCTATACAGAGTGTCATAAGTGCGTTTTGCCTTATTGTCACTCTGAGCAGAGCGAAGAGTCCCTTACAAGAATAGGTCATTTTTCATTGGATGGGATTCTTCGTCGTTGCACTCCTCAGAATGACAAAAGACCTAAAACTGATGAATTCGGCAGTTTGCGAATTCATCATAGGATTAACAGTGTAAACAGGTGATCGTCAACCGTATCGTGAATCACTTCACGGTCTCCCAGGCCCGCCACCTCCAGCCGGCTTGCGTTTAGGCCCAGGGCGGTGAGCTTTACCCGGTCCCATGTTTGCGCCAGGGGCAGGTCGAGGGCCTTGGCCGCGGCCTCCTTGGCGGACCAGACCCTGAGAGCCGCCGCCGCCTCACCTTCCGAAAAATGCTTTGTCAGTGCGGCTTCGGATTCATCCGTGAAAAGGTGCCGGTTACGTAGCGCTTTGGCAGTGACCGGCTCCACATCGATTCCCACCGGTCTATCCGCGGCCACCGCGACGGCAAAACGACGGTCGTGAGAGACCGAACAAAACTGCAATTTTGAGTCCGCGCTGACGGGACAAACCGGTTTGGGGGAATCCGCCTGTACCGTGTTGATCTTTCCAGGCAAACGTTGCAGTGCCTGGCCGGACAGCCCTCGGCTGAGCCGTTTGAGGGCCAGGCGGGCGGCTGCGAAACTGTTTTTCCGTTTTGCCACCATTGGTCTATAACGCTGAAGTTCCATCGGGCTCAGGGTACGGTCGGCAAACGGGGCCACGCAGTCATGCTCGATAATCGCAAGGCGGCTCCCGCTTTTTTCAATATGGGTGAGGCGGTTTTCCCCGGCTTGCTTTCGCATCCAATCCGGCGGGCGCGTGCGTCCACCGCTGACATCGCGCATCCGGACCCCGGCTGAAACTTCGCAGAGGTTTCCCTGGCGGTCATAGATGAAAATATCGTAGACCAGGATTTCACCGGTTACTTCACGTGGGCGGATTCTGGCAAGGCAGGTTTCATCCAGGCGGGTCGGCCGCACGATTCTACGATGGTCAATGGCCACTGGAAAGGCCACCACATGGCGGGTGTACTGGCCCCAGGCACAGGCCGCGTGAAATGCGGCGTCCAGCGGGTAGGGTGACCCCAGGACAAGGTTCTGTCTGCCGTCGGACGAGCGGGGTGAGCCTACCCGGGCCAGGGCGCCATCATTTCCCAGGAAAAGGGTTTTAACGATATTGCGATACGCGCTGCCAAAAGGAACGAGTTCGGCATACAACCTTTCCGGTGCCACGGTTCGGCAAATACCTTCCGGGGCGGCCGCCAGATCGAGGGGCAGGGTCGGTACAGGCACGTCTCCACCGCCGATGGTCATGGCGGCATGCACCCGGGTCCGCGTAATCGCCACTTTGGGGGCCCGGGTTTTCGTCTGCAGGGTTGCCCGGACACTGCCGTCTTTCTGGCGGTCGTACCGGCAGTCAACCGGGGTACTGTCTGCCCGGGAGTCCAGGAAAAGAAATTTTTCGAAGGCGGCCGCATTGATATCGGCCGTCCCGGTGTCCGAAAACAGTGTTTTGCTGGCAGCTGCCAGGCTTTCCATGGCTTCCACGGCGGGCAGCACCGGTTTGCCGTTCACGTGGTGGTCTTTGAAAAACGGCGGGTGACGCAGTTTTTCGGCGTGGTTTTCAGATTCCACTATTTGGGAAAGACCTTCCATAAGTGGGCCGTTTTCGCATCCACTTCCACCGGTGTGGCGGAACTGTTTATCGCGCAGTGCCGGGTGATGCCCTTGCAAACAATGTCGCCGCTTTCTTTGTGGGTGATCACGTAGTCAAACTGCAGGCGCACCCGCTCCAGGTGGGAAGGCCGGGTGTAAATGACCATGGCATCATCGTAATAGAGCGGGCGGTAGTAATCGATATCGACCTTTATGATCGGATAGACGTAGCCGCTCTCTTCGATCTGCTTGTAGGTATAGGCAGCGTCCCGCATCAAAGATGCGCGGCCATGTTCAAAGAAGCGCAGGTAGTTGGCGTGATATACGACCTGGGAACGGTCGGTGTCCGCGTAAAGGGTGCGCAGTTCGCAGTGATGCCAGACGGTGCCGCTGGTTTTATCTTTGATGTAACGGAGATCTGGCTTGTAGTTTTCCGGCACAAAAGGTTTTGGCTTCACTTCAGGCTCCTTTAAAGACGATACAGCAGTTGGTTCCGCCGAAACCAAAGGCGTTAGAGAGGAACAATTCGTAGGGCTGTTGCCGGGCTGCGTTCGGGACCACATCGATATCCACGAATTCGGGATCGGGAATATGGTTGGCGGTCGGCAATATGATGCCCCGTTTGAGGCCCTCGATGCCCAGGGCCGCTTCCAGGGCCGCGGAGGCACCGAGGGTGTGGCCGATCTGGGATTTGTTTGACGAGACGGGGGTGGTGCTGATGGCCGTCCCGAATATCTCCCGCAGGCTTTCCACCTCGGTCGTGTCTCCCTTGAACGTCGAGGTCCCGTGGGCATTGATATAGTCGATATCCGCCGGCTTAAGGCCGGCATCTTCAATGGCCTGTCCGATAGCCCGGACAATGGTCGCCCGGTTGGGCAGGGTAAAGTGGTGGGCGTCCGACGTCCAACCGATGCCCATCACCTCGGCCCGGGGTGTCAGGCGCCGTTCTTTGACGGCCGCCTCGGATGCGAGGACCAGGACTGCGCCGCCCTCGGCAATAACAATCCCCCGCCGGTCAATACTGAACGGGCGGCTGGCCTGGCCGGGATCTTTGAACGCCCGGTCATTGGGGCCGATTTTAATGGTGGCCCACATATTGGCAAAGCCCTGTATAATTTCCGGTACCAGGCAGGTCTCCACACCACCGACCAGGGCGTATTCACAATCCCCGTCCCGGATCATGCGCGCTGCCAGGGCAATGGCGTAGTTGCCGGAAGCACAGGCGCCCTGGGGCGAGACGATCGGTCCGGTAAAGCCCAGCAGCATGCCGGCTTTGCCGGCCGGCAGGTTGGCACACAGGTTGGGCAGCAGGTAAGGGCTGACTTTGGTGGCGCCCTGGTTAACGTAATTGTCCATGGCCACACGGTAGGCATCGGTGCCGTTCAGGGCAGATCCGATCAGGCAGGCGGTCTGTGGTCCGGTTTCGGTGTCCATGGCCAGTCCGGCGTTCTCCAGCGCCCGTTTACAGAGAACCATGGTCAGAAAGACATAATCCGCATTCCAGTTGGCGGCATCCTTCCGATCGATGAATTCCAGTTCCCGCGGGTTCCAGTCCGGGATTTCGCCTACCACGTTGCTGCGGGAACCGGTTTCACAGCGGGTAACCTTTGTAAAACCGGTCTCGCCGGCCGCGGCCCGGTCCCAGGTTTCGGTAAACGTGCCGCCCAGTGCGGAGGCAGCCTCATAGCCCACGACAAACACGCGTCTGTTCTGCGGTGCTTTCATGCTATCCTTTTGAAGACCGCGCAGGAATTGCAGCCGCCGAATCCGAACGCATTCTTCAGAACAAATTCCTGGTCACGATCGACAGGCCGATCCGAAACGCAGTCCAGGTTCAGTTCCGGATCCGGTCGGTAGTTGATGGTTGGCGGCAGGCAGCCGGTCTGCATCCCTTTAAGGGCAAAAATCGTTTCAATGGCACTGGACGCACCCATGGCATGCCCGATCAGCGACTTGTTGGCAGTGACCGGCGGGTTGCAATTGCCAAAGACGCCGCACAGGGCGTCGCGCTCCACCTTGTCTCCAATGCGGGTTGCGGTGGCATGGGCGTTGACTGCGTCGATATCGGCGGGAGCGATGCCGGCCGTGGTGATACTTTCCGCAATGCAGCGCTGCACCGTTTCCAGGTTCGGTGCCACGAAATGGCGGGCATCCGATGTCATGGACCAGCCGGCCAATGCGATGTCCGCAGCCAATCCGTGGGCCGCTGCAAATTCCGGTGCGGCCAGGAGCAGGCAGCCGGCGCCTTCGGAGATGACGAAGCCCCGACGGTGGACGGAAAACGGCCGGCTAGCCGCCTCCGGGGGGCCATGGGCATCACCCTCTTTGGGTTCATAGGTGCCGTTCATGGTCGCGAAGCCGGCCACGATGGGTTCCACCAGGGGGAAATCGACGGCCCCGCAAATAGCGACGTCCGCCCGGCCCTGATCAATCAGCATGGCGCCCGCGATCACAGAGGTAAGGCCGGTGGCACAGGCGGTGATGGTGGCACTGATGGGGCCGGTGGCCCCGGTAAAGATCGATACCTTGCCGCCCACCATGTTGACACAGGCATTGGGATTGGCAAAGGGGTGGGGGAGTTTGGCAGCCGCAATCAACTGGCGGTCGGCGTTCAAAACAGCATCCAGGCCGCCGATGGCCGAACTGTAGGTGACGGCCACCCTTGGGGCGATCTCAGGCGTAATGATAAGACCGCTGGCCGCCAGGGCCCGCTGCACGGTCAAAAGGGCGTATTTGAAAATCGGTGAGGTCCACTTGGCCTGTTCCCGGGGTTTCAGATAGGGGTAGGGCAGGTGGTCGATGTCTGGTACCTGGCCGGCAATCCTGACCGGGAAATTGTCCGGGAGGTGAAACCGGGTCAGGGGCCCGATGCCGCTGTTGCCGTCCCTGGCTGCCTGCCACTGCCCGGCAAGGTCCAGCCCCAGGGGCGAGACGGCGTCAAACCCGAGAATGACCGGTGCGGCGCCGACACTGTGATTTTTATACGAGCGTCCCATTTCGATTTATTTCTATTTGGGCAGCAATCCGAAAGTTGAGTTAATTGCGTTTCATTTCCTTCACCTGGATAGCTCGTCCTGCTTAAACTACCACGGGATGAACTGGTACAGCTTGGCAAACATTTCGTATATTTGGACCCAATTCTGCAGGTCCTCGGCCGAGCGCATGTGGGCCCGCTTGTTCACCATCACCCAGCTCATGTGGGCTGCGCCGTCCTTACAGGTGCTGCAGTCCCGGGTTTCCGAGGTGCAGCAGCGGTGCATGGTTTTCAGGTCGGAAGCCCAGCGGATAAAATTGGTGAGCCTTTTCGGCTGCGGGTCGCGGTGGTCCAGGGGCGCTGTGACTGACGGGCATTCCATCCAGCCGAACGGCCGGCCAAGCATATTTCCGGTAGTAATAATTTTATGGTAGTACTTTGAAGATATTACGGTTGTCGGATACGCTGCCAGCATCGCATCCATTTCGGCGCGGATGTCCACCAGTTCTTCGGGTTTCCAGGTAAAACCGTCCACCCCTTCGTCGTTGGACAGAAGCTGCATGTGCACTTTCAGGCCGACATCATGGATCTTCTGGATGACCCGCCCGATTTTCCCCAGCTGTTTGGGGGTCAGGGTATAAAGGTAATAGGTGTAGGGATCACCGGCATAGTGTTTGCTGGAGATCGAAAACGCGTCTTTACCGCGTAAAAGTTTTTCATCTTCTTCATCGCCCCACAGGGAGATGCCGATCATCATGTCCGGGAAACGGTCCCGGGGGACCTTGATAATGCCGTTGGTGGCACAGAAAGTCGGCAGGCGGCGGTAGAAAGCTTCCACCCGGTCAAGGCACAGGGTGGGTTCGCCGCCGATCAGGATGGCCAGGTTGACCCCCCGGTCCATCTCACTGTCTATAAATGCTTCCCACCGGGTAAGGTCGTTTTCTTCCCGGGCGGCTTCGTGTTCACCGGAAGAGAAGAAAAAGCAGCCCTTGCATCGCAGGTTACAGCGGTTGGTGACGTCGTATATGGAACTGCGGATATTGAGTTTCGATATTTTTTTATAACGCTGGTACCAGGCGTCGTCCAGCAGGGAACTGACGGTTTTCAAAAGTTTCTCCTATAATGCGTTCACGCTTTTGGCCAGGTCCGGCGACAGGTCAAACCCGGGCGGCGCGACGGGGCGGGTGCACAGGTTGGCACCTTTGGCGTAGTCCATGACCCAGACCGACAGGTAGGTATCCACATAGTCCAGCCAGGCGCTGAATTGTTCCGGGTTGATCGCATGCCGAAAGAGCCGGGCGGTGACCACCGCGCTGCCGGCCGCGTAGTGGCGGCAGTCGTCGCAATCCGTGTCCGGGACACAGCAGGCCGCGGCGCGGTTCCAGGTAAGGTCGGTGCGGTACTGCCGGAAAGATTTTCCCAGGCCGACGTTCTCGGTGGGATTCTGCCGTGGATAGGAGCAGCCGAACAGATCATGCAATCCGAGTGTGTGGGTGTGGGCCACCGCATTGTAGGGCGCGAAAAGGACCTGTTCGGGATAGCGGTTCAGGAGCTTTATCATCATGCGTCCGGTTTCCAGCAGGGACTGGGGGGTGTGCCGCAGTTCCCCGGTATAGCCCACCGGTGCGGAAAAGACATTGAAAGAGATCCGACCGCCCTGCGCGGTGATGGTCGCGGCGACGGTTTCAGCTTCGGCAATGTTATCGGGTGTGAAGGTGTAGATAAAGACCGCCCGGGGGTCGCCGGTGTAATGTTCCAGCTGGCGGACAAGCATGTTCCGGGCGTTGCGGGTTTTGTAGCTGGTTTCATCGTTGCCCCACACCGAGATGTGGATTTTGTAATTGACCCCCGCGGGGATGAATTTCAAACCGTTGGTGGCAATGGCGCCCAGGGGGATCTCCCGGCAGCAGACTGCGCACAGATCGGGAACCAGCGAAGGCTCCGCCCCGGCCAGCACGGCGAATGTAATGCCGCGCTCTTTTTCCTTGCGCATGCGGGCCTGCCAGGCCGCTACGTCGAGTTCATCATGGGTGTATTGCTTTTCCCCTTCGTAGTAGTAACAGCCGTTGCAGCGAATGTTGCACCGGCTGGTCATGTCGTAGGTGGACTCCCGCAGGAAAAAATATCGGCGTACTTTTTCCCAGCGGGCTTTGATATCCGGATCCGCTATGATGTCCGCAAATTTACAGGGATCTTCCAGGGTGCCTGCGGCCGGTTGTGCTTTGGTCTTGAGTGCCTGTGTCACGTTGTCCTGCCCTGAGGTTTTATTGCCGGTTATCAATCTTGCGGCCAATATACTCGGCAATCAGCCGAATGGTGGTCAGCTTAGGATAATCATCTTCATCGATTCGCACGGCATATTCATCCCGGAGCACCAGGGCCACCGTGGCCAGGTCCATGCTGTCGATGCCGACTTCATCCACCAGGTCAATATCCGCATCAAAGGTTTGAGCGGTTACATCTTCAAGCTTAAGTTCATCGATCATGATTTGCGCGATGTGCTCGATGAGTTTTGCAATGTCTGACGCCATTCAATCTTTCTCCTTTTCAACGCCTACTTTTAATAGTCCGCTACAGACCGGTTCATCCCCAAAGGACATCCGGAACCGGTACATGTCTTGCGGAGCGTCACCGGGCGTGATGGTTACAGCCAGTCGGTCGGACGGGCTGATCTTGCGTTTGAACCGCAGGCGACTGATTTCCCGGATCGGTAAATCTTTCCCGAAAGCCCGGCGTATAAGGTCATGCACAACAGCCACCTGAGCGATACCCGGCAAGACGGGGTCCTGGGGGAAATGACCGTCAAACCACGGCGAATCCCCGGGAAAATCGACCTCTGCGGTTAGTTCATTGTTCGGTGCCCGATTAAATCGATCTGAGCTATACCATATTTCCATAGTTCCTGCCAGTTTTTCAGCGGGCCAAATATTCCCATAGGGGTCCGCTATAACCTTTCTGATACATTCGGGATATGCTGCTGCTGGTTTCCGTTCCACCGGAGCCGATAATCCAGTTGGTCCGGCCATTGGCACTATCTTCGACCCGGTCAAGAATATGCCGGCGGCTGATGAAGGGGGTATCGTAAAAAACCGGCTCCAACAGTTTGCTGGATGGGTTGACCAGACCTTCTGTCAGCGCTTGTGAATAAAGCGGTGTTCCCGGATAGATGCGCATGCCGCAGAAGAGGAACACGACTGTCTTTTTAAGCCGATGAATATTTTTCAGGGTCTCTTCCAGCGTGTCCGGTGTCTCGCCGGGGCCACCGAGTAGAAAGTAATGGGCCACGTGCAGCCCGGCGTCTACGGCCTGGTCATGGGCCTCGAAAACTTGGTCGGTTGTGAACGGTTTGCCGTATGCTGCCAGAACCGGGTCGCACAGGGCGTCTGTTCCGAATTCCACATGGGTAAGCCCGGCCGCGGCCAGTGCCGGATAATAGCCGACCGGCGGCTTAAGCGGGGTGAAAAACGCCCCCCAGGGAATCGACAGCCCGGCTTTTTTAAAGGCCCGGGCCACCGCCCGGCTGTGATGTGTGTCCGCGTTAAATGATGAATCGGTGATGAACAGGTAGCGGGCCCCCGCCTTTTCCAGGGAGACCGCGGTGCGGGCAATCTCCTCCGGCGGAATCAGCCGCATACTGCGGCCCTCAATGGCGGGATAGGTGCAGTAGTCGCAGCGGAAAGGGCAGCCGCGCTTGGTCTGCAGGTTGAGAATTCCGCCATTTTTAAGATAATACGACAGGTAAGGGCGATTCGTGACGGCATCTCTTGTGAACGGGTGCTCCCAGGGGGCGGGGGCAGCCTCTTTTTTCCGGGGTGAAATGATGCCCGGGACCGTGTCGGGGTCCTGGCCCTTTTCAAGCGCTTCCAGCAGCAGGGCGAGCCGTTCCCCCTCCCCGATGACTCCGAAATCCGCACCTAAAAAATCAAGAATCTGTTCCGGGAAGATTGTGAACCCGCTGCCACCCAGGACAATCCGGCTGGGGCTGTGCCGGCGGAGGAGTTGGACCAGATCCACATATTCACCCATAAAACCGCGGGGATCGGTGGTGTCGGTGTTGTCGATGTTGCGCAGGGAGATACCGGTTACCGCGGGCGTATAAGTCTTCAGTAGATCGACCAGTTCCCCGTCTCCCGCCAGGGTGTTCAGGTCGACAGTTTTAACCTGATGCTCACCGTCTATGGCGCCGGCAACATAATCCAGCCCCACCGGATAGACCGGGTAGGGTTCCTGCAGCCGATTGGCGGATATTAACAGAACTTTCATGGCATCACTTCCATGGCGGTCAGCCATTTCCCCAGACCGAGGATCAGGATCCCTTTCTGGTCAATTTGACGGCTGTACCCGCTGCACAGGTCAGCGGGCAACGTTCCCCGGCGGATCAATTCTGCCGCCATTGCCGCGGCCACGGCTGAGGCGGACTGAAACTCTCCGACCAGGAGCCGGTAATCCACCACCGGACCATTGAAGCCGGCCAGACTTAAAAATGTGGTGAGCTGCTTTTCCGCTGCCGGGCGGATACCCGCCGGCATTCCGGCCATCACCAGGGCGTATCTGTTTTGAATCGGCTGCGGCCGGTCAAGTGTGTCCACTAAATCGGATAACTGGGCCGCCGCATCGGTCAAATCGCTTTTAAAAAACCGCAGGGCGATGACCGGGCCGCTGTCATCGGCCAGTTCCGACAGCCACAGGGCCCCGCCGCCGTCGGCCAGGGGCCCCTTCTGGTCTATGGACGGGTCCAGCAAAGCGCTCAAGCCGTCATGGCCCTCGTCTGCAGCTAGAACCAGGGCTGTGGCGGCGTGGCCTTTCAGCAGGCTGGCGGCGTAGAGGGCTTGTTCGAATGAGTAATCCCCGCCCGAGGTGGTGATATTGGGTCCGGTAGCCTCAAAATGCAAGGCGATCTGTCCGGCGGTGGCGTTGTGGACGGAACCGACAAAGTCGGTGGGACTGGCGAAACGTTCGCTGGTGGAAAAGAGGCGGTCCAGGAAGTCACTGGTTTCCGATAGACAGCCCAGGCCTGTGCCGAAAAAGATGCCGCCCGGTTTTTCACCGGGGCCGACCTGCCCGCCGGCCCTCTCCGCCAGGCCCAACCCCATGACCGGGAGCCTTTTAAGCCTGCGAATCTGGGCCAAAGGCAGATTCCGAGCGATGGTTTCGATAGCTAAACGACCCCGACAGGGCCTGCTCTCTGCAACCGCATCCAGTGTGGCTTCCAGATCGCCCGCGCCGGTAAAAGCGGACCAGCCGGAAATCCGCATTCGTGGGACGTAAGAACCGCCGGCTTTGGGATTGACTGCCGCCGGGTTTCCGATGACAAGTGCGGCGTTGTTGCCGCCGAAACCGAATGAGTTGGAAAGGACGGTTTCCAGTGATTGCGGCTGAGGTTCTAAAATTGGTGCAATGCCGAGGGCCTTATCCGGGACCTGGCATCCGGTGTTGCCCGGCAGGATCTGGTTGTCGATGCAGATTGCCGCGATAGCTGCTTCTGCCGCGCCGGCCGCGGCCAGGGAATGGCCCATGGCGCCCTTGACGGAGGAGAGGGGCGGATGGGTGTCACCGAACAGGTTCCGGATGGCCCGCGCTTCCGCAAGGTCATTGTCGGTTGTCCCGGTACCGTGCAGGTTAATGTAATCGATACGGCCGCGGTCCAGGCCGGCATCACTCAGAGCGGCCTGCATGGCTGCCAGAGCACCCCGGCCTTCCGGGTGGGGTCGGGCCGGATGATAGGCATCGCACGACAGGCCGGCCCCTAGAATGGCGATGCCCGGCTGATTGTTTTCAGTAGATTCCAGCAGCAGCATGGCGGCGCCTTCAGCCACAGACATGCCCCGACGGTCCTGATCCAGCGGCCGGGCACCGGCCGGATCCAGTAGTTGCAGGGACTTGAAACCGTAATAGGTCAGCCGGCAGAGGCCATCGACGCCCCCGGTCAGGACATTGCGCGCCAGCCCCGCGCGGATCATTTCAAGGGCAAGTTTAATGGCCACGGCCCCCGACGAGCAGGCCGTGGAAATGGTCAACAGGGGGCCGTTGCAGTGAAACCGGTCGGCCAGATCTTCCGCCACCGATGAAAGGCTGTGGCGCACAAGCATTTCCGGCCGGCTATTTCCCGCCAGCAGGCACTCCTCGGTTATATCCATGCCCCCGGTGGTTATTCCCAGGACGATGGCATCCGGTGGCGCAGCACTCTTTCCCATGGCTTGATCGGCGGCTGTCCGGGCCAGGCGGTGGGCCCGGGGCAAAGGGTCATCTGTTTGTATCTCCAGGGGTACGCTGCCCACGGGCAGTGCATCGTGGGAAGGGGTGGGAAAGTGGTTCAAAGGGGCCAGGGCAGGCTGCCCGGATTGCAGGCGGGCGAGCGTTTCGGTCGGGCCATTTCCCAGGGCCGACACGATTCCCAGACCGGTGATGCGGGCACTGGCCTGGTTCAATTGGGCTGCTCCGCGGTTTGGCTCTGGATGTATGCGGCCAGTGTGTTCAACGAGACAAACACCTGCGCCCCCAGTTCCTTGTTGTCGATCACAATTCCGTAATCCTGTTCGACCATCATGACCATTTCAAGCACATCGATGGAGTCGATACCCAGTCGGCCGCCCACCAATTGCTCATCCGGATCGATCTCGTCCGGTTTCACATCCTGCAGATTTAATACTTCCACGATCTTGGATTTGAGCTCATTCAGCAGTTTTTCCATGTTCTTGTAGCCTTTACACTCCCGGTTAATTATAGTAGAAACTATCTCAAAAAAGTCTTTTGGCCCAATTTCGGCGTTGGGCGCTCGGTTCAAGTCCTCAAAATACCGCAGTATTCCTCCGGTTTGCGACCCACATTTGAGGATTTAACAAGCGGCAAGTCCCGCAACGTGGGGAACCTCGCACCCGCCTTGACCTTGAACCAGAATCCATTTTTTGAGATAGTTTCTATCTGTCACGTTTTGAAAATTTAACATTCTATATGTCAATCAACCTGTTTTCAACTTATTTTTAATATGAATTCCACGGATAAAGATGGCAGCCCGGTGAACCCGGACAGCCTGTCCATTGAGGAGCTGCTGCCGCACCGGGGCCGGATGAAACTGGTGGATGAAATCCTCCACCTCGATGATGAGGTGGCGGTGACGGCTGCTACCGCGACCCGCAAGTGGCCGCTGTTTGATGGTCGCACCATCAGCCCCCTGGTGCTGGTTGAACTGGTGGCCCAGACAGCGGGGATCAAGAACGGGCGGGATCGGATACGCACCCAGGGCCCCGATGCAGACAAGCGCGGATGGCTGGTGGGCATCAAGCAGGCCCGGTTTGCGGTGGATGCGATTTTCCCGGGTGACCGGATTGTCACGCGGGCGTGGAATGCGTATCAACTGGAGACCTATTTCAATATCGAAGGGGAGGCCACGCTCGATTCAACCGTGATTGGACGGGTTTCCCTGCAGGCGATCCAGGCGTTTGCCGAGGCGGAGGGACAAGGCTGATGGAAAAAGAGTTCACGGGCAAGACTGCCCTGGTGACAGGTGGCAGCAAGGGGATCGGCCGGGCTATCAGTGTCGAACTGGCCCGTTGCGGGTGCCGGGTGGTCATCAACTACCGTTCGGATGAAACCGGTGCCGCCGAGACACTTTCAATGGTGCAGGCGGCCGGCGGAGATGGGTTTACGTCCGGGTTTGATGTAACCGATGCGGGGGCGACCGAAAAGGCCCTCGAGGGAGTGTTCGCTGCCTGCCCGACTGTCGATATCCTGGTCAACAACGCCGGCATCAATGCCGATGGCCTGTTTATTATGATGTCCCGTGCTAAATGGCAGCGGGTTATCCAGACCACCCTGGACGGGTTTTACAATGTGACCAGGCCGGTGATCGAAAAAATGGTTCGCCAGAAAAAGGGGGCGGTGGTGAATATCTCGTCAGTGGCCGGGGTCATGGGTAACCGGGGGCAGGCCAACTACGCGGCGGCCAAGGCCGGCCTGATCGGGGCCAGCCGTTCACTGGCCGCGGAGGTGGCCCGGCTGGGCATCCGCGTGAACGCGGTGGCGCCCGGCCTGATCGAAACCGAGATGATAAAGGACGCGCCGGTGGCCAATATCAAGCAGATGATCCCCATGGCCCGGATCGGCCGGCCGGAAGAGGTGGCTCGCGTGGTCCGGTTCCTCTGCTCCGAAGATGCATCCTACGTGACCGGTCAGGTTATCACGGTCAATGGCGGGATGTGCTAACGCTGATACAAGATTAGGGTTCCCGGATTGCGGGGCCGAGGGGCCAAGGGGTATGCGGCAATACTTGATTTTAAAAAAGGATCGCTGGCAAAGACGTTTCATCTGTATATCGGGGTTGGCTCTGGCGCTGTGTTTCTGTATCGGCTGGGCGGACACCTGGGACGGCATCCGGGAGGGGGCAGAGCAGGTAGAGTCCATCTCGGCGGAATTCGTACAGGCCAAACACCTGCCGATCCTGACCCGGCCGCTTGTTTCCCGGGGTGTTTTATATTTCCGCAAACCCGATTCATTGCGCTGGGAGTACCGGCAGCCGGTGCGCACGATACTGCTCATGCACAAGGGAGCCCTGCGACGGTACCGGCAATCTGGAGAGGGATTAAAAGAGGAATCCGGGGCCGGCCTGCAGGCCATGCAGTTTGTTATGGCGGAAATCACAGATTGGTTTAAAGGGCGTTTTGACAACAGCCGCATGTTTAAGGCCCGGTTGGATGCCGGGCGCAAGATTGTGCTCCTGCCAAAGGACCCTTCGTTTGCAAAAGTGATCCAGAAGATTGAACTGCAGCTTTCCAGCCGACCCGGGGTTATCGAATCCGTGATCATCTACGAAAGCCACGATTCGTTTACCAGGTTGGCCTTTGAAAAGACTACATTGAATGCGGAGATTCCGGAAGAGCTTTTCAGGAGTGCCGGATGAACCGTTCGAGACCATATGGGTCATTTTTCAATGGCCTCTGCTTAGGCTTGCTGATGATGGTGGCCTGCCTGATAGCAGCCTGCAGCAGCCTGCCGGCCCTCCAGCCTGTGCCGGTCAGTTCAGACGATTCCCTGCCGGCGGCCTGCCGGGCAGTTTTCCCCCAGGGGAAATGGCAGTTTACCCATACCATCGAGGCCGCTTATCCCGGTGGTGGCGAGAACCTGCTCATGGGTGTGACGGTGGTTGACCCATCGCAACAAACGGTTGACTGTGCCCTGATGACCGTGGAAGGATTTGTGGTCTTTCAGGCTCACATGGGCGAAACGCTGCAGGTGGAGAGGGCGGTGTCCCCCTTTGACCGGGAAGGGGTTGCCGCCGGGATGCTGACAGATATCCGCCTGATGTTCCTGGAACCCGCGGCTGAAGATATCCAGACCGGACGGCCCGGAGGGCAGGCTGCCCCGGATGAAAAACCGGTATGCCGGTATACCGGGAAAGCGGGGATAACCACCGATGTCAGACCCGGTTCCGGATGGCAGATCCGCCGGTATACATCCCGGGGGAATCTGGTTCGGACTGTTGCGGCTGAACCCGTCGGCGGGCAAGCCGGTTTTCCCGGTCGTTTGCGACTGCGGGCCACCGGTCCGGCCGGTTACACCCTTGAAATGAAATTGATAAGCGCCGAGCGCATATTCGACTGATAGATATAACGAATTGGAGCAACCTGCATGAAACTTAGGCTGATTTACCCCAGATGGCCAAAACTTGACCGCCAGACCGAGTTCCACCTGCCGCCGCACGGACCGGTGGTTTTTGCCGCCGCCCTGCCGGCGGAAGTTGAAGTAGAATTCATCGACGAGAATCTTGAAGTGCTGGATTTTGAAACGGATGCGGATGTGGTGGCCCTTTCCATGATGCTTACCGTACAGGTGAAACGCGGTTGGCAGATAGCCGATCGTTACCGGGAGATGGGCATTCCGGTCATCTGCGGCGGCATTGCCACCATGCTGCACGCCGAAGAGTGCGCCCGGCACGTCGACGCCGTTTTTCTGGGGGAAGCCGAAGGCCGGATGGAAACCCTGCTGGCCGACTTGAAGGCTGGCCGGCTGCAGCAGGTCTACAACTACCTGGATCAGCAGTCGCCCATCGAATCAGTGGGGACCGCCCGTCGGGACATCCTCAACCGGGAACTGTACAACTACCGGGGCATCCAGATGGTGGACCTGGTGCACGCCTCGCGCGGCTGCCGCTACAACTGCTACCCGTGCTGCGTGGCCTATCTGGGGGGGCGCAAGTTCCGGCCGCGGCCTATCGACAAGGCCATCGCTGAGATGGCGGCCATCGACAACAACCGGATGTTTATCGTTGACAATTCCCTGGCCCAGGACACCCAGTGGGAGAAAGACCTCTTCCGCGAGATGATCCCGTTGAAAAAGAAGTGGTGCAGCCACCCCATCGAAGACGACCCCGAGGTGCTGGACCTGGCGGCCCAGGCCGGGGCCTGGTACGTATACCAGGCGGTGTTCGACACCTCCGACTACATCAAGGAGCGGGTCCAGCGCTATCACGACCACGGCATCGGGGTGGAGGGCACCATCCTGCTGGGATTGGACCGGCACACTGAAGACGATATCAAACGCCTGATCGATTTTCTCTTAGAGATCGATCTGGACCTGGCCGAGTTCACGGTCCTGGCCCCATTTCCGCACACCAAGGCCTACGAAGACCTTCACCGGAAAAACCGGATTTTCTCCTACGATTGGGATGACTATACGGCGGACAAGGTGGTCTACCAGCCCAAGCACATGACCCCGCAGCGCCTCCAGGAACTACTCGACTATGCCTGGGAAACTTTCTATCAGGACGAGCCCCAGGAGCTGAAGATGTTCAGGCTGTTTCAGCAGGTCATTCGCAAGGAGAAGGCCGATCAGACTTATCGGCCCCGCGAACGGGCGTTGGTCGGACAGGCCTTTGGCCGGCAGGTTCAGGACCGGACGCCGGGTTAGCTATTCTGGCGTCCGGTTTACGCAAACTCATCCAGATCTTTAAACTGGTTTATCAGTTTCTTGCCGGCGATGTCCCTCCTAAAGCGTTCTCTCCAGCCGTATTTTCGATGGGTCCGGTCTACCAGGACTTTCATCAAAGGCCTGAAGAAATAGAGCCAGATGGAGGTCCACAGGCGGCTTTGTTTGCGCATGATTGCCGATGGTTCCCACCAGCCCAGAATTTTCTGGCTGTGGTACCAGAACAGGTACTGCAGTTCATCGGATGAAAGATGGTGGGTTTTTACGTTGGCCCACATACCGTTGTACCGGGTGTAGTCGTAGCGGTTGGTTACCAGGCCTTCGTCCAGCAGGTTCTGGCGTATGCCGGTTTTGGGGTAGGGGGTGAGAATCTGGCAGTAGGCGGTGTCGGCCCCGGTAGATTTAAGAAATTTGTAGTTGTCGATGATCTCCTGTTCGCCGTCGTCGGGAAACCCGAAGATCATGCCGCCCACCACCATGATGCCGTATTTGTGGCACAGGGCGATTGCCCTGCGGGATGCATCGACGATATCGCCTTTTTTAACGGCCTGCAGGTTCTTCGTCGAAACGTTTTCCATGCCTAAAAAGACCGATCTGAAACCGGCCAGGGCCATCTTGCGGACCATGGCTTCATTGCGGGCCATGGTGACGCAGTCCGCCTGGACCACCAGGACCAGATTGCGGTAATTGCGGGCAATGATGGCATCGCACAGTTCTATGACCCTTTCCGGCACCATTACAAAGTTGTCGTCGGAGACAAAGACCCAGCGCTTGCGCAGGGAGTGGTAGATAGTGTCGAGGTCGGCCAGGATCCTTTCATTGGGGAACGGGCGGAAGGCCCGGCCATACATGTGCCGGATGCTGCAGAAGTTGCAGTTGCGCAGACACCCCCGGGAGGTTTCGATCACCTCGGAATTGCGGTTCATGATGTGATAACCCCAGGTGAGTCGCCGTTTATCGCGGACGGGCAGTTTGAGGCGGTCCAGATCGAGCAGTTCACCCTTGGGATTGTGCATGAAGCCGCCTTTGGTTTGATAAGAGATCGAGGGGATGTCAGCGACCTGTTCGCGCCCCTCCAAAGACCGGATCAAACGGCGGAAGGCTTCTTCACCTTCCCCCCGAACCATAAAGTCAATCAGTTTCCCTTTTTCCGACTCACCGATTTCCGCGTACATGAGGGTGGCGTGGTAACCGCCGAGGACGATTTTTACATGAGGCAGCAAGGTGCGGATCAGCTTGATCAGTTTTTCGCAGGTGGCGTACTGCCAGGTCATGGCGGAGAGCCCCACCACCTGCGGGCGGAAAGCCAGGAGGACACCGCTCAGGTATTTGCGCACGTTCCGGCGTTTGCGAATGAGATCGATAATGCGAACGTCATGGCCGTCGTCCAGGTTGGCGGCCAGGCTGGACAGGCCGAGATTCGGCATATGAACAGCGGATTCGTGCATGATCACGGGGGCCACATCAGGCATGGAGACCAGGACAATTCTCATAATTCCTCCGGGGTGACGTTCACCCGCTCAAGCGACTGCTGTCGGAGCTTGCGTTACGTTTTTGCAAAAGGGTGTGAGCTTCTTCCATCAGGGCGTTTACCGAAAAAGTGCCGGCTTCATAATCCGGGTCGATGGCGGCCAGCAGTTCAACCCGGATCGTGTTGGCCCTTTGCGTATCGAAAAGGAAGCGGCCGGGTTTGAACAGCTTGTCCGTATTGCTAATAAACAGAACCTTCACCGGTGCACGGCAGAGCCGGGCGATCTTGAACGCCCCCTTGTTCAGTCGGCCGACACGACCATCACGGCCCCGGGTGCCTTCCGGGAAAATGATCAGGTTGCCGCCGTCGGCCAGGTGGCCGTTCATTGCATCCATGCGCTGCAGCATCAGGTCCGCCAGGCGGCCTGTGGCTGAGGCGGGCAGATAACCGGACAGGTCCAGCATTTTTCCGTATACGGGAATGTTGAACAGGCGTTCTTTGGCAATCGTGGTGTGCCGGGTGAATAGGGAAATCAACAGGATCGGGTCGAGATAGGAGATGTGGTTGCTGACGATAACCGCCGATCTGATCCGGCGGACAGCGGTGTCTATCTGCCAGTGGCAGGAGGGCATGAGCAGGCGCACTATTTTGAAGAAAACCCGGTAAAACAGGCTGTTGAGTTTTTGAAAGCTGCAGGCGGTGTCTTTTGAAAACAGGACGGCCAGGAGGTAGAACGGTGCGAAAAAGAGGACAAAGCCGGCGGTGTAGTAGGTCCACAGCAGCACCGTGATGATCAGGTCTGTCGGAAAACCGGGGAGCTTGCCCGGCTTCGCCTGTTTTTGATGAGCTCCGGATGCTTCCAATGCCTCTACCCGTTTGTAAACTTCTTTAGAAAGATACAGGTGTTGACGCCCCCGAAAGCGAAATTCTGGATGGCGGCTGTCCTGATGGGGGCCTCCAGCAGGCCGGTGACATGGCGCACCATGGCGCACCGTTCATCCACTTCTTCGAGATTCAGGGTGGGGGCAATGAACCCCGCGGACATCATGTGGAGCGTGAGGATGGATTCAATCGCCCCGCAGGATCCCATGGTGTGGCCCATGTACCCTTTAAGCCCCGTGACAGCCGGCCCATCACCGTAGATCTCCGCGATGGATTGGGCTTCGGTGACGTCCCCCATTTTGGTGGCCGTGGCATGGGCGCTGATGAAATCAACGTCCTCCGCGTTGAGAGCCGCATTGTCCAGCCCCATCCGGATGGCATTGGTGATGCCCCGGGTGTTCGGCAGGATAAGATCGCCCCCGTTGCTGTTGCAGGCAAAACCGATAACCTCGCCCAGTATTTCCGCGCCTCTTTTCCGGGCCGCTTCGTATTCCTCGAGAATCAAAGCGGCGGCCCCCTCGCCGACCACCAGCCCGTCCCGGCGCTGGTCGAACGGCCGGGGTGTGAGATGGGGCGTGTCGTTGTAGTCCACCGACGTGGCCAGCAGGTTGTCGAAGACCGCCACCGTGGTGGTGTCGTACTCATCGGCTCCGCCGCAGACCATGGCGTCCTGGAGTCCGTATTTGACCGCTTCGTACCCGAAGCCGATGGACTGGCTGCTGGTGGTGCAGGCGGTCGAGGAGGAGATGACCCGCCCGGTGATGCCGAACATCTTCGAGATGTTGACCGCGGTGGTGTGGACCATGGATTTCAGATAGTCCACCGCGCCCACATTGCGCAGGGTGGACTCCTCCGGGCTGAAGAAGGTCCGGTAGATATTGCGCTGGACCGTGGGGCTGCCGTGGGTTGAACTGAAGGCCACCCCCAATCGGCCGGACTGGATAAACTCTGTGGAAAGGCCGGACTGCGCCAGGGCGTTTTTCGCAGTCTGGCAGGCATAATAGGATACCGGACCCATGGTCTTGCGGTCGCGCCGTTTGAAGTCGTATTCGATGGGGTAGTCAACGGTTCCAAAAACACCGCAGTGGACCTGTTCGGTCAGCAGTTCATCGTCCTTCAGCGGCTTAACCCCGGAGACACCGTCTTCCAGGCTCTTGAGGATTGTTGCGCGGGTGTCGCCGATGGGCGTGATGGCGGCGCAACCGGTGATGACTACTCGGCGTTCCATGGCGATTTACCTGTAGTAAGTGGACCGCTTGAGCGGCGCATTCCATCCCGTTAACCGGATCAACGGGTATCAGCCGACTTACGCAGACGGAGGGTGATTCCTGATCAGTCCTTCCACGTAGTCAATGATCTGATTGACAGTGCGGATTTCCATGGCCTCTTTTTGTTCCGGCCTGGAAAGCTCCATATCCAGAAGGAGTTCTATCTCCTTCAGCAATTCAATGGCATCAATGCTGTCAAATTCATAGACCTCGGCCAGGTTTTCATCAAGACCGGGGTCCTCAATTTCAAATTGTTTTTTGAAGATCCCAAGGATCTCCTTTTCAATGGTATTCCGTTGCATAGACCTTATCCCTGCGGTTGTTGACACGAGAGCGCAACCTAACACAAATGCATCCATAATTCAAATTTCAAAGAAACGATTCAAAGTGATACCACTGGCAGGGGTTCCCTTTGACAGTCTCTTCCAGCAAGGCCGCATAGCGGCGGGCGGCGGATTGAATCGCCGCGCTTCTGTTGCTGCGATCGGTCCGGTCTATAAAGATTGGTTGGGCTGCCTGGAAATGATAGCGCCCTTTACCGGTGCGCAGGGCAAAAAATACCACCAGGGGCGCGCCGGACACCATTGCCAGGGCAAAGGGCGCTTCGGGCAACCGGACCTTTTTACCGAGGAACGGGACCTCTACGGCGGCTTGATCAGCCCGCCAGAGCACATCCCCGGCCATGGAGACAATCCCCCCGGTTCGCAGGAAGCGGACCCCGTCGATAATGTCCAGGGGCGAGCCCCCGGTTTCATCCACACCGATAATGCCGATGCCGCTGCTGGCGACGGTTTGTTTCTGGAGGCCCTCAATCTCCTGGCTGGCCCGGGCGCCCATGTAGAGCAGCAACCGCAGGCCGGTCAGGTTTTGCTGCAACAGGCGCGCCGCCACCTCCCAGTTGCCCATGTGGGACATAAGCAGAATTCCGCCCTTGCCTTTGTCAATGATTGTCTGGAGTGTCCGCTCACCCTGAAAGGTATACCGGATGCCGGCTTCGTCCTGCATGCGGAAGCGGTCCAGGAAAACACTGGTAAAATTCTGGAATTGGCGCCAGGTGCACCCCAGGTGGTAGATCCTGCCCCGGTCGGGAAAAAGGGCCGCGTAAAAATGAAGGCCAACGCGCACCCGCCCGGGGCAAAACAGGAAATATCCGGTGGCAATCCCCCGGGAGACCAGGCTGAAAAGCCAGGGGCCGGCCAGCCGGGAGAGGGTGACCAGGACTTTATAGAATCCGGCTTTCATATCATTCTGGTCCTCGCTGTGGTCGCCATAGCCGCGGGGTAAATACCCGCCGGGTGATCAGGCGGCTGAAGGTGCCGGTGTTGCGCAGAAAATCCAGGAAAGGATGAAAATGGGAGATCCGCGGAATGTCTGTCCGATAGACCACACCGACCGGGGCCTCGATGATCGGGAGGCCCTGGTACCGGGCTTTCACAAGGACCTCGATTTCGTATTGGTAGCGCCGGGCCCGCACCGCCAGGTCCAGTGTTTCGGGTATGGGGTAGACTCGAAAACCACTCTGGGAGTCGGTCAGTCGCGGTCCCCCGGAAACCCATACCCAGAAATTTGAAAATTCTCTGCCGGAGCGACTCGTCCAGGGTGCGGCTTGCATCCCGCGACGGCTGCCCACCACGATCGGTCGTTGTCCGGTCGGAATAATATTTAGCAGGGTGGTGGCCTCCTGCGGATTGTGCTGGCCGTCCGCATCGATGGTGATGGCCCAGTCGGCCAGGCCGGCGGCTGCCCGCATACCGGTTTCCAGGGCGGCGCCTTTGCCCTGGTTTTTGCGGTGGTGCAGCGTGTGAATCGCCTGGAGGTCATCTGGAAACGGGGGCAGAGCTTCGGTTGAGCCGTCGTTAACCACGAAGACAGGCAAGCCCAGGGTGAGCGCCTGGCGAGCCACCCGGACAATGGTCCGGCTGTGGTTGAAAACTGGGATGATGACGGCTGCACGCATCTTTTTATTCTGTTCTTAAAAAACCAGCCCTCAGGGCCGGATCAGCATCATTGGCTACGCATTCGAACAGGCGAGCAAGTAAATTCGAAGCACGGAATGTTCTCAAGGCGAACGCCGCAATATCGAAATTCGAAACAATATCGAATGACAGAAATTCAAATTGGCCCAACCATCTATTTTTCTGGTCGGTCGTTATTGGTTTTGTTTTGGTCATTGAGTCATTCGCATTTAGTTCGTAGCCAGCCTACAATTTTTAACCATTAATTCTGTACGAACCTCGAAGTCGAGTTATGGTGTAATCTCAGGCAACACCGCCATGCCCCAGGTGCCGGGTCCCATGTGAACCCCGGATGTGAGGGACAGCGGGGTCAGGGTAATTTCCGCCCGGGGGAATGCCGCTTGAATGGCCGGCTCTATTTCCGCATTTACCCGGCCCCGGTTGTCGGTATACTGCAGTAAAATCCTGGCGTTTGATTCACTATCAATCCGGCTGGTAAAGTATTCCAGGGCCAGGGGCAGTTGCCGGGCACTTTTGCGGACCACGCCGATCTTTTTGACCCCCTCCGCCAGGGGAGAGATGATCGGTTTGACCCCTATCAGATCACCGAAGAAGCCGCCGGTTTTTGAGATGCGACCTCCGGCCGCCAGGTATTTGAGCTGATCGAGAAAGACCAGTTCACGGCACTTTTCAAACGCGGCCTCGGCATAGGCGATTACCTGGGCCAGGGGCTTACCCTGGTTGGCAAATTCGGCCACGGCCATGGCAATTAAACCGAGGCGCCCGGAAGCCGCGCCGGAATCCAGGATGGTCATACCGTCGGCCGTGGCCTGGTTGGCCTGCCAATTTTTAGCAGCCGGGTAAATACCGGTATAGGCGGAACCCACACAGAGGTAGACAACCTGTGCAAAGCGGCTGCAGAGGCTCTCATAGCTTTGCTGGCGTTCAAAGATTGAAGCCTGGGCGGTGGAGATGCGCCGGCCGGCACGCATATGTTCATACAGTGTTTCCGGAACAACGGCGGTTTCCGGGCAGGCCCGGTCGGCGGTGATAATATAACTGTCCATCAGGGTGATGCCCAGGCGGTCGGCTGTCTGCCGGGTGATCGATCCGGCCGCATCCGCTACGATGTGAACTTTTTCTGTTAGCGTCCGCGCGGTCACTTCCGCCGGAGTAACGGTCTGGATGGGTTCCGCCCCCCATTCAACCAGGTCCCCCCAGGATTGCAATTTTTGCCGAACGCCATCCAGGTCCTGGGCGTGCATGTGGATTTTCAAATGGTCGTCTTCCTGAATGGTTACGACACTGCTGCCTACAGCCTGCAGCTTGCGGGACAACTCGGCTGTATCCTTGCCTGTTTTTATAAGTGTATTGATACAGACTTCCCCCGACTGGGGGCCGGCGGACATTGTTTGCAGACGCAGTTTGTCGCCAAATGTTTCTGGCAGGGAGATGAAGTCGGGATCTTCCTCGTAGAGGGTTTTGAAAAAGCCTTCAAAAAACAGAAACATGCCCAGGGCTCCGGAGTCGACCACACCGGCTTTTTCAAGTTCGGGCAGCAGGCCCGGGGTGGCGTGGACAGCCTCTACCAGGGTATTGACAATAGCCGCGGGAGCGGGTGTTGCGGCCTCCGCGGCTGGAGCGTCCAGCAACTGGCTGAGATTTTCAAATATCGTCAACATGGTGCCCGGCTGGGGACCGGCGATGGATGCCCAGGCCTTGCGGTTGCCGGAGGCGATTTTCTGCGGTAATTGCGCTATGGATTGCATACTCAGAAATTCGGAAAAAAAGGCCGCCGCAATGTTGCCTGAATTGCCGGTGGCGGTCCGCAGGAGCTGTCCGGTAATCTGCCCGTTATCATTCAAAATTTCCCTTATGGGGGCCAGGCTTATTTTGAGGTTGCGCCCGGTATCCGCGTCCGGTACCGGGTACACGTTGATGTCATCCAGCAGGTCCGCCCAGGCGGCAACGCGTTCATAGCCGGCAATGGCCGCGGTTTTTAATCTGGTTTCCATGATCAGTCAAATCCAAGCGCTTTGCGGATATCCGCAGGAATTTCGAATTCAAGTTCCATTGAGGGTGTTTTCACGGCAACCTGCTCACTGGTGCAGCGGGTGCAGAGTTTTCCGCTGGCCGTCAGGCGGACCTCGAACGCCATGGCAATCTTGTACCGGGCTTCGGTCACAGTGGCTGTGCAGATGAATTCGTCATTGAGTTTCAGGGGCGCAATATGTTTTACCGCATTTTTGGTAAGCGGGAAGAGGTAATGGTTTTCCACCTGGTATTGGTAAAGGTCGATTCCCGCATTTTCAAACAGGCCGAACCGCGTTCGGTCAAAATACTTGAAATAGTTTCCGTGCCAGACGACCTGCAAGGGGTCCAGGTCGTGAAACGGAACCCTCATTTTTATTTCAAAACTGACTGGCATCGACACTCCTAATCTGCAATCCGGCCCGTTTCAGAGTCGGTGCACACCGATTACGGGTTGTTTAAACAGGCAGGGTATCACAGGTTTTCCCGGAAAAAAAGAGTTGCGGCCCTCCAGGTAAAAAAAGGCGATTTGGATCAGGCTGACCGTTTGGTTTTATGTAAAGAATCCTGCCCGGAGGACCAGGCTTTGGATTGCCCCGTACCTTGGGAAGGTCAGCGACACCGAGGCCTTCCAAGTAATCGATAACATCTATGGGTAGTGGTACGGCCGGAGTGTCGCTCGAGGATTTCCGGCCTACACTATATCAGCGATTCCTCAGCAACGGAAAAATCAGGACTATCATCGAACCATGGTCGTATTCCACAATAAAGGGTATTGCAGCGGAAGCCGAAAGCTTTAATCCTTTATTGGTTGTGATATGCTGGAGCTGCATGTAGCGTTGCAAATCAACCGGCTTAAATTTTCACCACGGTACGGCCGGTGATATTACCCTCGATATAATCATTAAAAATATTCGGAATGTCATCGAACGCCACTACGCGGTCTACAATGGTTTCCATAGCAGTGGGTTTCAGATCAGTTGCCAGGCGTGACCATACTTTTTCGCGCAAAGGGACCGGGCAATAGGTAGAGTTGATTCCCAGCAGGTTCACCCCCCTCAGGATGAACGGCATCACTGTGGTAACCAAATCGTGACCACCCGCCAACCCGATAGAGGCAATGTTTCCTAACGGCTGCATCGTACGCGTTATCCAAGCCAGGGTTTTGCCGCCCACAGCATCAACCGCGCCGGCCCACAGGCCTTTTTCAAGGGGGCGTTCGCCCATTACCAGTTCATTCCCGTCCACCACCTCCGACGCACCGATCGATTTTAAATAATCCTCCTGGCCAACGATTGTCATGGCTGCGACATGGTAGCCCAAGCCCGCCAGCATCGAGGTCGCCATACCGCCAACGCCTCCTGTGGCTCCGGTTACAAGGACGGGACCGTTATCCGGTGCCTGCCCGTTGTCTTCCATTCGCTGGATGGCCATGGCGGCAGTGAATCCCGCAGTCCCGATAGCCATTGCATCATGCAAGCTCAACCCTTCCGGTAGGTGAACAATCCAGTCACCCTTTACCTTTACAAATTCGGAGAAACCGCCATCATGTGTTTCCCCTAATCCGCGTCCAACGACCAATACAGGATCGCCTTCTTTAAATCGCGGATCTTCTGAAATATGCACGTATCCGGAGGCATCGATTCCCGCAACTAATGGAAAGCGTTTCATGATGCGGCCTGCTCCCGTAACGGCCAAAGCATCTTTATAGTTGATGTTGGAATAGGCAGAGCGTATGACAACGTTACCAGATCCAATTTCGTCCAGATTTACTTGGTCAAATCGCGCGTTGATTACGCCGTTTTCATTGTGAACTCTAAAAGCCTTGAATGTGCTCATTTGATTACTCCCATTGTTTTTGTTTACCACAATTAAATGAACTATCAGAAATTTTACCGCAACCGGAGTTGCCTCCGAATGTGAAGTCTATTTAACACTTAAATCAGTCTTTGGTCTTCCTCAGCAAGCTAGCTACCGCTTTACCTTGAATGACAATATCACCAGCTTGGTTTTCAATCCAGCTATTAAGAACAACCTCCTCAGCTTCAGCGTCAATTGAAACAACTTCGAAACAGGCGCAAAGAGTGTCACCTATAAAAACTGGATGTAAAAATTCTAAAGTCTGGGATTTATAAATGGCTCCGAAACCCGGGATATGCATACCAACCATAGTCGAAAACAGGGAAGCTGATAACATTCCATGAGCAATCCGTTGGCCAAAGAATGTTTTCTCTGCAAAAATTCTATCAACATGGAGCGGATTCATATCCCCGGTTATTGCAATGAAATGTGACAAATCAGCTTCAGTTATTGTTTTCTTCAAAAATGCTTTTTGACCAATTGTGATATCATCAAAGGTTGTCAATTTATAGGTCATGATTGATTCCCCTACCTTTATTGTTTAATAGAGATCCTGTTACGTGCAAATAATACCATGTATTTTTATCACCCTGATTATACCGGGAGTACTCAGGGGAAGTACCTGTTAATAAAATCCAAAACTTGTCCGAAAGGGTCTGAAAACGTACGAATATCGCTAAAAGTAAACCGTTATAACAAAACGATTTCAGCCTGCGTAAGCCTCACGTAGCTCTCGTTTGAGGATCTTGCCCGCCACGTTCCGGGGGAAGATATCCAAAATGATCACATCACTGATACGCTGAAACTTCGCATCTACACGGGTGTTGGTCCATTGGATGAGATCGTCAATCTGAATGCTCTCCCCATCGTGTAAGATCACTGCCGCAACGGGGGTTTCCCCCCACTTTTCGTGGGGAGCCCCAAATACAGCCACCTCACTCACTGCCGGATGCTGGATAATGATCTCTTCAATATCCTTAGGGTATACATTTACGCCCCCACTGATAATCATGTCCTTGAAACGGTCCACCAAAAACAGAAATCCGTCTTCATCAACATAACCTGCATCTCCCGAATGGAGCCAGCCATCTACAATGGCCTTTTCGGTGAGGTCGGGGCGTTTGTAATAGCCGGGCATGAGCGTGGGACCTTTGCCGCAGATTTCGCCTATTTCGCGAGGCGCACACGTCTCTCCATTTTCGTTCAAGATACGCATTTCATAAAAAGACGGGGGGACGCCTACAGAACCAACCTTACGACTCGCGTCCTGCTTGTCGAGCACGGTAAAAAAACCCTCCGTCAGCCCGTAAAGCTCGTAAAAACAGCCGGGCAGAAGCTCATTTATGCGATTTTTGTATTCGAGGTGAAGGGGAGCGCCCAAACTTTGAATCATCTCCAACGATTCAAGAGCCTGCGGATCAAAGGCAGGACTATTTAGGACTGCGATAATCTGTGACGGTACCATGATCATGTGAGTTACCCGGTACTTTTGAATATCACGGATGACCGCTTCGGGATCAAAGGATTCATGCACGATATAGGTGCATCCTACGAACATCCAGGGCATCAGGTCCAACATCGCGCCATTGAAAACTATGGAACCGGCATGGAGGCAAACACTTTCAGGCGTCATTCGGAAGGCTGAGGCGAAAATACTACAGTACATGGAACGAATATAGTGTGTATGAATGATTCCCTTCGGGGATCCGGTGGTGCCGCTGGAATACATGATATTGTAAAGATCCGAATCACTCAAACCAGCATCAGACGGGTTATCGATTGAACTGCTTGAAATAAATTCATCAAAAAGAGGGAAACGCTTATGGGGTCTGTCCCCTACCAATACACCGCCGCGGATACTGGGCAGCTGGTTCATGATCCTTTCCAGGCTATCGGCGAATTCACTGTCGGCTAAAACAAAAACGGTATCGGAATCGGACAGCAGGTTTGAAAGCCCGCTTTCCTGAAGAATAGGGCTGCACGGTACGATGACGATACCCGTCTTGGCTGCCGCCCAATAGGCTGACATAAGTTCGAGGCAGTTTGGAAGGACCGTAGCCATCTTTTCACCCTTACGAATACCGGTCACCAAAAGGGCATTGGCCAGCTTGTTTACATGTGTGTTTAATTCACCATAGGTCAGCCGGTTTTCACCTACAGCCAGGGCCAGTTTATCAGGTTGGTAGTGGGCGTGTCTCGGCAGAAGAGTTCCGATATCCATGGTATTCTCCTATATTTTCAGGATTCAAATATTGTTTTTAAATAACGGTGAGATTTCCTGGTTTCGATTCTATAGACCTGAGCCATTAACAAACTTGAAAAGCATATCCCTCCAACTCTGTCAAGGTTGAGATTCTGCGGAAAAGACTTCGCTTCTTCTTCTGCATTAAAACAATAAAAGTTGCCCAAAAACCCGTCCAGACAGTTATTGGTCGGCAAATGACAGTCTTTGTCACTGCGATTATATTAAGCGATTGCTAATTCTCTCAAAAGCTAAAGATCTCACGCTGACCGAGCAATATTGCCAAAAACATGCAATAGTGCGATTCTTCTGAAATTTTGCACACTTCTGATGGTATTGCTCGACTCCATCCCCAGCTAACGTCCATTGGGATTTACACCGAG
>CAZYGG010000018.1:0-57522 GCA_964647585.1 uncultured Desulfobacterales bacterium
TTTAGCTGAATATATCAGCTTTTTATTGGACTGACACAAAATTCTGAACACCCTCATATATGCTACTGAAAAAGGCTATTGTTCCAATTGGATCGAGTAGAGGGAGGCCTCACAGCCTCCCCCTCTCACACCACCGGGCATACGGTTCACGTACCACGGCGGTTCTCTGTGTTAAGACTTTCCAAGCATACCCAGCGATAATAGTGCTTTAAAATGATTCGACCATACACCCTACCAACTGTATAGGCTCGTGGACAGGTTATCCTCCCGCCAATGGGAACATTGACAAACTAATACAGCCACTCCCGGGTTCCGCCCGGTACCTTCCGCATTAGCGCCGCACATCTCAGTACGACTTTCTATGTCTCCAGTCTCGCGCACAGCAACAGGTTCTGTCCTTAACACAAAGTTCGGCCCTTCATCCGTGGTCGTTCGGACTACTATGGCCTCGGCTGACTTCTCACAGCACATCCCGCCGCCTCGCGACGGCAGTAGCACTATCGGCATGCCATGAGACCTCCCCGGGTAATGCGCACCACCTTCACGCTTATGCCCGCCGCATATACGCACATGCCTTCCGGTCAGGTATCGGACTTTAGAGATAGTTGCCTCCTCATCCAACATGTACGCCTCATATGCGATTCCTGTTCGTCGGGCCAGCGCTTTGCCTTCAGCTTCCTTCCCACCTCACCTCGCGATGACGCAGTTGCCGTTCAGCTAACACTTCCCCCTGACGGGCGTGTAGAGGACTTGCACCTCCAAGTAGGTGCGCCCTGCCGGGCGCACAACAATTAAAAAAAGGGCGCGTTGAGCGCCCTTTTTTTTTACCGGATTGTCTGTAACGGCTATTTGCCGGAATACCCCGTGCGGAGCTTGCTGTCAGCACCTTTTCCGAAGTTATAGGTAAAATACATCTTTATAAAATCTTTATCGGTAATCGTCCCTTTTTCGATGCCCTGGTAAACACAGGTAAGCCCTTTACCAGGGACATAGGTGGTCACCGAAATTTTTCCTGGAGCCATGTCCGCGTCCAGCCAGGAGGCGTATCTGTCGATATTGGCCTGCTGCGCCTTCACCATCGCCGGCGGGTTGGCATCTGCGATCGCCTCTTTAAAGCCATTCTGGAGTTTCTCGGCGGTCGCCTTGCTGGTGAGGTAATGGAGCACGAATTGTTTGACCTGCTCCGAATTGATGATGGTGTCGTGATCGCTGCTGGGATTTTCCAGGTAAAACCCGCCGGCGAACACTTTGACGAACCCGAATTTTTTCTTCAGGGCCACGCCGTTGAGCTTCAAGGCTTTTCCGGCAACGACCTTTTCACCCGGAAACGTCACCCCGGCAATTTTCTGATCCCCCGCAGCACATAAACCGGCAAACACTAACAGATACAGACAGGCCAGTCCCGCCGCAACACTCTTTTTTAACATGGTGCACTCCTTTCCCCACAAGAAGCTATCTCAAAGATGTCTTTTGGCCCAATCTCAGCGTTGGGCGCGAATATCAAATCCTCAAAATACCTGATGTATTCCTCCGGTTTGATATTCACGTCCGCCGTACCTTGTCGCAGATCCCGCGCGCTTTTTGCGGGGACCCAAAATCCACCTTTGAGATAGCGTCTATTAGTTGAATCCGCTTGAATCTGCTTTCTCCCCCGAGAAGGATTCAAGCGTATATTAAAACTCCTCCTTTAATAGACGTTTGGCCCAATCACCGAAATAGGGATCATCGGCCCCGGCGGCTTTTTCAAGCAGTTTCTTGGCTTCCGCCTTGTTATCACCCCCGCCGATGTCCAAAAGCAGTTCCGCGACAAAGATGTGGGCTTCATCGTTGTCCGCAAAAAACGGCGTCTGCTGGTATTCCCGGTAATATTTCAGGGACTCTTTCTTGTCTTTCAGTGGCCAGGGCAGCACGGCCCAAAAACGGCCCAGGGAGAGCATGGGTCCGGCTTCATTGTACATCTTGTCGAGGGCATAGGCTTTCTCGAAACTGCTCTGGGTTTTGTCTTTAAGCCCCTCGCGCAGGGCCGTGATGATGCTGACGCCGTCTGAGTAGATGCCGACGCTTATCCCGTAGTAGTAGTGCGCAGCGGGTTTGTCCGCTGCAATGTCAATGGCCTGCTTGGCATACTCCATTCCCTTTTTCCCGTATTCCGCGCAGATCTTCTCCCAGCCTGCCACCTTTTTACGTTTTGACTTGTTGCCGTAATCCCGGTGGGCCCGGGCGCATTTCCAGTTGGTTTCATAATCCTGAGGATTGTTTTTCAGAGCTTCCAGGTACAGGTCGAGGGACATTTTGATGTTTTCAAGCCCCCCCTTGTCGTAGACGGCATCCGCCTGCTCCAGGGTTGACCCGGCCCAGAGCGCCGGGGGCATAACCAGCGCCAAGCCCAGCAGCAAGCAACCCAGCATCAGTTTTTTCATGTAGTACCTCCTGTCGAATATTCATGAATTCGTAAAAGGCCGAATTCATCGGTTTTAGGTCTTATGTTTTAAGTGTTAGGATCATGCTTGCCGGTTCAGCTTTCCAGGTTCAGAGTTAGAACTTTTGGGCCTCCATTAGACTAAGCCAAAAAAAGGCAATGCTGCTTTGTTCATCCCGGAGTTTTCAGTGATCCCCTTAGTTTCGCGATGTCATCTATATCATTTTCAGTCAGGTAGTTGGTGATACCATCAATAATATCAACAGTGGCCGCCGGATTCACGAAGTTGGCGGTTCCCACCTGGACAGCGGCGGCACCGACCATGATGAATTCCAGGGCGTCTTCGGCGGTCATGATGCCCCCGATCCCGATCACCGGAATATCGACGGCACCAGCCGCCTGCCAGACCATTCGCAGGGCTACCGGTTTAATGGCCGGGCCGGAGAGTCCGCCGGTAATATTTGCCAGCACCGGCTTGCGGGACTGCAAATCCACGGCCATGCCGGTGATGGTATTGATCAATGAAATCGAATCCGCACCGCCCGATGCGACGCGTCTGGCAATCATGGCAACATCGGTCACGTTGGGAGACAGTTTGACCATTAAATGCTTGGCTGTATTTTCCCGGACCCGGGCGACTACGTTTTCAGCCACATCCGGATCAACCCCGAACGCCACTCCCCCTGATTTCACATTGGGGCAGGATATATTCAGTTCCACACCGGCGATATCCGCAACCGCATCGATCCGCGCGGCCAGGCGGGCGTACTCTTCAATGGACTTTCCGTAAATATTTGCGAAAACAGGGACATCCAGGGTGCTGAGGAAGGGCAGTTTTTCATTGAGAAACGCGTCTATGCCGACATTTTCAAGGCCGATGGCATTGAGCATACCGCAGGGCGTCTCCACGATACGGGGCGGTGGATTGCCCTTTGAAGGCTCCAGAGAGAGCCCCTTCACGATGATCCCGCCCAGCCGGTTCAAATCAATCAGGTCATTGAACTCCGCACCGTAGCTGAAGGTTCCGGAGGCGGTCATCACCGGATTTTTAAGCTTGATTCCACCAATATCAACACTGATGTCAGGAGCGGTTGTCATCGATCAACTCTCGGTTACAGTGATTTTTAACCGGCACATTACCACCGTTTGGCATTGCCGTCGACCCATTTTCCGCCGGTTCCGCGGAAGCTGTCAGGTGGGGACCTGATGACCTGCCGGCCAGCGAACGGCAATTTCGCCAGGGTTGTAATTTTTCAAAAAATCCACTAAATCTGTTTTAAAAAAATGAACGATACCACATTTAGGTTTCGAGGAAAACAATGAAGAGAATAAACCCTGACGGCACCGGGAAAATTCATGCCCGCACTCTGGACATTGCCACCTACCCCCATGAAAACGGAAAACTTATCGTGGAAGGCGTTTTAAAGGACGAAAGGTTCTGCCAGTCCCACTTGATGACCGGGGAAATCCGCCCCCCCGGTACCCTGCACCACATGCTTGTCCGCATGGTGGTTGCCGGTCCGGATCTGGTCATTGAGGATATCGAAGCCAGTATGCCGCACACACCCCGGGACGAATGCCGGGAGACCGAAGAGAGCCTGCAACCGGTCATCGGCATGTCCATCAGCGCCGGTTTCACTAATCGCGTCAAAACAAAGCTGAGCGGTCCCACCGGCTGTTCCCACCTGGTCGCCCTGCTCCTGGCCATGGCCTCGGCCGCTGTCCAGGGCTTCTGGTCGGACATCGTTCGCCGGCCCTATAACCCGGCCGACTATTCCCAAAAGGCCATGGAGGTGGTTCTGGATACGTGTCACGTCTGGCGATCGGATGGGCCGGCTGTTGAAGAGTACCGGGAAAAATTCGGGCTGACCAGGCAGCCCTGACCCGTTGCTACTATTTGCATTCAACGATGAAGAGTTCCACCCGGCGGTCCAGTTCGTCACGTTCATCATCCGTACCGGTGCCCACTATGTTCTGGCTGAAACCACGCCCCTCTATGATGGCACGGTCATATACGGCCGGAAAGGTTTTCGACAGCAGTTTGCGAACCGCTTCGGCCCTTTCGAGTGACAACTGTTGGTTGTAGTCGAGAGACCCCGTCCGACTGGCATGGCCGGCAATCCGCAGGCAATCCTCCGTGCCCTGGAAATATTCGCCGATGTGGTGTATCCAGGCCTCATACCGCTCCTTCAGGCCGGGCTCGGTGACAAAATCTACAGAATTGACCTTGAAAAGATATTTAACCGTCAGGTACCGGTATTTTTCTACACTGATGGCCACCACTTTCCGGAAAGCCGCATCCGCTTCAGCCTGTCGCCCGAGTTTGGAGTTTGCCAAATAGAGGCCGGCATAGGTTCCCAGGTCCTGTCCGTCACGCCGCTCGGCAGCCATGCCAAACAGCTTGCGAGCCGCTTCATAATCACCTTTTTCGTATGCCATACGACCCTCTATCTGGATCGCCATGGTTTCAAGGGTAACATCAAAATATTGCTCGGCGGGGGCACTCTGGCTTTTTTCCAGAGGACGCAGACGGCTACCTTTGAGATAGAGCGGACTGTCTCTATAGATCGCCGTGGGAGTATAGTTCAGTTCCTGTTCAGCAATCCAGGTACTGCCCTGCCCGACAAGGCTGCCGGCGGCCCGCTTCCGCGCTTCACCGCTTACCTGATAGTGCTTGCTGTCGGTTGTCCCGGCATTGCCCGGGTAGACTTTCAGGCCAATGGTTCCGGAAATGATATATTGGGCGCGCACAATGTTTTGATAGGTCAATCGGGCCAGTTTGAGGCCCTTGAAGTTTTCCTGCGCAGTCTCGAGAAAGACGGCTTCAATGCGCCGGCTGATTTCCGGTACCTGGTTGCTTTCCGCATCGGCAAAAGGGATGAGCATCACCTCAACAGGCCCCGCGACACCATCAGATTGCCGGTGCTGCTCAACCTGATCCAGCAACCGGGTAGCCAGCGCGGCGACCCCCTTTTCAAATGGAACCAGCGGCGGTGCCTGATTTGCTGACTTCAGGAATCCCGCACAACCGCCTATCATCAAGCAGATGAAAGGCACCAACATTAACTTAGTCAACAGCTCTAAACGGCGCATCTGACTTCATCTCCCAACTCATCCCAGAATGTAAGCTATCTTAAAAATGTCTTTTAGGCCAATCGTGGCGTTGCGTTCGGTTTAAAACCTGGTCTTGTTTTTCTTGGCGTCTTTGCGTCTTGGCGCGATGCCTGGTTTTGCCTTTGTGTTTTAGCATTGAAGCCCCTATCAGGGGCGCCCCAAAGCCTGGCCCTCTGAGACTGTGTCATAATGCCTCTCTATGCAAGGATGCTTTACGTTTGGACGGGTTCTCATTTTAAGGTCGCAAAAACTTCAGCCGCCGCCGCCAAAGTCGCTTCAATATCCTCAGCGCTGTGGGCCGCCGATACAAAAGCCGCTTCAAATTGGGACGGGGCGAGATAAATACCCCTTGCGAGCATGCCTATGTAGTAGGCTGTAAAACGTTCCAGATCACTGGTTTTGGCATCATCGAAATTGTGGACCGATTGATCCGTGAAATACATCCCCAGCATCGAGCCTACCCGATCAACCTGAACCGGGATACCGTTAGCGGACGCCACTTTTTGAAGGCCCTCGGCGAGGGCTGCCGCGGTTTTATCCAATGCCTCGTAAAAACCAGGCGAATTCAATTCTTTCAGCGTCGCAATCCCCGCGGCCATCGCCAGGGGATTGCCGGAAAGGGTTCCGGCCTGGTAGACGGGCCCCTGGGGCGCTATCTGCTCCATGAATTCCCGTTTTCCCCCATAGGCACCCACCGGCAGACCGCCCCCGATCACCTTGGCAAGACAGGTCAAATCGGGCGTGATCTTGTACAGGGATTGGGCTCCGCCAAACGCCACCCGGAAACCGGTCATGACTTCATCAAAAATCAGAAGGCTCCCATTCACATCGGTCAATTCCCGCAATGCCTCCAGGAAGCCCTCAATGGGCCGCACCAGCCCCATATTCCCCGCCACCGGTTCGACGATGACACCGGCTATTTCCGGACCTCTCTCCTTAAAGACGGCCTTAACGGCGTCAATATCGTTAAACGGCAGAGAGAGCGTGCAGGCCGCCACTGCTTCCGGCACACCGGGGCTGCCGGGAATACCCAGGGTCGCCACGCCTGATCCGGCGTCAACCAGCAGGGTATCGGCATGGCCGTGGTAACAGCCGTCAAATTTGATTACGAGATCCCGCCCGGTTACACCCCGGGCAAGGCGAATAGCGCTCATGGTTGCCTCGGTACCGGAATTCACCATCCGGACAACCTCAATCGATTCAACCGCGGCACATACCAGCCGGGCAAGTTCGATCTCCAGGTCAGTAGGCGCGCCAAAACTGGTACCCCGTGCAAGAACGCTCTCGATGGCGTCCAGTACCGCGGAATGCCTATGGCCAAGTATCATGGGGCCCCATGAACCAATATAATCGATAAACCGGTTTCCGTCCGCGTCATAGATGTATGCCCCATCAGCTCGGTCGATGAAAAGGGGATCGGTGCCCACCGAGCGGCAGGCTCGCACCGGGCTGTTGACGCCCCCCGGAATCATTGTCGTCGCTTGATCGAAAAGCTGTTTTGATTTTTCTCTCTGCATGATTTGTTCTCTCATTCTATTTGTACAGCTCTGTTAAGTTTCCAAAGGGTTGGTAAAACCACCGGGAATCACCTCATCAGGGGCAAACCGGCCTTTAAACAAACAGGGCATCTTACTCACTGCAGTCATCCGGTTCTCCTTCGATTTCTCTCTCACGAGTAAGCGGGTACACCCAATCCAATTCGTTTGCAAGTGTTATTATTACAATTTAATTCGACGATTTGTCAACCATTACAATAGGTTGTTAAGGATATTTTTGTTCTATATTAACAGTAACTTAAAGAATATCGGGCGGGAGCAGAACATTCAGGCCTGAACCAAAAATCACGCAAAAAGCACCAGGCTCACGGCCATGACAGCCATACCGCTCACAACGCCATACATGGCCACATGATGCTCCCCGTATTTTTCGGCTGTCGGCAGCAGTTCGTCCAGGGAAATAAAAACCATAATCCCGGCCACCGAGGCAAATAGAAGCCCGAAGACAAAGTCATTAAAATACCTGAGGAGCAGAAAATAACCGACCAGGGCGCCCACCGGTTCGGAAAGACCGGACAAGAAAGACCATCCAAAGGCTTTCTGCCGGCTGCCGGTGGCATAGTACAGGGGCACCGACACCGCGATGCCCTCCGGGATGTTGTGAATGGCAATGGCCACGGCAATACTCATACCCAGGGCGGGGTCCTGGAGGCCGCCCACGAAGGTGGCCAACCCCTCTGGGAAATTGTGAATGCCAATGGCCAGGGCCGAAAAAACGCCCATGCGGTGCAGGTTCTGCCGCCTGAATTCCTCAGCGGCAGCGCCGGTCATTTCCTCAACCCCTTTTACTTCATGGGGATTTTCAAAAGAAGGTACCAGCTTATCAATGAGTCCGATTAAAAGGATACCGCCGAAAAAGGCCAACGTCGTATACAGGTACCCCAAAGACGGGCCGACTGCGGACGACAGGGCGTCGCGCGCCTTTACGAATATCTCGACCATGGAGACATAGATCATCACGCCGGCTGAAAATCCCAGAGAGGCAGTCAAAAAACGGGTATTGGTACTTTTAGCAAAAAAGGCCAGGGCGCTGCCGATACCGGTGGAAAGTCCCGCAAAAACGGTCAGGCCAAAAGCGAACAGGACGTCTTTTGTTTCATAAACCATTCTTTTCTCCCGGTGAGGGGGTGTCTTCCCGGACACATCGCGGATCATGCGCCATCTGATTACCGGTATGCCTTTCTACCTGGATGGTGGCGTGCTCGATGCCGCAATGGTCGTGCAGGTATGCCTGGATATTATCTAAGAAATCATTCCGGATGGCATCATGGTTCACCACGATATGCACCGACAGGGCTGTCTCGGTGGTGCTCAGTGCCCAGACATGCAGATCGTGAAAATCGCATACCGTGTCAAGATCGGACAAGTAGCTCCTGATTTTTTCGATGTCGATGTGCCGGGGAACTCCATCAATGGAAAGGTTGAAGGAGTCCCTTAATAGCCCGAAAGTCCCCAAAAAGATGATGACCACAATGGCCATACTGATAATCGGGTCCACTAATAACCAGCCCGTTTGCATGATGACCAGGCCGGCGACCACAACGCCCAGGGAAACCGCGGCGTCCGCGGCCATATGCAGAAAAGCCCCCTTGATATTCAGGTCGTGTTTCTGGCCTGATAAAAACAAAAGGGCCGTGAGGGTATTGATGATCACCCCGATGGCTGCGACCACAATGACAACAGTGCCGTCAACCGGCTGGGGTGCCGTAAATCGCTTGACGGCCTCCCAGGCAATCCCCCCCAGGGCCACCAGCAGCATAACTGCGCTGATCAAAGAGGCCATAATGGTGATCTTGCGAAACCCGTAGGTTCTTCTCCGGGATTCCGCTCGCCGGGCCAGCAGGCTGGCGCCCCACGCCAGCAACAGACTCAGCACATCACTCAGGTTGTGACCGGCATCGGCCAGCAGTGCCAGGGATCCAGCAATAAAGCCGTACCCGGCTTCAACGGCGACAAAAATCACATTCAGCAGGATGCCAATGGCAAAAGCGCGATCATAGTGCTCCACGCCATGTTCATGCTGGTGATGGTCGTGCGGCAAGTCTCTTTTCCCTTCCAGTTGCCGGCGTGCGGGCATACTGCCGGAGTCACTTTTAAGTATCACCTGCCTGATCCGCTTTAAAGGATAAACATGATTGTTAAAATTATCAATCCTCTATGAACTCATTTAAATCAGGGGTCAGGGTGTTTTCATCGTAATGCCGGCGAAGGCCGGCATCCAGGATATCTCCAAAGCAACAGGCTGGATTCCGGCTAACTCTCGATTGATTCGCCTTTATCACGCAGGAATTCAGAAAAACTCTCTCTTTGCGGAATTTCGAAATGAACATCGTTTAAATTTTCAGCAATTGGAAGTTGACCATAGGTATGACAGGCTGCCACGGCCGCATGAATATGTTCAGACGGTGTATCCGCGGGAATCTGGTTAAGATGAATCATACAGCGGCCATCGCGTGCCAGCCGGTCGATATAAAACTTGATCCGCTCCACGATGGCTTCAACTGGCCCGTCTTTGAGCAATGTGGCATCAACCCCGGCTGCTATAGAAACGTCCTTTTTGTCAGCAAATTCCTTGACCCGATCCGGGCCGACCTCATACAGGTCGGGATCCAGCACACTCAAAGCACCCGGGCTGCATTGGAGCTTTTGCATAAAAAACCGCTCTGGATCACGGCTTTTGGCATCCCCCCAGTTCCCGCGTGTGATCAGTTTGTCACCCAATTGGGTGCGCAGTCGCTTTGCATACGCAACAACATATTCGTCCATCATATCCAGAGTTATCATTGGCGGCGAAGCCCAGGCATCACGCCCGTCCAGTATCAGTTCGGGCAAACCAACCTCGGTTCGCATCGCTTCTATATGCGGCCCAAGGACTTCATCACATAGGAACGTAAATAGGCGATGAACAAAATCCGGCCTTGCATACATATCTCCGACGAGATTTTCATAGCCTCTGACGTTGGCAGCCAGACTGAAGGGTGCCGTAAAATAGACCCGTTCAAGATTACCCGCCTTTTCCAGATAATACCTGTTCACCTGCTGCAACCAGGGCAGCCGGCCTGATTTGTATGGATCTGGAGGGGTGAGTCGATCCAGGTCAGCCGGGGTTTTGATCAAAGGATCGGTACGGTCAACGTCGGGTAGTCCGCCCGGAACATAAATTACCTTTTGCCCCATGGCCTCGGCTTCCACATTGTAGACATCCCAGAAATTAATGGGACTATCTACCCGATAGTATTCAGAGACGAGCAGTTGCACCTTTGCGAATGTGTACGCATCTGTGAAAAAACGTTCGGTGGGAATGTCGGCTAAATAAGCTGAATGGTCATTGCTTTGGGCTCCGACCACAATGTGGGCATTCTTGGCTGGTTGCGTCATATTTTCCCATATATCCATTGAACGTTCTGATTTTAGTCATTTTTTTGATTTCAAGCGAACGTGTCCGCTCTTCCCGATCAAAAAATTTTAGAAAGTCACTTTTAATTCAACAACGCATTTATTGCAATACAATACTATTGCCGCAGCGTCGGCATATTCCTGGAATCAGGTTACCGCAACTTGAAGGGTATCAAGAATTCATTGGTGAAATAAAGTACAGGATGTTATAGAAATCGGGAAATTTAAGCTTCACATACGGAGATAAAAGGAGATTCATCAATGGCAGTAAAGGATATCGTTGAAGCCGTGCTGGCATTTAATGCGACAGAAGTTGTGGACCTGGTCAAAGCTGAAATTGCAGCTGGTAGCGGCGTTGACGAAATCTTAAATACCGGCCTTATCGGCGCCATGGACATCGTGGGCCAGCGGTTCTCCGATGGCGACCTGTTCGTTCCGGAGATGCTCATGGCGGCCCGGGCCATGAAAGCCGGCCTTGAGGTTTTAAAGCCCCATTTGTCCGGCGAAACAGTAGTTTCCAGGGGAACCGTTGTAATTGGAACTGTCAAGGGCGACCTCCATGACATTGGTAAAAATCTGGTTGCCATGCTGATGGAAGGCGGCGGGTTCAACGTTGTGGACCTTGGGGTAGATATTGATGCAAAACAGTTTATTGATGGGGCCGTTGAGCACGATGCTGATGTTGTGGCCCTTTCGGCATTACTCACAACCACCCTGCCGGCCATGGAAGCCATCATTGCCGCCGTTAAGGAGTCTGGAATTACTACCAAGATTATCATAGGCGGCGCACCGGTAACCGACGCCTTTGCAAACCGGATCGGTGCAGACGGTTACAGTGAAGACGCACCGGGAGCTGTAGAACAAGCCCGGAGACTGATTGCGGTCTAAATTTAAGGTCATAGCAGGCTTTTTCGGAGAACAACCCCATGATTATTATCGGAGAATTGATAAACGCCAGCCGCAAAGCGATCGGTGCCGCCATAGAGGCGCAGGACGCCGACGCCATTGCCAGGGTAGCCAAAGAACAGTCCGATGCCGGGGCAGACTATATTGATGTCAACGCCGGGGTCTTTGTGGGGCAAGAACCCCAATATCTTGAATGGCTGGTCCAGACGGTTCAGGCAGTCATGGATACGCCGTGTGCCATTGACAGCCCTGATCCCATGGCCATCGAAGCGGCCCTTAAAGTTCACAAAGGCACGGCCATGATCAATTCCATTTCACTGGAGAAGACTCGCTATGACAACCTGATGCCTATTATTGCGGGTACGGATTTAAAGGTGATCGCACTGTGCATGAGTGATGACGGCATGCCGGAGACCGTGGACGATCGCATGCGAATCGCTGATAAGCTGGTGAACGGATTGCTCCGGAACCATGTAAAAGTGGAAAATATCTTTGTGGATCCGCTGGTACAGCCCGTGTCCGTAAAAAATAATTGCGGTATTGAATTCATAACGGCGGTGGAACAGATCATGCAGCGATTTAAGGGCATCCACACCGCTTGTGGCCTGTCCAATGTCTCATTTGGTCTGCCGTCACGAAAATTCATGAACCGGACATTTATGTCCATGGCGATTGCCCGCGGTTTGGACGGCGCCATCGTCAACCCGCTGGATAAAGGGATGATGGCCAGCATCATTGCCGCCGAGGCCCTGGCGGGCAGGGACGAATACTGTATGAATTACCTGAAAGCCTATCGAGCGGGGCAGTTTGAATAGACGCTATCTCAAGAAACGGATTTTGGTTCCCCGCAAAAAGCCCGGGATCTGCGACAAGATCCAATCTTCGCTCTGCGAGCCACGCCCGACAGGCAGGCTTTTTTGAGATGGATTCTGGCCTGTCACGCGTTCTGGCGGCCATCCGCCATGAACCGGAAGCCCCCCTTGCCAGGGGTGAGTTGACGCTGGACCGCACGTTTGCAAGGGGCTTGCTGAACTGGAGGGAAAAGGATGCAGCCGCAGACTCGCTCTCCGACGCCGACCTGCTAATCGAATGCTGTCGGGCCTTGAAACTCGATCTTGTCTGCGTACAACCACAGGATTTTGCATCTGAAGAACCGGACCTTTTGGGGAATCTAACAGACATTCCCCGCCTTACCGCTGAAGGTGTATTCGTCTTCTGGGTTGTCGACGGATCTTTCCAGAGAGCCATGGCGCGCCGGGGGACACTGAAGCTCTTAGAGGATATTGCCGCATCACCCGATGAGGTCTGCAAAGAACTGCAGCAACTATCCGGCCAGGTGATGGCTGCCCTGGCACAGGGGGTCGCCGCCGGCGCGCATGGCGTCATCATCGCCGATGATATTGCCTATCGCCAGAGCACCTATATGTCGCCCGACTTTGTCAGGCAGCAGCTTTTACCCGTCTGGCAAACCCAGGTGACGACCGCCAGGGATTTGGGCGTGCCCGTGTTCTTTCACTCGGACGGCAATCTCAATGCAGTCCTGCCGACAATTGCGGCGGCCGGGTTTGACGGCCTGCAAGGCATCGAACCCGCAGCCGACATGGATCTTCCGGAAATAAAGGCGCGCTACGGTAAATCGCTGTGCCTGATGGGCAATATCGACCCGGCGCTGCTCTCTGAACAAGGCAGCCGGATTGAGGCTAAACCCTACTATTGGCGCCTGCGTCGGGCGGTTCTGGATTTGATGGCATCCGGCGGTGGTGATGGCGGATTGATATTCGGGACCTGCAGCGGGCTGCATGCCGGGATGTCACCCGGCCGTGTCCAGTATATGTATGACCTGGCGGCTGATCCAAACACGACCGTTCCAGCGATGTCGCCGTAGCCTGTTATTGATGTTCCTACAGCGAAACTGGAGGCATCAGCAAGCCCCCTCAAAAGGGGGCTGAAAAACAAATGTCCAATATCCGGTACCCAATTTCCAATGTCCAAGGAAGGTATCCTGCCATTTCGACAAGTTCAAAAACAGCAGCGCCGAGCGCTTCCTTACTTGGACATTGGACATTCCTTGTTGGTTATTGGATATTCGCCTTTTAAAACCTTTTTCCACTGGATCGGTTGAACCTCTCCAGATCCTCTATCAAAAGATGATGGGTTTAGATTAAAAATAATAAGGAATCAAATGCCTATATTGACCATCCTGCCGCAGGGCAAAAAAATCAAAGTCAAACCCGGCACCCCTCTTCTGGACGCTATCCGCCAGGCCGGTTTTGAAATCTCGTCTCCCTGCAATGGGCAACAGCTGTGTGGAAAATGCAGAGTCCGCATCGCTGATCCCGCCCTGCCCCCGGAATCACCCCTTGAACACCTTACCACCGATGAGGTGGCTGCCGGCGTCAGACTGGCCTGCCAGGTGCGCATACACGACGAAATGCAGGTCACCCTGCCCAACGACTATGCGTTGGACACCCGCATCCTGGAAGGTGAATTGATACAGAAAAGCCGCCTGGCATCGGCAATTGAGATCCAGGAAATAAGTGGACAGTTCCAGCTTCACTACCGGAACCAGCCGCCGGTGCTATTGAACACCTGGCAGCCGGAGTTCTCCCCCAAAGGCATTGCGGCGGACCTGGGAACCACCACCCTGGTCCTAACCCTGATAGACCTGCAAACAGGTGAGGAGCTGGCAACTTCTTCAGCCGTCAATCCGCAGGCCCGCTACGGACAGGATGTCATGACCAGAATTGCCCGGGCATCTACAGCCGAAGGTCTGGCGGAACTGTCCGCGCTCATCTCAAAGGGGCTCAATGAACTGGTAGAAAAAAGCTGCCGGGCAGCCGGTGCGCTCCCCCATGAGATTGTGGATGCCGTCATCGGCGGCAATACCGCCATGCTCCAGATTGCCGCAGCCATCGATCCCTCCGGGCTGGGCAAACTGCCGTTTACCGTGGGGATCCAGAGCGGCCGTACGGTTACGGCGGACGCATTCCGCCTGAATCTGAATCCGCAGGCCCGGGTTTACATACCGCCCGTGGCCCATGCCTTTGTCGGGTCAGATATCAGTGCGGGGTTACTGAGCGTTGATTTTTTCAAACAAAAAGCACCCACGCTGTTCATTGACCTGGGCACCAACGGCGAGATAGCCCTGATCGCCAATGGCCGGTTAATTGTCACCTCAACGGCAGCCGGGCCCGCTTTCGAGGGAATGGGCATCACCCATGGCATGCTGGCGTCACCCGGCGCCATTGAAACAGTATGGACCAACGGTGAATTCCTGAACCTGCGCACCATCGACAATGCACCTGCCAGAGGCATTTGCGGTAGCGGCATCATAGACATCATGGCCTGCCTGATCCGGCTGGATGCAGTGGATTCCGGCGGCCGGTTGCGAAATCCGCATGATGAGACAACCGGTCTGGGCCTGCTGGCAGATCGTTACGAACGGGTGGACCGGATTGCAGCCATAAAATTGACCGATGCCCTGGCTTTCACCCAGAAAGATATCCGGCAATTCCAACTGGCCAAAAGTGCCATCCAGACCGGGGCTGAGCTGCTGCTTTCCGCTGCCGGTGTGGATCTGGATCAATTGGAGAAAATCGTGATTGCCGGCGCCTTCGGATATCATCTGCGGACTGAAAGTTTACGGCAGATCGGCATGGTACCCAGGAACTTTAAGGGGGAAATCGCTTTTGTCGGCAACACCTGCCGTACCGGATGTGCACGCATGCTGGTGGATGCAACCACCCGGGACTTTTTGCAGGATAAAATGAAACCGGTCACCCACCTTGCCATTGCCGCAGACCCCGATTTCCAGTCCCGATTCATCCAGAATCTATCTTTAAAGGCATGATAACTTCCACTAGTGAACCTGTTTTTTTATCAATATTGAACTTGCCGTATCCCCTGGTAAATGGTAATTTCACCCTATTTTGAAATGATGCGCGAAAGCACTCTTTTTCTCAAAAACGGGACACGCCGATGCCTGAAACACATGATTACACCCAACCGGATCTATCCGCGGCTGCCCTGGTGATTATCGACACCCAGGCGGGCACGCTGAAAGGCCGATCTCTTGAAATCCCGGGGACCAGCGCTGTCCTGCCCGCAATGAGCTCCCTGGCGGCAGCATTTCGCAAGTGGTCACGCCCGATTGTTCACATCGTACGCATCTACCGGCCAGACGGCGGCAACGTGGATCTTTGCCGGCGGGCGGCGGTGGAATGTGGTGCCGAGATGCTCCTGGAAGACAGCCCCGACTGCCAGATTGCACCCGGCCTGCTGCCGGAAAACGCCCGGCCGCTGGACTGCGCGCTGCTGCTTTCCGGCGGCATCCAGGTGGTATCTGAAAATGAAGTCGTCATCTACAAGCCCCGCTGGGGCGCTTTTTATGAAACCCCCCTGGAAGACCATTTAAAAGGGCTCGGGATTACCACCCTGGTCTTTGGCGGGAGTAACTTTCCCAACTGTCCGCGTGCTTCGATATACGAAGCCAGTGAGCGGGATTTCCGGATTATCGTGGCCAAAGACGCGCTTTCCGGCCTTTATGACAGGGGAATTACGGAGTTGGAGAACATCGGCGTGCGATTTTCAGCGGTGGCCGACCTGATCGACAAACTAAACTGAAAACCATCCGGAGGTGCGCATGTCCAGACCGGTCAGCCTGTATCTGATTCTCTTACTTCTCATATCCGGAGGCATGGGTGCACCGCCAGCACTCGCCGGCCCGGAACCGGAACAGGTCAGCCTGCTGGCCAACGAAGAATATGTCGGTGCCATTGATCACAAAAAAACCCGGTATCTCAAGGTAACCCTGATCAACCTGGCCGAGGAAGCGTCCACTTGCCGGATTGCTTTCTATAGAGAAAGAATCGAACTCAGCGCTGAACGGGTCGGCCCCGATGAATTTCGAACCTTTACCCTGGAAAAGCCGAATGACCGCCAGACGCGGATCTGGACAACCCTGAACTTCGACGAATTCACCATTAATCTGGAAACTGGCAATATGCAGGTGTTTGTGGAGCAATCAATGGTTGTGAAATGAGTTCGTAAAACCTGAATTCATCTGTGTTAAGTTTTAGGCGTTACGTGTTAAGACAGACCGCCACTTCAATAAAAGGTTTTGCTTAAAACTTAACACTTAAAACACTCCTGAAAAACATTCACTTCCATTTAAGAGTTCATATAGAAAAGGCGGATATTGTGCCGGAAAACTACTCCCCTGAAAAACAGCTTGCCATCGATCGTTTTCGCAAACATGTGAACTCGGCCAAGGCTGACTTCTGGGAAGAGGTCCGGATGCCGCTGGTCCTGGGAAAACGCGAAGGGCCCCTGGCCTGGGACATGGACGGAAAAAAGCGGGTATTCAACCTGCACACCAACGGCGGCACCTACAATCTCGGCCATCGCAACCCGGTTATTATCGAAACCCTGGTGAATGCCCTGGAAGAAACAGATATCGGCAACGGTCATCTCATCAGCCAGGCCCGAGCCGGGCTGGGTGCCCGACTGGCCGAGCTCATGCCCGGGGATCTGGACTACACGGTTTTCGGCGTCAGCGGGGGTGAAGCGGTGGATCTGGCCTTCAAGGTGGCCCGCGCCTATACCGGACGCGATATGATCCTGTCCGCCCGGGGCGGTTACCACGGGCATACCGGGCTGGCCATGGCTGCCGGGGACGAAAAGTACCGGGCTCCGTTCGGTCCCCAGCCCCCGGGTTTTGCCCAGGTGCCTTTCGGTGACACCGCCACCCTGGAGCGGGCCATGGGCCCGGACACAGCCGGGGTCATCCTTGAAACGATTCCCGCAACCCTGGGGATGCCGGTCCCCCCCGAAGGGTATCTCAAGCACGTCCGCGAGTTATGCGACCGACACGGGGCGGTGCTGATCATGGATGAAGTCCAGACCGGCCTGGGGCGCACCGGTAAGCTCTGGGGCTTTGAGCATTTCGATATTCTGCCTGACATGGTGGTCATCGGTAAAGGGCTGTCCGGCGGTATCTATCCCATTACGGCCACCGTGCTGCGTACCCCGTTGGAAACTGTGTTTCATACCGACCCCCACATCCATGTGTCCACTTTTGGCGGCGCCGAGCCCGGGTGTGCTGTCGCCCTGAAGGTTCTTGAAATCTCCGCAGCGCCTGAGTTTCGCAACCATGTGAACCAACTGGCGAGCCGGTTCAAAAAAGGCATCGCCCAGCTGATAGAAAAATATGACATCCTTCAGGAACTACGGCAGGTCGGCCTGTTTATGGGGCTAAAGATGAAGACGGCGGACTGCGGCCCGCTTCTATCGCTGGCCGCCTACCAACATGACCTTTTACTGGTTTACGCCAACAACGATAAATCCGTGGCCCAGTTCCTGCCGCCTCTGATTATTGACAACGATCAAGCCGATTGGGTCATTGACCGGCTTGACCGGGCACTGGGTGAAGTGCAGGCGTTTTTTAAGTAGAAGCTATCTCAAAAAAGTCTTTTGGCCCAATCTCGGCGTTGGACACAAAATTCAAACCCTCGAAATACTGGAGTATTCCTCCGGTTTGAATGTCGCGTCCGCCTTGATTTGTCGTAGATCCCGCGCGTTTTTTGCGGGGAACCAAAATCCGTTTCTTGAGATAGCTTCTAGAGGGGTGCGGATTCGAGGATTCAAGCGTTCAAGTGGTTAAAAGCATGGTCCCGAGGGTCTTAGAGAAAAATTTAGCCTTTCAATTGCGGCTATTTTGATTTTTTTGGTATTTCACTTGACCCCTCGAACCCTTGGCCCCTTGAATCCTAATACAATAATTTATATCAAGGGCACAATCATAGTAAATCCGGTAACTTTTCAAGATACGATCTTTGATGTGAGGCAATATGGACATTGACAGCGATCTCCTGGAGCGCTTTGAAGCCGGCCTGGACCCCCAGGATCTGGACCGTTCCGCGATCCCGGCCCAACTGATCGGCTTCGGTGAAATATCGGCCATCTTCCAGATCGCGGCGGACACCTCCCTGGCCTACAAAAGAATGCCGCTGTTTAAAACGGTGGCGGAGGCTGAACAATACGCCGGCATGTACCATGCGTACTGCCGTCAGCTCATCAAGGCGGGGCTGCACCTGCCGGACAGCGACACCCATATCGTGGCCCTGCCGCAACGCCCGGTGGTGCTGTATATCATCCAGGCCCAGTTGCCGACCGCGTGCATTGCCAACCGACTGATCCAGAAACTGGATAACAATGGTTTTGAAATCCTGCTGGAAAAAGTTTTAAGCGCCATGGCCCGGTTCTGGGAGTATAACCGCTCTTTACAGCCGGACCTGGAGCTGGCCATTGACGGCCAGATATCCAATTGGGCGTTCACGGCCGACGGTCCTGGTGAGAGTCTCTATTTTATTGACACCAGTACTCCGTTTATCCGGGAGAACGGGGTGGAACAGCTCGACCCGGAGCTGCTGCTGCAGGCCGCACCCTCTTTTTTACGCTGGTTGATCGGTTGGCTTTTTGTGGATGATGTGATGACCCGCTATTACGACCCCCGCCAGGTACTGATCGATCTGGCCGCCAACCTGATCAAGGAACAGCGGCCGGACCTGGTGGCCCCTGCGGTGGCGCTTATCAATGTCCACCTGCCTGAAAACCTGCCGCCGGTTACCCTGGCAGATGTTGAACGATATTACCGGGAAGACAAGTTTCTCTGGACCATTTTCCTGGCTTTTCGCAAGCTGGACAGGGCTCTGGTCACACACTTTTCCACTAAAAGATACGAATTCATTCTCCCGGGTAAAATCAAACGGTAGACACCCGGCTATTTGTTTGGTATGGCACTACATCCATTAACGTAGACGTTAACTGTCCATGGTTGCCAGGAGCTGATCCAGACCACCGGAAACACGGGGCGGCAACGGGAGAACCCCGGTCCATATGAACCGAGGTACTATCAGACAGTTAACGCGCTGTAAGTTATCTATAAATAGCTCTACAAGGCACGGCTTCAATTATTGGGGAAAGGGGGCAGCATGCAGTTTACTGATTATCGCAACATCAACCATATGCTCAGCGAGACAGTGGATCACCATTTCGACCAGCCGGCTTACAAATGGTTCGTGGAACCAGGCGTGAGCGAAGCGGTCAGCTGGGGTGTTTTTTACGGCCAGGTCAAGGGCGTTGCCAAAAGCCTGATGGCCCTCGGGATTGCCAAGGGCGACAAGGTCAATATTATCAGCTACAGCTGTTACCGGTGGGTCCTGGGCGACATGGGTATCACCAGTATCGGCGCGGCTACGGTGGGTATCTACCAGTCCAACCTCGCCAAGGACTGCCAGTACATCATCGACCATTCCGATGGTGTGTTGGTCTTCGCTGAAAATGATATTCAACTGGCCAAACTGAAAGAGATCAAGGCCGACATCCCCAACGTGCGCAAGGTGATTCTATTCAACGGCGAATCCAAGGGCGATGACTGGGTGCTCAGCTTTGATGATTTTCTGGCCCTGGGCCAGGATGTAACCGATGATGACTACCAGCAAAGGGTAGACGCGGTGACCCCGGAAGATACCGCCGGTATTGTTTACACCTCTGGAACCACCGGGGTTCCCAAAGGGGCCGTCCTCACCCATGATAACGTTACCTTCACGGCCCAATCAGTAAAGGGGAGCACAAAAATCCTGGAAGGTGATGAGGTCTTCTTGTTCCTGCCCCTGGCGCATGTTTTTGCGCGGACTTGCACCTATGCAAGCCTGCTGGTGGGCAGCGCCACCACCTTTACCCGGAGCATGGAGACGATTGTGGAAGACATCGCCATCGCGCAGCCGCACTGGTTTGCCAGTGTGCCGCGCATCTATGAAAAAATCTATTCAAAGATATTCAGCGGTGCCGAAGCCAAAGGGGGCGCAGCCCTTAAAATCTTCAACTGGGCCTGTGAGGTGGGCAACCAGGTCAGCGACTGCAAACTGAACAAACAGCCCATCCCCTTTGGACTCAACCTGAAATACTCCCTGGCCACCAAACTGGTTTTCAGCAAAGTCCAGGCCGCCCTGGGCGGCCAGGTTCGCTGGTGTATCAGCGGCGCCGCTCCGCTGAATGCGAAAATAGCAAAATTCTTCCACGCTGCCGGTGTTTTGATCGTGGAAGGTATCGGTATGACCGAAAATACTTCCTTTACCAATCTGAATCGTTTTGACAACTATCGATTCGGCTGGGTCGGTCAGCCCGGACCAGGTGTCGAGCAGAAAATCGGTGAAGACGGGGAAGTTCTTTTCCGCGGACGAAACGTAATGAAAGAGTACTACAAAATGCCCGAGGAGACCGCGGCAACCATCTCGGAAGACGGCTGGCAGAAGACCGGGGACCTGGGTGAAATCGACAGTGAAAATTTCCTGCGGATCACCGGTCGTAAAAAGGACCTCATCATTACAGCCGGCGGTAAAAATATCGCCCCGTCGGCCATAGAAGGTGTCATCGCCACCTCCAAGTTCATCAACCAGGTCTGCGTCATCGGTGACAAGCGCAAATTCCTCTCCGCGATCGTAACCGTGGATGCGGAAAATATGCAGGCTTGGGCCGGGGAACAGGGGATCGCCTTCAACGGCATCGACGATCTACTTGCCAACGAAAAGGTTATCCAGCACGTTGAAACCCAGGTTGCGGAGAAAAACAAGGAGTTCGCCTCATTCGAATCCATCAAGAAAATTACCCTGGTACCCGAGTTTACCATTGAGAACGGGTTGCTTACCCCAACCTTGAAGGTTAAAAAGAACGTGGTCATGGACCAGTATCAGAACAAAATTGATGCCATGTATCCGACTGATTAGAGGTACAGCCAAAAGGCAAAAAACCTGACCAGGGGATCAGGTTTAAAGGTCGCATACAATACCATGCAATAAAAAACCGGCCGGCGGGGTAACCCGCCGGCCGGTTTTTTAACGGGGCTTCTCGGCCCCGGAATATTTTAACCCATTGAAATCTGGCGCTAAACCAGTTCAGACAATTTCTGCGCCACAGCGCCGAAAGCTTTAGCCACCGGGGAGTCAGCATGCGTGGCCTGGATAGCCGTCCCGGCATCACCACACGCCACGACACTCGGATCGAAAGGGATTCGGCCCAGAAAATTTACGCCGGTAGCCACAGCGGTCTTCTCACCGCCGCCGGTACCGAAAGGATCAATCACCTCCCCGCAGTGGGGGCAGGAAAAACCGCTCATATTTTCAATAACACCGAAGATATCCATGTCGACGGTTTTACAAAAGTTAATCGATTTCCTGACATCCGCCAGAGAAATCTCCTGGGGCGTGGTCACGACCACCGCTTTGGCGTCGGTGATGGTCTGGGCCACCGTGAGCGGCTCGTCACCGGTACCCGGAGGGGCATCGATAACCAGAAAATCAAGATCTCCCCAGTCAACGTCACCGATAAACTGCTGGATGGCGGAGTACTTCACCGGTCCCCGCCAGATAATCGCGTCATCTTTGCCGGGGGTGAGGGATTCGATAGAAATAACCGACAGGTTGTCGGAATACTTCACCGGGTTGAGCTTGCCGTTGGCGCTCATATCCGGCATTTTGTCAAGCCCGAGCATCCGGGGTACATCCGGACCGTGCAGATCGACATCCATAAGCCCGACCCGGTGGCCTTTCTGGGCCAGGGCAACGGAAAGATTGACTGAAGTGCTGGTTTTGCCGACGCCGCCCTTGCCGCTCATGACGAGAATTTTATTCTTTATCCGGCCCAGTGCCTCTCCCACCGCCGCATCTCTGGCATCCTGCTGCGCTTTGGGGTCCTGCTGCTTGGGCATGCTGTTTTGTATATCTACCATGTTATTTTCCTATTCTCTCTAAATGTTCTTGTTAATCCTGGGTTGATGTCCGATAGAGTCTGTCACTGGAGCACTCCGGGCAGCCTTCCGGCCGGCCGGTTCCCGGGAGAGCGACCCACTTGTGCCCGCACCCATCGCACGTAAACCACCTTTCCGTATCGGTGAGTTTGTAATTGCCGCCTTCGACATTGATCGCTTTGCCGTTTATCAGCGCATCGGCCACCGCGTGCCTGGCGCGCTGGATGATGCGTCCGAAGGTTGCCCTGGAAACGCCCATCCGCTGCCCGGATTCCTCATGGGACAAACCCTGCAGGTCAGCCAGCCGGATAGCTTCCCGCTCATCAACTGTCAAATCGACCTCGTCGAGCTCCAACAGCGGTATTCCGCGAGGTTTGAAATAGCTGACATTGGGGTTGAAAGCAACGATTCTGTCTTTTTGTGGTCGTGCCATACGGCCCCTCCTTATGAGCATATACTCAGCAGGCGACAACATAATGATTCTATATTCTATTGTCAAGGGAAGCTGAATGTTCCCTGGGCTGTCAAATTTTCTTTAGAAGTTGGGATTCCAGTCGGGTCAGACTGCTTTCAGTAAACAGCGCAACGTCATGCGCCGCCAGCAATGCAGCGGCAACCCCCTGCCCGGGCACCACCCGACCCCGAAAACAACCGTCATAAATCCGGGTTGTTCCGCAGGATGGACTGCCGTCCTTTAAAACTGCGGTGTGGATTGAAAAGTGTCGAATAGCCGTCAGGGCCAACCGGGCGCCGGTGATAAAATTTTGCGTGACGTCCGCATGCGTACACGTAAGCACTTTCCCGTGACCGGCCAGTACATCCTGCCCGGTTCCACCTGAAATCTCCGCGGGCGGCCTGGGGGTCTGCAGCCCCCCGGCTGTTTCCGGGCAAAACGGCAGGACGAGCCCACTTTCCCACCAGTGCCGCAGGCGTTCATCCTGTCCTTTGGGGATGGCGGCATCATATCTAGCCCGGCAGCCGACCAGGCAGGCGCTTACCAGCATAATGGGTCTGACAGTGTCTGTGTTCAACGGTCACGTTTCTCCAAAGCCCGGTTGAGGCTGCCCTGAACGTAGCCTTCCAGATCAAGGCAGATATGGTCATAACCCAACGTTTTCAGCTTTACTACGAGGCTGGCCCGTAACCCTTTTTCCCCCAGTCGCGAAAACTCCCCGGGATCAATCTCGATGCGGGCAATGTTCCCGTGATCTCTTACCCGACAGGTCTCAAAACCCAATTCATACAGGGTGTCTTCTGCCTGCGCCACCCTTTCCAGGGCCGGGATGGACAAAGAGGTCCCATACGGAATTCGGGAGGCCAGGCAGGCCATGGACGGCCGGTTCCAGGTAGACAGTCCCATTTCCCGGGACAGGCTGCGGATCTCCGCCTTGGTAAAACCGGCCTCGATGAGAGGCGCAGCAATGCCGAGTTCCTGCGCCGCCTTGAAACCCGGGCGATAGTCATCGAGGTCGTCCAGATTGGCCCCGTGGGCGACGTGATTGAATCCTCTTTTTTCCGCCGCGGCCGCCAACCGGGACATCAGGTATTTTTTACACAGGTAGCAGCGTTCGGGCGGGTTGGCGGAGAAACCCGGTACGTTCATCTCATCGGTGGTGATCACTTCCAGCGGAATATCAAATGCCGCGGCAAATTTCAAAGCCGCCTGGTGCTCCCGGCGGGGGTGTATCGGCGATACCGCTTTCAAGGCCAGCATCCTGGATCCCAGGGCCGCCCTGGCTGCCGCCGCCAGAAAGGAACTGTCCACCCCGCCGGAGAAAGCCACCGCAAGCGACGGATACGCTTGCAGGCGGGCGGTCAGCCCGGCCATTTTTTCCCGCAGTTGATCCGTCTGCATATCCGCCAAGACTCCTTTGCCGGCGCCAAATAAGTGTTTACAAAACAACCCTAATTCGATATGTGAATTATTTGTTGTAATTACAGCTTATATTCCAATTTTATTCATTTTCAAAGGGGTTTTTTATGGGAAAAAAGAGCCTGATTAAATCGACCTCGAAAAAGAAAACCGCTGCTAAAAAATCAGCCCCGGCAAAGAAAATCGCCGCGGCGAAAAAAGCAGCCGGCAAGAAGGCCGCCAAAAAGAAAGCAGCCAAGAAAAAGGCGGCGCCCAAGAAAGCCGCACCAAAGAAAAAGACTGCACCGAAAAAGAAGGCTGCCCCCAAAAAAACGCCCGCCAAAAAGGCCGCCCCCAAGAAGACGGTTGTTAAGAAAGCCGCGCCCAAAAAGGCCCCGGCTAAAAAGGCTCCGGTTAAAAAACGAACTGCTAAAGAATTGCTCAACCAGAAATTTGAATGGCCGCAAACCGGTAAAACCGTTAAAGTTACCCGGACTGCCGTTAAATTCAAGGAACCGCCGCCATTTATCGCCAGCAAGGATAAAAAAGAAATTGAACAGGTCAAGGCGACCCTGAAACGTTCTTTCGACATGGCCGCAATCAAGGCAGCGGGCCGCCAGGCGGCGGAGGCAAAAGCCGCGGAAGAAAAGGCTGCCGCTGAGAAAGCTGCTGCCGAGAAGGCTGCCGCTGAGAAAGCTGCTGCCGAGAAGGCTGCTGCTGAAAAAGCCGCCGCTGAGAAAGCTGCTGCCGAGAAGGCTGCTGCCGAAAAAGTCAGTGTCTCTTACGATGCACAGACCGCGCCGGCCGCACCTCCGGTTGACCGGACCGGACAGTACTTCACTTTCGGAGCGGCGGGGATTGCCATCCTTCTCTTCCTGCTGGTTATCGGCGCCTCCTTGAACAACGCGGATACCTACTACATCAGGCCGGCTGACGGTGCCATCGAAATCTGGCAGGGTAAGTTTGCCCCGCTCGGGAAAAAACTACTGGTCACCCTCCCCGGTGTTCCGGCGCCCGAAGAGATCCAGTCCCAGTATGACAAGAGGACAGTATTCCCGCTGATCTACGGTTATTATATCAACAAGGCCGACGCCCTGCTGGCCGCCCCTGGATTCCCGGACTTTGAAGAGATTAAAAAATACCTGGAAAAAGCAGTCAACTTCGCACACACCAGTGACCTGCGTCAGGCGGTCTACGCCCGCATCGACGGCATTGATATTGCCATCTACATGTACAAGGCCAATGTGGCCGCCAGCCGGGGGACCACCGAAGATCTGGAAATTGCCCTGGATCATCTGGCTTCAGCTGCGGCCCTGAACCCGGATGATAACCTGCTTGAACTGATCGAACAGAAGAAAGTCCTTTTCAGTGAAGCCATAGCGGACAACCAGGCCCTGGCCGAAGCGGAAGCCATAGCGGCCGAAGAAGCCCTGGCCGCCCAACAGCAGGCGGCGGAAGCGTCCGAACAGGCTGCTGACCAGGAACCCGCCCCGGCCGAGGATCAGCCGGCCGCGGATCATTAAGATCAGCTCCTTAAATCAGCGGTCATCCGTGGACATTGGTTTCCGCGGATGACCGCCTGAACCGCAATGACCACACGACGCGCCCTTATCATCGTTCCCGTAGCGGTCGTCCTTTTTCTGCTGCAGTCCTATTTCTGGGTCCCCACCTATGAAGAACAGACCCGGGGCAACCCGGAGCGCCTGAACCAGTTCATCACGGCCACCATCGGTGATGCCAGCCTGCTCAACCCCATCCTCACCGCGGATTCCGCCAGCAGCCAGATCGAATCCATGGTTTTCGAAGGGCTTGTGGACCGGGACGACCAGCTACGCTATCGGGGCCGGGTCGCCCGCGAGTGGCAAATTTCTGAAGTCGCGTATTTTTATGTAAATGCATCGGCGTCCGGACCCGCCGCAGAGGCTGACAGTCTGCTGGCCTGGCTGCGTAAAGAACAAGCCCGCCGGACTTCCGGACTTGAGCGGGTCACCGCCATTGAGCTGCTGCCGCCGCAGGTCCTGACGGAAACGCGCCAGATAACCGTTGACGCTAAAAAGATACCGGTCAGCATTCGCGTCGCCGCGCCGGCCCGTATCCGGTTAACTCTGGACCGGGTTGACCAGGAACTGTTTACACGCCTTGAAACCCTCCTAGGCAAGGATTATTTCACCACTTTCAACGCCGCCCGGCAGGTGACCACCGATCCGGCCCTGCCGCCCGAAGACCATGCGGCCCTGGCCCGGAAGCTGCTGCCGGCCACGGAACACAATCCGGTGATCGTGTTTCACCTGCGCCCCGGAGTCCGGTTCCATGACGGTCACGCACTGGACGCGGAAGATATTAAGTTCACCTACCAGGCCATTGTAAACCCCCGGAATCTTTCACCCCGCATACCCGATTTCGAACCGGTCAAGTCAGTCACCGTCCTGGACCCGCTCACGGTCAAGATCACCTATAAGCGCTTGTATTCTCCGGCCCTGGGCACCTGGGGCATGGGAATCCTGCCCGAACATCGGCTCAACGACCGGGTCCTGGCCGCGGAAGCCCGGACCGCCGGCAAGGACCCGGCCACCTTCACCCTGCGCCACAGCCAATTTAACCGGCAACCAGTCGGCTGCGGCCCCTTTGTCTTCGGTGAGTGGAAATCAGACCGGTACATCCAACTGGATCGCTTCGAGGCGTACTGGGAAGGACCGCCCAACTACAAGACCTATATCATGCGCATTATCCCGGATCCCCTGACCCAGGAGATGGAATTTTATGCCGGCACCGTGGATAACTACGCTGTGGTGCCGCACCAGGTCGAACGCCTGCAGGCCGATGCCCGTTTCCGGCAGTTTTCCGGAACCTCTTTCGGCTATTCGTATATCGCCTACAACATGCGCCGCGAGCCGTTTGACGACCCCCGGGTCCGCCGGGCGCTGGGCATGGCCATCGATACCGGCAAAATTATTCGCTACGTCATGTACGGCCAGGCCGAATCCATCACCGGCCCGTTCGTCAAACAGACCGATTTCTATAATCGGGACATCCCGGTCCTCCCCTACGACCCGGAAGGGGCCTTGAAATTGCTGGCCGCGGCGGGCTGGCACCGCAATCCGGACGGCTGGCTTGAAAAAGAGGGGCGGCGGATGCAATTCACCCTGATCACGAACAACGGCAACAATCTGCGCAAGGCCATTTTAGCCATCGCCCAGGATGCCTGGAAACGGATCGGGATCGATGTATCCACCGATCTTATCGAGTGGTCGGTATTTATTCAAAAACGGGTCAACCAGCTGGATTTTGACACCCTGATCCTGGGCTGGTCCATGGGCATCGACCCGGATCTCTTCCAGATCTGGCACTCCAGTCAGACCGGCCCGTTCCAACTCAATTTCGTGGGTTTTGCCGATCCGGAGGCCGACGACCTCATTGTGAAAATCCGCCGTGAATACGACCATAACCGGCAGGTGGCCGATTGCCACCGGCTGCACGAAATTATTGCCGCGGCCCAGCCCTATACGTTTTTGTACGTGGGACGCTGGACCGCGCTGCTGGACAAGCGCATCGTTCGCAGTGTAAAGGATACCGGCGGGAAGATGATCTATCAGCCGATTGTACCCACAAAAACCGGGGGCTACACGTACCACTTTAACCAGTGGATCAAACTGGCCCAGCCGCCCATGCTGACCGACAGGGGATAAACCGGTATGCTGTCATTTATCGGAAGAAGTGTTATCCAAAAAATAATCACCCTCTTTTTCGTGGCGGTGGTCTCTTTTCTCATCATTCACCTGGCCCCGGGTGAACCGAGCCAGATAGACCCGTTGAACCCCAAGTTCACGCCGGAGATTGTAGAGCGGATGCGCAAAGAGCTCCACCTGGACGAGCCCCTGCATATCCAGTTCTACCTGTTCTACCGGGATCTGTTCACCGGGCAAACCGTGTCCTGGAAGGACCAACGCCCGGTCCTGGGTAAGATATGGGAACGGTTTCTCAACAGCCTGCCCCTGTTTATCATCGGCACCCTGCTCACCTGGACCTTATCATTTCCCATGGGCATACGTGCGGCCATCGACCGGGGCGGCACCTTTGACAAATCAACCACCTTTTTCGCGTACCTGCTGATCTCGATACCAGGTTTCTTTTTTGCTTACATCCTGATCATTCTGATGGTCAACTGGCTGCATGTGCCGGTGATCGGCATGGAGACCTTCGGGACCGCCAACGCCGCGGCCCTCAACCGATTCATGGACCGCACCTGGCACATGGTACTGCCGTCGGTCCTCGGCGCCACCGGCGGCATTGCGGTGCTCTCCCGCTACGTGCGCAGTCAGATGCTGGAGATTATCAGCCAGGATTATGTGCGGACCGCCCGGGCCAAGGGCCTGCCCATGGAAACGGTTTACTACCGGCACGCCCTGCGCAACGCCCTGCTGCCCTTTGTCACCATGTTCGGCCTGATCCTGCCCGGCCTGATCGGCGGATCAGTCATCATTGAATCGATCTTCTCGTGGCCCGGTATGGGCCGCATGGCCTACGAGGCCATCCTGGCCCGGGACTATCCGGTCATTCTAACCGTTAACTTCATTTCCGCCGTGCTGGTACTGGTCGGCACCTTCATCTCCGACCTGCTGTACATGGTGGTGGACCCGAGGATAAAGCTCTGATGCAGCCGGCTTCATCGAACCATACCCATCCGCCCGTCGGCGACAGCCTGCTGCCGCCGGCGCGTTCGCCCCGGGCCGAGTTCTGGCGCCTGCTGCGCAAAAACCACATGGCCTTCAGTGGGCTGGTGGTCTTCGGGCTCTTTTTCCTGGTTGCGCTGCTCGGCCTGGGACTGACAGCCGGCGTCGATCCGGTGGTGGATCCCTCTATCGTAAGGCTCCAGGAAAAACTAAAGCCGCCCCTTTCCCAGGCGAATGCCGCCTCCCTGCAGCCGGAAGAGATGCCGCCGGGCGGCATCTACCTCCTGGGAACCGACGACCTGGGACGCGATGTCTTCGCGCGCATGCTCCAAGGCGCCTGGGTCTCTTTGACCGTCGGTTTCGTGGCGGTGGGGATCTCCGTTTTCATCGGGATTATCCTGGGCGGCATCGCCGGCTACTACGGTCAACGGGCCATCCGCCTGGACCACGTTATAGCCGGCGGGTTGCTTCTGGCTGCCGCCGGTTCGGGGCTGGCCGGCAATCTGCCCGCGACCGTGCTGGCCGTGATCCTCGCCGTGCCACTGATAGGATGGCTCCGGCGACAGTCCAAGGGGCAGGCGGTCAAAATGCGCTCCCCCGGATTGGTCAACCTCTTGCGCCGGCAGGTCTTCTCGGTCGATACCCTGATCATGCGCGTCGTGGACATCATGCTCTGTTTTCCGACCTTTTTTTTGATCCTGACCGTCGTCGCCCTGCTGCCGGCCAGCCTGTACAACATCATGATCGTCATCGGTCTGACCAGCTGGATGGGAACCACCCGGTTCGTGCGGGCCGAATTCCTCTCCCTGCGGGAACAGGACTTCGTGGCCGCCGCCCGGGCCCTGGGCCTGAGCGATGCTCGTATCATCTTTCGCCATATGATGCCCAATGCCATGGCCCCGGTGCTTGTATCGGCCACCCTGGGCATCGCGTCGGCCATCCTGACCGAAGCGGGCCTGAGCTTCCTGGGATTCGGGGTGCCCCCGCCGCACGCCACCTGGGGCAACATCCTGTCGGACGGTAAGGATTTTATCTTCGATGCCCCCTGGCTGACATTCGCCCCGGGGATCGTGATTCTGATAGTGGTCCTGGCATTCAACCTTTTTGGTGAAGGGCTCCGGGATATTTTTAACCCTAAATTGCGGGAGCGGAGTTGAAAGAAGAATTAACATCGAACTTTGAACATTGAACTTTCAACTTTCGATGTTCAGATTATATTTAAAGTCTTGCTATGACTGAACCGGAAAACATACTGTTGGATGTCCAGGACCTGCGGGTTCACTTTCACGGAGATGAAACCGTCTCCCGCGCGGTGGACGGGGTCAGCTATAAAATTCACCGCCGCGAGACGGTCTGTATCGTGGGTGAATCCGGCTGCGGAAAAACCGTCACCGCCCTGGCCATGTTGGGGCTGCTGCCCAAACCACCGGCCCGGATAGCCGGAGGCCAGGCCCGGTTCGACGGTCGGGACCTGCTTACCCTGGATGAAGAAGCGCTGCAATCGATCCGGGGCCGGAAAATCGCCATGGTTTTTCAAGAACCCATGACCTCCCTGAACCCGGTATTCACCATCGGCGACCAGATCAGCGAAGCCGTCCGGATCCACAAGGACCTCTCCCCGGACGCCCTGCGCGAGCGCTGTCGCGGGCTACTGGAAGATGTCGGCATTGCCGGTGCAGAGCGGCGCCTGGATGATTACCCCCATCAGCTGAGCGGCGGCCAACGGCAGCGTGTGATGATTGCCATGGCGTTGGCCTGCGAACCGGAACTGGTCATCGCCGATGAACCGACCACGGCGCTGGATGTCACCGTGCAGGCCCGGATACTCCGGCTCCTGCGGGAGCTGAAAGAGTCCCACCACATGGCCATCCAGTACATTACCCATGACCTGGCCGTGGTGGCCGCCATCGCCGACCGGGTCTATGTGATGTACGCCGGGATGGTGGTCGAAGAGGCCACCGCCGCCGACTTGTTTGGTGATCCCCGGCACCCCTACACCCGGGCATTGCTGGCCGCCCTGCCCACCCGGGAAAAAAGAGGGCAGCGTCTCTACAACATTACCGGCACTGTGCCTCACCCGGCTTATAAACCCGCAGGGTGCCCTTTTCATCCCCGCTGTCAGCACCGGGTCGCCGCCTGTGACCAGGCGCTGCCCCCTCTGGCCGCATGCGGCCATGGGCACCTGGCGAGGTGCCCGGTCATAAACAGTCCAAAGGAGGGCAACTGAAACGATGACCACGGCAACCGCCAGCGATACCCCGCTGTTACAGGTCCGGGGACTGAAAAAGCATTTTCCCGTGCGCCGGGGCATGTTCCAGAAAACCGTGGATTACGTGAAGGCGGTCGACGGTGTCGATTTCGAGATCCGCAAAGGTCAGACCCTGGGGCTGGTGGGCGAAAGCGGCTGCGGAAAAACCACCGTGGCCCGGATGATCCTGCACCTGCTGGCTGCGGATGCCGGCGAAATCCACTATAAGCAGCACAACCTGGTCGCGCTGACCGAGCGACAGTTCAAACCCCTGCGCCGGGAAATTCAAATCGTCTTCCAGGACCCCTACAGTTCCCTGAACCCCCGCATGACCGTGGGCGCCTCCATTGGCGAAGGTGTGGGCATGACCGGTATCAGCGGCGGCAGCGACCGCAGCAAACAGATTGCCCGGCTGCTGGACATGGTGGGCATGCCGGCAGCCTCCGCGGACCGGTACCCCCATGAGTTCAGCGGCGGCCAGCGGCAGAGGGTGGGCATCGCACGGGCTTTAAGCGTCAACCCGTCCCTGATCATCTGCGACGAGCCGGTTTCCGCCCTGGATGTGTCGATCCAGGCCCAGATCATCAACCTGCTGAAAGATCTCCAGGAGGAGCTGGAACTGAGCTACCTGTTCATTTCCCACGACCTGAACGTGGTCAGCTACCTCTGTTCCCGGGTGTGCGTCATGTACAAGGGACGGATTGTCGAATCGGCCCCGGCCGAGGAACTGTTCGACAACCCCCGGCATCCCTATACCCAGGCCTTGCTCGCCGCGATCCTCGAACCCGGCAGCGATACCGCGGTCACCGGGCCTGATGAGATGGCTATAGCTGCCGCACCTGCAACCGGCCCGGAGGCGTGCGCCTACTACGCCCTTTGTCCGCAAAGATCGGAACGCTGCGCGACGACCGCCGGCACCTTGGTCCGGGTTGCTCCGGACCACTTGGTCCGCTGCCTGCAAAAGGAGGCCGACTGACCGGCATGAATCCCCAACCCGGCCTAAAAACACCGGCAAGTGAATTGTACCAGCGTATCAGCCGCCTGCAAACAAAAATGGCCGGCGCCGATATCGATGCCGTCTTGATCATTCAAAACACCGACCTGTTCTACTTTGCCGGTACGACCCAGCAGGCCCATCTCTATGTACCGGCCGAGGGCCAGCCGTTGCTAATGGCCCGCAAAGACTTTGAACGGGCCAGGGTCGAGTCAGCCCTGGAACAGACCGTGCCGCTCTCCAGCCCGCGCAGTATACCGGACATCCTGGCAGATCACGGGTATGCGGTGCCGCAGACGCTGGGGCTTGAATGTGATGTCCTCCCTGCAAATCTCTATTTCACCTACCAGAAGATCTTCAAGGATTGCCGGGTGACGGATGCCGCCAACCTGATCCGCCTGGTCCGGGCCGTCAAGTCCCCTTACGAAATCGACCTGATTACCCGGGCTGCCGGGTTGGCCGACCAGGTCGCCGCCGCCCTGCCTGCGCTGCTGACTGAAGGCATGCCCGAAATAAAGCTTGCCGGCCTGGTAGAGGCCCGCGCCCGGGAACTGGGCCACCAGGGGTTCGTGCGGATGCGCCTGTGGGGCAGCGAAATGTTCTACGGCCATCTCATGGCCGGACAGTCCGCCGCAGTGCCGAGCTACCTGGCGTCGCCCACCGGTGGCACGGGGACATCTCCGGCCTTTGCCCAGGGGCCCGGGCATCGTCTCATTCGCCGCAACGAACCGATCCTGCTCGACTACGTGTTTGCCTATAACGGCTATCTGGCGGACCACACCCGGATTTTTGTCATCGGCGACCTGCCCGACGAATTAGAACAGGCTCACGCGGCCATGCTCTCCATCCAGGAAGCTATAAAGACGGCGGCAAAACCGGGTGTTGCGGCCGGGGATCTTTACGATCTGGCGGTAGCCGGGGCTATCGAGCGGGGACTTGGAGATTATTTCATGGGAGCCGGCGACCAAAGGGTCCGTTTTATCGGGCACGGTATCGGGATTGAACTGGATGAATTCCCCTTTTTGGCCAGCGGACAGGATCTGGCCCTGGAAGCCGGGATGGTGGTGGCCCTGGAGCCGAAAGTGGTCCTGCCCGGAAAGGGCGTGGTCGGCATTGAAAACACGCACGTGGTAGAAGCCGGCGGCCTGCGGCAGCTTACTGTCTTCGAGGAAGCCATTACGGTGGTGTAGACCCGACCTTCGGGCTTACTCTTGATTCAGCCTTTTCAAGCCCTCTTAGAACAATTTCGAAAACAACGTTCCGATAGATATTTCTGTCATTCTGAGGAGTGAAACCAGGCTTCGCCAAAGGCTACGCCCGGCAGGCGACGAAGAATCCCTTACAGTGGACGAAGAATCCCTTACAGTGAAAGATAACCTTGGCAGGCGGGGGACTCTTCGCTTCGCTCAGAGTGACAAAATAACGGAAGGTATTTATGACAAGGGGTATAGATCCAACAAAAAAAGGGAGAGCCGGATAACCACCCGCTCTCCCTTTGTGAAACTGTATAAGCCGAGATTCTAACGTTTTGAGAATTGGAACCTGGCCCGGGCACCCTTCTGCCCGTATTTCTTTCTCTCTTTGACCCGCGGGTCCCGTTTAACGAAACCAGCTTTTTTGAGAGGACCTCTAAAGTCAGGATTGGCAAGAATCAGGGCCCGGGTAATCCCATGCCGGATGGCATTGGCCTGGCCAGTAACGCCCCCGCCTAAAACTTTGACCTTCACATCGTAATCCCCGGTTGTATTGGTAATCACGAAAGGTTGGGCCAGCACCATCTTGGCTGCATCCAGCCTGAAGTATTCATCCAACGGTTTTTTATTGACCGTAATCTGACCGCTTCCCGGTGTCAGCCATGTTTTGGCGATGGCGGATTTTCTTTTGCCTGTAGCGTAGAAAGTGTTCTGATTGTCCATTGAATTCCCCAATTGTAGCCGGTTTAAAAACCGCTGCTAATTTAGTTTGCCAGAGCCTCGGCCTGCTGGGCCGCATGTGGATGGGTATTGCCTGCATAAACCTTAAGTTTTTTGAAAAGCTGCCGGCCCAGTCTGTTTTTCGGAAGCATGCCTTTTACCGCATGCCGGATCAGGTCCTCAGGCCGTTTTTCAAGCAGTTTTTCAGCGGTAATCTCCTTAAGGCCGCCGATATAACCACTATGCTGGTAGTACACCTTTTTCTGGAGTTTCTTACCCGTCAAAACAATCTTGTCGGCGTTGATGACCACCACAGCGTCGCCGGTGTCCACATGCGGCGTAAACGCCGGGTTATGCTTCCCCCTGAGTCGCGCAGCGATCGTAGTCGCCAGCCGTCCCAGTACCTGGCCTTCGGCGTCAACGACCCACCAATTCTGCTTATTGTCACTTTTTTTCGCGCTTTGCGTATATTTCTTCACCGTTCTTTCTCCTATGTGTATCTCAGAATCTGGTACAATTATAGAAAAAATGCTGCCTTGTCAAGCCTAAATTGGAAAAAAACCATAAAAATCCCGGGTCGCCTCCGTTCACGGTATCTTTTTAAAATTTACTGTGATATGGATATGTTACCTCGAAGCTGGCGGTTTTCAAGGGACGGTTTTGAGTATGCGGAAAGTCATCGTAAAAATGGAAAACATAGAAATCGAAATAAAATTTCACCTGGAAGATCCCGGGGCAACCCGTGCGGCCATCGTTGCCCTGGGGGCAATTTCACTGGGTCGCTTTTTTGAAACCAACCATATCCTGGACGATCGGGAGTTGACCCTTTTTCAAAACCGGTCGCTCCTGCGCCTCAGGCAGGCTGACCGTGCCTGTTTGACCTTCAAATCCCCCCCGGCCGCACCTGACCGCGAGTTTAAAATCCGTGAAGAGCTCGAGGTGGAAGTAGCGGATTTCGCCACCACCCGGAAAATTATGAAAAAACTGGGCTTCACAACGGTCCGCATCTATGAAAAATGGCGCGAAACCTTTGAACTGGGCAACACTCATTTGTGTATAGACGCCCTGCCTTACGGCGATTTTCTGGAAATAGAAGGAACAGCCGAAAATATCCCGTCACTATCAGAAAAACTGGGGTTCACCTGGGAACAGCGCAGCCTTCTGAATTATCACGAACTGTTTGAACTGGTTAAAACCGAACATCTGCTCCCCTTTGCAGATATCACTTTTTTCAATTTCGAGGGGATCTCCGTGGATATGCGCAAACTCAAAAGCCGGTTCGAAGCGGGGAGCTGACCTGAAACAGATTTTAGAAGCGGTTCTACTTGGCATCCCCGCCCTTGATACAGGTTACCTGCGCATTGAGAACCCCCCCGGCCTCGACCACAAAATCCTTACACTCCACCCGCCCGGAGCAATTACCGGTTGACAGGATGATCAATTCCTTGGAGGCGTGGATCTCACCTTCGAAAGTGCCGCCAATGGTCATGCTGGCGACTTTCGTGTCGGCAAAGACAGAGCCCTCTTTGGCAATCACCACGGTGTCGCCTTCAAGCGTGCCTTTGACCGTCCCTTTGACAACCAGCCTCCCTTGAGTCGTGAGAGTCCCGTCCACCGTCAGCGCCTTGTCGATAATAGAAAAATCTTTGAGTTTACGTTTCACATTTCTTCCTTAAAAATCACTCATGCCCATTGAAGGGGTTAATATTGATATAGCCCATGGGGACTTTGCCCCGGCGTACAACCAGGCGATACGTGTCGTCACCGTTTGTCGCCCCGGTTGTCGCAGTCTCAGGAAACAATGGGGTCTTAAGTTTGATTCGTCGGGCTTTCGAACCCGGGCCGAACAGGTACGCTTTGACATCCGTGTTCCGGTCGATGTTGGTCTCCAGGGCCACCAGGTGGAGCGGCTTTGCGGTGTTCACATCCAAAGAGCTGCCCGGAAAAAAACATCGCAGGGATCCGTCCGCAAAGCCGAAGATGGCGTGCTTCAGCTCCGGTTGGGCAAGGTCAATGAAGAGCTTCCCGATTTCCTTATCTTCAAGGGTGGCAATCACCTGGTACTGCCGGCCCTTCTTCTTCAGGGAATAGCGTTTCCACAGATCCTTGCCGGAATTGATGCGATAGCCGCGGTCTTCGCCGGTATTCTTGGATCGCTGGCCGACATAGCCCTTGAGGTTGACAACCAGCTTGGATGGATCCACCCGGGTCGTTATCACGTCGACTATTTCAAAGATATCACCTTTGATCAGCTTGAAGCGACCGTAATTGTTATAAAACTCGATTCCTGAATCCCGTTTGACTTTGAAAAACAGGGAGCTGTGCGGCTGGTGCGGCTGTGGCCGCATACCGGCGGCAGCGGTCGCTGACGCCCGGGGCCCTATATCGATATAGACACTGCCGCAGGGGTAATAATCCTTGCGGACGACCACGCGGGTGGGCGCCCTTATCGCTATCGGTTTTCGCAGATCATTGATCGTCCCCAGGCCCACCAGATCGGCGCTGAGACCGCGTTCGTAATTCGCCTCGATATGCGAAACAGTAACGGTATCCCCCGGGGCAACATGCAGTGTCTGCTGATTCTTCAACACCACCGGCAAGTTGTCATTCACCGCGATAACCAGATAATCGAGCAGGGGTTTTTTCAGGTCAAACCCCGGTGTTTGGGGAACCACATCCAGAATTTCCATGAATGCGTTGACAGCCAGGTTGTGGTGCCGAACCTTCAGATCCAGCGTCAGTGACTTGCTGGTCTCTATCCCGAAGGCGGGAATGCCATAGCGGGTCAGGGCAAAATATGTGGCTGAGCCGCGTTGTTCCCTGTGCTGAGTGTCTTTTTCCGCGGTGCGGTGATTATTAAATCGAAAAAAGTGCGCCGGGTCTTCAATGTGCACGTTTATGCGGCGGCAGACCTCGCGCGCCATTTCCCCGAGTTCGATTTTCGCGTTTTTTTCCTTGAAGGTGTAAGTGTCCGCATCGGCAATAAGGGACTGTCCATATTTTTTTGGATTCCGGTCGGGGCTCACCCACGTTTCTGAGAAGAACCCCGATCCGTCGTGCATATTCAAAAGGCAGTCACTTTCGGCAATCAGCTTTTTAAGGATCGCAACCACTTCCGTTTCATAGCCCTTCTTCTGGCTGCTGCCGAATTTTCGGTTCATATCTTCATTAATCTGCCTGCGCTGGAGCACGATAGAATGAAAATTGGCCCGGGGCACAACAATCAGGTTGCCCTTAGCCAGGCTGATGTCCGCATAAAGGTCCACCGAAAGAAAGCCTCCCGGCTCGTCGCCCTGGATACCGCCGATGAGCAGGATTGTTTTACCGGGCTGCTGGCCATTGATCCGGTAGACATTCAGTTCATGATCGGTTCCTTCGAAAAAAACGGTGTGCACCCGTTCCTGCGCGGCCGCCTGGTACGGCATCATCACCAGCACCCAACAGGCGACGGCACTGAAAAAATTTATTATCTGCGTTCGTTTGAAATTCACGCTGTCTAAACCTTTACCGTTTATCAGAAAACTGACCGGGCTAGTAGGTATTTAGAATCGAATTGTTCGGCGCAAGGCCTTTCTGGTCGTTGTTTGGCTTCCCGGCCTCACCAGGCCGGGTTTCATTTGTTTGCGGCGTGGTTGGGCCCGCTTCCTGAAACGGGTTTTGGATTGAAAAACGCTTCTCCAGCAGCAAATCCCCGGCACCGGAATAGACGAACACCGTTGCACTGTTGAAGGGCCTGGGGGACTCTGTGTACTCACCCTTAAACTTGACGATGTTAAATCTTGAAATGGAGAAATAGCGCCCCAGGTGGATCCGGGAGGGTTTACCATCAACGATCCTTACCTTGGGGAAAGTCAGGATCTCGGTCTCTTCACCCTGGCCGTTTGCCAGGAAGACAAATGTTCGCCCGGAAACAGCCCCCGCCTCCACGTTCACGTTTTTCAACCTGAATTGCACTTTTAAAAGTTTCTGCTCCGGCTCGTGAAGAACCTGGAAATTCCTCACGTCTACCTTGACTTCCGGTTTTATTTCACTTGCGGTTACCGGCGGCCGGGGCGCCTCCGGTTTTACAGGTGGAGCCGATTGCATCCGGGCAGCCCCGGTTGCCGACACGGTGGCGCCCTCCGCTGCGTGAGGCTTTGCTCCACTTGCCGGCACCGGTATTTCCGCTGTCACCGGGTCGGACGACACGCTCGCAGGTTCCGGCGCCTGGGGCTTTTTAAGCCTGGATTCGGCTATTCCCACCCGGGTCAGCAACAGGTCCCGTTCTTCTCCCAGGATCCTGACCTGCCGGGCGGATTCGGCCAGAGCGGCTTCCAACCGGAGGTTTTCTTCAAACGGCTTTTTATAAAGCATGTAAATACTGGCGGCGGCGGACAGGGCCACTATCAGGATAAAAATCGCCAGAAGCATCAGCCCCTTGAACTTTCGAATCGTGATGACCTCGCCCTGATCACCGACGAACAGCAGCGTCCAATGCCCGGTTTTCCGATTTTTTTTCGGAGCCTTATAGCTTTCTAATTCCTTCTGAACGTCTCTCGGAATATCTTCCATTTTCCGTCTTCCATTTTAAGAATCAGTGTTTTAATGCCTCTGCCTTTATGGGCGCTGGATGCATAGGTCTGCCGGAACGTAACGGTAGCGGTGTCCCCATTCCGCTGTATTTTAATATTATCAGCGGATACATGGATGTAGCTGTAAGCTTTATTCAGCCGATCTTTATAGGCAAGCCACATCTTCAAATCCATCTGCTGGGACCTGAAGCCCCGGGAATAACAGGCCCCGTATGCGTCGATGTCTCTGCCCGTCCAGGCCGCCAGCCACCGGTCGACCAGGTTTGCAATCGCCCCTTCCCCGGTGTGGCGCGATCTGAGCTCGCGCGCAGCCAGAACCAGGGGGTAGACTACTGCCCTTTCTTGATCCGTGCTGTCGGCCGCAACGAAGGTATCACCCACAATGCGCGGGTCGCCGGATTTAAAAGAGAGAAATATCTTCCTGCGGCCGGCAAACGCGTCTAGCCCGGCCAACGACAAATGCTGATCGAATATGGCCACAAAGAGTTGCCTGTGTTTATAAATCCCCAGGTAATTAAGCCGGGTATCAATGGTGCCTGCGGTCTGCGGTCCCGGGCGGCGGGTCCCCAGCCACTTCATCCACCAGTCAATATCGGGAAGATATCCAGGATCGTAGAAAGCCAGGTAGGCGTGGTAGGATCCCTTTGCCAGCGCGCTGTTCCAGCGAGAAAGAAAAGACCGTATGGCCGCATCCTCCGTTTCGGCCTGCTCGGACGGCTTATAACTGACCTGGTCCGTAATCAGGATAGGGGTGTCTTTCAACGCAATATAGTCGGAAAGTTTATCTATATCCCGGTTCGCCAGCGCGATACACCCATTTGAATCCCGATCTTTCAGGGGGCGGTTGGTGCCGTGCATCCAGATGGCATATCCGTTGCGCCCCTGCCGCCGGTCAATGAAATTGGGGTAATCCAGAGGAAACGCACGGGTTCCGTACAAGGGTGCCAGTTCCTGATCACTGAACACCTGGGTAAAAAAATAGGCGCCGACCGGCGTTTTCTTATCCCCGCTGATCCTTTTGTCACCCCGGGCTTTGCCGGTTGAGCATTTCATGGTGTCAACCGCCTGATACTGCCCGTCATATTTAAAAAGGGTGATCTGCTGCGAGTTCTTTTCAACAATCAGGGCATAGGCCGGCCGGTCACTTCCCGGCATGGACACAAACAGGTCGGGTATCAACTCCCCCCGGGCCGCCTCCGGGGACGCACCGGCACGGACGGATCCAACCAGCACCCCCAGCAAAACCAGAATCAGATTAATCCCGCAGCGTTTCAGATTGTCCAAACTGCCATGCCTCCTTACCCGGGAACCTTCGCTCCACATCGCCCCCCTATATAATAAGTTTATTATAGAATGTCAAATAGTTAGTCCCCGCACCCCCCCGGTGCAACCCCGTCTGTCACGACCTGTTTATTGATTCTTTAAAAACCTGGTCCTCAGGGCCAAGCCTGTCCCGCTTCGCGGGAGTCAGAGATAATTGGCTATGCCGAGGTGGCTGCAGCCAGGTGTTTAGGCTGTAGGCTTTTAGGCGGTTAGGAAGTTCCTGTCCATGATCGGAAATCATGGGTAGGAGGTATTCGCTGTTAGCCATTAGCTTTTAGCTGAAATGCAAAAAGCGTTGTAGTTTTGGATCGCTAACAGCTGAGTGCTAATTGCTAAAAGCTATGTTCCGAGATTTTCCTACAGCCTAAACACCTACAGTCTACCAGTCTGAATCCGGACACGCTGGCAAAGAGTTCCTTGGTTGCACGCCCCTTAAAGGGGCAAACCAAAGCCTGGCCCTCCGGACCAGGCTTCTTTACTTCCGGCCACCCGCTTCCGGAACGCCCTGCCCGGGCCTGGAAACCTTGACCCGGTCTCCCCGGGACAGGTTCATCTCACAACGGGCGTCTTTGCTGAATATCGCTATTTCCAGGTATCCCATGCTCCCGAAGAGCGCCAGGGGTTGGCCCGTCTTTGCCCGGGAATAGGCATCACTCAGTTCCCTGATGTGATGTTTACCAACCGCTATTTCCGGCTGACAGCCGTCATTGGCCGCTTGAAAAGCTTCGAGAGCGGGCCGGTCAATATTGGTAATGATATTACCGAAATGGTCAATCATGATCACGGTGCCCCACAACTCCCCCGAATCAGTCAGAACCGGCTTCGGCAGGTCCAGTTGAACCAGGCTCTCAAGGTCAGCGGCAGGCCCCGTTGGGGAAATATCCTGGGAAAGTGAGAGGTGGGCGCCGACCGGCGCCAGGATATCCCGGCCGTGAAAGGTGTTGCTGATGGCATCCAGGTAAAGATCGCTATTTTTTACGATCCGGATGTCACCGGTACCGGGTTCCAGCACGGATGACAGGACCCCATTGTCCGGTGCTACAAAAATGTGCGCGCCCCTCCGGGCGCAGATGATATCGCGATCGCTGCCCACGCCCGGATCCACAACGATAACGTGCACACTGCCCCGGGGAAAATAGGGATAGGCAGCGGCAATCGTCCAGGCGGCGGCCGCTGTGTCCTGCGGGGGGATCTGGTGGGTGATGTCCACGATCCTGGCCTCGGGATTGATCCCCAGGATGACCCCCTTCATAATACCGACCCAGGCGTCTTCCAGGCCAAAATCTGTCAGTAAAGTCACGGTGCTCACAATACAACTCGCAAAATCGCAAAGTGTGAAGTGGCTAACTACTAGTACAGGGATGGCTGCCTATAACAATTTCCAATAATATGTTCCGATTGATCTGACCTGTCATTCTGAGGAGTGAAACCAGGCTTCGCCAAAGGCTACGCCCGGCAGGCGACGAAGAATCCCTCACAGTGAAAGAAGGCCTCGGCATGTGGGGGACTCTTCACTACGCTCAGAGTGACAAAATTACGAAACGTGTTTTTAACAATCTGTATAGGCTGATCAGGCCCGGAGGACGCAATTTTCATTGGCCAAACAAACTGTCCTGCACCTTAAAGCCCAGATGTTGATACGCGGCCTGCGAAGCTTTCCGCCCGGATGAGGTCCGCATGATCATGCCAATCTTTAAAAGATACGGTTCCACGACATCAACCAGCGTGTCCGTCTCCTCCTGCAGAGTAGCGGCGACGGCTTCAATCCCCACGGGACCACCCTTGTAGAATTCAATGATGGTTTCCAGGTAGCGGCGGTCGAGCACAGTGAGCCCCTTTTCGTCTACCCCTTCCAGGTCCAGGGCGGCAGACACGGTCTGACGATTCATCTTTCCTGCGGCCCGCACCTGCGCAAAATCCCTGACCCTTTTCAACAAACGATTTACAATGCGCGGTGTGCCCCGTGAGCGCCGGGACAGTTCACCGGCCCCATCCGGATCAATGGGCATATCCAACAGGGAAGCCGATCGGCCCGTAATCTTTACCAGGTCATCTTTTGAATAAAAATCCAGGTTTCTGAAAAAGCCGAAACGGTCTCGCAGGGGTGCGGACAAAAGGCCCACCCTTGTCGTGGCACCCACCAGCGTGAATCTCTTCAGGCGGAATCTGTGACTGCGGGCGTGGATGCCTTTGTCGAAAACGAAATCGACGGCAAAATCTTCCATGGCGGGATATAAAAACTCTTCGACGACTTTGGGGATACGATGGATTTCATCCACGAAAAGGATATCGCCTTCCTGCAGATGGGTGAGAATGCCCAGTAAATCGCCCCTTTTGTCCAGGGCGGGCCCGGAAGTGACGGTCAATTGCCCCCCCATCTCGTTGGCAATAATATGGGCCAGGGTGGTCTTGCCCAGTCCGGGCGGTCCGTGAAACAGGATGTGATCAAGGGGTTCATTTCGCAACCGGGCGGCTTCAATGGCGATATGCAGGGTTTCAACCACTTCCGGCTGACCGATGTATTCAACAAGCTTTTCGGGCCGCAGGGACAACATTTCAGGTTCATGGTCCCCCGGCAGGCTTTCCGGAGAAAACGCGGCTGAAAAATCCGCTCTGTGCGTCAGGACATCATCAGTCATGTGAAGTTTCACCCCGATAGACTTCTTCAAACAGCTCTTCGGCTGTGGTAATCGTCTCGTTGCGTTTCAAAGCTGCCGCGATCATCTGCCTGGCGTCGGCCGTACGATGGCCGAGCTGATCGGTCATCACTTCCAGGACCTGTCGCGTAAAATCTTGGTCGGGCTCAATCCCCTTTTGAATCGGTTGAAGATCAAGCATGAATTTGTCCAGCTTGCCTTCAAGGGTGGCAATGATTTTCTGGGCCGTCCGACTGCCGATGCCGCTGAGCTTTTTCAGAGCGGCCGCGTCGCGGGACTCAATTGACCGGGCAATCTCCCCCACAGGCAGCGTCATGGCTTTGGCGGCCTTGAGCGGACCGATCGCCGCCACTGAAAGAAAAAGCTGGAAAAATTCTTTCTCCACTTCCTGGTTGAAGCCGATCAGGACCGGTTTCGGTTGTCTTTCGGTCTGCTGGTAGTAAATATACAGGGCAACTTCATCTCCGATGGTCTTTTCGTTAAAAGAGGCCATGACAATCGCGGGCAGCAGAATTTCATATCCAACCTGATTGGCCAGAACCAGGATGCGCTCTTTCTCCTTCTGGAGCAGTTTACCCTCTATGTAACCGATCATATCTGTATAATCCTATAATAGCCAGGCCCAGAGCATCGGATGCATGGTACGGCTTTATGGGCTCCGGAGCGCTGATGCTGCGGCGCACCGCCCGCTCAAGCTGCTGTTTATCAGCATTGCCGCTGCCGGTCAGGATCTTTTTGGCTTCCCGCACCGCCAGTTCCGTGACCGGTACCCCGGCCCGGTTGCCGGCCAGCAGGATCACCCCGGTAACCTTGCCGAGATCAATGCCCGATTTAGGATATCTATGCAGCGAAAAAACATCCTCCACCACCATAAGATCCGGTTTTTCATCCGCCAGCAGTTTTGAAAGTTTTGTATAAATGCAATCCAGGCGAATCGGGGTTCTGTCCTGGCTGGACGTTTTAATACATCCGTAGGAATATCCGCAAAGGCGTGTGCCCTCCCCCTCAACCAGCCCAAGACCGGTGTCTGCCAGTCCGGGATCTATGCCGATAACTTTTACCATTATTTAAGCTTTTTCAGCTTCTTCTCGGCAATCTTGGCCTCATTCGACTGCGGATGCTTTTTGATCAATTCCCGCAGGATGAGCCGCGCGTTGTTTTTGTCACCCAGGTTGGAAAAGGCAAGCCCCTGCTTGAGCCGCGAGGCCGGCACTTTGTTGCCCTTGGGAAAATTCTCGATCACCTTCTGGTATTCCAGAATCGCTTTTTCAAACCATTTTTCCCGGTAGTAGGTTTCCCCGATCCAGAACTGGGCGTTGTCGGCGTTTTTGGATTCGGGGTGGTCTTTCAGCAGGTCCGTAAACCCCTGGCGGGCCTCCTCCAGTTTGCCGGCGTCAAAGGCCTTCCGCGCCAGTTCATACACCTCCTGGTCGGTCAGGGTTATCGCCGCGGGCGTCTCTTCCGGTTTAGCCGCACCGGATGCACCGGTACCCTCGAGGTTGAGGTATTGTAAAATCCGGTCAATTTTCTGGTTGGCGACAACCAATTGGGCTTCGAGGCGCTCCATTTCGGTTTTGCGTTTTGCTTCGACATCACCGGCGGCACTTAACTTTTTAGCTACCTGGTGTTCAATTACCTCGAGGCTGCCCCGGAGCAATTCAATCTCTTCGCTGAGTCTGTCGAGATCCGCAGCAGTCCGGGCAACCTGTCCCCTGACCTCACGTGTTTGCTTAGCATTGTCATCCAGCCGGGCATTCTGTTTGTCCACCCGGGCGGACTGTTCTTCAAGCGCATCCACGCGCCCATCCAGAACCGTGACCTCTTTCTGGGCCATGCAGCCGCCCAGCAGAAAAATGGCGCCCATAATAAAAGACAGCGTGAATTTCATGGTGAGCCTCTCTTGAGTGTGGTCTAAAAACAGGCTTTGGGTCCGGGTTCCGGGTACGGGCTTGGCCCGGTTGCGCCGGTTTCCGGGGAAGTGAGTGCCGGGACCAGAGTCCCGGCACCGTATAGAAACGATTCAAAATCCGGTGGCATTTCTGAACCGGAGCGGTACAACCCCACCAGGCTAAAGAATCTTACCGGGCCAGCATCTAAACAACTTGCCCGCCATAAAGGCGGGCAAGCGGATCATTCGGTAATTAACCTGATATAGTACCGGACGTAAACATCTATACCGGCTGGGTCAGTCTACTCGACAAGAAATTTGGCTCTTCTGTTTTGCGACCAGGCGTCTTCATTGTGGCCGGTATCAACCGGGCTTTCCTCGCCATAGCTGACAGTGGTAAACCGGGCGGCATCGATACCGAGATTGACGAGAAAGTTTTTCGCACTCTCGGCGCGTCTGTCGCCCAGAGCCAGGTTGTATTCAGGCGTACCTCTTTCGTCACAATGCCCTTCAATAATCACCTGGGAGCCCAAGTTGTCACGGAGAAAATCCGCCTTGCCGCTCAATACACTCTGGGCCACCGGCGACAGGGCCGCGCTGTCAAATTCAAAATAGATGCTCTCGCTCTCGAACATGTTTTTGGCCAGCATCGCATCGCGCTGCGCGGATTCCTCGGCCATCTGGGCGGCAGCTTCGGCAGCAGCCTGCTGTTCTTTCTCCTGGGCCTGGGTAGCAGCTTCTTCCGTTGCCCTTTGCTCTTCTACCGCAGTCGCTGAGGTGTCAGACTTGACGGTTTTCTTTGCACATGAAGCCGTAAACAGTAATCCGGGTATAATCAGCAACAGGGCTAAGTGAATCCATAATTTGTTCCGCATGTTTCCTCCTTTTTAAGAACCCGATAACTTTTTTGTATAAATTCCGTTTGAGGACCAGGCCGGGCTGGACTGCTCACCGGGCATCGACAGCAGCCTTCTCTGGTCGGTACCATACGCAGTCATCACGTATATCCTGGACGGTCCCTCACGGGTTGAACTGAAAGCGATAAGGCTTCCGTCGGGAGCCCAGGACGGTGCCTCGTTATCTCCTGAATTATGCGTCAGCTGCACGGGGTCGCCGCCATCCACGCTGATCGAAAATATATCGGTCTGACCGCCGCGCATGGCGGAGTAGGCAATCCGATCTCCCTGCGGCGACCAGTCCGGCTGGGTATTGTAGCGCCCTTCGAATGTCACGCGCTCGACGGCCCCGGTGGCAATTGTCAGGATGTATACCTGCGGCGTTCCGGATCGTTTGGATACAAAGGCCATCCTTTTTCCGTCCGGGGACCAGGTCGGTGACACATCAATACCCCGCCTATGGGTCAATCTTTTAATAATTTTCCCGGTTCCGGTCAATAGATAAATTTCCTGATCACCGGAAAAGCTAAGGGTAGCGGCTAGTTCAAACCGTCCCGGCACCCAGGCGGGATTGATATTGATGCCGTGTCGGTCAAGTACATAGCCTCTTTTTTGGGTGACACTTTTTATGTAAAGATCCGGTTTCCCTCTATTATACCCCGTGTAGGCGATCCATTTACGGTCCGAGGACCAGGCGGGAAACAGCGTTATGGCCCGGTTATTGGTAAACGCACGGGGATTGAACCCATCAAAATCGCAGAGATAAATCTCTTTTTTACCGGATCCGTTGGATACAAAGGCAATATCGCTGTCAAAATAGCCCCGGCTGCCGGTCAGGCTGAACAAAATCGCACTGCAAAACCGGCGCACAACCCGGCGCAGATCCCGGGGCAGCGCCCGGTACTTTTTTCCCACGACCAGCCGCTGTTTGAAGGTATCGAACAAACGCAGCTCCACTTCGACCAGGCCATTTTTTATATGGAATCCCCCGGTAATGAGCAGTTCCGCGCCAATACCGGTCCAGTTCGCAAACTCGATATTCGGTCTGATAATGGCCGGATTCTGACTGTCCACAAGAAATGCCCCGGAATCAATGATTTTAAAATACCCGGTAAATTCGAGAGACTGCTCAATAAGGCCAATCGCCTCCGCCGCAGCCTTTTCATTTTCCGGCGTACGGTCCGAAAGCTTGAAAGGCTGTACAGCCAGCGGTATTTTTCGTAAAAAGGGGTTGGTGATGTCGATATAATCGGTATCGGCGTAACTGATGCCGGGCAGAACGGCAGCCAGGCCAAGAGCAACCCAGAGCACAAAGGCCATTAAAGGCCGAACCCCTGTTCCGGTCAGTGTACCCGGTGCTTTCTGAGCGGTAATTTTCTGCGACATGGCCATCCTATCTTATCCCTTCGGGGGTGAACCTGAGCCCGACCGGTATAAAGGGTTTGGACAATCCTTCCGGGTGCGGGCTGACCGGATTTGTTTTCATTATGGCTCTTCGGGCGGACTCATCCAGATACGCATTCCCGGATCTTTTATCAAACCATATATCCCGAATTTCGCCATCCGGCATCACCCGGAACACGATTTCCGCCGTAAGGTCTTGTCCGCCACCGGCCAGGGACTGGGAAAAAGCCCAATTTTTCTGTATCTGGAAGGCGATTTCCACTCTGTATATATCTATAATTTCAACTATTTCCTTGCTATCAACCTTTATTTTACCCGGGATTCCGATCTGCTTTTCCGCATTTGCCCGGGGGGTATCCGGGGCCGGTTGATCCTGCACCTTGCTTCTCAGCCGATCGATGGCGGCCTGCACCGCGTTGGCCTGTTCCTCCTCCACGGTCTGCTCGATGCGCGTCAATGCATTTTCAACCACTTTTGAAGGTTTGAAGGTTTTTTTCTTCAAAGATTTGATAACTTTGGGTTTATCACTGGTTTCGGCAGCCTCTTTGGGCGCCAGGCTGATATCCGCTTTTTTCGCGGGCCGGGTCTTTTTTTTAGCGGTTGACCGCTTGGCACCGACCGGGGAAGGCACCGGCTGGGCCGCGGTGGGAAGCGTCACCATGGTAACGCTTATCACCGGGGGCAACAGAATTTTCCGGGGACTGCCGGAAGGCGTAAAGACAAACAGGGCAATCAGCAGGACATGCGCCGCAAAGGAGGCCGAGAAAGGCAGGGCAAACGACTTCCGGTTTTCCCTGAAACTGTGCGGCATATAGACATTTGCAGCCATATTCAACCCCTGCCCTACCTGGTCGCCTGGGTTTCTTCAATCGGCAGGGTGACCATTCCCAGCTTTTCAACCCCCGCGGCCTTGATTTCGGCCATCACCTTCACCACGCTGCCGTAAGAAATGTCTTTATCCGCCCGCAGGTAGACCTCACGATCCGAGCGCCCCTCCAGGATTTTGGAAAGCTTGTGCCCCAGTGAATCCATGGCAACCGGGTAATTGCTGATATGGACCTGACCCTGGGCATCGATGGTTACGATCAGGTGTTCCTTTTCAGAGGGCAGCGGCTGGGCCGTGGTTTCCGGCAGGGAAACATTGACGCCCTGAACCATCATGGGCGCCGTCACCATAAAGATAATCAAAAGAACCAGCATGACATCCACAAAGGGTGTCACGTTGATGTCCGACATAAGCTGTTTGTTCGAGCCGATCATCATTTTCGGTTTCCTCCGGAAATCAGAATGTCCCTTTCAACGATGTTCAGAAAGTCCGCGGAAAAATTATTGAGCTCGGTTTCCAGTATTCCGATTCGGTTCGAAAAGTGATTAAACGCAATAACCGCCGGAATTGCGGCGGCCAGTCCGGCCGCCGTGGCCACCAGTGCTTCGGATATACCCGGGGCCACCACCGCAAGGCTGGCGGATCCGGTAAGACCGATCCCGTGGAATGAGTTCATAATACCCCAGACGGTTCCAAAAAGCCCGATAAAAGGGGTGGTGTTGCCCGTGGTTGCCAAAAAAGGCACCATCTGGGTCATCCGGGCCATCTCCGCATTGGTGGCCCGGCGCAGTGCCCGCTTGACGTTTCCCGTACCGGCCCCCTGACCATTGAGGCGGCCCGGTTTGCCCCCGCCCTGACGGGCGGCGGTTTTCCCGCCTTCCCGGCTGAGCCGGCTGACCTTATTGAGTTCGACATAGCCAACCCGGAAAATCCGGGCCACCGGGCTGGAACTGAGTTTCTTGGCCATGGAAAATGCGTCTGACAGGTCCCGGCATTTCCAGAAAAATTCCACAAACTGTGAAGACTGCTTGAACGCGCGCTTCAGATACCTGTATTTAATGATGATGATCGCCCACGAGGTAATCGAAAAAAACAATAACAGCAGCATCACCATCTGGACAACAAACCCGGCGTTGCTGATCATGTGTACTAGGTCAAGATTTGAAGACATTCGCTGTGACTCCGGTTAAAGGTCTCAAAAGCAAACTTATTTAAATAAAACAGCCACTTTTACGTCCGGGAAATTAGCGGAACTCATCTGGAATGTCAAGCAATTCCACCAGCAAACCCCAAAAGATGCAAAGGCCGATAGGGAACCGCTCCCCGCTATCCGGGTTCATCGCCTGTCCCGGTCTGACCGCCCCGGATAGCCGGTCTCCGTTACGGCCGCTACTTTTCGGTTGCATTTCACATCGACAGTTTCTACACAGGGGCTGAAAAACAAATATCCAATATCCACTACCCAATTTACAATGTCCAAGGAAGGCATCCTGTCAATTTAAAAGATTAAAACCAGCAGCGCGCAGCGCTTCCTTACTTGGACATTGGACATTCCTTGTTGGATATTGGATATTCATGTTTCAGGTTCTTTTAACATGGCGCCCACAACCAGGGGTTAGTTAGTGTCCATCCATAAATCCAAAATTTCAGGATGGAGCTATTGGCTCTTAGCGGTTAGCTGTTAGGTAATATCTTGTATTTTAAAAGTTTTATCTAAAACCTAATGGCTAAAAGCTAACACCTTCCATCCATGATTTTCAATCATGGATGGGCGCTACCTATCGAAAGGAGTCATATCGATGAACATGCGGCGCATTGTCGACCTTCTGTTCGAAGCCCTCATGCTGAACCGGATTCCCCGATCCGGGTACAGTTTTCTCGGTGCTGGGAAAGAGAGTGTCGCGGAGCACAGTTTCAGCACAGCTTTTATCGCCCTCATCCTTTCAAAACTGGAACCGGAAGCTGATGCCGCGCGCCTGATGGCCATGTGTCTTGTCCATGACCTGCCGGAATCCCGGATCGGCGACCTGAATTACGTCCAGAAACAATATGTGGCGGCAGATGAGTCCCGGGCCGTGGCACATGCCGTGGCCGGTCTGCCTTTCGGCAGCGACATCCAGGCGCTTATCACCGAATTCAATGCAGGCGAATCTCTGGAAGCACGCCTGGCCCGGGATGCTGACCAGCTTTCGCTGGCCCTGAATTTGAAATCCTTACAGGACATCGGTCATACCTCGCCCGCCAAATGGATCTCCCATGTTCGCGAGCGGCTTAAAACCGCCACCGGTAGAAAATTGATGGAATCGATTCTAAATCGCGACAGAGATTCATGGTGGCTGGAGCATTACAAGGATAACAATGTTACCACCAGATAGAGTGCCCGCCCCGTTCGGGTAAAACCTCTATGCAGGTGGACGAAAGTTGATATTTGGCTGATAATTCTATTGACAGTCAAGCCCATAAAATCTAAGTAACGTTGAGCTGAGATAACAATGTTACCAAACAAATCTTACACAGGAGTAAAAGAATGGATTGGTTAATTAAAACGGTGGGCACCTCGGTGGGCAAGAAGCTGCTGATGGCGTTAACAGGTCTGGCATTTTGCGGATTTTTAACAGCGCACCTGGCGGGCAACCTGACATTGTATGGCGGTGCCGACGCGTTCAACAGTTATGCCGAGCATCTGCACAGTCTGGGGCCATTGATAACTGTGGCCGAACTGGGGCTGCTGGCGCTGTTTCTGGTGCACGTGTTAACCGGGCTGGTGCTCTTTCTCCAGAACCTCAAGGCCCGCCCCCAGCGCTACGCGGTTGACCGCAGTGCCGGCGGTCGCACGATAGGCAGCCGCACCATGCCGTACACCGGCGTATTGATTCTGCTGTTTATCATATACCACCTGATGAATTTTCATTTTGTGGACAAGAGTCACACCACCATTTTTGCCATCGTGGCGGCGGCATTTGCAAACCCGGTCCAGATGTTCCTGTACATCGCGGCGGTGATCGTGGTGGCGGTGCATGTAAGCCACGGATTCTGGAGCCTGTTTCAGACTTTCGGTGCAAACCACCCCAAGTACATGCCGGCAATCAAGATGCTGGGCCTCCTGTTTGCCGTGGTCATGGGGGTGGGGTTCGGCTTCATACCGGTGTATGTGGCTATGCTGTAAATGGAATTTACAAGTGCAAAGTGACTAAAGTTTGTGAGTCGCTACGCTCCGCTTTTTATACAATCAGCAGAATGCTTTAACTTTAGATCACTTCAAACTTTAGTTCACTTTAGTCACTTCATAGTTATGTTAAGGCCGCCGCTTGCTGCGGCAGGCTAACCATAGGAGGAAAACGATGTCATTAGACTCAAAGATCCCCGCCGGCCCCCTGGCCGACAAATGGGATCGGCACAAATTTGAACTCAAGCTGGTCAACCCGGCCAACAAGCGCAAGTTCAGCATCATCGTCGTGGGCAGTGGTCTGGCCGGCGGTTCGGCCGCCGCCAGCCTGGCAGAGCTGGGCTATAATGTAAAATGCTTCTGCATTCAGGACACACCCCGGCGGGCACACTCGATTGCGGCCCAGGGCGGTATCAATGCCTCGAAAAACTATCAGAACGACGGAGACAGCACCTGGCGTCTGTTTTACGACACCGTCAAGGGCGGGGATTTCAGGGCCAGAGAGGCCAACGTCTACCGTCTGGCGCAGGTGAGCGGAAATATCATCGATCAGTGTGTCGCTCAGGGCGTACCGTTTGCCCGTGAGTACGGCGGGACCCTGGCCAACCGCAGTTTCGGCGGGGCCCAGGTATCCCGGACCTTCTACGCCCGGGGCCAGACCGGCCAGCAGCTGCTTCTGGGGGCCTACAGTGCACTGAGCCGCCAGATTGCAACCGGCCAAGTCACCATGTACCCGCGCCGGGAGATGCTGGATGTGGTCACCACCGACAACCGCGCCCGGGGAATCGTGGTGCGCAACCTGATTTCCGGTGAAATTGAAAAGCACGCGGCCGACGCGGTGGTGCTGTGCACGGGCGGTTACGGGAACGTCTTTTTCCTGTCCACCAACGCCATGGCCAGCAACGTGACCGCCGCCTACCGGGCTCACAAGCGCGGCGCCTTTTTCGCCAATCCGTGTTACACCCAGATCCACCCCACCTGTATACCGGTACATGGGACCACCCAGAGCAAACTGACGTTGATGAGCGAAAGCCTCAGAAACGACGGCCGGGTGTGGGTGCCAAAAATGGCCGGGGATACACGGCCACCATCGCAGATACCTGAATCCGAGCGCAGCTATTACCTGGAAGAAAAGTACCCCAGCTTCGGCAACCTGGTGCCCCGGGACGTGGCCTCGCGCAACGCCAAGGAGCAATGCGACGAGGGGTTGGGCGTGGGCAACACCGGATTGGCTGTTTACCTGGATTTTGCGGATGCTATCAAACGTGATGGTCAAGATGTCATCGCAAAGAAATACGGCAACCTGTTCGAGATGTACGAAAAGATCGTGGCGGACGATCCGTACCAGACACCGATGATGATCTACCCGGCCGTACATTACACCATGGGCGGCCTGTGGGTGGACTACAACCTGATGAGCAACCTGGACGGGCTGTTCGTGCTGGGCGAGGCCAACTTTTCCGATCACGGGGCCAACCGGCTCGGGGCCAGTGCCCTGATGCAGGGACTGGCAGATGGCTATTTTGTCCTGCCCTACACCATCGGCGGCTACCTGTCGCAGATCACACCGGGTGAAGTCGGGACGGAGAATGCCGCCTTTGATGATACTGCGGCAACGGCCAAAGCGCGCATCGACCGGCTTCTGTCTGTGGGCGGCAAACGCACCGTGGACGACTTCCACCGCGAACTGGGTCTGATCATGTGGGACTACTGCGGCATGGCCCGCAACGACGCGGGTATGGAAAAGGCTATCGGCCTGATCCAGGAATTGCGCGGAGAATACTGGGAAAACGTTACGGTCCCCGGATCACCCGGGGACTTCAACCAGAGCCTGGAGCGTGCCGGCCGGGTGGCGGACTTTCTGGAGTTTGCTGAGCTGATGGTCAAAGACGCGCTGCACCGTAAAGAGTCATGCGGCGGGCATTTCAACGAAGCCTACCAGACCGATGAACACGAGGCGATGCGCGACGACGAGAATTTCTGCTACGTGGCCGCCTGGGAACACACCGGCCCGGACACCGAACCCGCGCTGCACAAAGAGCCGCTGGAATTTGAAAACGTTAAGCTTAGCCAAAGGAGTTACAAGTGACAAAAGCGATCGATATCACCCTGAAAGTCTGGCGCCAGAAAGGGCCCGGTCACAAAGGCCGGCTTGAGACCTACCGGGCCGATAATATATCCACGGACATGTCCTTTTTGGAAATGCTTGACGTGGTCAACGAACAGTTGACTCTGGACGGCCGTGAGCCCATTGCCTTCGACCATGATTGCAGAGAAGGCATCTGCGGGCAATGCGGCAGCGTGATCAACGGCCGGCCCCACGGCCCGGAACAGGGCACGACCCTTTGCCAACTGCACATGCGCCATTTTAAAAGCGGCGACACGCTGGTTATCGAACCGTTCCGGGCCCGGGCGTTCAAGATCGTGAAAGACCTGGCCGTGGACCGCAGTCCGCTGGACAAGATCATCCAGGCCGGCGGGTATGTGTCGGTAAACACCGGCGGCACGCCGGATGCCAACAGCATCCCCATCCCGGCGGAGATCGCCGAAGAGGCTATGGACGCAGCCGCCTGCATCGGCTGTGGGGCCTGTGTGGCAGCCTGCCCAAACGCCTCGGCCATGCTGTTCATGAGTGCCAAGGTCTCCCAGTTGGCTCTGCTGCCCCAGGGACGGCCAGAGGCGGCCAAACGTGTGCTGGCCATGGTTCGCCAGATGGACGCCTGCGGCTTCGGCAACTGCAGCAACGAACGTGAATGTGAAGCCGAATGCCCCAAGCAGATCTCTATTACCCATATCGCCCGGCTCAATCGGGAGTTTGCCAAGGCCGGGATTGGCTCCAGCGTTTTTTAACAAAGTCGAGAGGCAGCCATGGGCAGTGCCAGGACACAGCTGGATAAGCTGGCTGAATTCTACAGCCGCATAGAAGCGTACTTTTTCTCAGGCATCCCCATTGTTGACCTGTTGATCCGCAGTGCGCTCGCCCTTTGCCTGTTCTATGTTGCCTGGCTCATCATCAAACGCCTGACGTCCATGGCTGAAAAACGGGCCGCCCGGTTCGATGTGTTTCAAAAGAACCCGGGCCTGTTCATCAGCATCCAGAAGATGCTGAAGTATGCGCTGATCATGGCCGCGGGCACCTACCTCATCAAGCTTTACGGCATTCCTCTGGCGCAGAACATCTTTAATGCCCTGCTGGTCATGCTGATCGCCTCACCGGCCAAAGATTTTTTAATTATCGTCCTCAAGTACGGCGAGACCAGAATCTCCAAAAAGACCGCAACCAAGGTCGATGACATCCTGTTCGATCTGCTCAACAAGTTTGCCGGGGCCATCGTCTATGTAACCGCCGCCGTTATGGCCCTCGATCTGCTGGGCATCAACGTCATGCCGTTTATCGCCGGGGCAGGCGTGGCCGGCGTGGCCATCGGTTTTGCCGCCAAGGACACACTCTCCAACCTGATTGCCGGCGTGCTTTTAATTGTGGACCGCCCCTTTGAAATCGGGGACCGGATTGAGGTCTGGAATGCGCCCCGAGGCAGTGCCACCTGGGGGGATGTGATCGATATCGGCCTGCGGGCCACCAAAATCCGGACCACCGACAATATCGTCATCGTCATTCCCAACAACAAGATCATGACCCGGGATATTATCAATTACACCCTGATCAGTGACCGGATCCGGGTCCGCATCAACGTGGGCATTGCCTACGATGCCGATGTTCAGAAAGCCCGAGATATCCTTGTCGAACTTGCCAAAACAATTGAGTGGGTTGCCGAGGTCCCCCGCCCCAAGGTGGTGGTGCGCAACTTCGGGGACTCTTCCGTGGACCTGCAGCTGCGGGTCTGGATAGACGACGCCCGGAAACGGATGAACACCATCTCGGCCATTACCGATAATGTCAAAACAGCTTTTGATGCGGCCGGTATTGAAATCCCCTTTCCTAAAAGAGACATTACCATTATCAACCCGGATCAAAACCCGACCGCTTAGCCGGTGCGCGGTACCCGGCCGCCATTCTGACATCTGCCATAAATCTCCTTGCTTTACAGCGTAATAATGTATTACATTTTTTGTTTGATTTTTAGGGGCTGTTTCTAAATCCTAATTCAGAAGCAGCCCACCGAAGTAATTTTTACATAGTATTATCATCAATGAAACTGGACATAAACGAAATCGCCCGCTGCCTCGATTTGCCCGTCAGCACCCTGGATCGCTGGATTCGGCAGGGACGTATTCCTGTGCAAAAAAGCGGAGCAAACTTGTCTTTTGACGCGCAGCTGTTGAAAAAATGGGCGGCCACGCGCAACCTGCCCTTCACGCTGCCCGCAGATGCCCGCAAGCCCGCCAGAGCGGATACGGCCCCGGAAACCCTGCTGTCCGCCATGCAAAGGGGCGGACTGCATACGGATATAGCGGGCAGTGATGTTGAAGATGTCCTGGCGGCATCGGCCGCTTGCGTTCCCGGGTTCTCCGCAGCGGAACAACAGGAGCTTTGCGCAACGCTCATGGAAAGAGAGGCGCTGACATCCACGGGTATGGGCAAGGGGGTTGCCATCCCCCACCCCCGGACACCCCTGACGGCCGCCCTTGAAAAACCCATGATCGTCACCTGTTACCCGCAAGCCCCCATAGACTTCAACGCCATTGACGCCCGGCCGGTCTTCGTCCTGTTTCTCCTCCTGAGCACATCGGTAAAAATCCATCTGCACCTTTTATCAAAACTGGCGTTTTGTATCAGGGATAACGACTTTGTCAGCTTTCTGAAAGGCGCGCCCTCTGCCGACCGGTTATTTTCAAAGATAACGGAACTCGAAAACAGACTTGAAAAGAGTGAGATCCTGTAGTTTTGGACGGTTTCAATGAGATTACTTAAACTGTGGCGCTACCCCTCAAACTGGTCCATCTTCCGATCGGATGACCGTCTACTGCTGATCCTGATAGCCGTAATCGTCGGAACCTGCAGCGGCCTGGCGGCCCTGGTGCTGAACCGCGCCCTGCTTGCCATGTTCGAGTGGCTGCACCACCTGAGAGGCTACTGGTGGGCGTTTTTACTACCCGCGGCCGGTGCGGCGCTCTCTTCCGTTTTCCTCGAAAAGTTTGTAAAAGAGGCAGCCGGGCATGGTGTTCCCGAGGTCATCTACAGCGTCTCCCGGTACGGGGGGCTGCTGCGCCTGCGCTCGAGCTTTTCGCGTATCATTTCAAGCTGCCTCACCATCGGCAGCGGAGGGTCGGCCGGTCCCGAGGCCCCCGTGGTAATGAGCGGCGCAGCCATCGGTTCGAACATCGCCAGATTCTTTTCGCTCAATGACCGGCAACGCGTGACCCTGGTGGGCTGCGGCGCGGCCGGGGCCATCTCCTCCATCTTTAATGCGCCCATAGCCGGCATGGTTTTTACAGTGGAGGTTATTCTGGGGGAATGGTCGGCGGTCAACATTATTCCCATTGCCATCGCATCCGTGGCGGGAACGGAACTCAGCCGGCTGCTCCAGGGGAACCTGATCGCATTTGAACACGTGACGTTCAACATCGCCTTCATCGATATCATCGCCTGTATCGGTCTGGCCGTATTGTGCGCCGGCGTTTCGGTCATGCTCACCCGCATGCTCAAAGGCATGGGCCGGGTAGCCGGGACCGTTACCGCGCCCCTGTGGCTGAAGGCCGCCGGTGGTGGTTGCGTTGTGGGCATTATCGGCATGTTTTTACCCGTTGTCCTGGGAGAAGGGTATCATTCCGTCCAGGCCATGATCGGCGGGACGTTTTCCTACGGGCTCGCGTTCGTCGCCCTGGCGGTGATTGCTAAAATGGCGGCCACCGCGTTTACCCTGGGCTGGGGCGGCTCCGGCGGCATATTCGCACCGTGCCTGGTCATTGGCAGCCTGGCCGGCCTGGTCTATCACCGGGCCATCGTGGCTATCTGGCCGCAGGTCGCCTGGGTTAACGAAGGCTGTTTTGCTCTGCTGGGCATGGCCGGACTGATCAGCGGCATGCTCCAGGCACCGTTGACCGCTATTTTCCTGGTGGTTGAAATCTCGGGGGGCTATGAAGTCATCCTCCCCCTGATCCTGGTTTCCGCGGTATCGACAACCCTGTGCCACTATCTCGAGCCGGCTTCGTATTATCTGAAAGAATTGGTGGAAAGAGGCCACCTGCTGCGCCCGGGGACCGACGCCCGGGTTCTGACGGACCTGAGTGTATCCGAACTGCTGGAAACCGACTGCCTCTGTGTTAAACAGGATATGGTGCTGCGCGACTTTATTCAGATTCTCAAGCAGTCGCACCGGAACCATTTTCCGGTCGAAGACTCGCAAACCGGGCAGTTTCTCGGTATGATCCATCTGGACGACCTGCGTCCGTACCTGTTTGATCCCGCGATCTATGATGCCGTCTTTCTGGACCAGGTAATGGACCGGTCCGTTCAGACCGTGAACCTGGATGACGACGTATCCGAGGTTCTGCGCCTGATGGATGTCTACAACCTGTTTTCATTGCCGGTAGTCTCTAACGGAAGATATGTGGGCATGGTATCGAAAGCCACCTTTCTTGACAAATACCGCAAAGAACTTATGGTGCAATCAAGTCAATGATATTATTATAACTTTTAAAGTTCTCGTAATGAGGAGCACCCCATGAACAAGCAACTGTTTCATATTTTCAGGAACACCCCGCTCGGCCGGGAAACTTTTTTGCAGTCACTCTACTTCTGTAATATGACCGGGGTGACACCGGTTGTCTACATCCCCGAGCACACGAAGTTTTTGATGTACTTTGAAAATGATGTCGTCCAGGTCGACCTGGATGAATCTTACCTGACCGGACCGGAAACAGCCGAAAAACATGCCACGGAACTTTTGGAAAACAGCGGAATCAAACCCAATTTTCTCAAACCCAGGCATTTTACGGCTTCCACCCTGCCCGACAT
>CAZYGG010000019.1:0-57012 GCA_964647585.1 uncultured Desulfobacterales bacterium
ACTGTGAAATCGGTAGTTTGCTCTTAACCGTGTCTACTGTTTTGGGAAAATCCAGGGACTAAGGCACAAGGAGTGCCTGCGTTTGCGGGTCAAAGATATTGGCTTGGCGCGTAAAACGGTCACCATCCGTTGTGGCAAAGGCGATAAGGATCGTGAAACCGTGTTACCGGGATCGATAATTCCAGATTTGGAGGACCATCTTCGAAGCATCGAAACACTCTACAAAAAAGACCGTGAAAGCAATCAACCGGGTGTTGCTTTGCCAGCGCGTTGGAAAGGAAGTGGCCGAATGCAGGCAAAGAGTGGTCCTGGTTGTGGGTATTCCCGTCCGCAAGGTTGTCAGCAGAGCCAGGTTCCGGCTTGATTCGGAGGCACCACGCACACACGAGTGTACTACATAAACATTTAAAAAGGGCGGCCCTAAGAGCTAAAATCTGTAAACATATTACCGTTCATACGCTGCGCCATTGTCTTGCAACACATTTGGTGGAACAGGGCTGCGACATAAGGACAATTCAGGAACTCTTAGGTCATAAAAATTTAGAAACAACTATGATTTATACACATGTGGCTCAAACAAACCGAATGGGTATAGTAAACCCTTTGGATAATAAAGTAAAAAATAACGAAAAATAGAAAAAAGTTCGCTGGCAACATAATAACAAGTTGGCGCTTCAATATAGTGCCATCGCATTAAAAATGATTGATTAAAAGGTTCGTTGATAGTACCTTCTGAGGTATAAAAGGAGGTGCAAAAATGGGTAGGTTATCAAATATCATTCCGGTAAGCGATTTGAGGCAGGATACTGCCAAACTGTTGAAACAATTAAAAAAAACTAAAGAACCATTGATTATTACTCAAAGGGGACGAGCAGCAGCCGTGATGATCGGTGTCGATGCATATGAAGAGTCTGAACATGAAAAAGAACTCCTACGACTGTTGGCCAAAGGAGATAAGGAAATAGAAATAGGCGAAGGATATGACCTGGATATTGTCCTTGCCGAAGCCGATGCCCTTTTAGCTGGGAAGCCCTCGTGAAGGTTCAATTTACCCCTTCTGCCAGGGCCCAATTTCTTACTGCGCTCTCATATATCCAGCGGGATAAACCTTCTGCGGCTGTTAAATTTAGGAATCGAACTGAAGAAATTTTGCGAAGGCTTGAGGATTTTCCTGAATCTGGAAGAATCATACCTGAATTCCCAGACCTTCCCTACCGGGAAGTAATCATATCACCGTATCGGTTCTTTTATAAAATCAAAGCGGATGTTGTTTGGATTGTTGCTGTATGGCATGGTGCGCAACTTCCAAAAAAACCGGCGCCTTAACGCCAACAAATCACTTCAGCAGATTTGCTGCCGCTGCGGTTTCTCAGGGGTAATTTTTTTTATTATACTTCCGTGGATTATTTATAGCCGGTAGTGTAAATCCGCAAACTGCTGAGTCAACCGTTATGGACTAAAATGTAGGTAGTCGCATTTTGCGACCAGTTCGGTTGATCGTGCCTTTAATTTTTTTTTGAAAGGGAAGCTTTTTGAAATCGCAGATTGCGACATCAAGATTTTTTAATGCCTCCGCCCTATATCCATCAGAAAACAGCATGGATACGGGGTTAATTCTCAGGACTCCAAGAGCCATATAAAAAGCCATATAAATATATTGACAATTGTATTTCCCCGCCGTATTTTATTCATATGACAAAACGATCTGATTTTGAGTGGGATTCCGCCAAGAATCTGATAAACCAGGAAAAACATGGTGTTTCATTTGCCCTGGCACAATTCGCATTCCTCGATCACTATCGTATTATTCTTGAGGATCTGGAACATAGCCAGCATGAAAAGCGCTATTACTGCCTTGGTAAGGTGGCCGACGGAATTCTGACGGGACGATTCACATACCGAAAACGCAAAATTAGAATCATTGGGGCCGGGTATTGGCGGAAGGGGAAAAAGATCTATGAAAGAGAAAATCAAATACACGGATGAGCCAATGGGAAAGGTCAAGGTTATTGCTGATTTCCTGCCTTCACCGGAGGAGCTTGCTTTGAAAGATGAAACCGTCAAGGTCACAATATCTCTTAGCAAAACGAGTGTTGATTTTTTTAAAAAGGAAGCAAAGAAATACAACACTCAGTATCAGAAAATGATACGTCGGCTGCTTGACGAATATACTGCTCATCAATAGGGCCCTGTACATAACATACCACTGGTGCGGACGAAAAAGCATCGCCGCACAGCTCGAACGTTATACCCCCAAAAGATACCGCTTGACATATTACGCTTTGCGTAATACCTTTCGCATATGATTAAATCATTTGCCTGCCGAGATACTGAGAAACTTTTTAACGACAGACGAGTTCGGCGTTTCCAATCATTCGAGCGACAGGCAAGAAGGCGATTGGTGGTTCTGAATGCAGCCCCGAGTCTAAACGCATTAATGCTGAACCCAGGAAACTCATTTCACACGCTTGGGGGGACAAGGAAGGGGCAATATGCGATCAGAATCAACAAACAATGGCGTATCTGCTTTGAGTGGCATGCCGGAAACGCCTCTAACGTCGAAATCGTCGATTACCATTGAGGTGCAAAAATGAGTGCCAATGACTTTCTTGATCCCATTAAGCCGGGTGAAATCCTGCGAGAAGATTTTATGGGCCCGATGAATATTAGTATTAACAAACTTGCGCGGGATCTCGTAGTTCCACCAAACAGAATAAGTGCGATCGTAAACGGTAAACGAAGCATAACTGCCGACACAGCCCTAAGGCTTGAGAGATATTTTGGGGTTGAAGCACAGTTCTGGTTGAATCTGCAATCTGAATATGATCTGCGAATGATAAAACGAAAGATTGGAAACGACATCGAACAGAGAATCATCCCTGCTAAAAAGTTAGATTCTCAGCTTGGTTCAAACGCTGGCGCGTAACATGGCACTGGTGCGGACGCAAAGGGCAGCGCCGCACAGCTCGAACGTTAGCCGAAAGAAAATAAAATTATAGGCTTGAAAAGCAGAAAGGTATGATATATTATCATACCGGAGGTGAATAAAATGGCAGCTTCTAAAATAGCAATCACAATCGATGACAAACTATTAAAACAATTAGATATTATTGTGAAGTCCAAAGTGTACCCGAACCGCAGCAAGGCGATCCAGGAGGCTGTCGCAGACAAGCTTCAACGTCTTGAGCGAACTCGCTTGGCCCAAGAATGCGCTAAACTCGACCCGGTGTATGAACAAAATATGGCGGAAGAGGGGCTTGCCATGGAGGTGGATGAATGGCCGGAATATTAAGAGGGGATATCCATTGGGCTGATTTAAATCCTGTTATTGGAAGCGAACAGGGCGGTTTCCGCCCTGTTCTTATTTTGAGCCATAACATTTTCAATGCCCGGTCTGGCACTGTTATCGCGGTAGCAATCACAAGTCAGCCACAGCGTGCGGGTTTCCCGCTAACGCTTGAACTTTCAGACACAAAACTTCCGAAAAAGTCCTGGGCGAAGATCAGTCAGATCCGAACGCTTTCGACAAAAAGAATAGGGAAAAGGATAGCAAGTGCTTCTCCAGAGGAACTTGCCAGCATTATCGACGGATTGAATGAAATCATCGGCGGCTAACATAACACTGGTGCAGACGCAAAAAGCTGCGCTGCACAGTTCAACCGTTCGCTTCATAGATATGCCTTCTTAAAAGTTGCAATATGCAACGTTAAATGCTATATTGCAACAAAAAACGCATAGGAGGTTTTGCCATGACAACCGCTGTCAGAGTCTCTGGAGAACTGGTCAAAGAGGCTAAAATTTATAGTAAAATTGATAAAAGATCCATCACCGGCCAGATCGAGCACTGGGCTAGAATCGGAAAATGTGCCGAGGAGAATCAGGATCTTACTTACAGCCTGATAAAAGAAATACTGATTGGAATCGCTGAGTTAGAGCAAGGTGAAATATCAGAATACAAATTCGGATAGGGCACAATGAAAATATTTCAATCAAGGTCCTTCGAACGAAAAGTAAAAAAATTTAGCAAATCACAAAAATCACAACTGGATAAGCAAGTCAGGCGCATTCTTGAAGACCCTGCCATTGGCACCGAGAAAAAGGGCGATTTGCGGGGTATCCACGTCCATAAATTCAAGCTCAAAACAATTCAGTATCTTTTAGCCTATCGAATTTCCAGAGAAAACCTTGAATTGATCATGATTGGCCCGCCCCAAAATTATTATCGTGATCTGAAGAAATATATAAAAAGCACCTAAGCGAACATACCACTGGTGGGGACGCTAAAAGCTTGCGCCCCACAGTTCAACCGATCGCAGTAAAAATTAAGCCTTGACAGGCGGACCGAATTTAGTACCATATACGGACCGGAGGTAACAAAATATGAATATTACAAATGACATAAAACCAATTACATATCTGAAATCAAAAGCTGCGGTTTTATTGAACCAGATTAACGAAACCCATCGTCCTGTTATTATTACTCAAAACGGTGAACCTCGAGCTGTTCTTCAAGATCCTGAAAGTTATGAAAATATGCGAAATGCAATTGGATTGTTAAAACTGATATCCCAAGGTGAAGATGACGTTAGAAATGGTAGGGTTAAGCCCCAAAAGGATGTGTTTGCCGACATTGAGGCCTCTCTGAAAGAAAAACTTTAATGACTCCAAAGTACCAAGTTGACTGGGCGACTTCCGCTGATAATGATTTGAAGGAAATCATTGGATTTATTTCACTGGAGAACCCAGGCAACGCACTAAAAATACTTCAAAAAATTAAGGAAAAAGCCTCAAGCCTTTATACCCTTCCCGAAAGAGGTCGCATAGTACCAGAGCTTCAAGACCAAGGCATATCACAATACCGAGAATTGATCATTCCTCCGTGGCGGCTTATTTACAGGATTACGAAAAATGAGATTTATGTTCTCTCTGTCATTGATTCTCGGCGGAATGTTGAAGATATCCTTTTGAAAAGATTGATCCAGAAGAAGTAGTCCCTGCGAACAAAACGCTGCACCCGACCACCTGAAATTTCGGCTTTTCGCTCGTGCCTCACTTCAAGCCTTCAATTCAGGCAGCGGGTGAGCTTTAACGTTATACTCATAAAATTGAATATGGCGATAAAAATAGAGGGTGAGTCAATTTACCCAATTTTCAATATTTAGATTAGGCACTCGTTTGAATTCTTTCTCATTGTTTGTGACCAGTATGCTGGTAAGCGAAAGTGCGTGAGCAGCGATCAACATATCGAGTGATCCAATAGGGGTACCCTGCTTTTCCAGGTGAGCCCTCAGGTCACCATAATATTGGGCTGCTTCACCACCGAATGACAAAATTTCCAATGGTGCAACAAACTGTGTCAACGCCATAAAATTTTGTTCCGGCTTTGAGCTTTTTGAGACACCATAAAAAAGCTCACTCAGGGTAATTGATGAAATGCAAATTTCTGAAATATCAGTTTTTCTGAAACGCTCTATTACAGCGGCTGGTTTCTGTTTAATGACATAGATGCAGATATTTGTATCGAGCATATATTTCATTAGAAATTATCCCGGGGCTTTTGGTCAGGCTGCTCTCTGTTTTCCATAAAGTCATTGGTAAATTGGTCAAGGCTGTTCACCAGAGAGGACCACGGATCGTTTTTTGGTAACAGTACTACCATCTTACCGATTTTTTTGATAAAAACATCATTTTCAGCGAATCTGAAATCTTTTGGCAGCCTTACAGCTTGGCTACGCCCATTAATAAATATTTTAGCAGTTTGCATGTTGCACCTCCAATGTGGTAGATACCATAGTATATACCATGGCTGGTGGGGTGTCAAGCGCTGGAGATTACGAAAACCGAGGAGAACATATCAGTGAACCAGACGCAAAAAAACGGCGCTGGTTACCTCAGCCGTTCGATTTGATAAATTTTATTTTTTGAATAAGTCTGAATGCGAACCAATTTTTCTATAACTAACCTCAATTTTGAAAGATTTTTATTCTGCTTCTTGATCCTTTTATAATCTTTCTTGAATTGAGTCGTATAATGGATGTTCAACTGTCAAGTTCCTGAAATAATGCATCAACAGAGTCAACATTGTGAACATCATGCCCATTGTCAGTGCTTTTCAGTGTTTTAGCTGTAACCTGATTAGGAATTTTCAATTCAAAAGGGATTCCTTTTTGTAAGGTTATCTGAGAAAGGTACATCGAAATAGCCTCTGACATTGATATGTTTAATTTTTTTAATATTATTTGGGCGTTATATTTAATTACTGGGTCCACTCGGGTTTGAATTGTTGCTGTTTTTGCCATAATTTTCTCCAAGTTTATTGTATTGACAATGTCTATGCATTGTACATACACCATTGTTTGGAAATATCAAGCAATTTTTGTTAGGTTTAATCGAACAAATCGCTTGGGAAACGACGCAAGGGGCGCGCGTCTCAGCTCGGACATTAGATGACAAGATAAGTTAAAGGTCGATGATAAATTTGAACAAATATTCTGGTTGTTTTTTGGGCTTAGCAATAGGCGATGCTTATGGAGCACCATATGAGGGAGGCCCTATTGAAAGATTACTTTGGAAGGCAATTGGAAAAACAGAAGATGGCAAGAAAAGATATACTGACGACACTCAAATGTCTATAGACCTGGCTATCTCATTTATACAAAATAATGGAATCAATCAAGAACATTTGGCTACTACTTTTGCTGAAAATTATCGTTGGTCAAGAGGCTATGGGCCAAGTGCCGCTTGGTTACTAAAGAAAATTAAAAATGGTGCCAATTGGAAAGATGTAAATCGAGCAAAATTCAAAGATGGATCTTTTGGTAATGGTGCTGCTATGAGAGCACCAATATTGGCAATGCTATTTCCAGAAGATAATGAAAGATTAAACGAAAATATAATAAAATGTTCTGAAATTACTCATGCTCATCCGTTGGCAATAGAAGGTGCAAGGTTAATTGCATTTATGACCTATGCAGCACTGCATGATTGGAAAACTGAAACCATTATAGAAGCCTTGCCACATTGGTGTAAGGCAAAGGAATATCAATTAAAAATAGCATTTTGTATTGAATCAATTCAGGCATTGGATGCAGTGCAAAATAAAGTATTAAAAAACAAGTTAGGTAATGGCATCGCCGCATATAAATCGTGTGTAACTGCAATTTATTTTGCTCTTAAGTTTAGAAATAAAAGTTATAACTCTATGCTTACTCAAGTATTTAATCTCGGTGGTGATACTGACACAATCGGTTCGATGGCCGGCGCAATTTGGGGTGCATTTAATGGCTGCGACGTGATAGATAAGAGCAAAATACAAAGTATTGAAAATTCGGCAAAAATTATTGAGCTTTCTGAACAATTATACGCAATGTCATCTAACAAAGCTAATTCAGTCGACGTAAAAAGCCGCGCGGTTGATTGGCGCTGTTAGGCGCATCAAATTAATAAATGAAATCGATAAAAATACTTGTGAGCTTGTGTATTCTATCTGCACTCTATGTGTTCTTTGCTGGTGCAAGACTTACGCTGGAGAACCAAAGCGGCCAACAAATTAATGATGTTGAAATAAAATATGACCGAGGCACTTTTTTCGTTGGAAATATCCCAGACAAGGAAATTCGGAAAAAGTCTCTTGGAAAAATTGGTGAAGGGTCAAGTTTTGATGTTACATGGCGAGAAAACAACGGTCTGATTCAACAGGCCCAATTCGGTATTTATTTCTCTGGCCACTCTGGATACCATTCGATTCGAATAGAAATATTGCCTGATGGCAGAGTGATTTTGCATGAAGGCAAGCGACAATATGAGTCAGAGGTAAAAAGCGAAAGCAGCACCTAACAAGTCACTGCACGGGAAGCGTAGCTTGCAATCCTGGTGAAGGCCAGTCACCAGGCAGGCTCTGGTTGCCCCCGCATCGCGATGCGGGACAAACTCCTCAAGCCCGGCATGACAGCTTTGGAGCTTAGGTTTTTACAAAATGACAGAGGCCACTTCTAATCGTCGAACCGGCCGATGAGCTTAACTTCCCTCTCCAACACCACACCGAAATCGTCCTCAATCTTCTTTTCAATCAAGCGGATCAACTTATAGATGTCCGTGGCACAGGCCTTGCCCGTATTCATTATGAAGCCGGCATGCTTAGGGCTGACCATGGCGCCCCCGATTTTTTTCCCCTTGAGACCGGCGGCTTCTATGAGGGCCCCGGCATAATGGCCTTCCGGCCGCTTGAAGACGCTCCCGCAGGAAGGGCATGAAAGCGGTTGCTTCGCAGCCCTCCGGGCAAGCGTAGCTTCCATCTCTGTAATCAAAACATCCCGGTCACCTGGCGAAAGCGAGAAACTGCTGCTAGTCAGGATGATATCTTTAAGCCCCGGTGCCTGCCGGTAACTGAACCCAATTTTTGATCCTTGAATGGAAAAGGGCCTGCCGTCCAGGTTACACCCCTGGACGGTCTCGGTAACCGTTCCGATTTCCTGCCCGAAAGCCCCGGCGTTCATTTTCAAAGCACCCCCGACCGTCCCCGGAATGCCGGCCAGTTTTTCCAGGCCGGCCAGACTGTTTTCACAGCAGGCGCGAATAAAGTCCTGCAGGGTCGTACCCGCCATGGCGGAGGCCTTGCCTTCTTCGAACCGCCACCCCGACAAATTATCACCCAGGTAAACCGTTATCCCATCCCAGCCGTAGTCGGAAACCAGCAGGTTGGAACCTTTGCCGATAACCAGCAGGGGCAACGCGCCATCATGGACGATCTTCAGGATAGCCGCGATTTCCGCCTCAGAGTCGGGAAAAACCATGACGTCCGTGGGGCCGCCGATGCGGTAGGAGGTGTAGGCAGCCAGGGGCTCGGAAAATTTAATCTTGCCGTGGGCGGCGTTGGTGAGGTGCTGGGCCAGGTTGTCGGTGAGTTTCTGCATGCCCACATTAACAATGAAATCGGGGATGATGTCAACAGGTTATAAAAACTGAACGTTCAACATCGAACATAGAAAGTTGAACTATGGTACGTTATGCGGCGGATCTTGGAATACGATCAATAGGGTAGCATTTTTCATAGAAACCATTTTAAAAACGAAATTAAAGCGAAGCTTTATCTATTTTCAACGTTGGATGTTGGCAGTTCGGTGTTCGATGTTCATTCGGTTTTATTGTTTTTTAGCTGCCTTCTGCACCACCACACTGCCGGCGCTGTATCCGGCGCCGAATGAACAAATTACCCCGATGTCTCCATCCTGTAGGTCATCGTTGTATTTATGAAAGGCGATCATGGTCCCGGCCGAGGCGGTGTTGGCATATTCATCAAGAACCATGGGGGCTTCTTCGGCAGTGGCCTTGCGGCCCAGGGCTTTTTCGGCCACGTAGTTGTTCATATTGATATTCGCCTGGTGCAGCCACAATCTTTTGGCGGCATCAACCGGAATATCAAGCGCTTCCAAATGGGATTTGATAAGCCCGGATGCGATGGGAATGACCTCTTTGAATACCTTGGTGCCGTTTTGGTAAAACAGCTTATCCGGCTTGCCGGAACCCCTTTCATCCGCCCGGTTCAAGAATCCGAAATTGTTGCGGATATTGCTCGAAAAACGGGATACCAGTTTGGTGCCCAGGATGCGGAAGGCGGATGGTGCCGTGCAGGTGGCGGCCGATTCAATGACCATGGCGGTACAGACATCCCCAAAAATGAAGTGGCTGTCGCGATCCCGGAAGTTCAGGTGGCCGGTCATGATTTCAGGATTCACCAGCACCACGCAGTTGGCGGAACCGGATTTCACCGCATCGACAGCGGTTTGGATGGCAAAGGTCGCGGCCGAACAGGCCACGCTCATGTCATAAGCATATCCGTCGATACCCAGGGCGCTTTGAATTTCGATGGCCATGGCCGGGTACGCTCGCTGAAAGTTGGCGCAGGCGGCAATGACCGCATCGACATCCGCCGGTTTTTTGTTGGCCTGTGCCAGGGCTTCCCGGATAGCTGCTACGGATATCTCACATTGGAGGGACCGCTCCGCATCCGGTCGTTCAGCAATATTGGGGTACATCCTTTCCGGATCCAGGATGCCTTCTTTGTCCATCACATAGCGGCTTTTGATGCCGGAGGCCTTTTCAATGAAGGCTTCGGATGACATCTGCAGGGGTTCCAGGCGGCCGGCGTCGATCGCCTGCTGGTTTTTGGCGTTGTAGTGGGCCGCAAACGTGTTGAACGAAGCCACCAGTTCCTCGTTGGAAATGGATTCAGGGGGTGTAAACAGCCCGGTTCCGCTGATGAGAATTTCTTTATCGGGTCGTAAGGTCATCGTGTATCCTTGCAGGGCGTCTGTTTAGAACCCATCTCAAAAAAGTTTTTTGGCCCAAACTCAGCGTTGGGCGTTCATATCAAATCCTTGAAATACCCGATGTATTCCTCCGGTTTGATATTCGCGGCGGCCGCATTTTGTCGCAGATCCCGCGCGCTTTATGCGGGGAACCAAAATCTGTTTTTTGAGATAGGTTCTATTGTATAAAAAGGGTCTATCTATACAAACCGTATGCCAGTTGCGGAAAAAACAGCGTAACTATTTAAATTTTAAACAAAATCATGTATAGGTTTATTTCAGCCGGGCATCTGTGCGCCGGTTGGGCAGTCAATTGGTGTACATGGCTGCTACATAAACAGTACAATCGGGTCTGACTTCAGGTGGCCTCAAATTGATATTTAGTCTAAATTCGGTCCATAAGGGCCTGGTGGCGAGGCGGATTTCCCATTGTTTGGATGTCAGGGCGTTCACACCTTGACGTGAAATCCTATAGAGATATACTGGACCAGTGACATTGCGATAAAAACCGAGAGAGGACGTGTGTATGAAGAAAGTACTGATCGCAGAGGATGACAATATCCTTTCCATACGCCTTGTCAAAGCGCTGGAAAAGCATGGCGATGTTTTGGATGTTATCGCGGTAAGCAACGGCAAGATTGCCATGGATGTGCTGGAAAAACACCGTATCGCTCTCCTGGTTACTGATATCCTGATGCCGGAGGTGGACGGCTTTGAACTCCTGGCGCACGTGAGCGAACACTATCCGGTGATTCCCTGTTTTGTGATGACTGCTATCGAGGCGCCTGAAGTGAAGTCAAAAATGCCCCGGGACCTCGTCCGGTTCTTCCACAAACCATTTGAGACCGATGTTTTCACAGCAGCGGTGCTCCGGACGGTTCAACGGGACATCCCCCGGGGCGTTATCCACGGGATATCCGTGGCCAGCTTATGCGCCATGATAGAGATGGAAAAAAAGACCTGCCTGTTTGAAGTTAAACCTGAGGGCGAAGAACAGGGCCTGCTCTATTTCGACAGCGGCACTCTCTATGATGCCTCTCTGGCGGGACTCAAGGGGGAAGCCGCGGCCCACCAGATTCTGGGTTATGCGAAATCGGCCTTTAAATTCAGGAACTTTCCGGAGAAGAAGATTCCCCGGCGGATCAATAGAGATTTCCGGGAGCTCATAGAAAAAGGGGTTACCGGCAAACCTGAGCTTGATGAAATTGACTGGAGCCAGGTAGCAGATGTCGACTAGAACCCATCTCAAAAAAGTCTTTTGGCCCAAACTCGGCGTTGGGCGCTCATATCAAACCCTCGAAATACGCGAGTATTTACCACGCACGGCATTGGCTTCGCTGGCACCTCCGGTTTGATATTAGCGGCCGCCTCATTTTGTCGCAGATCCCGCACGCTTTTTGCGGGGAACCAAAATCCGTTTTTTGAGATAGGTTCTAATAGTTTCAAGTTCTGACACGCTGAAAGACACCCACGGCGGGAGATCAACATGCTGGTAGTTTTAGAGATTATCATTCGGGTGGCGGAAATCATGACAATCATTGCCGGTGTGGCCGGAGTCTGCCTGTCTCTGGGACTCATCCTCTCACCCGGTTTGATTCGCAAAACCAGTCAGGCCCTTAACAGGCAGATGCTGACTGAGCGCCAGTTGAGCACCTTAAATCCTTCCATTGATACAGAATCGTTTGTCCTGCGGCATCACCGTGTCAGCGGCGGGTTTCTCATTGTCAGTTCCATCTTCATTCTGCTGTTTCTTTTTGTTGGGGTCCAGGTCCCGGAAGACTTCGGTTTTTTTATGGACATGGCCATTGAATTCTCAATTCTCCTGGGAAAAATAACCGGTGTCGTCGGACTTGCCGCCGGGCTCCTCCTGTTTTTTTACCCGTCCGCATTTAAGACTTTAGGCCAGAAGACGAACATCAGCATCGATACCCGGCCGGTTTTCAGCAAGCTCGACACCCTTTGCGTTGATATTGATTCGATTATTATTAAATTTTCCTGGATCTTCGGCCTGGTGGGCCTGGCTGTATCGGCCGCCCTGATCATTATTTCAGTGGTCAATTTCCTGGGGACCGCTGCCAGTCTGGGGGGGCACCCGTGACGATAACCTTTTCGCCTGATCTGGGTTGCTCCCCACTTCTTATTTCATGGTATCCTTAGCCATCCGGCGCCTGCTATCAGGCGGAATTATCACCAACTATCACTGCGCATCAAAGTGTGGGCATTGTCTCTATAATAGCGGTCCAGCCCGAACCAAGGCGTTTATAAGCCCGGAGACGACGGCGGCCATGCTGGCCAGAATAAAATTGTTGGGGTGCCGGGCGATCCATATTGGCGGCGGGGAGCCCCTGCTCAGCCCCGATACAGTTGAACAGACCCTGCGGTTGACCGACCACGCCGGGGTGCGGGTTGAATATGTGGAAACAAATTCATCCTGGTTCAAAGGTATGGAAAGCACTGTCGCGGTTCTGGAGACCCTCCAGGGCGCCGGTCTGGAGACCCTGCTGGTATCGATCAGCCCTTTCCACAATGCGCATATCCCGTTTAAACGGGTCCAGGGTGTCCTGGCCGCCTGCGAGCAAACCGGTATCAGGGCCATGCCCTGGATATCAGGATTTATACCCGACCTGGCCGCGTTAGATCCTGAGTGTCCGCACAGTCTGGGAGAGTATGTCGCTCATTTCGGCAAAACATACCTGACCGAGGTTATGCAGCGCTACTGGCTGCACCCGGGTGGCCGGGCGCTTGATTTGTACCGCGCCGTCGGGCCTCTCAAGCCAGTGACAAAAATCCTGGAAGGGGCGTCTGTCGGCTGCTATCGGGAACTGGCCGACATCGCCCATTTTCATGTCGACCTGTACGGCAACTATATCCCCGGGCTGTGCGCGGGCCTGGTGATTGATTTTATGGATATCGGCCGGACGCTTTCAACCGAGAAATATCCGTTGATTGCCCTGTTGGCCGGGGATGGCATTCAGGGCCTGTATGCCCATGCCTGCCGGCAGCATGCGTTTGCGCCGGCAACATCGGGGTATGCCAACAAATGTGATTTGTGTAATGATATCAGGCAGCATATATTTGGTCAGGATCCGGAAAGCTACCGGGAACTGGGCCCGGCCGGGTACTATCAAAAGCAGTGAGAAGCTTATCAGGTTAAAGGCTGAAGACTGATGGTAAAAACGCTGAGAAATACCCGGATCCAGAACTTCAGGCGACTATGTTGCAGCTTTACTTTTTGAGATAGCCCCTAAAAGGAACATTAAGCGATAAAGGAGCAGTTTTATGATTACCCATGTTGTGATGATGAAATTCAAACCCGGCGTCAGTGATGAGCAGGTGGACGATCTTGAGAAAAGCCTGGATGCTTTGCCTGATATCATAACCGAGATTCAGAGTTATGAGTTTGGAAGGGATATCGTGGGATCGGAGAGATCCTATGACTTCGCGCTGGTTTCGGTCTTTGCCAACCTTGAAACCCTGCGGCAGTACCAGGAACAGCCCGAGCACCTGAAAGTCATCCGCAAACTGGGCGAGCTGTGTGAAAAGATCCGGGCTGTTGATTTTCAAGCTTCACGGTTGCCGGAGATTGATCGTTCATTAGATCCCAGCACGGATCCGTGGAATGATCCCAAGTTATTCAGGCCGGCGTGACAGTTTGAAAAAATCATCGGGGGAGGGTATCAAAACCCGGCCGACATTCAAACCTGGTCGAGAGACAAATGCGCATAGATTCGACGGCCGGGCAGGCGGGTTTTTTGTATAGGCTTGACACCGGCCGGCGCATCGACTATGGTTCGGCAGTTAAAAGTAAAAAGGTGAAGAATTAAAATGATAGTTACGCAGAGTACAATCTGGTGCTGGTGGTGGCAAACCCGCGAAAGGGGTCTGCACCGTCCGGATTGATCTGTCATAACGATAAAAGATAACCAAAGGACCGTGAGCCCCGGAGCTCACGGTCCTTTCTGTTTTGAGGGGCTGCTGAGTTTCGGCAGCCCCGATTTATTTATATCGTTTGCCTTCGGTAAGACCTGTTGGGATGAGCCTTGAAAAAATGTCTGGCTTAGCTACAGCCCTATAGCTGCACGCAGTTCCGGCAAACGATATCTATGGTTTTCCCGAATGGAGATTTAAAGGGTTAAAGGTGATTGAGCGCCTGCTTGGGTACACATACTAAGGGCGGGCCAAAAACGGAAAGGAAAGTACAAACAACACAGTAGATAGCGTTTGCACGGAACACCCTGGCACTTCTTCGTGTCCTGATAAGGTGCCGGGAAACTGCCAGCTGGGGCAATCTTTACGGCAAACGCTATAAAGGAGGAAACATGCTGATAGTAATGAGTAACACAGCGACCCAGGCGGAAATTGATGCAGTCGTAGGTGTCGTTGAACGCAACCAATGTAAAGCGCGGCCCATACCGGGCGGTGATCGGGTGTCCATCGGCGTGCTGCACAACAAGGGGCCGCTTGACACGGGCTTGTTTCTCGGACTGCCCGGGGTCAAAGATGTCATCCCGGTGACCCGGCCCTACAAACTGGTCAGCCGGGAATTCAAACCGGAGGATACGGTTGTGTCGGTGGGCGGGGTGGAGATCGGCAACGGTCACATGACCATGATTGCCGGTCCCTGCGCGGTGGAGAGCGCCGAGCAGGCCCTGACCATCGCCGGGCACGTGAAAGCGGCCGGGGCCTCGATTTTCAGGGGGGGCGCGTTCAAACCACGGACTTCGCCCTATTCCTTCCAGGGGCTGGAGGAGGAGGGCCTTAAAATTCTGGCCCGGGTCAGGGAAGAAACCGGCATGCCGGTGGTGACCGAGGTCGTGGACGAAAAGACGTTCGGGCTGGTCGAGCAGTATGCGGATATCGTTCAGATCGGAACCCGTAATATGCAGAATTACAGCCTGTTGAAACGCGCCGGCAAATCAGACCGCCCGGTTTTCCTCAAAAGGGGCATGGCCGCGACCATCGATGAGTGGTTCATGGCGGCGGAATATATCATGGAAGGCGGCAATCACAACGTAATCCTCTGCGAAAGAGGGGTGCGCACCTTTGTCCATCACAGCCGCAACACCCTTGATATTTCCGCAATCCCTTATGTCAGAAATGAAAGCCATCTGCCGATCATTGTCGATCCGAGCCATGCGGCCGGCCGGCGCGACCAGGTCATTCCTCTGAGCCGGGCTGCGATTGCCGGAGATGCCCACGGATTAATGGTCGAGGTGCACCACCAGCCGGAGAAAGCCCTGAGTGACGGGGCCCAGTCGCTCTACCCGGAGCAGTTCGAAACTTTATGCGGTCAGGTGCGGGAAATTTTTCGCATTATGCACGGGTAATCCGCGCCAGTGAAAGCGATGGCGTTTCGACTTACCGGCTAGATGAAGTTGACTGGATTTACCGCTTGCTATTTCGGTTTTTCGTTCCTATTTTGTTTGCTCGGATGTGATGTGAGTCAGTCGATGGAACCCATTTCAAACGGTGAGCATGAAACGAAAAGTAGCCGGCGGCGCGGGGACAACCCGCCCCAGGAAAAAAAGTACGCGCAAGGCCCTGGAACTGGACACCATTGTTGTTAAAGGTGCCCGGGAGCACAACCTCAAGGACATCCAGGTCGAGCTGCCCAAGAAGAAACTGATCATTTTTACGGGTGTTTCCGGTTCCGGCAAGTCAAGCCTGGCGTTCGACACTATTTTTGCAGAAGGCCAGCGCCGGTACGTGGAGTCGCTCTCGGCCTACGCCCGCCAGTTCATCGGCCAGATGGAAAAACCCAAGTACGAAACCATCCGCGGGCTTTCGCCCACCATTTCCATCGAGCAGAAGGCGGCCAGTAAAAACCCCCGTTCCACGGTGGGAACCATCACGGAAATCTACGACTACCTGCGGGTTCTCTTCGCCCGGGTGGGCGAGCAATACTGCTACAAGTGCGGGAAAAAAGTGGGGCGCGGAAACGCCCAGAGCATGGTCTCCCAGATCATGCGGATTCCGGAGGCTTCCCGGATCCTGCTGCTGGCTCCGATTATCGAGAACCGCAAAGGCGAACACAAAGCGCTTTTTAAGAAGCTGCGCAAAGATGGGTTTGCCCGCATACGGATTGACGGTGTCGTCCAGGACATCGAGGATGTGCAGAGCCTGGCCAAACACAAGAAGCATAACATCGAAGTGGTTGTGGACCGGCTCCAGATGAAGGGTGGGCAGGCGTTTCGCAAGCGCCTGACCGATTCGGTGGAGACCGCCCTGCGGGTTGGGCAGGGCAGTCTCATTGTCCACATCCTGGGCCGTGAAGACCTGAAAATGAGCGAGGCCCGTTCCTGTTGTGGGATAGCCTACCCGGAGCTGGCGCCGCCGCTTTTTTCCTTCAACTCACCCCTGGGGATGTGCCCGGACTGCAACGGTATCGGCAGCCTGCTCTCCATGGACATTGATAAAATCATTCCCGACAAAAAACTTTCCATTCGGGAAGGCGCCGTCCTGCCCTGGCAGAACTATTTCCTCAAGGCAAACGGAGCCAATGGTTCCTGGGGCGCCCAGCAGCTGGTGGCGGTCGAAGAACAGTGCGGGGTCGACTACGACATACCCTGGTACAAACTCCCGCAGAAGCACCGGGATCTGATCCTGAAGGGTTCCAACGGGCGGGAGCTCATCGTCAACTGGAGCTCGCAGAAAATCCAGGGTGAAGTCACCATGGCCTTCGAAGGCATCCTGAACAGCATGATGCGCCGCTATCGGCAGACCAAATCGGAGAGCGCCAAGAAATGGTATTCAAAATTTTTGTCGGAAACACGCTGCGGCACCTGTGGGGGCAAACGCCTTAAGCCGGAAGTCCTCAATATCAAAATTAAAAACAAGTCTATCATTGACATCACGGAGATGTCCGTCCAGGACGCCTGGAAGTTTCTAAGTTCCGTAAAACTCACCGGGAACCGAAAGATCATTGCCACCGAGCTGCTCAAGGAAATCCGGGGCCGTCTCAAATTTCTGATCAACGTCGGCCTGGACTATCTCTCCCTGGACCGCAAAGGGCCGACCCTGTCCGGGGGTGAATCCCAGCGCATCCGCCTGGCCTCCCAGGTCGGGTCGGAACTTACCGGGGTACTTTATATCCTGGACGAACCGTCCATCGGGCTTCACCAGCGTGACAATATCCGGCTGCTGGACACCCTGTGCCACCTGCGGGATATCGGCAACACCCTCATCGTGGTGGAGCATGACCGCGAAACCATGGAGACGGCTGACTGGATTCTCGATTTCGGTCCGGGGGCAGGCCACCTGGGCGGCCAGATCGTGGCCCAGGGCACCCTGGCGCAGATTAAAAGAAACCGCGCGTCGGTCACCGGTCAGTACCTGCGCGGACAAAAAGAGATCAGTGTGCCGGCCGAGCGCAAGCAGCCGACCGGTAAGGGGCGCGGCTGGATTACCATCACCGGCGCCCGGGCCAACAACCTGGCCAACATCAGCGTGAAGATTCCGCCCGGCCTGCTGACGGCGGTGACCGGTGTTTCCGGGGCCGGGAAATCGACCCTGGTGAACCAGATCCTCTACCCGGCCCTGGCGCGTAAACTCCACGCCGCTGCCATTGAGGTGGGGCGTCACAAAGGTGTTTCCGGCCTGGCCGCCATCGACAAGGTGATCAACATCAACCAGAAGGCCATCGGCCGGACGCCCCGGAGCAATCCGGCCACCTACACCAAGGTCTTTGACCACATCCGCGATTTCTTTGCCAAGCTTCCGGAATCCAGGGCACGCGCCTACAAGAAGGGGCGTTTTTCTTTCAATGTGAAAGGGGGGCGGTGTGAGGCCTGCCGCGGAGACGGGTTTCTCAAAGTGGAAATGCACTTTCTGGCGGATGTGTATGTGCCCTGCGAGAGCTGCCGCGGAAAAAGGTTCAACGACGCCACCCTGGAGATACGTTACAAGGGACACTCCATCGCGGACATTCTCGACCTGTCCGTCCACCAGGCCCGGGACTTGTTCAAGAGTCATCCCCGGATCAGGAGAATCCTTGACACCCTGATGGATGTGGGACTTTCCTACATCAAGCTGGGGCAGCCGGCCACCACCCTGTCCGGGGGCGAGGCCCAGCGGATCAAACTGGCCCGGGAGCTGGCCAAGCGGGACACGGGCAAGACCCTGTATATCCTGGACGAACCCACCACCGGTTTGCATTTCCAGGATATCGAGATGCTGCTGGCGGTCCTGCGCCGCCTCTCCACGGCCGGCAACACCGTGGTGGTCATCGAGCACAACATGGATGTGATCAAGACCTGCGACTGGGTCATTGATCTGGGACCGGAGGGGGGCGCCGGCGGCGGAAAGATCGTGGCCCAGGGGACGCCTGAAACGGTGGCCCGGTCGAAGGAGAGTTATACCGGGCGTTTTCTTTTAGAGGTGCTTGATACTTGATGAAAGAACGCTGACCGGCGACGGCACCCATTCCCATCGGCCGTATCATCGCAGCCACCAATAGGTTTGTGTATCTAAATTGGTAAGCCCTGCCTTTTTGGCTCTATTCAGCACCTTTTTGTATTCCTTGCCCGTTATTTTCCGTGATAACTCAGGATAATCATAGGCTTTATAGTGTGGGCTATACTGGGCCATAATATTGACATACGTATCTTTGGGCAAATTTCCAGCGATCCACTCCATAACCTGTTCTGAGCCACTTGTATTATTCGGCATAACCAGATGCCTGATCATCAGGCCTCTATATATAATGCCATCTTCAGCAGGTTTGGCCACGCCAACCTGGTGGTTCATCTCCTGGATGGCATCTCTTGTTGTGGCAGGATAATCGTTTGCTCCGGACGAATACTCGGCAGCCATGTCGCTATTCCAGTATTTGAAATCAGGCAGGTAAATGTCAACTACTCCGGCAAGCATCCTGAGTATCTCAAGCCGCTCATAGCCACTGGTATTGTATACAACCGGTAGCCGCAGTCCAGACCGCGCGGCGGCATCGAGCGCTTTAAGAATGTGGGCGGAATAATGGGTCGGGGTTACCAGGTTTATATTGTGGCAACCAATTTTTTGCAGGTGAAGCATCATACCGGCCAATTCAGTGATATTCATTTTATAGCCCAAACCTCGCTGGCTTGTTTCCCAGTTTTGACAAAACACACATCGTAAGTTGCAGTGAGTTAAAAAGATTGTTCCCGAACCACCATTTCCTACGAGGGGCCTTTCTTCACCGAAATGTGGAAAAAAGGCGGATACAACAAGGGTTGCGCCGGGAGAATGGCAAAATCCGCGCTCGCCTTTCAGCCGATTAACACCACATTGTCTCGGGCAGAGACAGCAGCTCTCCATTGTGGCCCAGAGTTTGTCAGCGCGCTTTTTTAGCTCTCCTGCTTTGCATAACTCCAGATAAGCCGGTTCAAAACCGGAACCGGCAGTGCCGGTTTCGGCCGACGCAGTCGTTGTTGGATACCCGGATGCTTCAGTCTTGAAGGTGTCGAAAAAAGTTTTAACAAGCCCGGTACCCAAAAAAAGTTTAACGGTGTTTTTTAAAATGTGTCTTCGTGAGATCTTATTGGAAAATAGTCTTTTCATATTGTTACCTGCTTGAAAGCCGTTTTGGTTGGGTGGTCATAATGATCAAAGTTGCTAATTTAAACAATCCCACGGTTATGCCAGTGCCGGTAAGGCCAAGCACAGGCAAAAGTACAACCGCGCTGACAATCCCTCCTATCCAGCCGCCCAGCAGGTCGGAAGCATAAAGCAACCCGGCTGTCCGGCTTAAGCGGTCGCTATTTACAAGATATATCGCGTTTGCCAGGGGGAATTGCGAACCGGTTAAAAACCCTCCGGTAAATGAAAGAACTAAAAAGAGGATCTTGGAAATAAAGAAGACATCCGGGTTGCCCAGATGCTGATGTGCGGCGTGTAAGGTAAACGGGCAGCCAAGGGCAAAGCAGATGATTGCGATTTCTAACTTCATAAACAACCTGAAACAATCTTTTAGGCGTGCCAGTACCATGGTGATCAGCATAGCGCCGCAGGCTGCCCCGGCCATAAACGCTGTTACCAGGACACCTATCCACGCAAATACATATCCGTAAATCGATTGAAAAGTGAAAATCAACATCAGGTCAAATATCATTCCAGCAAAACCGGTAGTGATGATGGCTAAGGGGATACTGGCCTGATTGGGTAGAATATTTTGAGTCCGAAAAAGCAAATAGAAGAGAAGGAATATGGCCACCGGAATTGCCACCATCCACAAGTTTATCCGTTCAAGCTGTTTGAAAAAAAACCGGAGCGAAGGCGAAAACAGGGTATTCCAATGAGCGATACTGAAAAAGAGTCCCACCGGTTTAAAATCGGAATTGATTTTCCGGGTCCCTCCTTCAAGTTGGCTGGAAAACCAGCTTTGCCAGCCGGGATGCAGCTTTTTCTCGATATGCCAGGGCACCAACGTTTCCGCATTAATTTCCCGCTGGTTTAGCCTTTCTATAATCTGCATCCTGTCAATCGTAGTGACGCCGGGAGAATCTGATGCCAGGTAAAGATTTGTGCCGTCCCCGGGCAGGACCCTGATATGCGTGAAGGCTCTTTTGAGAGTATGATAAATACAGCTGGTCAGATTCTTAAGTGCTTCACTCTGGTAAGTCAGCGCTCCGGGTGACCCAATGACGAGTATGCCCCGGTCATTTAATCTTTGTTTTGCAAGTGCAAAGAACTCTCTGGTGAAAAATCTGTTGGTTTGTAAGCTGGATGGTTCCAGGATTCCCAATAAAATCAAATCGTATTTATCCTGTGTGGTTTTAAGCAGGAGGCGACCATCCATATGCTTGATCTTTACACGGCGAGCTTTCAGCTCAGCTTCGGTCAACGGCGTGGGGAATTTTCTCAAAACATCGAGGAGAAGCGGGTCAAGCTCTGCATATTCAATTGCTGCCACCGATGGATGTTTTAAGGCTTCATTTATCACCCCACCGACGCCTCCGCTTAAAATGAGCAATTTTATCGGCTCAGGATGGGCAAGAAGGGGAAGATGAACAAATTCTTCAATGAAGGGGATATCCGGAATAGGCGTCATAATATTCGGAATACCATCCTGAAAGAAAATGTATTGCCCCTGGTTTTCTACAACGCAGATATTGCCGTACCGGGAGTTCTGGTAATGTACAATGTTCTGGTTTTTCCATTGCGCCGTGATCGAATAATTGTGGAGCTTATCCGTCCAACTGAAAACCAGGCACCCGGAGAAAAAGATCAAGACACCCAAAGTCACCAGAATCGCTTTTTGAGATCGCCCGGTCTGCCAATAGGGCCAGAGCAAAACAAAGCATATGGTAAGATTCAATAAAGCGAGCCCTGAAGAAGCTTGAAAGGAGTTAAGAAGGGGAATTAACAAATATGTGCAGACAATTCCGCCGATAATGGTGCCGGCGGTTTCATAAACATAAACCGTCCCGATCGAAGATGCATCCTGCTTGGAAAACAGGGCATAAATTTGGCAACTGAAAGGGAATAGTGCGCCGTGAAAAATGCTGACCGGTAGAAGTATCAGAAAAGAGGAGTAGAACATTGGCAAAAAGCCGATACTTTCACCAATGGAAATCCCGAGCATGCCTTTCAGAATACGGGTCAGAAAAATCGCCAGGATTAAGGACAGGGAAAAAAGGACCGTAATGGCCGTGAATGTTTCAATCTTGTTTTTGGATTTTTCAGCGGCCCGACCAACAAAGAAACAGCCAAGAGCCTCAAGAATGAGCCAGTTGGATAGAATAATACCAATACAGAATTCGTTGCCTGAAAAGACAACCAGAAGCTCCCTTAAAAGGAGTATCTCAGCGACCAGCCCGCTAAATCCCATAGCCAGTATAGCTATATAGATGCGATTTCTCATCGGGCTGAACCTTTTTGCAGTAGATATTATTTTTAATCAGACCCCATAGGGCTCAAGGGTGGTTTTCTGGCGTAGAAGGTAGAGATGAGGCCCAAGAAAGTTGCTTCCTATCGTCGCAGTAGCATTAATTCTCGGATATACTGGTAGCGGCCCTTAGGGGGGTGTCCCCGTCAAAGAATATCGGTCCTTCCAGCTTATACGCAAATAGATGTCGCTACAAGGAACAAAACCAGTTCGATTGATATGGCCTCACCAGGCGAGGATTATCAAGTTTCCTGTTTCTTTAACGCGGTACAGATCCGATAATCTCACGGGTTTTTTCCATAAGGGCGTGTATACTGTCTTTATCGTAACCGGAAATGTCCAACGGTGGGTGGATAGTCATGGAGGCCCGGCCCGGAAACAGGTCGAAGGATTGCGTGGGCAAAATGGATCGGGTTCCGGAAATGGTAACCGGCAGGATGGGAATGCCCAGGTCCAGCGCCATCCGGAAGGCGCCTTTCTTGAATCTTCCCAGCTTGCCGTCCCGGCTGCGGGTGCCTTCCGGGAAGAAGATGACGGAGGTGCCGTTGACGATCTTGCTCTTGGCTTCATCGAGGGAGCGCAGGGCGGCGGCGGTGTTTGACCGGTCGATGAATATGTGGCCGATCTTTTCACAGGCAACCCCCAGGGCGGGTACCCGACGCAGTTCCTGTTTCATCACCCATTTGAAATCGATTCCCAGCCACCCGTAGAGCACGAAGATATCGTACTGGCTCTGGTGATTGGAGATAATGACATAGGACTGGGTCTTGTCGATATTGTGTTTCCCCCGGGTTTCTACCACCATGGGGGTGACGATACTGTTGAGTCGGGCCCAGATGATGCCGAAAATACTGCCGAACCTGGGGCCGGTCAGCGTGGCGCCCAGGAATGCCAGCGCCCCGCATAAAAAGGTCGTGCAGACCAGTAAGGGACCGAATATCAGCCATTTATAAGGTTGATAGAGTATTCTGAGAAACTTTTTCATGGTCATTCCTATAGCTTATCCTTGATCTCATTCCAGAACGCCTCAACCCCCTCTTTCCAGCCGGAAAGAAAGGAGCGGACAAACTCACCGGATTCGTTGTTGTTTTCCGGTGCGATACGCTGCAGTTCGCGGCTGGCGGTAAACAGGTCACTGAAATAATCGCCCAGCACCTCGTTGCGCTGGGGGGTTGCTTCAGGCAGCCACGCCAGGGCGTAGCGCAGTTCTTTATAATGGGCGCTCCGGGCCCATCGGACCCCTTCCTTTTTTCCCAGCTCCGAGCTTTCCGTCTGTGATTCCTGTTTTTCATGGCGCAGCCGTTCGGCGATGGCGGCCATATCGATGTTGCTTCGCAGCCGTTTCTGGAACTCTTCCTTGCGCTGGATCATGGTGGAGACGGCTTTCTGGAAGACCTTGGAAAAATTGAAGGATTCACGCCATTCGGTCATTTTCAGGTGCAGGTCATCCGGCACGCTGACGGTGATCTTTTTAGACATGCGACACCTCTCGATCGGATGAGGACGTATTCATAAAAAAGTATGTATCTTTTAGGGGCGGGCGTGTCAAGTCAAGAGTCTGTGTGCTCGCCTGCTATATGGAAAGCGGGCATATACCAGAGTTTTGCATGGAGGCACTCATTTGGATAGGCGATAGAAGCTCTTTCAGAAGTGAATTTTGGTTCGAGGCCAAGGCGGCCGTGAATTTTTAACCGGAGGAATACTGAAGTATTTCGAGGATTGAAAATTTACATCCAACGCAGGAATTGAGCCAAAGGTCGCTTCTGAAAGAGCTTCTACCGGACTTTTTCTTCGTATACCACGGCCAGGAAAACGGTTGCAAACGGCTGGGTCAATAGGGTGCCGATCAGGGTGGATCCGCCGATGGTCACCACGCCGATAAACAGGACCGCTACGATGATATTGTCCGCGAGGCTGCCGGTAGTGGTCATCCGGAAGCTTTCCTTGATGGCATCCACGAGAGGCAGTTTTTTATCTGTCATCAGGGGCAGCATGTAAAGGCAGGTGTAGGTGATCCCGATGGCAAGGAGGATGCCGGGCAGGACTAGGAGCGCATAACCGATGAGGATGACAATAGTGGCCAGGATGCCGAAGCCGAGCAGGGGGAGAAACAGATGCATGTGGGAAAAGACGTCCTGCATCCGCGGCTCGCGGCCTTCCCGTACCATCCTTATCAGGGCGTGCATATACCCGGCGGAGGCAACCGGAGCCAACAGGCCCAGGGACAGGGTGCTGATGGCAACCAGCAGCAGGGTCAGGAGAATCAGGGCGACGATGTTTTCCAGGGTCAGGTTGAACGATCTTTCGATGAGCTGTTTGAAATCCACCGGACGCCTCCATCAATATCCACGGGTTGCGTAAGGAGGCATCATAAACGAACGCGTAAAAAAAGCAACCGGTCATTGATTTTGCCGGGTGCGTGTATTAGGTTAAATCATTGTTTGAAATGTGGCGCCGGGTTGCGGCGCTTTTTTTATAGTTTCTACAAATAGTTTAAAAAACATTAAATAAGGAGTTACCAACATGGCGAAAGCACAGGCGCGACATATCCTGGTGGACAAAGAGGCGGACTGCGCAACACTCATTGAGAAAATCAAGGCCGGCGAGGATTTCGGCGATCTGGCCAAGCAGCACTCCAAGTGCCCTTCCGGACAAAGGGGGGGCGATCTCGGTGAATTTGGTCCGGGCATGATGGTTCCGGAATTTGACAAAGTGGTTTTCAGCGCGGAAGTGGGTGTGCCCCAGGGACCGGTGAAAACTGATTTCGGCTACCACGTAGTGGAAGTGACCAGTCGGACGGAATAGCATCCGTTTTTCAAATCAGATTTCCTTATGAAGCGAAAACCCGGCTACAAGGGCAGATTGCCCTGTAGCCGGGTTTTTTATTTTTCGAGCCTGTTTTTGTTCAGACAACCGGACAAATCTCGATGACCGTTGCCCGTCTCTCCCGGACCTTCCATTTCACATCCATGTCCAAAATCCGGAATCCATAGATCCTGTCCGGGGCGCCTTCCCCGGTATAGGCCGGGCGGGGATCCAGGGACAGCATCTGTTGGATGAGACGGGTGATGCCAGGCGCAGATCCTGATTCAAGCCGTTCACAGGCGGCTCTGGCTGTGGCCGTGAATTCAATCGATAATTGTTCTTCAGGCGCTTTTGGGGCGAAGCCGCCCTTTGCGCCGGCAATGGTATCGGCATAGGGCAGGTAGGGTTTGATATCCAGCACCGGGGTGCCGTCCAGAAGGTCCACTCCGCTGAGTTCCAGGCGGGGCTGATGGTCGCTGGTGACAATGTTTTCAAGTTTTACGGCTGACATTCCCAGTGGATTCGGCCGGAAATTTGACCGGGTGGCAAAAACGCCCATGCGCCGGTTGCCCCCCAGTCGCGGCGGTCTTACCGTTGGTTTCCACTTCCCCTTTTCAACAGCGTGAAAGATATAGACCAGCCAGATATGGGAGAATGCTTCCAGGCCGGCAAGCGCCTCGGGGGCATTGTAGGGCGGGTGGAGCACCAGATCGGCCCGGGCGGCGGGTACCAGCCCGGATTGCCGGGGGATACCGAATTTTTCTTTAAAGCAGGAAGTAATGGTGCCGATGGGTGTAAGATTTGGCATAGTTCCGTTTTAAGTTTTAGGTCTTAAGTTTTAAGTATTTGTTTTGATTATAGTTTGTTTTTAATAACACTTAAAACCTAACACGTAAAACCGATGGATTCGGTTTTTAACGAATTCATCAACCCTCAGGCGCTTGTGCCTGTTTTCTCCCGGTGCTGCCGGGCCAAAAACAGTCCGGCTATGGATTTGGCATCCTGGATACGGCCATCCTGGATCATGGTGATCGCTTCATCAAAGGGGACCGGGCTCACCTTGATTTGCTCATCCGCATCGAGTTTTTGTTGTTTTCGCCTAAGGCCGGTGCAGAGAAAAATGGTGATGGTTTCGTCCGAGTAACCCGGAACCGGGATGATGTTACCCAGGGTCACGTTTTCTTTGGCCAGGGTGAAGACCCGGCCCCGGTATTGAGTGCTGGCGTGGTTGACTTTAGCTGCCATCACTTTTTTTCGTGCGACTCAAAATGTTTAATAAGCTCATCCACAGTCTGGCCATTGGGTGCCATGGCCAGCGGATTGATTTCAAGCAAACCCCGCCAGGCGGCCAGGGCGCCTTTTTCATCCTTGAGGTCATGCAGCAGTACGATGCCCTTGTTGAAGCGGGCAGTTTCATGCTTGGGATCCGCGGCAATAGCCTGGTCAAAAGCTTCCACCGCTTTTTCAGGCTGACCGACCCGCCGGTACATGACGCCCAGGTCGGTCAATACATTCGGGTTGCCGGGTAGAATGGCCAGGGATTTGTTATACGCATCGATGGCGTCGGTTTTCCTATCTGTGTCGAAATAGAGATTGCCAAGTTCCTGCCAGGCTTTGCCATCGCCGGGTTTTTGGGCCACCACCTTTTCCAGCATGGTGATACGGCTCTCTTTACCGGGGTCCACGTTTGCCGCAACATTGGAAGCGGCCGGCTGCATCCGGGGAATTGCCGGATCCGTGTCGAGTTTATAGACGGTAAAAGCGGCGCCCACCATAAAGCCGAAGGCTATGGCAACACAAACGGCAATGACCAGGGTTTCAAATTTATACTGTTTTTCCGGTTTCTTATCCTTTTTTCCCATACTTGCTCCTCTTGTCTCGGTATAAAGCGTGTGCGCAGGGCTACCATTCTCATTTTTTACTATTTTGTCAATAGGGGGCCGATTGTCCATTGAGGTTATTGCGACAATTTGGATACTGGATTCACACATCCTGTTGCACTGAAGACAGATAAGGACGATTGTCGGGTTGACATCGCAAACGTATCCGTACATAGTCAATTGACTACACTTTTGTTGGTTCTGCCCACAACCGGTAAACAAGGGGGCATCATCATGGAACAAAATACCAGACCAAAAGGCAAGACAGCGGTAATGAGCGCCATCCTTGATGCCGCCACAGGCCTTTTTGCCGAAAAAGGTGTTGCCGCTGTTTCCATACGAGACATCGCGGCCAAGGCAGATGTGAATCACGGCCTTATTTACCGGCATTTTGGCACCAAGGAGAACCTGCGTCTGCGGGTGCAGGATCGGCTCATGAAACAGATCAATGACGATATCGGTGAGCCGAAAAATTTCGCGGATGCCTTGTTGGAGGGAGTCCGGGCGCTTAGAAAAAACGATACCTTCTGGAAGGTGCTTGCACGGACCTTACTTGACGGACAATTCGAAGGGGGCGTGCAGAGTTCTTTCCCTTTTCTGCGGAGAATGGTGGATTCTATCGGCATGGCCCAGTTGCAGGGGGCGATTGATTCAGATATCGACCCCCGGGTGATAGTTGCAGGTGGCGTTGCCATGGTTCTGGGCTTGCTGGTTTTCGAGAACTACATACTCCCCGGTACAGGTTTGGACGCCGGATCCCACCGCGCCACCCAGGATGAAGTTTTGAGCGCTTTCCTCAATAACCTTCTGTAAGTAAAGTAAAATGGTTGGTGAGTATTATTGTAAAGGGAGACTTGACAAAATGTAGTCAACTGTATACATCGGGTGTAGTCGAATGTGTACATGTTCGCTTAATAGAAGCCCTTTTAAGATAGCTTCTAAATCCGGTTGCCGGTATCGACCGGTCACCTAACAATTGGGGGGAAGATGAAACCACTTCAGGCTCTTTTCAGTCTGGCGATAATTGTGATGCTGGTCGGTTGCGCTGCAGAACCCGATCAAGAAACCGATAAATGGGGTTTTAGTGCACCCACTGAGATTACGCGCAACATCAATGCCCGGGTGCTCAATGAACTTCCTTTTGAGGATGACTCTGATTTTGAATTCGCGCGGCGGGGGCTCATTGCCAGTGCTGCGAGTTGGAATGTTAAGGATTCAGAAGGCGCCCCTTTGTGGAATATGGACGAATTCGCTTTCATAAAAGGACAGGCTCCCGGAAGCGTAAACCCCAGTCTCTGGCGGCAGGCCAAGCTGAACAACATACACGGGCTTTTTCAAGTGGCCCCGGGAATTTACCAGCTGCGGGGCTTTGATCTGTCCAATATGACGATTATTGAAGGGCAAGCCGGTTGGATAGTCGTTGACCCGCTGACAACCAGGGAAACTGCACAGACCGCGATAGCCTTTGCCAGACAGCATCTAATAGCCAGGCCGATTACAGCCATCATTTTTACCCATACCCATATTGATCATTATGGGGGTGTCCTGGGAATTATCTCGCCTGAGGAGGCCGTACAAAGAAAGGTGTCGATAATTGCTCCGAAAGGGTTTATGGCGGAGGCGACCAGTGAGAATATCATTGCTGGTATTGCAATGGGGCGCCGGGCCGAATACCAGTTCGGCCGACATCTGCCGCCGGCGAAACGCGCCTATATCGATTCCGGCCTCGGTAAAAAGGCGCCTTTCGGCAGCTTTGGTATTCTGGCACCCACCCGGACCGTTCATGAAACACCTCAAGAGATGACCCTTGACGGCGTTCGCTTTGTTTTTCAATATACGCCGGAATCGGAAGCACCCGCGGAGTTGACCTTCTTTCTGCCGCACTTAAAAGCTTTTTGCGGAGCCGAGGTTGTTTCTCAGAATATGCACAACTTGTATACCTTGCGAGGCGCCAAGGTTCGCGACGCTCTCAAATGGAGCGGCTACATCCATGAGGCCATGGAACTTTTTGGCAATACCGAAGTCTATTTCGGCAGCCATCACTGGCCGATCTGGGGCAATGCGCACATAATGGCCTTCCTGGAAAAACAGAGAGATCTCTACAAGTACATCCATGATCAAACCATGCGGCTGGCAAATGCGGGGTTTACCCCCAGGGAGATTTCCGCGCAATTGGTACTGCCCGAATCATTGAGCACCTATTTTCCGAACAGGGGGTATTACGGTACCTTGAGCCATAACACTAAAGCTGTGTACCAAGGTTACCTGGGCTGGTATGATGGCAACCCGGCCCACCTCAACCCGCTGCCGCCGGAAGCATCAGCCGGGCGTTATGTTGACTATATGGGCGGGGCTGAAAAGATACTTGCAAAAACTCGGAATTCTTTTGACAAGGGCGAGTACCGGTGGGTTGCGGAAGTACTCAACCACCTGGTTTTCGCTCAGCCGGACAATGAAAAAGCCCGCTTGCTGCTGGCGCGGGCCTACGATCAGCTTGGCTACCAGGCCGAGTCCGGTGTCTGGCGCAATGAATACCTGTCTGCCGCTTATGAGCTCCGCCATGGAACCCCTGACAGGGGCATGGATCTCTCCAAAGTTTACGAGATACTTAAAAGAACTCCGGCTGCAAGGTTTTTCGACAGTATGGCGGTGAGGATCAACGGCCCCAAGGCTGCCGGGAAGAACCTGGTCGTGAACATTATCTTTACGGACATTGCCGAAAGCTATGTGTTGACCTTGAAAAACGCAGTATTGCATCATAAAATGGTCGCTCCAGACCCGCAGGCGGATGTTACCCTGAAAGTTACCCATGACCTGTTTGTGCGGATGCTGATTGGCAAAGCGGGTCTTAAAGAAACGCTTTTTTCAGACAAACTTGAAATCAACGGGAGCCGTATCGAACTGTTGAGTTTTCTAATGTTGATTGACAGGCCGGAAACCAATTTCAATATCGTTACACCGTAAACTTTTTATCTACGCCTACCGATACAGAAAGGGAGCAGAGAAATCACATGCAAAGCTTAAAGGGGAAACATGTGCTCATCACCGGAGCAGGCTGTGGCATCGGGAAACTGATGGCCCGGGAGGCTGCCGCGGAGCAAGCCAAGGTGATCCTAATTGATATTAGCGCGGAAAACCTGAAGGAAACCCAGACTGAGCTTGAGTCGCTGCCGGGTGAATGCGTCGCATATACTTGCGATATTTCCAACCAGGAGATGGTTGCATCAGTGTCGGAAAATATAAAAGCGCAGTTTGGCGGCGTAGATGTCCTGATCAACAATGCGGGGATCGTCACTGGCAAGCCTTTTGCCGAACTGACTCTTGACGAGATGCAGCGCACCATGGATGTGAATTACTGGGGTCATGTCTATTTCACGCACCAGTTTTTACCTGGTATGATCGCCCGGGGCCGGGGGAACATTGTGAATATCGCCTCGTCCGGTGGAATGCTGGGCATGGTCAACCTTTCCGATTATTGCGCCAGTAAATTTGCCGATGTAGGTTTTTCCGAATCCCTGCGTCGCGAGCTGAAAAGCAGCGGCCACAATGGGATTACGATTACGTGTGTCTGCCCCTATGTGATAGATACGGGCATGTTCAAGGGCTTCAAACCTCTATTGTTTAACCCGGTCTTGAAGCCTGAACAGGTGGCCGGTGCAGTCATGGAAGCTGTCCGCAAAGACAGACCATACGTGATCATGCCCTTTTTCATGGTACAACTCTCGCGCCTTTTGAAAATTCTTACCCCCACCCGTCTGTTCGACTGGATATTGCATATCACCGGCGGCTCCACAGCCATGAGCGCTTTTAAAGGCAGGTAGATTTTTTACTGAGTCAAAAGATGGCTAAAAGCCGGTTTAAGAATGGATTTTGATCCAAGATCCAGTCTTCGCTCTGCGAGCTACGCCCGACAAGAAAGATTTTTTGGGGGATGGCTTTTAATTTATGATGTACTTTTCTGGGTTAACCGGAAGCCCATTGAGGTAAATCTGGTAGTGCAGGTGCGGCCCGGTGCTGCGGCCGGAGTTGCCCATCAGGGCAATGGTTTCACCGCGTTTTACCCGTTCACCCTTTTTCTTTTTGAACGCGTTGAGGTGGGCGTAGCGGGTAAGGAAACCGTGACCATGATTGATTTCAAGCACATTGCCCATTAGCCACCGCCGTCCGACAAAAGAGACTTTGCCGTCTGCCGGTGCAATGATCGGGGTTTTCATGCGATTGGCAATGTCCAGGGCATTATGGAATTCCCGGCGGCCGGTGAAAGGGGATATGCGATGGGAGAATCTTGAGGTTATCCAGCCGCCGACAGGCCTTATAGACGGCGTGGAGGCCAGCAGGTCAACCTGGGTCTCCAGGTATGTGAGCAGGGATTCAAAGCCGGCTTCCTGATTTACAGAGGCGCTGTTGAGCTGGTCGGCCTGATGATGCATTTCCCGGATGAGGGAGTTGTGTTTTTCCGTAAGCGGGATTTTCGGGTCCAGATCGTCCGGGGCGGAGCCGCCCATGCCGAACAGGCCGGCGTTTTCTTCAGGATTTTCAATGTTGGCAATGATCCTGATCTTTTTTTCAAAGGTGTTCAGGGTCACCAGCCGCGATTTGAGGCTGTCAATCTCTTGTGCGAATCTCTGTAGTTGGGAACGCTGGTCGGCGATGGTCCTGTTCTGGGAACTGTTCTGGGCTGTGAGTGCGAGGGTGTTGCTGAATGCTTTGCGAACCTGGAGATAGTCGTAGAGGCCGGTTGCGGCCAGAGCCAGTGCCAGGGTGACCATAAACAACGCGGACCAGAAAAACCTCCGTGAAACGGTCAACTGGCGCACCGGGGCGCCGGTGTTACTCATTAGATAAAATGTAAAAGTCTTGTTCATATAGTCGATTATAAGGGTACGGCGTTAAGTCCAAATGCTTAAGAAGTCGCCTCTATCCCGGTTCTTCCATCATGGCCAGGCCCACGAGATAGTGGCCTTTGAAGCGACCGGTATGTTCCTGGATAATGTAGCGAATCTTTGTCTTTATATAATCCCCTGGTTTTCTCCGGTTGACTTCTGTGTAACGGGCTTTAATTTCATCCCCGCTACTCAGGTGCCCCAGTACAGAAGAACCCTCCTTTACCAGAAAAAAGAGCCCTTTTAAAGGGACTTCCCAAATTTTTGACTGATAGACCGCGCCCATGTTCTGGATATGAAATTCCACACATGTGTAGCCGGGGGCGCCGGCAGTTTTGTCTGGAGCAGTTTCAAGGACTGGTTGCAGTAAGGCCATTTTTCGTTCCCCCGTGCAGTATTTATAGTGGTACCCGGACCGGATGACGGTGACTGACCACCGGTCTTTTGTGTATAGCTGGCATTTTCGAATTTATATCGGTCAATGTTTTATAAATCCATTTATTTATCTAAACGAGAGAAACCACCCTTCCTTTCGAACGGGTTGCCGGAGTGGGCGTGGCAGCCGGTTCGCGGCGATGGTTGTGTCAAGCAATGTCGGGTGTCAAATTCGCCGGGAAAGGGGTGGCCGTGGGATGAATCGGCCACCCTTCCCGACAAACCCTTAATTCCCAGATGCGTCATCGGGCGAATGATTTGGTTTATATTCCGTGAATTAAGGGTTACTGTTTCTTACTTCAAATAGCGTGCCAGAACCCTCAAGAAAATGTAACCTGCTGAATGTTATATAAATAAAAATTTTCATGATTTTCAAATATCACTTGATGTTGATATTTGACGGGTGTATGGTGAAATATCATTAACTTTAATGCGGAAATATCGATACTCCCATGCGAAATTCCGACATCAGTCTGTTTAAATCCCTGTCCGAGGAACTGGATCCCAAGGTATTGCAGCGCAAATTCCTGCTCTCCTTGATTGAACTCCAGGGGGTGGGCCGGGGATCCATCTGGATCAAGCGGGACGATAAGATTCTGTGTATCGAAGCCGTGGGGGTGGAGAGCGAAAATATTAAAGATGTTGAGATTGATGCCGGGCGCCCGAGTATTGTGGGGTGGGTGATCGCGAACGGTACCATGACCATTGCCGATCCACGCGAAGATAAGCGCCATTACCGCGAATTGGAGGAAAAGCTGGCGGTGAAGAGCAGCCTGATTCTCTGTTTCCCCCTGTTTTTGAGGGACAAAACGGTTTACGGCGCCGTTCAGATTATAGATACGTCGCCCGAAAAGAGCCGTGTGAACCTGGATAAGGATTATCTTGACCACATTCAAAATCTCGTCAACATCGGTTCAACTTCACTGGCCAATGCCATCTTCTATAACAAGAGCCTGAAAGAGGCCGACGCCCTGCGGAAGACGTTGAGTATCATCCGGAGTGAAGGCGTCATCCTCGGACAGAGTCCGACCTTCCTGAAAGTGATGGAGCTTATCCGCAGCTACGCCGTCACCGATTATCCGGTACTGATCACCGGTGAAAGCGGGACCGGTAAGGAACTCGCTGCCAACCGCATTCATGAATTGAGCAACCGGCGGGACAAACCATTTCTGGTACAGAACTGCAGCGCCATACCGGAAAACCTCCTGGAAAGCGAACTGTTCGGGCACCGGAAAGGTTCTTTTTCCGGCGCCATCGAGAACAAGGTCGGGCTTTTCGAGGCTGCGGACGGCGGCACTGTTTTTCTGGATGAGATCGGTGACATGCCGGTGAGCCTGCAGGCCAGGATTCTGCGGGTGATTCAAAACAACGAAATAAAACCGGTGGGGGAGACTCGGGTTAAGAAGGTCGATATTCGGGTTATCTCGGCCACCAATATCAATATCCAGGAGGCGGTCAATACAGGCAAATTCAGGCAGGATCTGTTTTTTCGGCTTTCGGTTCTGCCGATTCAACTGCCACCCCTCAGAGATCGCAAGGAAGACATCCCGCTTTTATTCAGACACTTTATGAAGCGGGAGTCGTTAAGAATGGGATTGTCGGCGAAACCGACGGTACCCGAAGCCATGCGACTTTTGATTGAATATTCGTGGGATGGAAACATCCGGGAACTGGAGAATATTGCCAGGTACCTTCTGGTGGTCGTCGATTCAGATATCATCGAACCGCATGACCTGCCCTTTTTCTATGACCTGGGAAAAGAGGCACCGGCCGCCCTGCCGGCCGACAGTGGGTACGCGGGTGACAGTCAGCCGGCTGTGCCGCAAGCAGACCCGGCGGTGTCATTCGGGGAGCGAACCTGGGGGCAGGTGGAAAAGGATTATGTGCACTACCTGCTGGAAAAGCATAACGGTAATGTTACCCGGGCCGCCAAGGCCGCCGGGATCAATCGATCAACCTTCGCTTCCCGGATGCGTAAGTTGAACATCAAGAAAGAATAGAGATGTAAAAGATCGGGCTGGTTTGATTGTAGGTTGTTAGGTTTATACTTGATGAGGCTGTAAAAAGTCAAAAAACAACATTTACAAGCGTTTTAAGTTTTAGGTCTTAAGTTTTAAGTATCTGGTTTGGTGATTCTTTATTTTTTCCTAACACCTAAGACCTAAAACGTAAAACCGATGAATTCAGCTTTATACGAATTCATCAAACCTAAATCGCTTCAGTCTGGCGTTATCTGCGCTGCTTGAACCCGGTGTCCACAATGATGGCGTTTTTGCGCCCCTTTTTTCTTAATTTCCTCAGCCTTTTCAGGGTACTGTCAAAATCTACGGCAGGGGCGTCCTGTTCCCAGCCGGAACGGTCCATATACTTGAACAAACCTTTTCCGCTGCGGGAAATATTGGTGCCCCGGATGAGTTCCTGCCGGAAGTCGTCGAGGATCTGTTCGCCTTCTTCCAGGCTGGTGGCATACGAGTACCGGTAACCTGTGTGTTGAGTGTCCAGAAGCTTAAAGGCCGGGCTGTTAAACTGCTCCGGATTCAATACCCTGACCGCTTTGCCTACCCCGATTTTCAGCAGGTATCGCTGGGCCTTTTCCAGCAGGTCTCCATTTTCCGCCAGCAGGTCCCAGGCTTTGCGAAAGTCGGTCAGGCAGGTCAAATCGGGTTCCAGTTTGAGGGCGGCTGCCTGGATATCCGCGACAGCTTTGGAGAGTTCTTCACGGGTGGTGGCTGCGAGGACAATGGTCAAACGATTCAATTTCTTATCTGCTTTTACACTGCTCATGGTGTTTTCCGGGCAACGGATGGAAACAGGCCGGTGTTGGTGTGCGGTAAAAATTTGGCGGCCGAAAACCGGTTCATGAAGTCCTGGTTCACGTTTAACTCCAGGTAGGTGATACTATCCCGGATGCGGTCGATTTCGGACAGGCAAGCGGAGTCGATCAGAAAGCGGGTAGCGCCGCCGAGGCTGCTGTTGCCCAGGCTGCGGTAGGCTGAAAGGGGCAGGTCGGGCAGCATCCCTATGGAAATGGCCGAACGGGGATTGATGAAAGAACCGAAGGTGCCGGCCACGAAAAAGGCCCCCAGATCCATCAGCCCGGCACCCACCGATTCACTGATGGTTTCAAGGATGGTATACATGGCGGCTTTGGACCGGATCAGGCTGTCGAGGTCCGCCTGGCTGATGGTCAGGTCTTCGCCGGTTCCCGACGCCTCCCCGGAAACGACCACGAAGTACGCGAGGCCTTCGTTTTGCACGATGCGGCCGTTGCCCCGGTCAGGGACAAGTTTACCGCGGATATCGAGCATTCCGGATAGAAACAGGCAGGCCGCGAGATCAATAAGTCCCGATCCGCAAATCCCGACGGGGGGCAGGTCGTCGATTGTTCCGATTTGAACCTGCCTGGAATCGGGATCCAGGGTCACCTGGTCGATGACCCCGGGACCGGCCATCATGCCCATTCTGGTAACCCCCCCCTCGAGGGCGGGACCGGCCGCCCCGGCACAGGCAATCAGCCAGTTCTGGTTGCCGAGGACCACTTCGGCATTGGTGCCGACATCCACCATAAGGGTGGTTTCTTCCCGGCGATGGATGCCTGCAAAAAGAATCCCCGCAATCAGGTCTCCACCGAAATAGCTGCCGATATTAGGAAAGATGAAGACCCTGGCCCGCGGGTGCAGGTCCAGGCCGAGATCCACTGCTTTCGCCAGGGCGGGTCGGTTGATGACCGGGATGTAGGGTTCCCTGATAATCCATTTCGGGTCAAGCCCCATGAAAAGGTGGGTCATGGCGGTGTTCCCGGCGACAGCGGCCAGAATCAGCCTGGCCGGATCAAAGTCGCAGCCGCGGCACAGCCGGGCGATTTCGCGGTTCAGGCCGTTTACGATCAGGTCCTGGAGAACTTTGGATCCGTCCGGCTGGCCGGCATGGTGAATCCGGGTCAGGATATCGGGGCCGATGGCGATCTGCGGGTTATCAAAAGAACTTTCCGCCAGAACCTCTCCGGAGAGCAGGTCAACCAGTCTTAAGACCACCCGGGAGGTACCCAGGTCGATGGCCACGCCGGCCGGCGAAGGGGCATCCTTTTCAGGCGCCAGATCGATCAGCGTCCAGTGGTCATGTCGCCGGCAGAGGGTGCCGAGCAGGTCCGGGCCGGATGTCCGGATGAGTTCCGGCAGGCTGCGCAGCAGGTCCAGATCAACTGAAACGGTTCCGGATTTCAGGGCTGGCTTCAGGGCGGCCAGGACTCTTTCAGCATCCGCCGTATTGTTTTCCAGGCTGGGTGCCGGTACGGATACCCTTTTTACCCATCCGTTTTGTAGTTTTGGCATAGTTTGTTCCGTCAGGTCGCCAGGTCAAGTTCGGCGAGGATGCTGTTCATCACCTCTCCGGCGCGGCCTTTAAGCAGGTAGTCGCTGGTGGTGTGGGTGAGGGGTGTGGATTCGGGGTTGATTTCGATGACGATGGCGCCGCTCTGCTTGGCGATCACCGGTAAAAAAGCCGACGGTTGCACCACGGCAGAAGTGCCGACCACCAGCATGAGATCACACTGGGAAGCAATTGCCTGAGACCGGGTCAGATGTTCGGGTGGTATCAGCTCGCCGAAGAACACACAGGCCGGACGCAGGACGCCGCCGCAGGTGCATTTCGGCGGCATTTCATCCAGGGTGACCTCGGCGGTTTTAATTTCCCGGCGGCATTGCAGGCACTCCATCACCGCAAATGAGCCGTGAAATTCGATGACATCGCTGTTGCCGGCCAGTTGATGCAGCCCATCCACATTCTGGGTGATGACGGTTTTGAGATAACCCAGGGTTTCCAGCCGGGCCAGTCCCCGGTGGCCGTCATTGGGGCGGGCGGTATCCAGCGTGCTTTTCATCTCACCGATAAGCACCCGCCATACCTTGGCGGGGTCCCGCATGAAAGCGTCGATGTGGGCGAACTCCATGGGATCGAATTTTTCCCAGATGCCGCCCTTGCCGCGGAAAGGCGGGATGCCGCTTTCAACGCTGATGCCGGCCCCGGTCAGGGCCACCACCTGCCGGCTGGCGGCTATGTCCCGGGCCGCTTTTGTGATGAGGCTTTGCATGGTTTATAAGGTTAAAGGTAGAAGGTTGAAGGTGGAAGGTGGAAGGCTGAAGGTCTTTAAAACAAAAAGCAGTCAGTCCTGGTTTTCCTTCGGCCTTCTACCTTCAGTCTTGAGTTTTTATAACTCAAATGTGTCGTCCGCCCCCACCGCGAAACAGTCCATGGTGATCTTTTCCCGGCTCAGGCGTTCCCTGCATTTGTCCACGATAGCATCCACCGCCGCGTCGGATCTGTCCTGGTTCAGGTGAAACATCCCGAACTGCTTGACGCCGGCCTCTATGGCCAGATCAAGCGCCTGGGTATAGGTACTGTGTCCCCACTCAACCGTGGTCTTATACTCTTCATCAGTGTACTCGGCATCATGAAAAAGCAGATCCGCGCCCCGGGCGAAATCCAGGTAGGCGTCGGGGGTCAGGCCGCCGCCGTGCTTATAACCAAGTTCGTTATCCGTCAGGAAAACAAAGGTTTTCCCGTTTTCCGTAAATTTGTACCCCGCACCGCCGTTGGGGTGGCTCAGGGGAATCGGGTCTATGATCAGGTCGCCGATTTGAAACGTGGCCGGGCAGGCATCCGGATATATAATATTGGCCTTGACCTGCGAATATTTTACCGGGAAGCTGGGCGGCGACATCACCTTGGTGAGCATTTTTTCTACAAAATCGGTATGGAACGGGCATTTGTGAATCGTAAATTCTGAACGTTCAAAGAACACCGGTTTAAAGAAAGGAAAGCCCATGACATGATCCCAGTGGCCATGGGTGAAAATAAAATGGTAGGCCCAGCGCCCCTGGTCGATAAGGCTGTTGCCGAGGCGGCGGATTCCGGTACCGGCATCCACAATGATGATATCATCATTCGCGGTGCGGATTTCGAGGCACGCCGTGTCCCCCCCGTATTTCAGATAGTCTTTTCCCGAAACAGGAGTGGATCCCCTTGACCCCCAGCATGTTACGCGCATAGCAACTCCGTAAGGCGCTGAATCAGGTTAACGATAAATGATTGAATAAGACGGTTAGGCCGGACTGTTTTGACCCGATATTGAATCTATAACAAAAACGGATATTTTTCAACTTTTACCCGTTTTGCCAAGAAAAGTGTGCCAGATGCCGTCCCGGCTCCAGCGTTTCACGATTGTCACCGGCTGATTCGCGAGATAGTCACTGATCCGCTTGGCGTCACTGCGCAGCAACCCGGAGAGTATAAACCATTTCTTGTCCAAAAACCCGGTAGTGCGCACTATTCGGTGCATGACATCGTAATGGATGTTGGCCACCAGCAGATCGGCCCGGTATCCGGTACACGCTTCGGCCTGCCCGTTAATGACCAGGATCTGCCGCTCCATGTCATTCAGGCGCACATTTTCCAGGGTGGTCCCGGCGGCAAGAAAATTAAAGTCCACGGCCACCGCTTCCCGGCAGCCAAGCTTTATGGCCGCCAGCGCCAGGACACCTGTCCCGGTTCCCAGGTCCAGCATACGCAACGCCCCACCGGCGGTACAAACCAGGTCGAGCGCTTCAAGGCAGTCCCGGGTAGTCGGGTGGGTCCCGGTGCCGAAGACCACGCCGGGATCCAGGATGATTTCAATTTTATCGTCTTCAGGCGCTGGGTCGCTCCAGGGCGGCCGCAACCGAAACCGCCCGACCTGAACAGGGGCGACCTGGCCGCCCTGCCACTGTGCGTAACTCATCTGGTAGCTGTCCAGCAGCTTCAGCGCCGGGTAGGTACCGACCAGGTTGGTGACCACTTTTTCGGCCGGGGATTTAAAGAAGAGGAAAGAGAAGCCTCCCTCTTCCCAGTTGCCGATGAAAGCTTCGTTCCGGATTCCGGCCCGGGTTGGCAGGCGGCCCTCAAGGTAATAGATATAGAGTTCCGAGTCAGGCCCCAGGCGCTGTGGCAGCCTGTTTTTCATTTATGCTGCGGCAGCTGATCCATATACCATTTCATAGGATCCAGATGCGTAAACCCCAGTTTTTCAAGTTTTCTTTTCACCGGGCCCACGTTTTGGGTAAGCAGGTACGGAAACACAGCGCGCATGTTTTTTTCCCAGTAGCGGGCCACCAGGATGCTGCCAAAAGAGATGTTGTCTTCCGTAATGGCGTCCACGATCTTCTTCATCTGGCCCACTTTTTCCTCCACCAGGATGCACAGCAGGGTGCCGGGCTCGCCGATACCGAGCACGTTGGTGAATGCCCTGAGCAGGTCCCGCACAGAGAGCATTCCCTTGAGCCGCCCCGCGTCGTCCACCACCGGGAATGCGCCCACTTTTTCTATCTGGATCTTTAAGAGCGCATCCTGAATGGTGTCCAGCGGCGAGATCGTTTTTGGCTGTGGGGTCATGACATCTTTGATTTTGAGCGCGGCCACTTTTTTCTTTTCCTGCTCGGAGGCAATGCCCTTGTACAGGTCGTATGGCAGGGCGCTGCGGATACCCCGGTCGGTAATGATGCCGATCAGTTTGTCTTCATCGGCCACCACCGGCAGGTGGCGTATCTGGTTATCCGCCATGAGATCCCTGGCCGTAAACAGGGTGTCATCTTCGGTTATGGTGATGACCCGGGCGGTCATCGAATTGCTTACAAACATTTTTTCCTCCAGTGTTATAAAACTTCTTGAAGTGCCTAAAGTGAACTAAAGTTATAAATGATCTAAAGTTAAGGCATTCTGCTTTTTTGATAAAAGTAATGGAGCGAAGCGACTCCGAAATTTTAGGCACTTTAGATCACTTTAGTCACTTCACACTCAAATCTTATCTGTTTAGTAGTATGTCTACGTGATTGCTGGCCAGTTCTCCCAGGCGCTTGAGGCAGTACCCACCCTCCAGTACGGAAATCAGTTTACCGCCGGTGTGTTCGGCGGCTTCGTCGTAAAGGGTTTCCATTATTCTTGAATATCCCTCGGTTGTCAGACTGACGCCGGACATGTCATCATCGCAGTGCGCGTCAAAGCCGGCCGAAACAAGGAGAAACTGCGGTTTGAAAGCGGCCAGGGCCGGTTTCAGGTCCGCCTCGAAATGGGCCGCATATTCACTGTCACCCTGCCCCGGCAGGACCGGAAGATTTAAGGTCGCCCCGCTGCCGGGCCCGTTCCCGCTTTCAAAGGCGCGTCCGGTTCCCGGGAACGCGAAAGACGGGTGCTCGTGGATAGAGAAGTAAAAAACGGTGGGATCGTTTTCAAATATATGCTGGGTACCGTTGCCGTGGTGTACGTCGAAATCGACGATGGCCACCCGTTCAAGGTCCCATTTTTTTTGCAGGTAGCGGGCCGCAATGGCAATATTGTTAAAGTAGCAGAACCCCATGGCGCTATCTACTTCGGCGTGGTGGCCGGGTGGCCGGACTGCACAGAAGGCGTTATCGATTTCGCCGTTCATCAGCCGGTCGATGGTGTCGAGGATGCCGCCGACGGCCAACTGGGCGATTTCATAGGTATCCTGGCACATCTGGTTGTCCGGGTAATCGATGGATTTGCGATTGCCCATGCAGGCGGCCTCAAAACGGAGGATGTAAGCCTGGTCGTGGACGGCTTCTATCCACTCCATGGCCGCCGGGCTGGCGCCGATGCGGACCACTTGGGCAAGTTGGCCGCTTTCTTCGAGGCCTTTGACGATTGCCTGTAGACGTTCCGGTACTTCGGGGTGATAGGGGCCGGTATCGTGCAGCAGGTAGCGGGTATCATACAAAAAGCCGGTTCGATTCATAAAAACTCCAGAGAATAGGTGCTAGGGAATAATCGTTTCAAAGATTTTTGCCGAAGCGGTGATGGCCGGGTTTTCTTCCGGCATTTCAACTGTCGGTCGACCTTCAAAATCATATTCATAAACCATCTGGTCGTCCGGCAGGGTGCCGAGCAGTTTCAGTTCGTTTTCTTCCAATATCTTCTTGATAGCGTCGGAAGGCTCCTCTTTACACCGGTTAATGATCAGGCCGCTGTCCGCAAAGCCGATATTAAGCTCCCTGGCCAGCTTGTTGATACGGGTGGCGGCCTGGATCCCGCGCCGGGAGGTGTCGGAAACCAGCAGGAGCAGGTCCACGTTGCGTGTGGTGAGACGGCTGATGTGCTCCATGCCGGCCTCGTTGTCCATCACGATGTAGGGATAGTTCCCGGTGAGTTTTTCCAGGAACCCGGTGAGCAGGGTATTGGCCGCGCAATAGCAGCCGGAGCCTTCGGGCTGTCCCATGACGACCAGGTCGTAGCCGCTTGATTCAACAATGGCCTGCTCGAGTTTCATGGACATGAAAACATCTTTGGTCATTCCGCTGGGAACGATACCCTTTTTCATTTCTTCCCGGGCACCGCCCACCGTGTTGTCGACTTCCAGTCCGAGGACTTCGTTCAGGTTGGCATTTGAATCCGCGTCCACCGCAAGTACCGGGGTTTTTTCAGTTTTGACGAGATATCTCATGAGCATGCCGGCTACGGTGGTTTTTCCGGTGCCACCCTTTCCGGCCAGAGCAATTGAAAATGGCATTTACGTACGTCCTTTCTTATAAGGTAAACTGATCAACAGTAGAAGCTGTTTCAAAAACGGATTTTGGTTCCCCGCAAAAAACGCACGGGATCTACGACAAATGCGGCGGCCGTGAGGTTCAGCCCGGAGGAATACGTAGTATTTCGAGGGCTTGAACCGAGCGCCCAACGCCGAGATTGGGCCAAAAGACTTTTTTGAGACAGCTTCTAATTAGGTCAGTATGGGCAAACAGTCAACCTTATAATAATACCGTTACAGGAAGATGCAAATTGACTGAGACGGACATATGCCCGCAGGGAATTTCCAGGGTTCGGATATCGGTAACAGCCCGATCTGTTTGCCTAATATGCCGCTGCCGGCCAGTAAAACGCCTTGCATTGGGTTCAGGGTTGTGGTACCCATGCTAGTTGTTTGCGATGCGTAACCTAAACTGAATTGTCGCCTGCCATGGTGACTGGTATTTAACGCGTATCCATCCACAAACGGCATCTTTTGGTCCAGAGCGGCGTTATCGCTCTTTTGAGATAATGGCGGAGCCAGTCAAGCTCTTCCGAAATAGCGCACTATGCACCACAGGCATTGGCTTCGCTGGCACCTGCGGTCTCAAAATCGCTACGCCATGCTCTGAACCAAAACCTACCATTTGTGGACGAACACGAACTACAAAAGAAAAGGGAAGAGGGTACAGGAATGGATTTTGAACTGAGCAAGTCGCAAAAGGAAATTCAAAAAGCGGTAAGAGACTTCGTTAAAGGCGAGTTTAAAAAAGATGTCATCGAGAAGTTGGTGGAGGACCACGCATACCCCACGGCCATCTGGAAAAAAGCGGCCGAACTGGGGTTTATCGGCATACATTTCCCGGAAGCGTATTCGGGTGAGGGCCTGGGTGTCATGGAGAATATCCTCGTGGCCGAGGAGCTCTGCCGCGGGGATTCCTCTGTCGGCGCCTGCCTGATTCTGGCGGATTTTGCCTCCGAGATCGTGCTCCATTTTGGGTCGGATGAGATGAAGGCCAAATGGCTCCCGAAAGTGGCCGAGGGGGAGGTGCTCTCCTGCGGCGCCTTCACGGAACCGGATCACGGGTCCGACATTACCCGCATGGACACCACTGCCGTCCGGGACGGTGATGAATGGATAATCAACGGCAGCAAGATTTTTATCACCAATGGCGGTGAGATGGCCGGGTTTTACAGTGTGCTGTGCCAGACAGACCCGGAGGTTGCTCCCAGTCATCGGGGCATGAGCCTTCTTCTCGTTGAGGCTGACCGTGCGGGTGTGTCAACGGTAGATGTGGGCCGTAAGATGGGGATCCAATTGATGGATACCGCCGAGGTGATTTTCAAGGATGTGCGTGTCCCGGTCGACAACCTCATTGGCCAGGAGGGTCGCGGGTTTTACCAGGTACTCGAATTTTTTGATGAGAGCCGGATCCTGATTGCCGCCCAGGGCCTCGGCACCGCCCAGGGCGCTTTTGATCGGGCACTCAAGTATGTGAAATCACGTGAACAGTTCGGTAAGAAAATTGCCCAGTTCCAGATCACCCAGCACAAGCTGGCGGACATGGCCACTAAAATTGAGCTGGCCCGCCTCATGGTTTACAAAGCGGCCTGGAATTTCGACCAGGGCCATATCGACCCGAAGCTGACCTCCATGGCCAAAATGGTCGCTGCCCGGACAGCCGTGGAAGTTGCCGATGAGGCCATCCAGTTGCTCGGCGGCTATGGTTACATGGCCGAATACGAAGTTGAAAGATTCTACCGGGATGCCAAGATCACCGAGCTGTATGAAGGTACCAAGGAGATCCAGAAAAATACCATCGCCAGTAGTGTCATGGGCAAACTAAAATAGTTTCGGCCCACAAACGGCATCTTCTTGTCCGGCATAGCCTTCGGCGACGACGGATTGGCCCGGGGCGGCGTTCTTCCGTCTTCGCCCGAGGGCTACGCCGGACAGGCGCTTTGAACCAAAACCTGCCGTTTGTGAGCTGAAGCGGTTGATCGACCAACCTGAAGTGATGTAGCCGGGACAATAAGTCCATAGTTGCAGCTATAAGCTATGCTTTTGGACAGTGGGGAGATATTCTAAAATGGCTGAATTTGTTGATCTTTTCAAGAAGACCATGCTGACTGGGGTTGGCCTGGCTCTGAGGGGCAAGGACGAAATAAACGAGCTGTTCAAGGAATTCGAGGAAAAGCTGAATCCTAAAGATGAGGACAGTCGCAACTTCCTGACCGAGTTTAAAAGCAAGCTGGAAGAAACCCAGGACAAGCTCGAACATCGTGTGGAACAGGCCGTAAAAGAGTTCATGAAAAAGGCTGACCTGGTGACCGGTGCAGAACTGAATGCTCTCAAGAAAGAGATTCGCGAACTGAAGAAGGCTATCGGAGAAAAACCCGATTAGAAACGCTCTCAAAAATGGATTTTGGCTCAATCTAGGCGTTGGGCGCGAATATCAAATCCTCGAAATACACCAGTATTCCTCCGGTTTGATATTCACAGCCGCCGCACCTTGAGCCAAAATCCATTTTTGAGAACGTTTCTAAATCTGTTTCAATATCGAGACCCACCTATTATAGTAAGTATTAGATCCAGTATAATTTAAACAACTGAATAAGTAGAACACTGATTCTGAATTTCATCTGACTATGCTGAGCATTCGTAAAATAGGCGTCCTCGGGCGCACCTATCGCCACCTGAACAGATACCGGCATATCCTGGCCGTGTTTCTCTCCTATGGCTTCGACGAAATGCTGGATTTGCTCAAACTCGACCAGTTCATCACATCCGGACTCAAGCTTGTTTCCAGAGACCGGGCAAAGCCCGTGGGCCGGTATTCACGGGCCCGGCGCATCCGCATGGCCATAGAAGAGCTGGGACCGACCTATGTCAAGCTGGGTCAGATCCTCTCCACGCGGCCGGATCTGATTCCCATGAACCTTGTCAATGAACTCGCTCTGCTGCAGGATCAGGTACCGCCCTGCAGTTACGCGGAGATCAGTGCGGTTGTGACCAAAGAGCTGGGTGCCGGGCCGGAAAAGGCCTTTGCCAGTTTTGAAAAGGAGCCCATCGCATCTGCTTCCATCGGCCAGGTCCACCGGGCGGTGCTCGAGGGCGGTGAGAACGTGGCGGTGAAGGTGCAGCGACCGGGGATGCAAAAGATCATCGAGGTAGACCTTGAAATTATGTTGCACCTGGCCACGCTGATGGAGCGCCATATCGAGGAGGTTGCCTTTTACCGGCCGGTCAAGATCGTGGAGGAGTTTGCCCGGGCGTTAGAAAAAGAGATCGATTATGCCATCGAGTCAGCCAGCATGGAGCGCATGGCTGAATATTACGCCGATGACCCTGATTATTACATTCCCAGAGTATACCGCCAGACCACCACTTCCCGGGTATTGACCATGGAATTTGTGGACGGAACCAAGATTTCGGACATCGCGCAATTGGATGCAGATGGACTGGACAAGCGCGCCATTACCCGCAAGGGTGCCGATTTCTATCTCAGCCAGATTTTTGAGCAAGGCTTTTTTCATGCCGATCCGCACCCCGGCAACATCTACATTTTGCCGGGGGAGGTCATCTGCCTGTTTGATTTCGGCATGATGGGGATGGTGGATCTGCACACCCGGGAGGACTTTGTCGATCTGGTGGACAATGTGGTGCATAAACAGCCGTCCAAAACCATCCGGGTGCTTTTGAAGCTGACGGACTGGGACCATGAGCCCGATATGCGGCAGCTGGAAAAAGATGCCACCGAGTTCATGGAGAGCTACCTGTTCAAGTCTCTGAAGGATATCGAGATCGGCAAACTGCTCAATCGCCTGATGGACCTGGCATCCCGGCACCGGCTGCGGATCCCCCCGGATACATTCCTGATGATGAAGGCACTGGCCACCGTGGAGGGGGTCGCCCGCATGCTGGATCCGGAATTCGACATGATATCGCGGACCGCGCCCTTTATCGAACAGGTCAAGCTGGCCCGCTTTCGTCCGGAGCGGATTACCGAGGACATCCTGCGCTACGGGACCGAACTGCTCCACTTCCTGGACCGCTTCCCCAAGGACCTGCTGCACATTACCCACCAGATTAGACGCCAGAAGTTCGTGGTGCGCTATATCAATGAACACCAGGATGACCTCATCGCCGCCCAGCACCAGGTCAGCAACCGGATCGCCTTTGCAATTGTCATCGCGGCTCTGTTGATCGGCTCCGCCATGATTGTCATTGCCAAGACCCCGCCGCTGTTTTACGGTATTTCCCTGATCGGAATCATGGGGTTCCTGTCGGCTGCCGTGATGGGGGTCTGGCTGTTGATTGCGATACTAAGAAAAGGAAGGTTGTGACAGATAAAAGGGTTCAAGGATTCGAGGATCCAAGGGTTCAAGAGAGGTCAAAAGCAATAAAAGGTCTTAACACCCTCGGCTCCTTGACCCCTTGAATCCTGGGACCCTTGCTTTTTTACACTTGACCCCTTTTATTAACATGCCCTCATCTAAATCCAACATCGTCCTCACCGGCATGCCGGCCGTGGGTAAGAGTACCATCGGCGTCCTGCTGGCCAAGCGGCTGGGGATGGCCTTCGTGGATACCGATATCGCCATCCAGACCGCGGAACACAAATCCCTGCAGGCGCTGATTCAAGCCAATGGCCTGGAGAAGTTCTGTGACCTGGAAGAACAGCACCTCCTCGCGCTGAACCATACGAACACCGTGATTGCCACCGGCGGGAGCGTGGTGTACCGGGCGGGGGCGATGCGGCATCTGGCTGCCGGGGGCACGGTGGTTTACCTGGACATTGATCTGGACAGCCTTGAAAAACGGCTCAGTGACATCGATGCCCGGGGGGTGGTTTACACGCCGGGGCAATCCCTGGCGGATCTTTACGCAGAGCGTCTGCCGCTCTACCAGAATACGGCGGATACCGTTGTCAGGGCTTCCGGCGTTACACCGGATCAGTTGGTATCCCGCGTTATTGAGCAGTTGCGTAAAACGAAATAGACACCGGCGGTGTTTTACAGTAATAGGATTAGGTATGTACGCAAACTTTCGCAAAATATCCAGGCGGCACAAGCAGACGGGCACCTGCCTGCAGACAATGCTGCTGCTGTTTTGTGTGGCAGCCCTGTTGCCGGCCTGTGCCGGGGCACCGTTGCGAAATAACCCGATGCCGGAAAAGCTATCCGGCCAGATTCAGCCCTTCAATCGGTGGGAAGTGCGCACCTGGGGTGATGAGCCGCCCGAGAAATTCAACCAGATGATAGACAGCCCCCGGGAGTCGGCGCGGTTCCAGGCATTTGCCGACCATTTCCGGAAGGCGCCGTATTTTCTAAGCGTTTCCGGTGGCGGTGCCAATGGGGCCTATGGTGCCGGTGTTATTAACGGCTGGACGAAATCAGGGCGCCGTCCGACGTTTACCATTGTCACGGGGGTGAGTACCGGGGCGCTTATCGCGCCGTTTGCTTTTTTGGGGCCGGATTACGACTGGGTGCTGAGCGAAGTTTACAACACCCATGGCACCGAAGATCTGGTGAGCATGCGGGCCTTCCTTCCCAGCCTTTTTTCAGACGCCTTTTTCGACTCGAAACCGTTGAAGCGGAGGATTGCCGCTTATCTGACCATGGAGGAGATGCAGGCCATTGCCGTGGAGCACGACCGCGGACGTATCCTGCTGATCGGCACCACCGACATGGACGCCCTGCGACCGGTGATATGGAACATCGGCAAGATTGCCAGGCAGGGTACGCCGAAAGCCCTGGAACTCATCCAGCGCATCATCCTGGCGTCGGCTTCGATTCCGGTGGCATTCCCACCGGTGGTTATCAATATGGCCCGCGACGGTAAGGTTTACCAGGAACTGCACTCCGACGGTGGTGTTACCAATCAGGTGTTCTTGTTCCCTCCGGGTCTGGACTGGCAGGGGTTTGCATCTCATTACAATATCCCGCGAAAACCAGACCTTTACATTATCCGCAATGACCGCATGGCTGCAAAGTATGAAACTACCCGGGCCCGCCTGAAACCGTTGGCCAGCCGTTCCATCGACAGCCTGATCCGGACCCAGGGCATCGGGGACCTTTTCCGTCTTTACGTTACCGCCCAACTGAATGACTTTCACTACTATCTCTCCCACGTACCCGACGACTATCAAAGGGAAACCGATGAACTGTTCGATCCGGATTACATGCGGCCGCTTTTTCAGATCGGCTATGAACAGGGCAAGCGGGGCGGGTGCTGGGTTTCCAAACCGCCGGGCCTGGCGGCACCTTCCGAAGATGCCGGTTCGGCCGGTTGCAGGCCGCCCGAGGAGGAAAGCTCAGAATAGCAAAGGGTATATATGGTTAGCACCGCAAAGGAAACCCTCAGTACGGCGCAACTGGCCGGCGCGCTGGATAATCTCCCGGTTGGCATCACCATCATAGATCCGGCCGGCCACATTCTCTACTATAACAAATACTGTGCCCGCTACGTAGACCGGAAGGCCGAGTATATTGGCCGGGATATCCGGGACTGCCATAAAGAGGCGGACAGTGTGGCCAGGATTGACGAGATCCTCAAAACGCTCAGCGAGGGCCGCAAGCGTGAGGTGCATTATGAAAACAAACGGGGTGCCCGACATCTGTCGGTAACCGTGTCCCGGTTTGAAATAGAGGGGGCGCTGATCGGCTTTATTCAGAGTTTTGTGGTGAAAAGAGAATAGTGTTACGTCCTGTAGGTTTCTTATCTAATGACTAAAAATCCGAAATCCGAATATCGAAATCCGAAACAAATTTAAAACGCAAATAACCAAATGACAAAAACAACTGCTTACCCCTTGTAATGGTGGTCTTTGTTTAGCCTTTTTGATCATTATGATTTGCCTTTTTGTTTCGGATTTCGATATTCGGCTTTCGAATTTAGCTGGCCCCTGAATTTAGGATAAAACGGTCAATATTCGTGCAGCTTTTTATGAGATAGTGACTATTCTTTGCCGTCCACCAGCGTCCCCCGTTTAACAACTCCCTGGCCAAACTTTGCAGTGATGTCATCCACCGCCTGATCCGCTTTTTCCCATTTTCTATCGGACCCGCCACCGTTTGAAGATACTGATTCCGGCATGCTGCTGAACAAATCCTGTTGGACCGGTGTGCCCAGCGGCAGCAGTCCCGAGGCGCCCACCCCGATGAGGCGCAGGTCGTCCTTCAGTGGGTAGTTGCGCAGGAGTGCCGCCGCCGCTTTGAATATGGCCATGCCGGACTGGGTGGGGTGGTCCAGGGTTGTGCGGCGGGTCACCCGCCTGAAATCCGCGTGTTTGACTATCAGGGTGACGGTCCGGGTTTTGAATTTCTTGGCGCGCAACTGGCGGGCAACGGTCTCCGCCTGGCCGAGCAGTTTATTTTCCAGCAATTGCCGGTCGGCGGTGTTTTCGGAAAGCGTCGTTTCCGTGCTGATCGAATGGGTGGAGGCATCCGGCACAACCCGGGAATCACTGCGGGCGGTGGCCAGGGCCAGCAGCCGCCGCCCGAACTTGCCGAGCTTCTCCGTCAAGGCCTTTTCCGTGTATTGCCGGGCATCCCCCAGTCGGTGAATACCCATGTCGGTGAGGATCTTGCCGGTGATCTTGCCGACTCCGGGGACCTTTTTGATGACCAGGTTGTCAATGAAATCAGCGGTCTCCGCTTCCGTTATCTCGGTGAGGCCATCGGGTTTATCCATGTCCGAGGCGATCTTGGCCAGGAACTTGAGCGGCGCAATGCCAACCGAGCAATTCAAGCCGGTCTGGCTTTTGATCGCCTGTTTGATCTTTAGCGCTATTTCCGCGGGGGTTCCGTGCAGCCGTGTGCAGCCGGCTACGTCAATGTAGGCCTCGTCGATGGAGACAACTTCCACCATCGGGGAAAACTGCTCCAGGATTGCCATCACTTTCTTGGAAAACTGCTTATACCGGTACATCCGGGGCTTGACAAAAGCCGCGTCGGGGCACAGCTTTTTGGCCTGGAAGATGGGCATGGCCGAGTGGATTCCGCATTGGCGGGCCTCGTAGCTGGCCGCCGAGACGACGCCGCGTTTCGATTTTCCGCCGACAATGACGCACCGGCCGCGCAGCTCGGGATTGTCGAGCTGCTCAACCGAGGCATAAAATGCGTCCATGTCAACATGCAGGATCATGGCAGAAAAATCCTTGCAAAAAATGTAATAAAGGGTATTTTCTACAATTGTGTATAAAAAAAGAGGGTGTTTGTCAAAACTGTATTATTAAAATCAAACAGGGACAAAAGTGTATTGCCACGTTGCCCCTAATCACTTGCATTTACAGCCGGAAAGCTATTTTAACACCGTCGTGAAACGGGATTGAAGATTATGAAACGAATTGAAGAAGTCACCCTGCTTTATGAAATCAGCAAGGCGCTCAATGAGCACATGGATCTTAGGAAAACCTTGTATTCCGTACTGGATATCCTTTCCAGCTCCATGGACATGATCCGGGGGACCGTTACGATCCTGGACCCGCTGCGCAACGAGATCAACATTGAAGTTGCCCACGGGTTGTCCAAATCCGCAGTAAAAAGCGTCAAATACAAAGTCGGGGAGGGGATTACCGGGCGGGTTATCGAAACCGGTAAACCCATTGCCATTCCCAAGATCAGCGAGGAACCGGAATTTCTAAACCGCACCGCCACCCGCAGATCGAAACAGGACCAGGAGCGCTCTTTTATCTGTGTGCCGATCAAAACCGGCAACCAGGTGATCGGTGCCCTGAGCGTGGACAAATCCTTTGAAGAGAGCTATCCCCTGAAACAGGGGCAAAAGCTCCTGTCGGTGGTTGCCGCCATGATCGCCCAGCATGTGGTCCGGCTGGAAACCATCCGCAGGGAGAAAGAACAACTCCGCGACGAGAACAAGCGGCTGAAAAAGGAACTGGAAAACAAGTACACCATCACCAATATCATCGGCAACAGCAACAAGATGCGTGAGGTGTACCAGATGATTTCCCAGGTATCCAAGAGCAACGCAACCGTGCTGGTCCGGGGCGAAAGTGGTACCGGCAAGGAACTGGTGGCCAACTCCATCCATTACAACAGCCTGCGTGCCAAGGGCCCCTTTATCAAGATTAATTGTGCGGCGATTCCCGCCAACCTGATCGAGAGTGAACTTTTCGGGCATGAGAAAGGCGCTTTTACCGGTGCCATCAAACAGAAGCTGGGCCGGTTTGAACTGGCCAACAAGGGCACGCTGTTTCTGGACGAAATCGGGTCCATCGGGTTGGATGTCCAGACCAACCTGCTCCGGGTTTTGCAGGAGAAGGAATTTGAACGAGTTGGGGGCACAAAAACCATCAAGGCGGATGTCAGGATTGTTACCGCCACCAATAAAAACCTTGAAAAAGCGGTTGAAGAAGAATCCTTCCGCGGTGATCTTTATTACCGGCTGAACGTCTTTCCCATTTACATGCCCCCTCTGCGGGAGCGCAAAACGGATATTTTGTTGCTCGCTGACTATTTCCTGGAGAGATATGCAGGGGAAAACCAGAAGGACATCAAACGGTTTTCCACGCCGGCTATCGACATGCTGATGGCCTACCACTGGCCCGGCAATGTGCGTGAGCTGGAAAACTGTATCGAGAGAGCCGTGCTGCTTTGCGAAGAAGGGGTCATTCACAGTTACCACCTGCCGCCGACCCTCCAGACCGGGGAAGAGTCGGGCACCCTGCCCGGGCAATCTCTTGAGGAGGCGGTTGAGGCGCTGGAACGCGAGATGCTCATCGATGCCCTCAAAAACACCCGGGGCAATGCCACGGCCGCGGCCGATCTGCTCAAGACCACGGTGCGGAAATTCAATTACAAGGCCAAGCGGTATGGGGTAGATTATCGGATCTACAGGTGAATATTCAAGTTCAGTTGCCGATCCTTCTTGAGTGCGGTCAGGCGTTTCCTGAGCTGTAGCCAGAAAGTATGTTCTTTTGAAAATATGGCTGGTTCAATCTGTTCGGTCAGATCCGGAAAATTACGGTTTAGAATCGCATGCATATTTTGCCAATTTTGCCCCCGGCGATCCTGAATGCTGAGGCCGTATATCCAGATGACGTCGGTGCAGGGTGCCAGCCGTTCAATCAATTGGGAGGCATTCGTGATGTGCGGAATCACCGGACAAACCAGGGCCCCTGTCCGTACACCCGCTTCTTTAAGTTGGCGGAGCGCTTCGATTCTGTTCCCGGTGGCCATGGTATTGGCTTCGAACAGTTCGCGGGTCTGATTATCATTGAACGCGACCGATACGCTGACGGACGCGTCGTCCATCTCTTTCAGAATATCAATATCGCGCACAACCAGATCTGACTTTGTGAGAATGCTGGCGGAAAAGCCCTTTTTCAAGAACAGTTCCAGGACCTGCCGCGTCTGGCGATACTCAGCTTCACAGGGCTGGTAAGGGGCGGTATAGTAGCCCATATAAATCCTCTGGGGCTGGATTTTGTCAATCTCTCCTTTTAATTGGTCCACGATGTCTTTATGTATGCGGATTTCCTGCAACCAATCCGTTTCAGCCTGGTCAAGGACATAGCAGTAGTAGCAATTATGTTCACACCCGATGTAAGGGTCTACCTGGTACTCAAGGTCTTTCAACCCGCAGGGAGTGAGAACCGGTCGCTTTGAGCAGGTAGATACCCTCACTATCTTTTTCCCTTTCTCTTTTTATTCTGCATTTGAAACTTGGTCCTCAGGGCCAGGATAGAGACATATGGGTGTGCCGCAAGAAATTGATGCAAAAGTAGAAACACGAATTACGAAATAAGAAATACGAAACAAATTCGAATGACCAAAATTCTAATATTCAAAAGAAAATCATTGTTATGAAGTGGATACTTTCTTGATCGTTTGAAGCATTTGAGAATTCGAATTTAAGATTTGTTTCGGATTTCGATATTCGGATTTAACCCGTTCGATCGTAAAATATTCCTTTCCCCCGTGGAGTGCCGGGATCTGCGACAGGGTAATCCAGAGCCTGGCCCTCTGGACCAGGATTTTTTACTGAGATGCCGGTTCTGCGGACACCATTTCAATGGCCCGGTAGTCTGCCGGTTGCCCGGGCTTTACCACATAGGTCCTTAAATAGGGTTCAAATCCTTTTGCGGTGATTTCAACTTCATACTCCCCGGCCGGTAGTCCGAATAAATGAAAATAGTCCCTGGTGCAAAAATCGGTGCTTGAGACGAAGTTGTTATAGGTCTTTATGCTCTCGCTTCCCTGGGAATGGAGGGTTCTCTCAATGCCGGCACCTTTTAGTGTAACCATCTGGATGGCCACCTTTTTACTCCCCGGCAGGTATTGTTCCGCCGGCATACCGACCGGGCGATCTTCAGCTTTCTGCGCCGCGGATACATGCCCATAGATCATGCCGTCCGGTGTCATCGAAAATTCCAGACTGTGCGTGCCATTTGCTTCGATGGAGACCGGCACATGATACTTATCGGGCTTGACCGCGGAACCCATGAGGCTGGTGGTATAGGTGCCGGCCGGAAAAGGCCCGATGCGCCGGCCGCTGTCATCCGGGCTGAGATGGATCTCGGTTACTGCCGCACCCTGGCTTTCGGGTAATAGAAAGAGGACCAGTCGGGGCCGGCTGCCATCCAGCGGATAATCATAGGTAAAATCAATTTCAAGATAACCGCCGGTTATTTGCTTTGCCTGAGTGCCCCGGGCAAACGCGTCGATAATTGAATTATACTGGGCCACCACGGCCGGGCTGTTCACGATGCTGGCATGGTCCTCATTGAAAGCATAGTTCATTTTGGCCTCGGTCTGGGGACGCATGTCCATCAGGCTGGATAAAGTAATAGTGCCGTCATTGTTTGACCTGAACGGGTTGCGGCTGCCCCGGTGCCCGGTAAACATGTAGAAGCTTACCGTATCAGGCAACTTGCCCCGGTAAAGGGACTGCAGAAACTCCCCCTCCGGCTGCATGTCGATCCAGCTGGGTATCACCGCCGGAGACTGTTTGACCCCGTATTCGGCCATCCGGTCGCCGCCCCACGGCGTTGCCAGGGCAATAAATAGTTTTACGTAAGGTGCCATGCGGCTGTAATCCATAATGAAAGACCGCGCTACCAGGCCGCCCATACTGTGCGCGGTTATATACAACGTATCGAATTTATATTTAATCTGTAGATTATAGAGCTTCCAGAACAGCAGATAGGACATGGATTTCAGGCGGACGCCGGTCGGATAGTAAAACAGCCAGGGTTGAAAACGTTTCCGGTCCAGGTTGTTGATAAAATATTCCCAGCCCTTAGGCGTCCCGGTGGCACCGTGAATAAATAAAATGGGGATTTTTCCCGGATCGTATTCGTCCAGGAAATAAATATTGCCGCCGATTTTTCTAAAGAAATCCGTTGGCTCCCAGAATCCCTTGCTACCATTTTCTACGGAAAAGCGTTCATCCTCCAGAGTCACTATGGCGCCCGCCTGCCGACTCTGAAGTTTCCGGGGCTTGTCCGGTGAGATTTCGAAGCCAGGGGGCAAATCAATATTGCTGCCTTTCTCCGCTATCTCGAAATTGATTTCAAGAACCACACCGCCGGCCGGAGCTGCAACCAGTTTGGGTTCACCATACTGGCCGGCTGGTTCACCGGCATCATAGACAAGGTTGCTGTTTTGATCCCAATACGCGCACACGTAGTAGTTTCCCTCGGCAACCATGAGCTCATACTCGCCGGCCCCGTGCAAAATCGCGTAATGGGCAATCTGCCTTTCACCGTTCTTCAGGGAGTAGGCCGCAACGACTATCGCCCCTTTTTCCGGGGACGCTGTTGCAATCTGTCCCACTAAAACCGTGGATTCCAGACTTTCCTTTACCTCCTTTTTTACATTAAGCATGGCACAGCCAGTGGTGACAAACACAAGCGTTGTCAGTAGAAGCCCCAAGCGTTTCAAATATAATCCCACACGCGAACGATGGTCACACACTGCCGTATAAAGTCGCACTGTACAGTCTCCTGACTGGAATAGAGTATTAACCTGATGGAAGCTATCCCAAAAGAGTTTACGGGCCCGTCAGAAAGTCGGGATCTTTTACTATGGTTTAAAAAGGATTTCCATTCAGTCTAAATGCCTACAGCCTATCAGCCTGAATCCGGCCTGTACCACCAGAGAACTCTGGAAAGAAGCCCCTTTTAGGGGTAATCCAAGGCCTGGTTATCAGGACCAGGATTCATTACTTGCCGGCCAGAGACCATTTCAGTGAGTCCAAAAGACTCTCCTTGATAGTTATAACAAAAAGCACGAGACAGGCAAGCCCGGAAAGGGACAGGATTACAAACATGTCCCGCAGCGAGGTCAGATCGGCAATATAGCCCATAATGAGCCCGGCCACAATCACACCCGCATCGAAGGCGCCGTAGTAAAAGCCGAAGGCGGTGCCGCGGGCCTTCTGTTCGGTTTCATCGGCGATATAGGCCGACAGAGCCGGCGGGCCCAACGCGGCCCCGCAGCCGAACAATGCCCCCAGGAGAAGAAGTCCCGTAAAGGTGTGGATTTCCGAAACCAGGAAAACAGATACCAGGATGATGCCAAACGAGTATACAAACGCGGGCCCCCGGCCGACCCGGTCGACAAGATGCGCGGTAAAGATCCGGCAACCGATAATGGTGACGGACTCTGCCAGGAAAAAGAACCCGACATTCAGGTCGGGTATTTCGTCTATCAATACCGGCAGAAACGTCATGATGGTCCCGAAGATCACCGCGTGAATCAAGGTGATAAACGAAGATACCAGAATACTTCTTTTGAAGATCACCTCGCGGTAGGCAATGCGGTCTGTTTTACGGGCCGCGGCGTATTGCTCCCGGAGTATCAGAATAACCCCCAGGTTGATCCCCCCGGCGACAATGCAGGCCAGCAGCAGCCCCTCGAATCCGAACCCGGAATAGATCCAGACGCCCAGCAGGGGACCGCAGGTAAACGAGAGTGTGCTGGCGCTGGACATGTGCCCCAGGATTTCGCCCCGCTGGTGCTCGGGCGCCACATCGGTAATGAAGGCCGGCATGGCGGTCGTGTAAAAGGTGATACCCAGGCCGTGGAAAAACCGGACGACGATCAGATAAACGAAATGGTCGGAGAAAAAGTAGAATACCGGCGCGATAAAAAAGATCGCAACGCCCAGGATCAGGGCCAGCTTGCGGCTTTTCCGATCGGTTACATACCCTGAGAGCGGCCGAAATAAAAGAACCCCCAGGGCAAAGGCCCCCAGGACGATGCCGATCCGGGTATGGGAGTAGCCGATAGAGGCCAGGTGCACCGGCAGGGTGGGCAGGAGCAGGGCTTCATTCAAAAAGAACAAGAAAGTGGAAACAAAGAGGATGAGCAGGTTTTTGTTCTCGACGATATATTTCATAAAAGACTTTTTTGATCATTACATGTCTTAGGGCGAAAATGTTATCTATTTTGCCCTTTGGACCAAAAATCATGCGGCGGCCAATACTTCGATAAGCTTCGCGCAGCCGCCGCCCTGTAAATATTCGGCATGGTCTCCGGTATTCTCAAATTTCCGCCCGACGATGGCCGCGCACTCGAACTCATAATCGGTGCACTCCGTAAAACTGTCAATCGCATCGATGGCCCGGGGGTTTTTAAATTCGATTTTGCCGGTGTCATTTTTGATGTGGTCCATGCCGATGATCCATATGGCGGCTCCCAATGCCCCGCAGCCGCCACCGCACAAACCGATCCCGCCGGCCAGGCCCGCCGCCGTAACCGCGTGCCGGTCAGATGTGCCCATCTTTTGGGCCAGCAGGGTCGCGCAGCTTGCCGGCTCACAGGGCGCTTCGGGCGGTTTCTCCGCCAGCGCATTTTCTATAGCGGCAAAGGCGCGCGGCGCAAAATCGGCAGTCCTGCGAAAGCACCCGATGGTCCCGCCCTTTACAAGGAAATAGTGGACCATCTGTAAATTGGTCGATGACGCGTTCAGATTCGTTATATCGTAGCAATTGATCGCATTATTGCGCGCGCGGAAAACCTCCACAAGTCTTTGGGCGGCCACGATGGCCCTGGTTTCAGCCTGCGTACCCGGACCAAAGAGGCGATACGTCTGGGCCCCGGCGGCCAGGGCCGCGCCCCAGATCATCCCGCACTGGTAGCCGTGCTGCATAAGTCCGCCCGCCAGGGGCATGGCCGCTCGTTCTTCGGTTGGCATGGGTTCATAGAACGCACGGTTGAGAACGTGGAAGAGCGTATCCGAGCAGGCTCGCCCTTTAAGAAAGGTGGCTTTTCCCTAAAATAGTAGACACACCGAACAGCCAAGTTGTATGAGGCTA
>CAZYGG010000020.1:0-55274 GCA_964647585.1 uncultured Desulfobacterales bacterium
CGAGTTGAGCACGGAGGAAATCAGCACGATTGAAAAAGAAATGAACACGGTGATCGCAGCCAACCTGCCAGTCGTTGAAGAATTTATCTCCCGGGAGGTGGCTGAAAACAAGTTCGATCTTTCCCGGTTGCCCGCAGACAGCGGTGAGCATATCCGGATTGTCCGTATCGGTGATTACGACAGCTGCCCCTGCATCGGGCCCCATTTGAATACCACCGCCGCCCTGGGCAACTTCCGAATTACCTCATCCGGTTTCGACGACGGTGTCCTGAGAATACGATTTAAACTGAAACGTAATTTGGCGGAGGGGTAAAATGAAAACAATTGGTCTCTTGGGCGGCATGAGCTGGGAAAGCACGGTGGGTTACTACCACGCCATCAACGAAGGCATCAAAAACGCCTTGGGGGGACTACACTCAGCCAGGATCGTTCTTTACAGTGTGGACTTTGCCCCCATTGAAAAACTTCAGCACGCCGGTGAATGGGAGGGCACCGCCGAGATATTGTGTAACGCCGCCCGGCGCATCCAGAGGGCCGGGGCCGATTTTTTACTCATCTGCACGAACACCATGCACAAAGTCGCACCCCAGATAGAAAAAAGCATTGAAATTCCCGTGCTGCATATCGCCGATGCCACCGCGGACGTCCTGGTCGCAAACAGTATCCGGAAAGTCGGCCTGTTGGGAACCGCCTTCACCATGGAGCATGATTTTTACAAGGGGCGCCTGGTCCAGAACTACGGGATGGACGTCCTGGTGCCCGGTGCGGACGACCGGAAAATCGTTCACGATATCATTTACCAGGAGCTCTGCCTGGGACAGATCAGGGATGATTCCAGGACGGAATATCTGCGGATTATCGACGCCCTGACCGCTGAAGGCGCCCAGGCGGTGATCCTGGGCTGTACGGAAATTGGCCTGCTTGTAAACCAGGCGGATACCGCGGTCAGGCTGGTCGACACCACCGCCATCCACGCGGCCAAAGCGGTTGAACACGCACTGGAGTGAAACAACAGGATTCAAGGAGTCAAGGGAGGGGAGGTCAGTCCCGTAACTACTGCGAAAATCTAACAGTCTGCAGCCTACAGCCTTAACAAACCCTCGGCCCCTTGATTCCTTGACCCCTTTGGACCCTTAGAGTTTTATAATAGCGGCTTTACTCTCTGGCGAATGCTGCCGGAGGCCACTGCTTCAGCAAAGTCTTCGGCCAGCTCTTTCCCGGCGGCGGCCACCTTCTGCCAGTAATCAAACCGCCCGCGATCATTCCCCGCGAAACGGTAGAAATCATCCCGGTCACTGATCTTTCCCAGGGGCAGGCGATCGACAAATACGGGGCTCGGGGCCACCAGCAGAACGTCGGCCATGTTCTCCGGAGAAGGTTTGCGCCAGGCCAATCTTTTATCCAGCCAGCCGGGAATAATCCTATCGGTGTAATGGGGAAAAAGGACAATGCCGCTGCCGGCGAGTCCGTAGGGAATATCCAGGTGGTAATCCACCGCGCCGCCGTCCCGGTAGATACCGGCCGGCGCACCGGGAATATCACGGATGCCCTGCATCACGTAGGGGATGGATCCGGAGGCCAGCAAGGCCGTTTTTAAATTATCCCCCCTTAAAAAGGCGTGGGAAATCCGCGTTGCGCCGATATCCTTGAACGGGGGCGGCGTACGACTGTCTGAAAAAAGGGTCTGCCTGAAAAAAAACCTGAGCAACTGCCGGCTGATGACATTGGCGCCCACCGCACCCATCAGCCCCAGAGCCAGGGGCAGTTTACGCTCAGCAGTCAGCAAATGGCGACTTCTTACCGTAAACAGATTCAGGCACTGGCAGGGATGGCTCAGGACCTCGGCCACCCCGGCTTCACCCAGGTAGGCTTCCATGATATCCCGGCTCTTCCGGGTTACCTCGGCCGGGGAAGGTTTGGTGGTATAGGCCTGGTGAATATAGGCGAATTCAAACCGGTCCAGCGCGGCAACCGGCTCTTTCCGGGAGACAGCTGCGAAACGCCAGCTGCCGATGGAAGACCCCAGGAGAAAAAGCGGATCGGTGCGCCCTGCAAACCACTCGCCGAAGAGCACACGGTCCAGTTGCCCCAGAATCAGCCACTTGGGACCCCCGGCTGCCCCGGCCACGATTTTGACATCGCCCGGATTGAGCCCGTTGTCCCGCACCCGTTTCAGGGCCCGCTCTCCTGCTAAAAATACAAGTTTCTCTTTTAAGTCTTTCATTATTCGCAGTATTCGCTGAGAAATTCCAAACCTAAAACCCTATGCATCGCGTGACCCACCATTAACGATCAATTAGCGGGGAATGCCGCCCTGCGGCCCAAGACGCAAAGGCGCCAAGATGTCTTCCGTAAGCGAGAAATCAATTGAACAATCCAGCTCAACTGGGAAACCAGGATGCTTTCCCGCTAAGCGGGATTAAACCCAGAACTCCCTAAAAAAATAGGTCTTTTGGTTTTCCGCACGAAATGCGGCATAATTCCTGGTATTGGTTTTCTTGGCGCCTTGGCGCGATGCATGGTTTTCTCTGCGCCCTTGAATCTCTGCACGAGAAATATTGCAGCTTTAATCAGCCTTGAAAAAGGCCTCATCAAATTCCGGCTTATCCGCATACTTACCCATGAAAAAACCGGGCAGTTGTTCGATGTTTTCAAAAAGGCCCGGATCCGCCTCGATCCCGGCCTTGTGCAGGGCCTTGACGATCTCCGCCGGTTTGGGTGGGCAGCCCTTTATGGCAATCATCTCGTTGATGTCAGGATTCTCCTTGTGGGCCTGGTACATGCATTTTCCCAGGAGGATGGTTTTCTGCTTACCCGGGGTGGGGGCCATTTTCTTGCCGGTGAGCACCTCCACATCATCGAAGGCCTCGCCTTTCCAGGCGTACCGGATGGCAGTCAGCATAATGCCGTTGACCCCGGAGCAATAGGTACACATGGAGGTATCGTATTTGCGGTAGAAGACGCCCTTTATACCCTGTTTGGCAAGGGGCGCCGGCAGGCAGGCCTCTTCGTTGTCACTGTACTTGAAATCGTACTCGTGAAAAGCAGCCATCGTGTCGATGGCCTCTCCGACCACCTCGACATCATTCAGATCCATGCCCCGGCTATGGTTGCCGGCCGCGTGGGCCAGGTGGGGCACATTGGCCGGGTCATGCCCCAACAGCCGGGCCCCCACCAGATCCGCGGACAGCACATCCCGGGAGGCAACCAGCAAATCGCTGCGGTGCATCTTACCGTCAAAACCCGGCCCCCGTTCATTGGTGTAAATCCCGTCTAGCAGGGTCAGCATGGGCGGCATTTTATCCGCCAGGCGGGCCACCATGTAATGCAGATCCTTTTCCGGATCGGCGCTGTGGCACTTTTTACGGGACTTGATGTCAATGGTACCTTTCAGATTCTTGATCCCCAGGCTCACCACGGTCTGGTTGTGGGCCTTCATCACCGGCAGGTCCACCACGAACTCGCTTTCCAGAATATCCCGGTTGAATTTCAGTTCAACCCCGCCGCCCAAATCAACTTTGTCAAAAGGGCGCTCAAAGACATTGAAATATTTAACCCCGTACTTTTTTCGCAGCGTTTCGTATCCCAGGGTCTTGAAGGCATGCGCCGGCGTTTCGACATCTTTGGGTTGCTGGGTCACCATCCCCTCGCCGATGATGATCTCCTTCGCCCCGTGTTCCTTGAGCAGCGCCACCATGTCCTCTATCACCCGGGTCGTGGTCACCACTCCCCACTTGGGAAATGGCACAGCCTTTGTCCAGAAGACGATGTTCGGTTTAATGAACACCCTGCCTCCCCGCGGCAGGTCTTTCAGGCCGTCAGCCATTTCGACAGCCTTTTTTACTGATTCAAACGGCTTTTCGTAACGAACAATCGACACTTTGTGCTTTTGCATCTTTCTACTTACCTTTCTAAACTGATTCTTTAATACTCACGACGTCTAACCCAACTGCTTATATCACCGCAGAACCCCGCTGCCAAGCAAGGATTCAAGTATAGAATAACCTACCACCTGTGGCTTACCTCATACTGGACTCCGGCCTTCGCCGGAGTGATGACTAGAAGCCACCTCAAAAAAACGGATTTTGGTTCAAGATCAAGGACGGTAAAATCTTCAATCGGAGACATACAGGATCTTCAGCCTACGCTGAAGTTTAGACAGATGAACTTCATTGGGTGTTCGGTGAATTAAAGCGCGCCGCTATTCCGCCGCAGCACTCTGCCAGGCCTCATCAAGGCGGCTTTCTATATACCGTATGAGATCTTCGTCCCGTTCCTCTACATCAAAACAGACGGCATCCTCACCCAGCAGGCCCTCGGGAACGAAATCGCCCTGCTCCTCCGGATCGGTGATCATTTCACCGTAAAAGCATACGGAAAGCCAGCGGGGCTCATCTTCTATCACGTCAACCATGGCAAACAGGTCCTTCTTCTTCTGGTTGGCGTGTACGGCCCGAAGTGAATAGGTGAGGCCGGGCCGGGGAAGGAACTCAAGGGTGACATCTTCTTTTTTGCTCAAGTAATCATGGAAATACAGAAACACCGCCTTGTTTTTTTCAGGTGTTTCTTCCCACGCTTCTATAAAAGCAACCAGTTCTGAATCTGTTTCGCTACTCACGCTCAACTCCTTGTTATATTTTATTTTTAACTTAATCTCCTGCATTCAAACAGCGACACCCAAGGCCCATCATTCTCATGCCCTGAAAAGGTTATGTCGAAGGGAACTTCGCTGTCGGGGATCAGTCGTAGCTTGCCCGGGTTTGGGCATCACTCATGGTCGGTGCGATGAGCGGCTGCCACGCGGAATTCTCCCAGGTCCCCAGCTTGGTGTGCATGTCGAGATACTTTTTCGGTATCGGATGGGTGCCCACCACGACCCGGACCTGGTAGCGCTCTTTGAGGAAAGCTTTGAATGTATCGATATAGGGACAGGGTGGATAACCGACGACCAGGCCGGTTGCCAGATGAATCACTTCGGCACCATTTTTCACCATCTCATCGCCCGCATATTCAATGTTGCCGCCGGGGCAGCCCGCGCAGGTCGTAAACCCCACCAGCTCAACTTCGGAATCTGCATAGATGCTGAAAGCCCCTTCCCGGTTCCGCATCGAGCGTAAACATTTCCCGCCCGCGCAACGTCGGTAGCGGTCGCAGATCACTATTCCAATCTTCGTTTTAGAACTCATTTTAAATCCTTATATTCATGCTCAAGATAAATATGTTCAACAGTTTTTTCTGGTTTTTCTTTCTCTTTTCTGAAGCAATAAATTACGCAATAGATGATCCAGACTGCCGCCACGGGCGCAACGCCAAATAAGAGAAAGGCCTTACAATTATCCGGGCAGCATTGATAATTTATACACTTTTGGGAAGCGATGAAATCTATCCATGCAATCGACAGGACAATCGACAATAGCTTTTTAATGGTAAGCTCATTTAACACTTTCAGCACCTCTTAGCGTTTATTAAGATATGCCATATTGTTGTGGAATAATAGAGAATGGCACAACTTGCGTTATGAGTCAATGCTCAAAATATTAATTGTGGAAGATGGGTGCCCGCCGCGCTTGAAGGCGGCTGTAGGTGTGCTGCGGATTAGTTTCGGTTTTCACGAATCGAGTTAAGTATCAATTACTTACAGACACATTGAAAGCATACTGCGTGTAATAGAAAAACTGCCCCCTTAGGTCTGTTTATAAATAATGGTCCCCACGTGCTCACCGGCCAGCGCTTTTGTAATATTACCGGGAACCAGGCCGTTTATGACTTGAACAGATTCAATAACCTCGCTGTTCTGGATTATTTCCAGGCAGGGCCTTTCAATGACCAGGTCATCCTGCTCTCTTTCAATCAAATCTTGAGCACCGATTTTTGGAATAAACTCAGCCTCTGGATTTTTCTTGGGATCGTCTGTATACAGGCCATCTTCATCTTTAATAAATATTATTCTCCGGGAACCGATTAAATCGCCCAATATAACAAGGCCCACGTCGGTACGGTGTATGGGTATTCTGCCTTTTTCCGGCTTAATGGCAAAGTAGTCGTATGGGGGCATGCCGTGCATCACCGGGATGATACCCTCGGCGAAATAGGTGGGCAGTTTTACGATGTCGCTGTGAGACATCTTAATTCCACCCCAGGGTGACAATAAGGTGGCCACCATAAGCGCGTTCTGGTCAGAAATCATACTCCCGAAACGGGCAATGATCCCGGTTGGCATCCCCATTTCCAGACCGATCGTGTAGATATGGCGACTCCGGGTACCGCCGCCGGTGGTGATTAAAATCTTATTGTTTTCCCGATTGGCGACAATCTCCTTGAGTATTGCCGGGAGGGCTTTCACACCCCGATCACAAATTGATTGCCCGCCAATTTTCATCACCGCCACGTCTGGATAGAGGCGCTCTTGAGGCGCAATCTCCAATTGTTCCAGAAATTCCTTGCCGACCAGGCTTTCCCCCATTAGTCGGCTTTTCACATGGAGCCTTTTGCCATCTTTATCGCGAACCAGAGCCATCATACACCTCTATTTTTTTCCTTTTTCCGGTTTGTTTTCTCCGAAGCCATGCCTGAGGAAAACGAGTTCAGCACCGGTCTCTTCGGCGACGTGCTCTAATTCACTCCGGCGCAGATGTTCGGCATATATCTTCAAATTGCAGTCATACACACCGACCACACGGAAACGAGGTTTCTTGCCACCGTCTTTGATCTTTCTGCGTTCTCTATAGAATATTTTTCCGGCCATGATTATTCTCCTTTATGTTTAGAAGCTATCTCAAAAAAGCCTTTTGGCCCAATCTCGGCGTTGGGCGCAAAATTCAAATCCTCGAAATACTGAAGTATTCCTTCGGTTTGAATTTTTCACCCGCCTTGACCTTGAACCAAAATTCTTCTTTGAGATAGCTTCTATTCCCTTGGATTTAAACTGATTTGTAAATCATCACGTGAAATATCATAATCACTAATGACATTACCGCAAGCGGACGAGAACCCGGCGCTTTAATAACGGCTGCAGTTTTTAGAAGCCGTCATTCTTGCTTCGCCTGGTTATGCTTCAGATAAGTAAGGGCAGTCAGGGCAGCCTGTTTTTCGCCGGTGTAATCCCTTGCGACCGTCAACGCCTTTTCGGCGGCGACATAATCCCCAGCATTAAGCGCGCAATAGCCCATCATCAGCCAGGCCCTTCCTGAAGTTTTGCCCTTTAATCTCACGGCGGCTTCAAAGGCTGTGTAGGCATCTTTGTAGCGCTTCTGTTCATAAAGAATATCGCCTTTCATGGTGAAAAGCTTTTCGCCGGGATGCTGCGACAGGGCCCGGTCTATCCATTCAAGCGCCCTGTCCGGCCGGTCGAGTTTCAGGTAGCATCGGGATATTTTTTCCGCTATCAACGGGTCGTGGCCGTCAGCCAGAAGAGACGCATACATGGGCACCGCCTTGGCCGGGATATCCTCTTGAAGATATAAATCCGCAACCAGCTTTTTTTCTGATGGAGAAAACGGAATAAGTGACCTGTAGACAGTCATGGCAACCAGGGCCGCCCGGTAGTCGCCCACAGCGGTTTCCAGATGAGCCAGCGCCTTCCACCAGCGGGGTTCCAGCGGATATGTCATGGTCAGTTCGGTGGCATACCCTCTGGCCCGGTCGTTCATCCCCAGTTCCATATACTGTGAAAACAAAAGTGCCTGCCACTGTCCAAGCTCATCACTGTCTGCGTTTCCGGCCAGTTCTTCAATATGGGGTAATGCCTGCCGCGGCTGGTTCAAGGCAAGCAGCGCCTGCACCAGCACCCCTTTCCAGGCCGGCTGCACATCCGCCGGATGGTTTTTCAACAACCGTTCGAACACGGCCCGGCTCCTGTCATACTGCTGCGCCAGATTGAAGCAACTGGCGGCGTAGTAAAGCGGCTGAGCCTCTCTTTCAACCGCACGATCATAACCGCTTATAAAACAGTTACCGGCTTTCGCAAATCGCTCCAATTCGTAATTGGCCCGGGCCAGATTGAACCAGGCCGGCGGATAGGCCGGCTTCAACTGGATGGCGGCCTGGTAGGCGTCGATCGCTTCCGGGTAACGGGCCATCAGGAACTCGCAGTTTCCAAGGGTAAAGTAGAGCAGATAGTGCGCGTACACACTGTTTTTGACCTGCCGGGAACCACTCGTTTCATTGGGGGGGGGTAGAAAAGACCGCACCTTTTCGGCTGCTGAGCCATACGCCTTTTTTTCCATCAGGGGCTGCACCTGAAGCAGGACCATACGAACCCGCACCGGAATCCCTTCCGGCTTGCCGGCGGCCATCCCCGGGACGGTACTCACAAGCAAAGCGGCCGCAACCATGAGAAGCGTTGTCCAGTATTTTGGCAATATAGATCGGCGTCGCATCATCCTGCTACTTTAGTTTGAACTTCACCGTTGTTTCCACCCAGGTGTTCACCGGAACCCCGGAAATGGTACCCGTTTTGAAATGCCAGGCCCGGACACACCGGAGAACGCTCTGGTCAAACACTTTCGGTGGATTTGAATCCAGGATGGAAACCGATTCCACCCGGCCATCCCGGTTCACCAGGAACTTCACCGCCACCCAGCCTTCAATTCCCTGCCGGCGGGCCCTCAGCGGGTATACCGGCGGAACCTTTGAAACCGGAACCAGGGGATTGTCCAGTTCGGCCTGATTGAAAGCGTCCTGGGGCCCAATCCCGTCTAAAACCACCGGCTCTATAGGCGGCAGATGGTGGATCCCGATGTCTTCCGGCAACCGTGCCTCAATCCGAAACGGGAAGCTTAAACGATTTACAGGCGGCCTTACGGCGGCCCGGTTCTTGGCTGGCACCGGCTTGCGCTTCGTTTTTTCGGCCTTTTTTAAAACAGACTTTTTTATAGGCGCAACCGGCGGCTTTACCTTAAACAGGTCAATTTTATGGGTATCCGTTAGCCTGTGCGGCGTGGCGGGTTCCCGGTCCAGCAGCTTCGGCATCAGGCTCAACACGCCCAGATTAATCAGGATCGCGATGAAAATGGCCGTGACCCATGAACCGGGCCCCTGGATAAATGAATCCCGGCGACCGGGTATACGGGCCTGGCTGGACATCTTAATCTTCCTCGGTTAAACGGGCCGCTATGGAAACATGCTTGGCTCCGGCCAGCTTACAACCGTCCATGACGGTAATGATGGTGCCCGTGTGACTCATGGCATCCGCAACGATCACCACCGACCCTTCCGGGTTTTCGGCCAGGGCCCGTTCCACGTTTGCCCGAACCGCACGCAGATCAACTTCCCGTTTATCCATGAACACCCGGTTGTCCGCGGAAATGCCCACCAGGATGCCGGCTTTCTCTTTACTGACGGCCGTGGATGCCGACGGGCGATTGATGTCCACCCCGGTTTCCCGGATAAAACTCGTGGTCACCAGAAAAAAGATCAGCAGGATAAAGACCATGTCAATCAGGGGGGCCATGTTGAGTTCGGTGGCCTGTCGCCTGGCTTTTCTGGCCGCGGTGATATTCAGCATAGCTGCTATCCTTTCTCCCGGTCCGCCTGGGGCTACGGGCGGATCCTACAGTTGTCTTCTCAGGTACATCCCCAGCGAAGCCGCCCGTTGTTTTAATATCTCGGACCGCCGCACAAGAAAATTTTTCATGTAAACACCCGGAATGGCGACCAGCAAACCGGTCTGGGTGGTAATCAGCGCCTCCGAGATGCCTCCGGCCATGGCGCGGGTATTGCCGGTTCCGAAAATCGCAATGCTATCAAAGGTTGCAATCATGCCGGTGACCGTGCCAAAAAGCCCCATCAGGGGAGCAATGCCGGCCAGAACGCCGATAACCGCCAGATAGCGGTCGGTTGAAGAGACCAGCCAGACAACTGTTTCATCGAGAATGAATCTGTCCAGCTGCCGCTCCCCGCTTTTTCTTTTCAAAAATTCTGTCACCAGCACGGATATGATACCACGGTAGCGGGAACGGTCCGGGATGCGATTGCTGCGGACATGGTCCAGGGCCGTCGGCCACTTCATATTCCGACGGTAGAGCCGTCGAAAAAACAGAAGCCGGTTGATGATCAGGGCCCACATCACCACGCTGACGATCATCAGCGGAATCATTACGACCCCGCCCCCGGCCAGATAATCGCTGACCAGGTAAAAATTATCCCTGATGCTCCAGAGCATGTCTATAACCTCGATTTATAGACCAGGTTTACCAGAGAAACTGCCTTTTCTTCCATCTGGGCGATGATATTCTCAACATGCCGTGTGAGCAGGGTATTGCTGAACATGATGGGAATGGCCACGGCCAGTCCCAACATGGTGGTGACCAGTGCCTCGGAAATCCCCCCGGACATCATGCGCGGATCACCGGTACCATGCATGGTGATGGTGTGAAAGGTGTTGATCATGCCGGTCACCGTTCCCAGGAGCCCCAGCAAAGGGGCTATCGCCGCCAGCATTCCCAGCGTGGATAAAAACCGCTCCAGGGGCGGGATCTCCCTCAAGATGGCTTCCTGGAGCGCGTTTTCCATCTCCTCCCGGGTCTGGTTCCGGGATCCGATCCCGGCGGCCAGGACACAGGCCACCGGCTTTTTACCTTCACCATCGCACAACCGCTCACATTCAGCCCACTTCTCCCGGTCGATCAGGCGGCCCAGGGTTTCCATCAGTCGATCCGCGTTCAAGCGCCGGCGCAACAGGAACACGATTCTTTCAACAATGATCAAAACCGCAAGAACCAGAATCCCCAGAATCGGCCAGACAATCGGCCCGCCTTTCGGGACCTGATCCACCAGGCTCAAACGGTGTACCAGGCTGCGCAGCGCCCCACCCCGCGTTACGTCCATGGGTACTTTTTCCGACCCGCCGCGCATGTATTCCCGCAGCTCTCTTTGGATTTTTGCGTCCGGCAGGCGGGAAAGCGCAAACAGCCTGCGGCTGACGGCGGAATAATTCAGAAAACCAAACTCGCTGTCAGCCAGGTTGTAAGCACAGGTAAAATTACCGATCACGAGAACCTGGGCCTCCGTCTCCCGGCCGGTTCGGTCTACAACGGCGGCTTTTTCAACCCGCACTTCGCCCGCAGTCCTGATTTCGTCGAGCGCCAGGGCCACCATCTTACGAATATCTTCAATCCCCGGCAAGCTGGCCTGCTCCGACAGAGCTTCCAGGAACCGGCCCCGTTGCAGATCAAAGGCGTTCCGGTGGCTTTGCCCCATCAGCGATCGCAGATCTTTGGCGGCGACCCGGGCAATCCCCACAATCTCACGTGACACACTATCCATCTGGTCAAGTTCTGCAATCAGAACCTTTTCCCGGTTCTCCAGCTTTTCGGCTTCCGCGGTAAGATCCCGGATCTGCAGTTGCATGGCCTTGTTCGCGCGTTCCAGCCCAGCGTTGGCCTCCAGCAACTTGTCCCGGTCCGCCGATATCTGGCGCCGGTAGCGCTGCGCTTCTTCCAGGGCCGCCGCTTCTTCAGCCCGGGCCTGTTCAAGCATGCGGGTCTTTTTTTTCTCGACCGCGATACTGGCCGCCCGCATATCTTCGGCCGGCAGCGGCATAACGCTTGCTAAAAGGCAGACAGACGCCAGCACAGCTATCAGCAGGAGTGCTCTCATTTGGCGACAATCCTCCCGATGGGCAGGGTGGCAATCGTTGCGGGCCGCTGGCGGGCCGCGATCTCAAAGGCAATGTTCAATTCATGGTTCATCGAACTGGGCAGCACCGCCCACTTTTGAAGCACGGCATCGTAGTGCCCGGTGGTCTTCCTGTCCAGCGTCTGAAAGAAAAGCGATATCCGGCCCAGCCTGAAAATATTGACCAGGATGCTTTTGTCATCGATCGATATAGTCTCCCGGTAGACGCTGACGGTGTTGCCGTATTCCACCTCCACGAGCAGCGCCTCCAGGGTCTTCCTGAGTTTTTCGCTGACCGGCACCCGGGGGTCATCCAGGATTCCGTCCAGGCTTGCCAGGCGACCCTCTCTTTCCTGTGTCAAAAAGGGCAGGTCGGTGCGTTCGACCTGTTTCAGATGCTGGTAAATGTCGTCCAGGGCCGGGCGTACGTCACTGGCCAGCCGCGACAATGCGGCCAGCTGTTTCTCTTTGGCGGCGATGCGTACCCGCGCGGCGGCAAGCATCTTCTCCATCTCAGCTTGCCTGGCAGCCAGCCGCACATTTTCGGCAGAAAGATCGTCGTACCGGGCCGTGAGCCGCTTGCGCGCGGTGCTCCAGTCCTCAATTTTTTTCTGGGTTGCCTTGTGAACCTTTATCGATTTTTGAATGGGGGTCTTCAGCTGCTGCTGGAACGTTTCGGTCCTTTCAGTCCCGGCAGAGGCAATCGCCAGTACGCTCGTGGAAAACAGCAGGCCTAGTAAAAGCTTTTTCATTGAGCGGAGACCTCTTTTTCGCGGTGGTAAATCCCGTTAAAAATTGCATTCAGGGCTATTTTCTCAACCGCCGGTATCGTGTCGGCGGTTATGATCGGCTTGAGCGATACGCTGGACCGGCCGGCGATCTCTGCGGCGATGGCGTGGGCCCATTTTCTGAAAGCGGAAAGATCTGAAACCAATCCCTGCTGATACGCATCGCTCAGCGCCAGGGCCGATGCCATAAACCCCGCATAAGGCGGCTGCAGTAGAATTGCTTCAGCGGCCGCGCCCAATTCACTCGGTGCCAGGCCGCAATCACAGACAGCGCCGGCCACCAGCCCGTAAATGGAAATCCGGCGGTCTTTGAGACGCCTGAAAATACTCCGCGACGCCTCGAGCCCGTTCTGCCGGAAAACCGCCTCCTGGACACCGCCGTAGACAGCGGATGCGATCAGTTCGCCCATTTTACTGTGTCCACCGGTATTGTCAATGCTCGTTCCGGCCCCTTCGATAACCAGGACATTGTCCGTCCCGGTACCCGTGGCGCGATGCCGCGGCAGGTAACTGCTGCGGATATCCAGGTCCATCAGGGCCGCTGTCTTGGCCTCCGTGGCCGAGACAATGGCCCGGGTCATCGCCCGGGGCGTCAGGTGCATATTGGTGAACAGCAGGATGTTGATCGTGCCGGGTTCGTAATAATGCCCCGTGTCGCGCGACATGCGCACCGCATTGCTTGTCACGCCGGCCGTCACCAGGGCGTAAACCGTCATGTCCCGGAAATGCCGCTGCTGGATCGAAAGGTTGTCCATATCCGCCCCGGTAAACAGGAAGGCGGTCTCGCTGGCCTTGAGACCCAGGGTGCGATAAATTCTGTCCCGGGAAGCATCCAGCCCCATTTCATGGCTGATGCTCCAGACCGGCGGCGGCGAATAATGATTCCCGACAGTCCGAATATTCTCGCGCCGCCCTTCCAGGGTTGACACCACCCGCATGGGCGATTTCAGATCCACGATCAGGGATTTGTTCGTAAAATCGTACATCCGGCTGTAGGCGACCCTGGCCGACCGGATATAAGGCAGGTCCAGTTCAAGAGGCCGGCTGCTGTAAACCCCGTCCGGCTGCACCTGCCCGGAGGCATCGGCAAAGTCCCGGCTGTATATCCTGGAGGCAAGCCAGCCTACAAACATTCCGGTCTGGGTGGCCAGCCGACAGGTCAGGCCGCAGGGGAAATAATAGATGCGGCCGTTTGCGACAGCGTCCACCTCTTTCCAGCCAGGTTGACTGAAAAATGCCGCCGCTGTTTCCCGGTCCCCGCCGCAGCCGTAGACAATCTGGGGATTGAAACGCCGCCACTGTTCAAGGGTCACCGCAACAACCTCTCCCCGCCCGCTGAAATCCGGGGGAATGCCGCCGGCCGCCCGGATCATTTCATTCTGAAAGCTGTCGCGGCCCGGGGTCATGACCCGCCCGCGCCCCATGAGGCGCATGACCCTCAGGCGCTTTTCGACGGGGATGCGATCGGTTTTCGTCTCTATCAACGCCAGCTCCGTCTGGATTTGCTTGACAAGCGTATCGGCCGCGGAAGATTTTTCGAAGATGTTTCCAATCTGGTAAATCGTTTCAAAGCTGGCCGGAATTGACCGGGGTTCCAGGCATATCAGTTTGACCGGTGAATCTTGGAAATGGGCGATAACATCCTTGTGCAGGGAGGCAACAAAGATGACATCCGGCTGGAATGAAACGATTTTTTCTATATTGGGAGTAAAGAAGCCCCCCACCACCGGTTTTACGGCGGCCGCCGGCGGCCAGCGATCGTGCAGGGTCACGGCCGCCACCGTTTCTCCGGCCCCCATTTTAAAAATCATTTCCGTTATGGAGGGCACCAGGGAAACAACCCGGCGGGGCCTCTCATCCAGAATGATTTTTTGATCCCGCGAATCGGTAAAAGAAAGCGGGTAGGCAGCGAAGGCGGGCGCTGAATTAAAAAGCAGGGCGGACAACACTGCCATGCCGATCAGGATGGCTCTCGCTAAGGGCTGCATGTCTCTTCCTGGAAAGACCCGGGGTACCCCGGCGAAAACTTTCAATAACCGACGATACTCCGGGCGCTTCATTAGAATCTGTTTCATCCGTTTTTCAGATAGCTTCTATCGGGTTAAAATTCATAGGTAACGCCGCCATAGAAGGAACTGCCGGCGCCCGGGTATCCTATGGTTGGTTGTACCCCGGTAACGTCATTTGAAAAAGGAGTCAAATAGGTATCGTATTCCTCATCAAACAGATTGTTGCCCTGCAGGGTAACCAGCCAGTGTTGCCAGAGCCGCTGCTCCAGCTTGAGATCCATGGTCCAGTAGGAGGCCATATTGTATTCCACAGTTTTAGTGTTCGGATACACTGTGGTTTCAGTGCGGTACCAGACGCGATCACCTGTATATCGGGCAGTTGCAGTTGCCGTCAGATCAAATGTACTCCACCAGGTCAGGCTGCCCTTGAACTGGTCCCGAGGCGTGTTGGTCGCCCGACGCTTTTGCCAGGTATACTGAAAATCCGGTATCCAGGTCGGAGCAGAACCATAATCCTGTTTGGTATAGGCCTGGCTTTCCTCTTCCGCATCGGTATAGGTATAGCTCAGGGCCAGCAGCATATTTGCCCAGGGGCCGATTTTAGTTCCGACCTCCAATCCATTGGCTTCGTATCCACGCAGGTTTTCAGGATACCAGGCTCCGGTTGTATCCGGTGCCCACTGAATCTTGTTGTCCAGATCCCATTGAAAATAGGTCACTGATAAAAAGACACTGTCCCCGATCAGGGACTGTTCAAGGGATATGTCAGAGTGCCAGCCATCTTCCGGAACCAAATCTGGATTTCCGCCTCCCATAAAGGGAACAACCGGAAAGAACAGGTCGTTAAGCGTGGGCGCGTTATAGTGTTTTCCGTGGCTGAATTTCAAAACTGTCTTGTCCAGAGGATTGACAACCAACCCATAACGGGGCAGGTCCACATAACCAAATTCTGAATGGTTTTCATGCCTGAATCCAAGCAGAAATTTCGCCAGGTCGAAAGGGCGGTACTGGGCTTCGGCATAGGCCCCTTTGGTAGTAACTTTCGCCCTTGTAGACGAGGCAGTTCCGGCCACATCGTTGCCAAACGTATCCAGGTTGTTGCCTTCGTTTTCCCAATCGTAATCCCGGTACTCACCGCCCACAAGAACACTGGCTCCCTCAAGGGGCTTAAAGTTCAAGTTGCCCTCCAAGCCCTGGATTTCGTTGGTGGTCCACGTCTTGGTCCCCGGTATGGTGTTCGTCCATGAACTGTAGTACCGGTTGTAGAAATAGTTTTTCAGGTGGCTGTAATCACCTTTTAAACTGTACCCCAGCCAATCCAAGGGTTCACCCTTGACGTTCAGTACAAGATGTTTGTCCTGGTCCTCTCCCCGGTCAAGCAGATCGGTTGATTCCGTGTCATAAAGCCATTGGCCGCTGTTCTGGTAGGGAACCGTCCCGGCCGGCGGCTGGGCGCCGGGTGCACCGTATTCCCGATCGACAATATCCCCGTACAACTGGATATCCAGGGCATCCCCTTTATCGAGAATAAGGTTCAGGGAAACATCGGTGTGAACCAGGTCGGAATTACTCCGGAAGCCATCGGTTTCCCGCCGGTTGGCGGTCAGGTAATACCCGAAATCGCCAGTGGCAAACATGCCGTGTTCAGCAGAAAGGTGATAAGTATCCTGGGTTCCGTAGCCGGCGCTGGCCTTTAAATCGATCTTGTCCCGCTGTGGGCGCTTGGTGATGATATTGACCGTGCCGCCCATCGCACCGGTCCCGTACAGCAACGACCCTGAGCCCTTGACCACCTCGAGGCGTTCGATGCTGTTCAGGGCGATACGCCCCACATCGGCCGTTCCCAGGGATGGCGAATTCATACTGATGCCGTTTACCAACACCTGGGTGCCATTGGCGCCAAAGCCCCGGATCCTGATGGTTTCCGTCGCGCCGCCGTAATTTCCGTAGGTCCGCCAGTCAACACCAAGCTCGTTGCTCAACAGCTCTCCCAGGCTGTTGGCCGGCGATTCCGCTATGTCCGCCCGATCCATCAGGATGACCGCATTCGGGATATCCTGTCGTTGTTCCTCTGTCTTGGTGGCAGTTACCACGATATCCTCCATGGTAACCGTTTTCTCCTGAGCCTGGCTCATAACCGGAGCAATCAGAACAGCCAGCCCGGCCAGCCAACACCAACATCTTCTCATTTCCTTCTCCTTTCCTGAGTGTTGTCTGTTCGGCTCCGAGAAAAAAAAACCCCGGACCGAAATATTTTTCGATCCAGGGATTTCCCTTTTTATCCTGTGAATCCTGAAACAGATCCTTGTCCACGGGATCTGCATCTATCGCTCTGGCAGGTCTTCTGACTCACGGATCTTCCTACTGGCTGCGCCTTCCCACCCTAATAGGCAGTGGCTGTCCACAGCGTTCGTCCCCGATTACAGCGGCGGGCCCGTCTCCGAATTTCACGGCGGTTCCCTTTTCAGCTCTTGCGAGCACCTGAACGATTTATTTAGAATTTTATAAGTAGTGAACCGGCCAAAATTCGTCAAGATAAATCTTCAGTTGTTCGCATGTCATTGGTCCGAACACACTTTAAGATTTCATTCTCTTTTGGACAGGCTGACCTGGCCGGACAAACTCGGTGGGTTTTTCAGTCGCTTTTCCGGACAAAAGGAGCCAGAGGCCCAGTATGGTGCCGCCGCTCGCGATTCCCATAAAACCGATGGCATGGATTTTATCCGGCCAATCCAGGGAGATCAGCCACATGGCAAAGGCGCCCAGCATAAAGTAGATAAAGACTAAAAGTGAGGAGGCCGCCCCGGCATGCCGGTCGACCTGTTCCAGGACCAGGTTGTTGCTGGGCGGCCGGCTGAGACCAAATGAGAAGGATGCGACCGCCATGGGCAGGGCCAGCCCCCAGGGCCCCGGCAGCCACCCCATCAGCATGCCCGCACTGCCGATGAGGATGCCCGCAAAGCCGACCGTCAAAAGCCCCTTCACTGCCACCCGGTGAACCAGCCGTGTGCAGACGATGGAGCCGGCCATAATGGCCGCCGCGTTCAAAGCAAAAAAATAACCGAAGGCCTGCTCGGAGAGCCCCAGCCGCGTGATATAGATATCCGCCGACCCGCCGATGAAAGCAAAATGCGGCAGCACGATGATGGACATCATCAAGGCAAAGCCCACATAGCGCCTGTTGCGAAGCAGCTGCAGGTAGATTCCGGCCGTCTCGAGGGCACCGGTAGCCACGCGTGTTTTCAGGGTTTCCGGCATGCGGAATACACCCGCCCAGGCAACTGCGCCCAGCAGCCCCTGGATCACAAATATCCACCGCCAGGAAAACCAGGTCATCACCCAACCGCCGATAACCGGTGCCAGCATGGGAGCGAGGGCCATGATCACACCGATGTAGGCGAGAATACGCCCCCGTTCATGCTCCTGGTAAACGTCTTTGCTAATGGCCAGGGCCAGGGCTGAGGCTGAAGCCGCCCCGGCGGCCTGGAAAACCCGTAAGATGATCAGGCTGGTGATGCTGTTTGTTAAGGCGCATAGCAGGCTCGCCAGGATGAAGATGCCGATGCCCGCCAGCAGCGGCGGCCGACGGCCGAACCGATCCGCCAGCGGCCCGTAAATCAGGAGGAATACGCAATAACTGACAAAAAATCCGACCAGCGTCAGGTTGACGATGGACAGGGGCTGCTGCCAGACCTTTTGAAGCAGCGGTATGGCCGGCAGGTACATATCGGTCGCAAGGGGCGGAAAAGCCGTCAGCAATCCCAATAGCAGTAAAAGCCGGTTTTTGTAGAAGCTGCTTACAATTTTCATATACGCGCCTATCTTTCTTCCGACAGATCTATCCATCTCCCCTGCGTAAGCGGTTCCAGGTCGGTGGGGTTCAGCTGAAAAACGGCAAAGGGCGTGCCCGCAGCGGCCCAGATCGTTGTATAGGTCTTCAAATCCGGATCCAGCAGGGTTTCCAGGGGTTCGCTGTGGCCCACGGGCGGGATGCCGCCGATGGCAAAGCCAACCTTTTCCTTCACGAAGTTGCCGTCTGCCCGTCCCAGTTTCAAACCCGTTGTTTTTTTAATCTTCTTTAAATCAACCCGGTTAGCGCCGGAAGCAATGACCAGAATCGGACGCCCGGTTTTCTTCTCCTTGAATCCTGCTAAAGGATGTGACAACAATCCGAAACCACTCATATAACCTTTCCTGCGTCGGCATCCACGCCTTACCTCCCATCAAACTTCTCCGGCAGCGGCATCACCCGGGGAAACGGGCCGGCGGGATTTTCATCCACCATCATCCGGCAGCCGTAGGCTTTTTCCAGGATGTCCGGCACCAGGACCTCGCCGGGTGTACCGCAATGAACAGCTTCGCCCTCTTTAAGCATGAGAATTCGGTCCGCGTACATGGCGGCGATATTCAGGTCGTGGGACACCATGATGACCGTCATCCTCCGGGAGGCCCGCAGGCGGTCCATGAGGTCCATGATGCGAATCTGGTGGGCGGGATCGAGGGACGCGGTGGGCTCATCCAGAAGCAGGATTTCCGGTTCCTGGCAGACAGCCCGGGCAATGTGAACCCGCTGTCGCTCGCCACCGCTGAGCTGGCCGATCCTGCGGTGGGCCAGGTGATCGCTGCCGGTGATGGCCAGTGCGTCCAAAGCAATTTCATAATCGGGACCACTCTCGAGCCCCAGCAATCCCAGGTGCGGCGTCCGGCCCATGAGGGCCGTCTGGAGGACCGTAAACGGAATGCTGTCGTCCACGGCCTGGGGGACATAGGCCACAACCCTGGCCAGCGCCTTTTTGCCGTAGACCGCAAGGGGGGTCCCCATGACCGAAACCTCACCGGCCTGTGGTCGGAAGATTCCAGCCAGAATTTTCAGCAGCGTGGTCTTACCGGATCCGTTCGGTCCGGCAATAATGAAAAACTCTCCCGAAGACACCGCCAGGCCAACTTTTTTCAGAACAGTTGTTTCGCTGTAACCGTAAACGATTTTCGCGGCATTGACGGCAGCTGTCATCGTTGAGACCTCTTGAGAAGGTAGATAAAAAGCGGGGCCCCCACCAGGGCGGTAATCACGCCCACCGGCATCTCGCCCTGGTCCGGCAGGGTCCTGGCCAGAATGTCACAAAGAACCATGAAAGCTCCACCACCAAGGATGCAGGCCGGTACCAGCACCCGGTGGTCTGGGCCGATGGCCAACCGCAGCAGGTGCGGAATCACCAGTCCCACGAACCCGAAAAGGCCGCAGTAACTGACCGTGACACTCACCATAAAGGAGGTGGAAATCAGCAGTGCAATGACCACCAGGCGGATATTTACCCCCATGGTCTGGGCCGTCTCGCCTCCGAGCAGCAGCAGGTTCATCCGGTTTGAAAACAGGAACGTCAATATAAAGCAGGGCAGCACCATCCCGGCCAGAACACCGGCCTCTTTCATCCCCGCCATAGAAAGGTCCCCCATGAGCCAGAACATAATACTATGCAGCCGCGAATCCTGGGTGAGGGAGACCAGGAACATGATTACGGCGGAGCAGAAGGCATTGATCATGACCCCCGAAAGCAACAGAGAATCCCGGTCCACCAGGGACCTCCCGCCGGCGATGGCCAGGACGGCCAATAGCGTTCCGGCGGATCCGACAAAGGCTGTCAGGGTAATGCCGGGAAAACGTGCGAACCCCATGAGAATACCGATGATCGCCCCGATGGCCGACCCTCCCGACACCCCGAGGATGTATGGCTCGGCCAAGGGGTTGCGCAAGAGCGCCTGGAAAACCAGCCCGCCCAGCGAAAGGGTCGCACCAGCCACGATGGCTATCAATACCCGGGGCAGTCGGATCTTCCAGATGATCGCCTTTAGCATGGCGTCGGCATTTTCCGGGTCCGCGATGGCCTGCCACAGAGCCGTAAACTTTATTCCGGAGGACCCTGCCGCCAGGCCGGCCGCCACGGCCAGAATCAGCAGGCCGGTCAAGATGCCACCGGTCAGCAGCAGGCGCATCATCAAGCCGGTTGGCGCGGGTTTCACTGGGCCTCCTTGAATCTGTCCGGGTGAAGTATTTTTGACAGGGCTTCAAGCCCGTCGACCATGCGCGGTGTGGGCCGGTCGGAGATATTCGACTCCTGAAGAAAAATCCGGTCATGCTGTACGGCCGGCATCCCCGGCCACTGACGCCAGTTCGCCTTGACCTCCTCAAAAATTGCGTGCCGTGCCATGGAGGTAATGATGATCACGTCGGGTTTCAGGTCCAGAACCTGCTCCTGGCTGTAGCGCGGGTAGGAAACCGTCCCCGCAGCCAGGTTTTCGCCACCCGCCATGACGATCAATTCATCGATAAAAGTTTTTGAGCCGGCGGACACGATGGGGTCAATCCCTATCTGGAAAAAGACCCGCGGCCTGAACTCGATCCCGGCCAGCGCATTTTTAACACGGGCAACCCGGGTTTGCATATCCCTGACGACTCGATCCGCTTCTTGATCGGCGTTTATCAGGCCTCCTATGGCCAGGATGGTCTCCATGACCGAATCCAGATTGGTCGGGTCTACCGCGAAAACCGGTATGTTCAGCGCGGCCAACCGCTCGGCAATGTGCTTTGGATTGCCATCTTTCACCGCAATGCAGACATCCGGATTCAGGGCCACGATCTTCTCCAGATCAAGGTGGACGTATGAACCTACCTTGGGTAATGTGCGGGCTGCTTCGGGAAAGTCGCTGAACCTGGTGACCCCCGCCAGTTTCTGTTCGCAGCCCAGGGCAAAGACAATCTCGGTAACACTGGGCGCCAGGGCAACAATCCGTTGCGGGTTAACGGGGACGGTCAACTGCCGGCCCAGCAAGTCTGTAACCAGTTTGTTGTCGTTAGGCCATACCACCGCCGGCCACAAAACCAGCGCAATGCAAACCATCCATACGGCCAGAAAGCTTCTTATATGTTTTTCTATTACCCTCACATGCATTTCCTATGGGTGCCGCTAATCGGAGTCTATGCTATCCCGAGCCCGGGCTATCCTGAAATAAGGGCTGCCCAGCCAAAAAAAATCCCCGGACCGATACAACTCGATCCGGGGATGTCCCTTTTTATCCTGAGATCCGGCGGGCGGCCTTTTGTCCATAAAGGATACGCCTCATGTCCAGGCAGGTCTTCTGACTTTCGGATCTTCCTATTAACCGCGCCTTCCCATTCTCAGTAGTGTGAACAGTGACATGGTTGCGGCGTTCGTCCCCGATTACAGCGGCGGGCCCGTCTCCGGTTCTCACGGAGTTCCCTGTTAAGCTCTGAGAGACCTCTTAAAAACACCCCCCTTTTGTCCCATTCCGGCGTTGGCCTAAAATTTTAACCCTCAAAATACTCGATGTATTCCTCTGGTTAAAGTTTTCGCCCGCGTTGGACTGAAACAAAATTGGGCATTTTTAAGAGGTCTCTCAATGCGCACCTGAACTCCTGCACATTTAAAATGGCACGCCTTCTCTGTCAAGAAAAAAGGGCCCGCCGCATGTGCGGCAGGCCCTTTAAGATTTTCAATTTTCAGGTTTAGAGACCGGCGGCTTCTTCTTTGACACCGGTGGCCATTTTGAACAGAATGGTCAGCACGATGAACCCGGCCGCCCAGACACCCAGGGTAATCGCCACTTCAGGACCCGAGGGCATGTACTCGTTCACCTCGTGCAGCGGGTTGGGTACGAACCCACCGGCAATCATGCCCATGCCCTTATCAATCCAGGCACCGATGAAAAGCATGACGCAGGCCACGGCCAGCACGCCTTCGTTGCGGCGGCAGGTGGGGATGAGCAGCAGGATGATCGCGATCACCATCAGGGCGATTGCGGACCACATCCAGGGCACCAATGTATTGTGGCCATGCAGGCCCACAAACAGGTACTTGATGTGGTCCATGTGGCCCGGAATATTACTGTAAAAAGCCACGAAAACCTCACAGATCAGGAAGAACACGTTGAGAATAAGGGCGTAGGTCACGATCTTGGCAAGGCTCTGGATCTGCTCCCGTCCCGGATCGAATTTGGTAACCTTGCGGACAATGAGGCACAGCAGAATCAACAGGGCCGGGCCGGCGGCAAAAGCCGAGGCCAGAAAGCGCGGCGCCAGGATCGCTGTCAGCCAGAAATGTCTGCCCGGCAGGCCGCAGTACAGGTAGGCTGTAACGGTGTGAATACCCACCGCCCAGGGAATAGACAGGTAAATGAAAGGTTTCAGCCACATCCCGTAGTGGGTGCCGTTTCTCTCCGCCTCGAGGACGTTCCACCCGATGATAATGTTCAAAAACAGGTAGCCGTTCAGAACAATCATGTCCCAGAAGAGCATGGAATTTGGGGTGGGATAGAAAATCACGTTGAGCATCCGCATGGGCTGCCCGAGATCCACCAGGATGAAGAGCAGGCACATGGTAATGGCCGAAATGGCCAGAAACTCACCCAGGATGGTAATCCGGCCAAAGGCCTTGTAGTCGTGCAGGTAATACGGTAGTACCACCATCACGCCCCCGGCGGCCACCCCGACCAGAAATGTAAACTGGGCAATATAAAACCCCCAGGATACATCCCGGCTCATACCGGTAATCCCCAGGCCGAAGCTGAGCTGCTTGAAATAGAAAAAGGCCCCGATGGCGACAATTGCGCCGAGGACTCCCAGCAAGCCCCAGTATTTTTTACTTCCTTTGACTGCTAAATCTAACATAACCACCTCACACTATGTCGTAAACCGATTTATAAGGTAATGATCCTTTTTGTTTACGTTGACAAAAAGCGTTATTATCCGTGCTCTTCTTCAGATCCGCCGCCGCCCACGATGTAGTAGACCGACGGTTCCGTTCCCAGGCTCTGCTTGCGCCGGATGGTGTAATTGGCATGCAGCAGGTGCCGGACATTGGAATCCGGATCCTCCAGATCGCCAAAGGCGATGGCGCCGTTGGAAGCCTCCGCGCAGGCCGGCATTTTGCCGACGGCCAGGCGTTCCGCGCAGAAATTACATTTTTCAACCACCCCTTTCATCCGGCGGGGGAACTTCAGGTTGATTTCCGGAATAAACTCCTGCGGATCCCGGAAATTGAAGCTCCGGGCCCCGAACGGGCAGGCGGCCATGCAGAACCGGCAGCCGATGCAGCGGTGAAAGTCCATCAGCACGATGCCGTCGCTTTCGCGCTTGAAGGTCGCCTTGGTCGGGCAGGCCCGTACGCACGGCGGATTTTCACAATGGTTGCACAGCACCAGGAAGGGCACGTGGTGGCTGTGGGCATCCATGTACTTGTTGGACTTGTCCGGAAACACATTGTGGTATGGTGCGGACCAGATCCACTTGACTTCGTGTTTCTTGTTTTCGAACTTGGGAATATTGTGGATCTTGTCGCAGGCCGCGATAATCGGATCCAGATCCGCCTGGGAGGTAAACTTGCGGGTATCGATGACCATGCCCCAATTTTTGGCGGTCAGCGCTTTGCCCCCGCGTTTTACCAGGGCATCCGGGGCCGGGCCGCCGCCCGATGCGTAGGCATCCAGAACCGGTTTCGTCGTCAATCCCAGGGCCGCAACCCCCGCTAACTTCAAAAATGTTCTTCTGCTGTCTTCCATCACTTCTTCTCCTTCGGATTGTCGATGTGGCAGTCCCAGCAGTAGGGCCTTGCCGAGGCGTAATCGTGGCACCGGTCACAGAATTCAGCCTTGTTGTCGTGACATTCCAGACACGTATTGGAAAGGCTCATTTCGAATTCCTGGCCATGCTTGTTGGTCACCCTGCGCATTCCGTCCCTGACAACGGTGTCCCGCCAGTCATCCAGTAGCTGCATGTGTTCGGCCTTGATATAGGCTTTGTCACGCACACACGCCCCGGCTTTCTTGGCTATCGGAGAAAGGACCGGCTCCGGCACGGAGGCCGCTTTTCCCCGGTTGTACCAGAACGGGAAGGTGAATATTATGAAAAATATGACTAACCCCGTGATGATCTTTCCCTTATCATTCATCAGTCTCTTCCTCCTCCTCCTGCTCCAATCCCGGTATATCTTCACCGCGCAAGTCGGTAGGCCGGCTGTTCTGCCCCGGTATGATCAGGGCATTGGCCACCATCTCATGAACGCCCGTCACATCGACTTCCGGAACCCAGTAGGACATGAGGTCCGGGAAAGCCGCACGGTCGATGGCGCAAATGTTGGCCAGCATGTTGACGCCGTGCTTTTCGTGGACGTGCTTGACCGCGTTGGCCCTGGGCAGGCCGCCGGCCATCCGCAGTTCCATATCCTCGCCGGCATTGAGTCCCGCGCCGCTGCCGCAGCAGAAGGTCTGTTCCCGGATAGTATTTGCCGGCATTTCGTAGAAGTTGTTGCAGACGTTCTTGATCACGTAGCGCGGCTCATCCAGCAGGCCCATGCCCCGCGAGGGGTTGCACGAGTCGTGGAAGGTGACCTTGAGATGGTCGTTGCGGCTCGGATCAAGGTCGAGCTTGCCGTGTTTGATGAGATCGGCGGTAAACTCGGTGATGTGCACCATCTTGGTGGATCTGGCGTTTTCGAACTTGGTGCCGGTGATCGGATTCACCGGCTCTTCCAGGAAGTCCGCCGGGCCGTTCATGGTGTCCATGTACTGGTTGATCACCCGCCACATGTGACCGCACTCGCCGCCGAGGATCCATTTCACGCCCAGGCGTTTGGCCTCCATGTACATCTTGCTGTTGAGCCGCTTCATCATCTCGTGAGAGGTGAAGAAGCCAAAGTTGCCGCCCTCGCTGGCATAGGTGGACCAGGTAACGTCCAGCCCGTATTTTTCCTTGAGATAGTGAAACAGCATCAGGTAACCCACACAGGTGTAGGTACCCGGGTCGGCAAAGACATCCCCCGACGGAGTGATGAAGAGGATGTCGGCACCCTTTTTATTAAACTGGGGCTCAAGCTGCAGGCCGGAAATCTCTTCGATATCCTCGACGAAAAAGTCGATCATATCCTTGAAAGCATGGGGCTGAATCCCCAGGTGGTTCCCGGTCCGGTAGCAGTTGGCCACCGGGGTCGCGATCCAGTCGATGTTCAGGCCCAGCAGGTTCAGAAGTTCACGACCCATAATGGTAATCTCAGCGGTGTCGATGCCGTACGGGCAAAATACCGAGCAACGCCGGCACTCCGTGCACTGGAACAGGTAGTACCACCACTCTTTCAGGACATCCAGGGTCATGGGCCGCGCCCCGTTGACTTTACCCAGGATCTTGCCCAGTTTCGTAAAGTCGTTGCGGTATACGGACCGGAGAAGTTCCGCCCGCAGCACCGGCATGTTCTTCGGATCGCCGGTACCGATAAAATAGTGACACTTATCAGCACAGGCCCCGCAGCGTACGCAGATGTCCATGAAAATCTTCAGGGACCTGAACTTTTCGAGCCGTTCCTTGAAGCCTTCGTGGATGATCTGCTGCCAGTTTTCCGGCAGTTTCCAGTCCTCCGCCTGCGGATCGAATTTTCTCGCGTGCGGCATCCCTACGTATTCCAGGCTCGCCGGATTCGCAGAGTAGCAGTGGATACCTTCCCGGAGGGTCGTCGGTGTATCCATCCAGCCCGTAGATTTGGGCATCCCGTGGTCTATGGCGCTGTAATATTCATCTGATTTCGGAAGATCACTCATCGCTTACTCCTTTTCCTCTGCCTCGGCTTCCGCGGCCGCGGGGGCCTCTTCTTCCTCTGCTTCCGGTTCGGGTTCGGGCATTTTATCCACCGGCAGGCCGGCATCCATCATCTTCTCCCTGAATTCGTCTTCATACTCTTCGTACGTGTGGACATGCACCGGATAGTTCCAGGGGTTGACATGCCGGCGGGCACGGGTATCCGTCGTCAGATTCCGGGTGGGGCTCAGGAAGACGCCGCCCATGTGCATCAGCTTGCTGAACGGGAAATAGGCCAGCAGCACGCTCACAAAAAAGAGATGTATGTAAAACAGGCCGCTGATGCCCTCGGGCACCACGGGGTGAAACGTTACCAGGCCCATGGTCAGGGACTTGATATTCACGATATCCACCTTGGAAAGGTAGCGCATCAGGATACCGGTGAAGGCGATGCCGCCGATCAGGAACAGCGGGAAAAAATCGGAGGCGAGGCTGATGTATCTGATCTTTGCACTGAGTAGCCGCCTGGCGAGCAGGTAGAGCACCGCCGCCAGCAGCACGACCCCGGACATGTACACCACCGGCAGGCCGAACTGCATAAACGCGTCCAGATTTTCCAGCCACTGCAGGCAGATCGGAACCGGCTCGAGGAAAAAGCGCAGGTGCCGCACCAGGGTCGTCAGGAAGGCGTAATGAAAAGCCAGCGCCCCCAGCCACAGGAACAACTCCAGGTTGTAGGTAATCCGGCCATCGGATTTCACCGTCATGCGGGTATTCCTGAACAGTGACCGGAAAGTGACAATTTCCAGAAACATCCGGATGACAACCCCCCCAGTGGTCGTGGGATTGTCGATACACGCCGGTTCGATCCAGTCCAGAGATTTCTGCTGCCCGCAGGTTGTCGGGATCCTGAACGGTACCGCGGACCCTGCCCACCCCATAACCTTCCAGGCGAACCCGCCTATAAATAGGAGTATGGCCGCGTAGGGAAAGACGACGCCGAAAATGACATCCATTCCGGCTGCCTCAACGCCCACATAGGCCAGCAAGGCAAGCGCAAACACTGCTATGAGGGAATACATGTACTTGTCATTCATTTAACATTACCTCACATAGATTAAGATTTAGGCGCCTGGAGTTCCGGTCCATTTTCCGGAAGCTCGGTAACTAAACCCGCCCTTGAAAACGCACTGTAAATTTTCTTTCTTTCGGTATCGACTTTTAACCGGTAAATGGCTTCCCGGCAGCCGACAAAAATATCGAAACCGATCAGGCACAACCGGTCTATATTCGTTTCAATCTCCGCCAACCCGGAAGTGGTCTGCGGTGATTTGAGCTCTTTTTTCAGTTTTTCGCGGATCACAATTTTCAAGTCGAGGATAAAGCTGACGGCCTGTGACGGGGTGAATTTCTGGACCGCCCGGATGCGGATGATGGGATCAAGAAAAGAGATGATGGTTTCGCGGTCCATGCCGCTGACGACTTCATCAAAAACAGCTTCCAGACCTTTTTTAGTGGTATGGCCCACCGGGTTGGCAAACTGGTCTTTCTGGCTTTTCAGGAAGGATGCGGTGTCCGCGGGGTAGGAATTGACAACAAGGTCAAACCATTTTTTAACAATGGCAGTTTTTTTCTTGTTCAGTATGGATACCAGATTATCTTTCAAAACCTGTTCCTGATTCCCCCGCATATAATTTGGAATTTGTCCGAAAAAATCAGCGGCAACTTCCCTGAAACACGGTTACCGCTTCAGATTAAAGAAGATTCTATAATCAAAATGCTAAAAAGTGTCAACAACTATCGAAAAGGTTGCAAATGTGCGGTTTAATGCCTATAACTATAGAGTTATTCTACGAAAATTCATGCTGCTGCAGGTTCGCGGAAATACCTCAAAAGTTGGTCATTCCTGCCGGCATTTCATCAAAAAACTGACCGTCAACAGCAGATAGCAGGAGGGGCCCATGGAAAACCATCCAAACAGTTTCAACACCCTTGCAACCCTAGGAACGCCGGCCGGGCCGGTCCAATATTTCAGCCTGTCTCAAATGGCGGCCAATGGTTTTCCGGGAATTGAGCGGCTGCCATTCAGCATCAGAATTTTGCTTGAAAACCTGCTGCGCAGTGAAGACGGAACGCTCATCACGGCTGCGGATGCCGAAAATATGGCCAACTGGTCACCCCAAAGCACAGATAAAAAAGAGGTGCCTTTCATGCCCGCCCGCGTGTTATTACAGGACTTTACGGGAGTCCCCGCGGTCGTCGATCTGGCGGCCATGCGCGACGCCGCCCAGGTTCTGTACGGGGATCCTTTGAAGGTAAATCCCCGTATCCCGGCCGAGCTGGTCATCGATCATTCGGTTCAGGTGGACTATTTTGGTACCCCTGAAGCCCTGCAGCAAAATGAAGATCTGGATTACCACCGCAACGGTGAACGCTATGCGTTTTTGCGCTGGGGCATGCAGAGCATCGGCAATTTCAGCGTGGTGCCGCCGGCCGCGGGCATCTGTCACCAGGTAAATCTGGAGAACCTGGGCCGGGTGGTTTTCCAGAAAGAAGGCGACGGGCCGCCGACGGTCTTTCCGGACACCTTGCTGGGCCTCGATTCTCACACCACTATGATCAATGGCCTGGGAATTATGGGGTGGGGGGTCGGCGGTATCGAAGCCGAAGCCGTCCTGCTGGGGACGCCATACTACCTGCTCACCCCGGAGGTCATCGGGTTTGAACTCACCGGCCGGCTCCCGGAAAACGTCACCGCCACAGACCTGGTCTTGACCGTTACCCAGATGCTGCGGGAAAAGGGGGTTGTGGGCAAATTCGTTGAATTCTACGGGTCGGGCCTTTCCAACCTGCCCCTTGAAGACCGGGCCACCATCGCCAACATGTCGCCGGAATACGGCGCCACCATGGGATTTTTCCCGGTGGATGACCGCACCCTGGACTACCTGAAATTGTCCGGCCGTTCGCCGGAAAAAGTATCCCTGGTGGAAACCTATTGCAAAACCCAGGGACTGTTCCGCACCGACGACCAACCCCAGCCGCTATTCAACGATACGCTGGAGCTGGATATGGGCACGGTGGAAGCCTCTCTGGCAGGCCCCAAAAGGCCCCAGGACCGCATTGCGCTTACCCGGATGAAACCGGAATTTGAAAAAGCCCTGGCAGAGAGCGGCCAGGCGCCCGACAAAGAGGCCCCGATCGAAATCAATGACCAGCAAGCCAGCCTGATACAGGGATCCGTCGTTATCGCCGCCATCACCAGCTGCACCAACACCTCCAATCCCTCGGTGCTCATCGGGGCCGGCCTGATGGCCAAAAAAGCGGTCGCAAAGGGTTTGAATGTAAAACCCTGGGTAAAAACCAGCATGGGCGCCGGGTCACGGGTCGTGACACGCTACCTTGAATCCAGCGGCCTGCTGAAATACCTCGAAGAGCTGAAATTTCACAATGTTGCCTATGGCTGCACCACCTGTATCGGCAACAGCGGCCCGCTGCCGGAACCGGTGGCCACGGCCATCCAGGAGCAAGATCTCGTGGTTGCTTCGGTGCTGAGCGGCAACCGGAACTTTGAAGGCCGGATCAGCCCCCTCACCCGGGTCAACTACCTGGGGTCGCCCCTGCTGGTGGTGGCCTATGCCCTGGCCGGACGGGTTGATATTGACTTTGCCACCGAGCCGATTGGATCAGATGCAGACGGCCGGCCTGTCTTTTTGGCTGACATCTGGCCGGAAAAGGCGGAAATCAAACGCCTGGTGGCCGAACATGTCCAGACCGGCATGTACCTGGATGAATATGGCCGGATTTACGACGGGTCGGATAATTGGAATGCCCTGCCGGTCACGGAAAGCACCCGCTTCCAGTGGGAGCCGGCATCCACTTATATAAAGGAACCCCCTTACTTTAAGGGTATCAGCCAGGATGTACCGGAACTGGCCGACATTGAAGCTGCCCGGGTACTGGCTTTTCTGGGCGACTCGGTCACCACGGACCATATCTCCCCGGCCGGGGCCATCCCCCTGGACAGCCCGGCCGCGGACTACCTCAGGAACAAGGGTGTCAAAGAGGTCGATTTCAACAGCTACGGCTCCCGCCGCGGCAACCATGAAATCATGATGCGCGGCACCTTCGGCAACATCCGCCTGGACAATCTCCTGGTCCCGGGCGTCTCCGGAGGCGTCACCCGGCTCATGCCGGAAAATGAAACAACGACCATTTATGACGCATCCATGACCTATATCGAACGGGGAACCCCGCTGGTGGTGGTGGCCGGTAAGGAGTACGGTACCGGCAGCAGCCGCGACTGGGCCGCCAAGGGCACCAACCTTTTAGGGGTTAAAGCCGTCATTACCGAAAGCTTTGAGAGGATCCATCGCAGCAACCTGGTCTGCATGGGCGTGCTGCCCCTGGAGTTCGCCCCGGGCACCGGGCGAGAATCCATCGGGTTGGACGGTTCGGAGCTGTACACTATCTCAGGCATTCCCGCGCTGGCACCGGGTAAAGAACTTGAAGTGACGGCACAGCGGGAAGACGGCAGCACGGTATCTTTTAAGGTAAAAGCGCGGATCGATACACCGGCGGAACTGGAATACTATCGGCATGGGGGGGTCTTGCACTACGTACTGAGAAAAATGAAATAGTGTCCGTACACAGGCGGCATCTTCCTGTCCGGCATAGCCTTGGCGACGACGGATTGGCACGGAGCCGCGTTTTCGCTCTTGTTAAATCCTCAACATAGCGTCTGCTATGCCTGCGGTTTAAAAAGCGCTCAGGCCTTCCGGCTTCGCCCTCGGGCTACGCCGGACAAGTGCTCCGAGCCAAAACCTACCGCCTGTGAACGGACACTGTCGGAATTTAGGCGTCGTTCTCGCTGTTTATGCCAATTGTCAAAAATATGTCCCGTTATTTTGTCACTCTGAGCGGAGCGAAGAGTCCCCTACAAGTTAAGGACGCGCTTCGCTGAGAGAAATTCTTCGTCGCCTGTCGGGCGTAACCTTTGGCGAAAACTGGTTTCACTCCTCAGAATGACAGGATAGAGCAATCGGAACATATTTTTAGCAATCGCTATAGAAGCAGTTCATCCGCTCCAACTGGTTAGGAAATATAATCAAGGCCACAAATTCATGACCCGAAAACGCAAAGCGCTCACTTTGGAAAAGCACAACGTCTCCAAAGTTTTCGTTTCCAAAGAATATCTGGAAAAGTTGGGAATAATGGATATGGTGCTTGAAGCGGCCAAAACAGATAATTTTGCCAGGGTATACGAAGCTTTAATTAAAGATGCGCTGGAAACCAAAGATACCAATCTGGTAAAAATGGTCACGGGCGAACATATTATCAGCTTGAACGCGGACGGCATCACTTTCGAATCTGTAGAATCGGTAAAAACGCCATCAGGCCATGAATGAAAGGCCTTTCACCTGGATTTCGGAACCACTTTATATGGGATGAACCACCCCGCACTTTGATCTGCATGCCAAGCTTCGCATAGCAGGTCCTGTTTCCTTTTCCAAGCTTTGCCGAACAACCCTACCTAACCGGTTCTACTCACTACAAATATAATTATATCAATATGTTAAAAACCCTCATCGGCATATAGCGCGGATAGGGACGACAATAAGATAATATTTATGGTTATAAGCATTGACTCATAATCTTTATTGTGGCATGGGTTATAAGCATTGGCTCATAACCTCTGTTGTGGCATGGGCTTCATTGTTTTTAAAAAATCTGCGAAGGAGGTCAGTTTTGGCGAAAATAATCACTTACGATGCAAACCCTGAAATGCTATGGGATGCGGCAAAATCTCTGGGCCATGAGGTGACGTCTTTTGGCGATTCCGGAGAGGCCATTGACTATGCCCGCGAAAATAAAGTCGATATTGCTCTGCTTTCAGGACCGGAAGGTATCGATATGATTAAGCACCTCAGGGAAATTTCGCCCAGTTTCAAAGTCGTTCTTTTTTGCGACGCGCCTGATATCCTGGAAGTTCGCCGAGCGTTGAGATGGGCTCCGTGTTCGTATTTATTCAAACCTGTTGTCGTGGAAGAATTGGATGCCTGCCTTAAGCGAGCTCTTTTAAAAGGGAAAAGTACCATCAAGGGCAGCCTTAATATTTAAGCCATCACCCGTGTCATGGGATGGAGGAGATAATGAAAGTAAAAGAACTGGCCGCAGCAAAATTTACCATTCAACGCTTTTTGGCGACCGTGTTTGCAGATGAAATAAGCCCAGAATTATACACCGCCATGCAAAGTGATGCATTTTTAATCGCCCTGAAGGAAGCTTCAGAAAGCTTTTACTGTAAAGAAATGGCCAAAGGCGCCAAAGTGTTGTTCGACTTTATGGACAGCTCAGGCGCAGATACGTATAAAATTCTTAAGTATGAATATGCGGATCTTTTTCTCAATGCGGGTGATAATCCGGTATTCCCCTATGAGTCGTTCTACGCCGACAGAGAGCCCACGCTTTATGGAGAACCTCTGTCTCTAATGCGTGGGGTGCTGAACAAGAACGGATTACATAAGGACCCCGATTATCCTGAACCTGAGGATCACATTTCGGTCCAATTCGACTTTCTTGCCGAACTAAACCGACGAGAGGCAGCCGGTGATGAAAATGTGGCCGAAGTCCGACGTGATTTCGGCCGCAGGCACATCGCCTGGCGGACCGAATTTTGCGCCGTGCTTCATTCTGCTGACAAATCCGGTTTTTACAAAGCCCTTGCAGAGTTTACCCTGAGCTACCTGTTTGTGGCGCATCTGGCATCGGTCCCACCTGACGCGTCTCCTATTTTGGACCCCGAAGCTGATTTGCGCTTACTCGGAAAGGTCCTGGGAAACCTGCCGCTTGCCAAAGAATCGTTTCTTCTCAAACCTGGCGCCATCAGCCCCCTCCCTGCCAAAACAATACCAACCCATTGCTATGCCTGTGGTGCCCTTTGCGGTATGACGGCCAAAGTCAAGGACGGTGTCTTGATGTCAACCAGCGGCCTGCAAGGCGACATCAAGGGCGGCGGCCGGCTTTGTCCCAAGGGTGGCTCCGCCCGACACCATGTCTATTCGGCGTATCGCCTCAAGTCGCCACTGATCAAGGAAGAGGGGCGGTTTCGCAAAGCTTCATGGGACGAGGCTTTGGATAAAGTCGCCGAGATATTCAAAACTCTGGATAACAGCAAAATCGGGTACATGCGCGGCAATGATTTCGCCAATTGGGTTCATGAAGCGCTCTTCGATCATTTGGGATGTCCCAAGACCACTCACCGGCCCATGTGCGATAATGCCAATCGAATGGCAAACGAGCACAACCTGAACGACAAGCGGCCCTGGATCAATTACCAGGCGGCGGATTACATACTCCATTTTGGTATGAATGAAGTGGCGACATCCTATGGGCAGCGAAAAACAACTCAGTTGAAGGCGGCGGTTGCCCGGGGCGCTAAACTGGTAGTCTTCGATCCGAGGCGCTCCGAAACGGCGGCATTGGCCACCGAGTGGATACCCATTAAGCCGTCAACGGATGCAGCCGTGGCCCTGGCTATGTGTCATGTGATTATCAAACACGGCCTTTATGACAGAGAATTTGTGAACGACTGGACGTCCGGATTTGAGGCATTCAAAAAACGGGTAATGGGAGAAGATGATGATACTCCCAAAACCCCGTTATGGGCATCAAAAATCAGTGGTGTGCCGGCGGAAACGATCGAGCGGATTGCCCTTGAGTTTGCCAAGGCAACGGCCAAGGGCGCGATGTCATGGACCGGCCTGGCCCAGGTGCCGAACGGCATGAACGCAACGGCCGCCTTACAGGCGCTGAATGGTTTGTGCGGTACTTTTGACGCACCGGGAGGCCCATCTTTGCCTTTCAAACGAAAATTGATGCCGGCGTGGGGCGAGGGCCAGGAAAAGCCGCCCAAAGGCAAGGCACCCAAGCTGGATAAGCTTCGGATGTGGTCCGGGTGGGCACCCGCCTATTTGCTGAATGATGTTGAATCTGGAAAACTCGAAGCAATGGTGTGCTACTTCGGCGATCCGGTATTAAGCTGGGGAAATCAGGCCGCCATCACCGAGGCCATTGAAAAGATGAAGTTCAAAGTGTGTATCGACGCCTTTATGTGCAACACGGCCCTGCTGTGTGATGTGGTGTTGCCTGACAGCTCGTGGCTCGAACAGAGCCAAATCAAACCGGATTGGCTTTACGAAGCCCAAATCAGCTATTGGGCGGAAGTGGTCAAACCGCTTTATAATTCAAAACCCATGTACTGGATCACCGTCGAACTAGCCAAACGGATGGGTCTGGGGCAATATTTTCCATGGAAAAGCATAGAAGAGGCTTTTGAAAATCAGCTAACAAGCCTGCCCTGTACACTGGACCAGCTCAAGGAAAGTGGTTATGTTGTCACAGATAAAGCCGCGTATTTCAAATACAAGAAATGGGGGTCGCTGAACCCTCCGGAGGGGTATGGCTCTTCGGGAACCACCCAAACGGGCAAATATAACTTTTTGAATCCGGTCGCCCAGGAAAAAGGGGTGGATCCGCTTCCCGACCATCACGACGGCCCCCCGGATCTGGCCACCGATGCCACCTATCCATTTCACTTTGGCAACTTCCGATCTTTTAAGCATGAGCACTCGTCTACATTCAACAACTACCAGTTGATGAAAGCAAATGGCACGAATGTTTTATGGATCAATAAAATGGATGCACATGATTTAAAAATAGAGGCGGACGAGGTCGTGAGGCTGAAATCACCCTGGGGCGCGGTTGAGATGAAAGCGCACCCGACATGGGCGATTATGCCCGGGATTCTGGGCGCTGCCGGCGGTTTCGGTCATGAACGCGGCCTGGAGGGAGATCCCAAATTCCCCCAGTTTGGCGGACAAAACCCGCCGGGAATCCAAAAACCCAACATGACCGAGGAGGTTGGGGGGACGACTTTGCTCAAGTACATCAAAACACGGGTTGAAAAAATCCCCGCAAAAAGCGCGCGGGATCTGCGACAAGTCAAGGCGGGCGCTACATTTAAACCGGAGTAATACTCCAGTATTTCGAGGATTTAAATTTAGCGCCCAACGCCGAGATTGGACCAAAAGACTTTTTTGAGATAGCTTCTACTTCGTGGTAATGATAACCCGGCCGCGCGAGGTAAATGAGATCCCCTGCTGGCCTTTTGTGCCGATCATGATAGACTCCACAATAGGTGCGTTGACAGGCTGGTCGGATTTCCAATCAACCATGAAGTTGGCACCGGAGCCTCCGCTGTCATCCCTTTCCGGTATAATATAGCGTTTAGATTCCAGTGGTTTGAGAACGATCGGCTTTTCGATGAATTTCTTCAGATGCCCTCCCTGCGTTTCGTAATAATCGGCCCGGGTAACTATTATCGAGTGCTCCGGATCGACATTCCGGATACTCAGAGTAACCGTTAGCAGGTAAGGCCTGTCACGGTCTCCGAAGTAGATATGCGAATAAGCAGGGATATAGAGGGTCTGGCCCTCAGACAACCCGACTATAGGACCAGCCTCGGTGGGCACCGGACCTAAAAATCCAACGCAGAGAAAGAGCACCAGGCAAACAGGCAGGTAACATCTTTTCATGATATTCTCCGATTTGATTAACGGTACATGGAGAATACAATATTTTTTTGTATTAGAATAGTTCTTTTAAGAAAAGTCTGTTGACCGGCTTAAACCACAATCTCCAGATCATTGATCTTGGCGGCCAGGGTGTTGCGGTGAACCCCCAGAATTTTGGCGGCTTCGGCCCGGCGGCCGTCCACAGTTGCCAGGACCGCTTTTATGTGCTGCCTTTCGAAATCGGCCACAGCATCTTTCAGGGTCTGGGTCTCCCTGCGGGTGTTGCGTCTTTGCAGAGGCAGCACATCTTCTTGATGGATTACCGCCCCCCGGGAGACAATAACCAGCCTTTCCACAAAATTCTCAAGCTCCCGGACATTGCCGGGCCAGTCGTAGTCCACCAGGGCCTGGGTGGCCTTTTTCGTAAATGACTTCGCCGGCCGGCCATTGTTCTTTCCGTTCTGCCCTAAAAAGTGATTGAGCAGTTCGGGAATATCTTCTTGTCTTTCCCGGAGCGGCGGCAACTCTATGGGAAATACATTCAAACGGTAAAACAAATCTTCCCTGAAGCTTCCCTTTGCGATCAGACGATGTAAATCTTTGTTGGATGCCGCGATGAATTTTATGTCGACATTGACAACCCGGTCACTGCCTACTTTCTCGTACTCCTTTTCCTGGAGCACTCTTAAGAGCCGGGCCTGCATATTGATATCCAGCAGATCGATATCATCGAGAAAAAGGGTCCCTGAATCAGCGATTTCCAATTTACCGCTGCGATTTTCCATGGCCCCCGTAAAAGCCCCTTTCGCATAGCCGAAAAGCTCGCTTTCCATCAGGGTCATCGGGATGGCCGCGCAGTTAACAACCACGAAGGGCTGATCATTGCGCTGGCTGCGGTTGTGAATGGCCCTGGCCACCAATTCCTTGCCGGTCCCGCTTTCACCCTGAATTAAAATCGCCCCGGGTCCCTGGGCCTGGGCCACCCTGGAAATCAGGCTGAAAACCGCTTTCATCTGGACAGACTGCCCTACCATCGCTTCGAAAGGCTGGAATCTTTCCAGTTCGTCACGCAGGTAAACGATCTCTTTCTGCAGCTTTTTTCTTTCAAGGGCTCTTTTGATAACAGCCAGCAAATCGTCTACTTCAAACGGTTTGGTAATGTAGTCAAATGCCCCGAGTTTCATGGCTCGCACGGCGGATGCGACCTCCTTCAAGGCCGACACCATGATGATTTCTGTTTCCGGCTCAATCTCCTTCAGTTGTTTCAAAAGGTTCAATCCGTCCAGATCCGGAAGAAGTATATCGAGCAGGACAAGATCGATGTGTTTTTGTTTGAAGATGTCCAGAGCGGTTTTACCATCTTCAGCAAAGTGGAGCCGGTATTGTTCCTTTAAAACCATTTTAAAGGATTGGCGGACCCCGTACTCATCATCCACCACTAGAACCGTCGAGTTTCTAATCATTTTCAGCACCTTTATTACATGTCCCCACCCATCGTTAAAGATGCCTCCCCAGCAGTGATTAAACAGCAACCTGTTTTTTGACAAATTTTTTAAACAATGGCAATATCAAAAACTTTATTTTTATTGCTTTAACCTTGGCGCAACGCTGTGCACAAGAATCAGGGCATGCCTGCACAGATTTCAGTGCATTTTGAGTCGGTGCAGGGATGAAAGCCAAGTGAGCCCAATCACAATAGCCGCTTGCCGCCGAGTACCTCTAATTCGGGGCATCCTAATAATTTTTTACAATTATAGATCCTTACGGGCAGCCTGCAGCTATAGACACCCTCTCCCAAAGGCCCCCGTCAATGACTGGCGTCCGGTGGCACACAATTTGAAATGGCTATTACACGACCAGATACCTGGAAAGGCATTGACCCATGAAAAAAGAAACCAGTTGTATCAATTCCAAAGCTGTCCTCGGTTACGTAAGAAAGCACAACCACGGATCGATCGGACCGCTGATTGAAAATCTGGATCCTGAGATTAACACAATCGTAAATCCCGATATTTATCTTTGCGACCAGAACAACTGGATCTCCTGCCGAGTCCTGGCGGAACTTTTCAAGCGATCCCGCGAGCTCTTCGGGAATCCTTATATCGCCTTCGAAATAGGGAAATACGCCGTCCAGGATTCCTCTCTGGGGCTGAGTCAGCAAATTCTCTTGAAAACGTCTCTTTCCACCCGGGAGGCGCTTATCGCTTTTCACGGGGTCAATGAGCAGTGCAGCCGCAACAAGAAATTGGAAATTGTTACCCTCAAGCGCAACGAAGCCACCATCCGGCTCCACTGGAATGAAAGCATGCACATCACCCGGGACAATTGTATTTACAATCAAGGAATTTTTACATTCATGCCGCAAATATGGAAAGGGCCCAAGATTGAACTGCAAGAAACCGCCTGCTTTTTTGAAGGAGCGGATTATTGTGAATACATCTTGCGCTGGGCAGAAAAAAATCGCTTTTTCGCCTTTTTTGATCGCCTGTTTACCCATAACTATCAACGTCGTGAGATTATTTCCGACCTGGAAAAAAATCGAAAACAGGTTGAGCTGAAATACGCCGAGGCCAGAAGCCTGAACAGGAAGCTAAATAAAAAAGTTACTCAGCTTGAGGCTATTCAGGAAACCGGTAAAGCCATTTTATCTATTTTAGACCTAGACGAACTGCTTACGGTTATCATGCGTTTGCTTTTCAGTGCCTGTAAAATTAACCACGTCATCATCCTGTTGATGAACCGCTCAAATAGAAGGCTGGAATACTTCTACGGTACTGGTTTCAGCCCGGGAACCCCCAGTCAAGTTAAAGCGTACTGGGTCAGTCTTGACCGGCAAAAGCATTGTCTGGCCACAGTTGCCAAAACCGGGAAAGCAAAATACCTGCAGGCCGCCGCGGCAACTGACCGTCTTGATAAGGAGCTGATGGAAGCCCTGAACTCCCCGGCCGCCCTGTATGCAACCCCATTGGTAACCGGTACCCGTGTCATTGGGTTAATTCTCACCGACAGTTTTGAGGCGGTTGACATTTCAAGGGAAACCCGCGATACGCTTGACATTTTTGCGCCCCAGATCGCCATCGCCATCCAAAATGCGAGACTTTACAGCAAACTCAGCGACCAAATGGAAGCGTTGAAAAAATCTAATCAGTTGCTGAGCCGAGTCGAAAGGTTTTCATTTCTCGGCAACCTGACCGCCCGCCTGGCTCACGAAATTAAAAATCCGATGACCGCTATCAGGACATTTATTCAAATGCTGCCTGAAAAATTCGATGACGCTGAATTTCGAACTACGTTTCAAAAAATTGCCCTGGAAGAAACTGAACGAGTGAACGGACTCATTATAGAACTGCTGGACCTGATCAACACCGATGAATCCTATTTCAAGCAAACCAATTTACATGATCTTATCAAAAAAATGGTGTTGTTGGTCTCGCCCCAGAGCAAATCCCGCCAGATAGAGGTTGATACAATTCTCTCGAAAAAAATTGGGGAAGTGACCCTGGATGAAAATAAGATGAAACAAATCATCCTGAACATTCTGTCAAACGCCGTAGAAGCCACCCCGGATAAGGGCCGTGTGGAAATCCGCACCACCCTTTTCAAGCCCAATAACGGCCACCGGCAAGTCGAAATCGAGATCCGTGACAGCGGCCCCGGGATCTCCTTTGAGATAGAAGAAAAAATTTTCGACCCCTATTTTTCTACCAAGCACAAAAGCGAACTGCACAAGGGAACCGGGCTGGGACTGTTTATCGCCCACCAGAACATCCAGGCGCATGGCGGTACCATCGAAATTAACCGGAAATACACCGGTGGTGCGTCCTTTAAAATGATAATTCCAGAAAAGTATGAAAATCGGCCTAATTAAAATCTATCCCATTCGGGTCCCCCCCCTGATGCGGTCCTGCGCTAAAAACACGCCCCCGGTAAATTTCACAAATATCGTGATAGAAATCAGAGACTCAAAGAACAGAATCTGCGGCTTTGGTGAAGGTTGCCTGCCCCCGCACAGGCAGATCTTTCTGGAAGACTGGATCAAGGCGGCCGCTTCATTTCTATCTGTAAATATGTTTCCATGGAACCTTAACAGTATCTATGAAATTCGGGCATACATCGAGAGCCTGCCGGACCTCACAAGCCTGAATCCCGTTGTCTGCGCTATTGAAACAGCGCTGCTGGATGTGTTGGGCCGTAAGCAGGACAAGCCCCTGTCTGCCTATTTCCCCAGTCATCATTCCGCCGGCTGCGTTCACTATGCCGCCGCAGTTCCCACCTGGTGCAGCCGCAAGCAGACGGTTGCGATCTGCCGGATTGCCGCCCGTATGGGTATTAAAACAGTCCGCCTCGGCGTTGGAAATGATCCCAAACAGACACTCAATCGGCTGGAGAACGTCGCCCGTGTTATGGGCCCCCGGTGCTCCCTGGGCCTGAACCCCGGCTCGACCTGGGACCCGGACGTCGCTGCAGCGCATATACCGCTTTTGCAAAGGTTCCCGGTCCGTACCCTGGAAGACCCGATGCCCCTTCATACCCGAGGGTTGCCGGAGCTGGTCCGTGCCATGCGTTCAATGGATATCAAGCTGATTGCCGGCCGGTCGGCCGCGACTGTTGAAGCGGCCGCGGATGTGGTTGCCCGGGGTCTGCACGACACGGTGAGTGTCCAGCTGTCTCGCAGCGGCGGGTTTCACCGCAGCCTGAAGCTCATCAATTCCATGCGCCGGAAAGGGTTCAATTTCCAGATAGGCTGCCATGCGGCTGAATCCTGCATTCTGTCCTCTGCCGGTCACGTTCTCAATCTGTTGTGCAATGACGCAATCAGCCGTGAAGCTGTGGTCTCCAAATTTTTAAACGGGTCCGAATCAACCCCCGACATTTTTTTGTTGAATCCTGATGGCGGAGCCATCCCTTCAAAAGGAACCGGCCTGGGAATACATGTAAACAATGAGACGGTTTCCAGCCTGAAAAAGAACCGATTTGACGGCAGACGCACCACGCTCACCATTAAGTCAGCAGCCTCAGCGGCTTAGAAGCGCATGCCCATAAGCATCGGGATCTGATCCCTTCTGCCCACCTTGGCCCGGTTTAAACCCCATGACGATAGTGCGCCCGGCACCCTTACCTTATGCAAATGAACTTTTTCAGATCGGGTAAATAGGGTTTTGAAGTCCAGCTAAATCTGATAACATAAAAATTTTGATACCCAGAACAAGGAGGACTAACCGTGCAGAAATTCGTATTTGTTTTAACCCGTGGTATGGAAGACCCCACCCGCGTCACCCGGAGTTTACAACTGGCCAAGGCCGCCAAGGAACAGGGACACGACGTCAGTATGTTTTGGACGGATGATGCGGTACCCCTTGGTAAAGAGGGCATGATCGACAATATCGTCGCCCCAACCGGGGATGAAGCCTCCGGCCACCTGTTTTACCTCCTCGATAACGACGTGCCCATCTATCTCTGAATTCCCTGTGCGGAAGCTCGCCAGGTTGGCGAGGCCGATGTTTATGAGAAAATGATGTTTGCCGGGGCACCCAAACTGTTTGAACTGTGTGAAGGCGCCACGGCGATGACATTCTAGTGTTTCATACACTAAGTCCCTTAAAAACAGAGAAACATGCACCGAATGGGTATGGCAAAGAAAATCCGAAACTCGAATATCGAAATCCGAAACAAATTTAAAAATCCAATGATCCAATGACTAAAACAAGATCTTTAACAACGGACCAGACAGATAGGTTGTTTTTCCATTTGAATTTTTGTCATTCGGTATTGTTTCGCATTTCGTGCTTCGTGCTTCGTATTTCAGATTTAGACATCCCGCGAGTCACAGGTAAAGATATGGTTCACCGTTCTCCTCATATGGAAACGCGCGATGGAGTGTTTGACTGATGCACTTTAGAACTTTCGCTTTTGAGGATGCCCTCTTTTGCTATACCGTCCGTAAAAGGGCTTTTACCGAGCTGTTTGTGGATGAGTTGGCCTCGGCGGAGATTGCCGCCTGTGTCGATGCCTATGCCCTGTACGATTATGTGCGTATGCAAAAAGCCGGTGAATTTTTCATCGCCGAGGAAGACGGTGTTCCCCGGGGGTTCTTTACCCTGAAGCGTTTGACCAGAAAAAGGGTGGAAATCCCGCTCTTTTACCTGGACCCGGATCACCGCGGCCGGCGGTTGGGTCAAGAGTGTATGCACTGGCTGGAACGGTGGGTGGCCACAAACTGGAGCGAGGCAACCCTCTTGTTGGTGGATACGGTCATTCCCGGTGCAAATAGCGGTTTTTACGAGAACATGGGGTTCTCCAACGCGGGCGAAACGGTCTCTCATTTCCCTGATCGCGACCTTAAAGCCACCCGGTTCATTAAGGAAATTTCCCCTTCCGAAAGCCCCTAAAACTGTTGTCCAAACCAATTTAGATACAAAACGATCACTTGACAGATACATTATAGCTATGCTATTGCAATTTCCATAAGGCAACAACATGAACCGAGACCATCTTCACAATCGATTTTTTGGACGCTTCTTTTTTTTTAGAAGCGTCCACCCGGTGACTTAGTTCTGTTTCCATTCATATCTTCAGGTGCTTTTAACCAAAACCCTGGTAATTCTCTAAACAGGATATGAATGGTCGCGGGAAATACCCGGGTGGACCTTTCAGGTCTGCTCGGGTTTATTATTTAGATCGAACCCGAGAAGACAACTTCTCGGGTTTTTTATTTACAGCATTTGCGGGGTCCTGGACCGATATCTGTGAAGAATCGGTTGACAGAGAAACATTGCGACACATTATACGACTTGGGACAAGCGCTATGAAAACGCTATTTAAGGAGGAAAAAAATGAAATTGCAGCAAGTATCGGTACCCATCGAAAATTCCCGTGGCCGGCTGTTCGACATCACCCACGCCCTGGGAGAAGCGGGCATCAACCTGCGCGCCCTGAACCTGGTGGATTCAGGTGATTACGGCACACTGCGCATTCTCGTCTCGGACATCGCCAAAGCCCGGCAGGTCCTGATGAAAGAACAGATGCCGGCCAGGGTAGACGATGTGGTGGCCGTCCAGATCGAAGACCAGCCGGGACGTCTCTCCGTCCTGTTGAAGCTTCTCATGGATAACAACGTAAGCATTCAATATTCCTATGCTTTTGCAGGCATGACGTCCGGAAACGCCACCATGATCTTCCGGTTCGATGACAACGATAAAGCCATTGAGGTCTTGAAATCCGGCAACGCGACTCTGCTGGACAGCAATGCCTTCGGTATCATGGATACCCAGTCCTGACCCAAAGCCGGCAACATGTCGAGATAGCGTTTGTGGGAACGGCGTCCCATTGCAACCAATTGTAATGGCGGGAATTTTATCGTGATATAACGTCTCGCCCCCATTCATTGCGCTTCCTGTTTTAAAAGGAGCTCCCATGCCCCAATACGTCCACGGCTACTCGAAAAGAGAAACCTCCCGACTGCAGGACCAGGCGGACACCCTGGTTGAGATCATTCACGGTGAGGCGGTCTTCCCTCCCGGCAGCCGCATCTTAGAACCGGGCTGCGGCACCGGTGCCCAGACAGTGACCCTGGCCGGCAATAATCCCAACTCAGCCATAACATCCGTGGACGTTTCGTCGGAATCCATTGAGAAGGCAAAAGCCCGGACTGCCCACCAGTCAAATGTGACTTTCAAACAGGGCGATATCTACAACCTCCCCTTTGAAGATGAAAGCTTCGATCACGTTTTTGTCTGTTTTGTGCTTGAACATCTAAAAGAACCTGAAAAGGCTCTGGTAGAACTGAAAAGAATCTTGGTCAAAGACGGCTCAGTAACCGTGGTGGAAGGCGACCACGGATCCTTCTACTGCCACCCGGAAAATGAAGCCATTAAGCGAGTCGTCGGTTGCCTGGTAGAGAGCCAGGCCCTGGCCGGCGGCAATGCGCTTATCGGGCGCGAGTTGTACCCGCTTTTGAAAAATGCCGGGTTTAAAGCCCCGGTGGTGGTGCCTAGAATGGTGTACGTGGATTCCTCCAAACCGGACCTGGTGGAGGGGTTTTCAAAAAACACCTTCACCGCCATGATCGAAGGGGTCCGGGAAAAGGCCTTGGAATTGAATTTGATCGATGAAGCCACCTGGGAAAAAGGTATTCGGGGGCTGTACCGGGCCACAGAGAATGACGGGACGTTTTGTTATACGTTTTTCAGAGCCAAGGCGGTTAAAGACATGTCTTAAATATCGCACCAGAATGCCGGAACCAGTTATTTTCGGAATCATAACAGTTTTTGCCGGTTTCAGTGCTTTCCAAATCTTTAGTTCTCAGATCCTATCTTTAATAAAAATACCAAATTTGAAAAACTTCTAAACCACACTATGTAGTGGCTGGTTGATAAGAGCCTGGCCTCTCAATAGTAACGATATTCTTGCCTCCTTAGTACCCCTTTATCAGTATAGATGGTCGTAATGCTCAGTCCGATTTCAAAATTACAGATTTACAATAAAGTAGCTTCTATGCCACAAAAGATATCAGAACCTTTGAAGGAACATTTACCATTTCTTCGAAATCCGGACACATTTTATCGAGGGCGTCGTTTAAGTGGCGTTGTAAAGTGCTTTTTTTGAACACCAGGTCATTTCCGTTTCGATGTGCTTATTCAGACAGCTTGAGTATATCTTCAGGTCGCAGCACCTGTTTGTCGTATCCTTTCAGCATAGAATTAATCATAGCCAAACCGATTTGCGTTGTGGTTACAACGGAATTCGGAGCAATAGCTTTAATCAGTTTTATCAGCCACATAAAATAGCTGTACATAAACTGGTAGCTTTTTGTTTTTGACTTTATCCCCCTCAATGGAATGATGGCTCCCGGGCGGAACATATAAGCCTGATTAAACCCCAGATTCAACAGGTCATTTTCGGTTTTTCCCTTGACACGCGCCCACATACTTCTTCCTTTTTCAGAAGAATCGGTTCCTTTACCCGTCACATAATTAAAGGTCATTTCAGGATTGATTTTAACCAGCGCCTTTGCCAGTGAAAGGGTAAAACCGTAGGTAACACGTTTATATGCATCCTCTTTCATTCCTCCAGCACTTACACCAAGGCAAAAGAAACAGGCATCGTAACCTGTAATCAGGTTTTCAATTCCTGAAAAATCGGTAAAATCTTTGTGGATCAACTCCTTTAGTTTTGGGTGTTTCATCCCAAGTGGAGTTCTCCCAATAACCAGTACTTTTTCGATGGAGCTATGGTCCAGGCATTCCAGCAGAACGCCTTTTCCAACCATCCCGGTTGCTCCTGTTATAATTACTTTTTTCATTAACGTATGCCTCTCTTTTCAGAATCACATCATCTATTTATTTCTTCCAGAAATTATTTTTGTTTAGCTGCCGCTTCCAACTGCCCCATAACCATGGCATCATAATCTTTATCACTCATAGATTCTCTGGCTTCAATGTTCTCTTTTGCCATATTTCCTACCGGATAACGCGTTTCCGGATCGTCGGATGTAATTGATTCGTTGATAGCTTCTGCGACAACAATTGGATCGCTGGCAGCATTGGGATCGAAGGTGTTAGTCAATCCTGTTTCCATTATATGTTTGAGTTCTGAATAGGCCGTGTCGGGAACATTGGTAGAATTTGTTAAAGTTGTTGCTACCAGCTCACTTTTAACAGCACCCGGTTCAATAATAACAACCCTAATTCCGAATTGTTTCACTTCCAATCGCAGAGTATCACTCCATCCTTCCAAGGCAAACTTGGTTGCGCCATACCAACCCATAAGCGGCATATATATTTTTCCGCCCATGGAGCTAACGTTTACGATGGTACCTGACCGGTGTTTTCTCATAATCGGAAGTACGGCCTTGGTAACCTCAGCTAAGCCAAACAGATTCACTTCGAATTGTTGTTTCGCCATTTCGTAGCTTGTGTCTTCAATGGGACCATAGACGGAATATCCGGCGTTATTTACCAACGCGTCGATCCGACCTTCCTGCTGGATTATTGTTTCGATAACTTCTTTTATCTGCTGGTGATCGGTAACATCCAATTTCATGATTTTTCCACCCATATCAAGAATGTCCTGCATCTTCTCAACTCTTCTGGCTAATCCATAAACAGTATGTCCTTTTTCTATTAAGTGCAAAGCTGTAGCTTTTCCAATTCCTGAGGATGCACCTGTTACTATAATTGCTTTAGTATTTTTCATTTTTGCTTTCTCCTTTTGTTTCTTTGCCGACCTCATTTTTTCGTGTTGCCAATTCGCTCAATTTGCACTACACTGTACAGTGTAGTACACAAAACATTATTGTCAAGAGATTTCTTACACTATACAGTGTAGTATAACAAGGGAGTGTGAAGTGACTGAAAAAAAGAAACCTATGACCAAAAAGCAGGTGGATATTTTAGATGCAGCGGTTCAGGCGTTCCAAGAACTGGGATATGACAACGCAAGCATGGATTATATTGCCGAAGTTGCCAGTGCGTCCAAGCGTACTGTGTACAATCATTTTCCAAGTAAAAGCCTACTATTTCAAGAGGTTTTGAACCGATTCATCGACGAAACGGCCAAACTGAAGCAGATCACCTATTCTAAAAAGAGATCACTGGTATCCCAGCTATCTGATTTTGCAGAAGCCAAACTTGCAGTTGCAAATAATCCGTCTTGGTTAGGGTTAATGAAAGTAACAGTGGGTGTATTTATCACTCAACCAGAACTTGGAGCAGAGGTATTGGCGCGGGCTGAGGATTTGGACGATACGCTTGCAAAGTGGCTGAAAGACGCGACTGGTGATGGCAGGCTTAAGGTTAAAAATACAAAATTGGCAGCCGATATATTTTGGTCCATGGTGGCAGGGGCATTTTTTTGGCCCTCCATCTTCCAGGGACCTATGAAGCCTGACGAGGCTGAAACGATGAAATTGGAAATGATTGAAACTTTTTTAGCACGATACAAAAAAAGAAATTAGCGATGAGGATTGGAGATATTTGAACTCGGGACTTTTGCCAAGTTCTCACTATAGTGCAATTTTACTGAAATTCTGAACACTTCGTATGGTATTGCTCGGCCCAATTCCCACCTGACGATTCCTCATAGTGGCCAAGCCTGATAAATTGAAAAACCGGGATGCCAAAATGGTCACCCCGGCCTAAACAATATTTTCGATATTTCTCAGTTGTCACAAAATCAGGAATACCATCGAAACATGGTCGGAGCTTAGTGTGAATAGAGGGTGCTTGTGATTTGTCGGAGTTAGGGCAGGAACATAGCTGCAAGGGAAATTTAGCCTCCGTCCTGTCTTAAAATCGGCCACTACCAGCGCCAATGCGCTGACAGGCCGAGTTCCGGCCAAACACCCCTTTCAGCTGTCATTGTAACCAAACAGAATTTTGACAATCACGCTATCCCCAGGAGATGGGTTCCGGCTTGAACTTCTTCGGTCCGGATAGGACTTTTCGACCCACCTGCCGCGCCACCTCTTTAAGCATACCGCCGAAAAGAAGGTCATGAGGTGGAAGCAGCGAATACCAGTATAACTCCCCGTATAGACCCCTTGGCCGAAAGCGTGTGCAGAGTCGCAATTCCGTTTGACCCGGTTGCGCCTCAATTATGTCAAAATCAAGGATCGCTTCTCCTGGAAGTTTCATTTCAGCCACCAGGACCAGGCGATGGGGCGGTAACACGTGCAGCACCCGCCAGAAATCAAGGGCATCCCCGATAAAAAGGTTTTCTGGGTGACGCCGTCCCCGGCGCAACCCTACGCCCCCGACAAAGCTATCCATCCACCCCCGCAGTTGCCACAGAAAATCACCATAATACCATCCGGTGGCCCCTCCCACCCGGCTGATGGTGGGCCAGATCTCCTCCGGAGTTGCTGACAGCACCAATTTAAATCCTCCTGTCAAAAGGGTACCGCCGGAATAGGGCGCATCCCCCCTGTGGGCCCATTCCGGTGGTTTTAGTTCACCGGCATCTGTCCAGGAGGTTTCTACAATCTGTTGTGATTCTTTTTGGATAGCCCTGGCAATAGATTCACGGCAGGTCATCAGTTTTTGAGGAATGATCCGGGTAATCCGATCCTCTTTCGCCACCACGTGGTTGGTGGCACCGGATAGAAGCGGTTCTGCAATACTTGGGGGCACGGGAAGAACCAATTTTGCCAGGAATTTTCCCAATTGAAGCCCAGTTTTGGAAAAAGGCACCATGGAGGAAATGAACAGAGGGCTGCGAATGCCAGCTTCCCTTGCATAGATCTTAAACAGCATGCGATAAGTGTGGACATCCGGGCCACCGATTTCAAACGTTTCTCCTATGGTTTCCTCTTTTTCTAGGCAAAGGGCCAGGTAATGGAGGACATTTCTAATACAGATCGGCTGCACCCGAGTATCAAGGATGATCCTGGGTATCATGATTACGGGAAGGCGTTCAGATAGATATCGAAGAATTTCAAATGACGCGCTTCCTGAACCAAGGATGTGAGCTGAACGGAAAATGGTGGCGGGAACCGATCCTGATCCCAGAATGCGCGCCACTTCCAATCTGCTTTTCAGGTGAGGGCTTGCCTCTTTTTTATCTCCCCCCAATCCCCCTAAATAGACAATACGCTTCAGGTCGGATTCGTTGGCCGCACGGACAAAATTGACCGCAGCCTGACGATCCGCCTGAACAAAATTCTTCTGCTCAGGTGTCATGGAGTGAACCAAGTAATAAGCGGTTCGACACCCCTTTAGAACCCTATTTACGGAAGCGGGATCGTGCAGGTTGGCCTGCTCTAACTCTAACCGAGGGTGATCACTCCAGGAGCGTCCCCGGAGTTTCACAAGGGAGCGTGCGGTGGCTTTAAGGCGATATCCATCAGACAGGAGGCGAGGGATCAGCCGTCCTCCCACATATCCGGTAGCACCGGTTACAAGAATGAGATCGTTTTTATTCGATTTCATCAAACCCGGGTCTTATAAATGAACGTTAAAAAGCACCATGTTTCAAATTATCCTGAGCCCATTCAATAAAGTGACCATTAGGCCATTCTTCATTGTATCCCACAAGAGCCTTTTTGTTCAAACTTTTTCCAGCCTCATAATATGGGTCGAGGGCCGTTTTTCCAGCGCAAACGCTCCATGCGTAGCCTCTGCAACAAGGCCAAAGTCAAGCCGTTCGGTTTTCATGCATTGAGGCATTTCGAGGCATCTACTCTGGAACAATCCGGGGTGCTGATAGGATCGATCCAGAAGAGTCTGGGGCATGAAAGCAGGATCACGACCGAGATCTATTTACATTCGATTGGCGAGTCTGAACGTGCCGCCATGGATGTTCTGAATGATGGATTTGATGACATTTCACCAAAAAAGTCACACACAGTCTCTCACACTAACGAAAAGAGGCTTATAGCTCTAAGGCCAACCCCCTGATTTAATTGGTATGCCCGGTAGGATTCGAACCTGCGGCCTACGGATACGAAGTAATAGCCGAGTTTCCTAACCTCCTGAAAATATATAAATCCTTGGAATGGCAGTTGTGATATGATGAGAGAATCTGACCGAGCACTGTTGCCAACTATGCACACTTCTTAGAAATTCAAAAACATACCAGAATGAATCCGGTATTATTCAGTCTGACCTGAAATGGGGAATCGGGAGACGATTCTACATATTGTGGTTGGCTTAAACGGCGACCAAATAAAGATATCCTTGTAATATCGGCAAACACCCGCCATTCAACGTATCTTGACATTACCTGCAACTCGATTGGATACAGATATGTTTCGAAAAGCCCTCTATTTCTTTTACTATAAAATTAAAATAGCCCTTTTCATTATCTTCGGAGCCCTGGGCTTGGCCTAATCCAACGCATTTCGGTCTCTGTGGAATATGGTGCCCGACCGCTTGTCGATTTTATGGGGACAACCTGTCAGGCGCGGTGGGTTCATGACCAGCCGGCAACACGGTAAGCTTTTCTGATCATCTTCCCCGGGGTCAGGACAATGACATTCCCTGCGAGAACTGCGACAATACCGATCAAAGCCGGCAGTGTCCAGACATAGCCTTCGAAACGCCAGGAGAGCAGCATCGCCAGGATCGGACTGAGGGTGGCACAATAGGCTGCGTAATCCGCACCGATACGGTTGACCAGCGAGAAGTAGCAGCCAAAAGCAATGACCGATCCGAAAACGGCCAGATACAACAGGGGGCCCAGGTAACCGATGGAACCGTCAAGTTCCAGCCTGCCGCCGAGTAAAAAATGCAGGCCCAGCGTAAAGACTGCGCCGTAGGCCATGCCGAAGGCGTTGGCCTGGGCCACAGGGACACCATCGGTACTGTTTTTTACGACGACTATATTTCCCAGAGATGAAAAGTAGGCGGCTGCAATTCCCAGTAAAAGGCCCTTCACCCCGGCTGTAAGGCTGAATGAAAGGATCTCTTCCTGAAAAACAAAACAAAGGCCGACAAGACCAATCAGTCCGCCGACCACTGCCCTGAGGCGAATTGCCCGGCCAAGGAACAGGCGCAGGTTGAAAATGTTCATGGCCTGGATAAGTGAAAAAACAATGGCGAGAAGGCCGCTGGTGAGGAAAATGCTGGCCTGGTAGCAAAGTATGTAACCGCAGCAAAAAGTCAATCCGCCCTGAAGGGCCATATAGGCCTGCTGCTTTACAGAAAACCGCAAGCTACTGCGGGTGAGAAAACAGAAAATAAACAGGATAACCGCGGCCAGGCCAAAACGGTAGGCCACGGACAACACCGGCGGCACCTGGGTCAACTGGAACTTGATGGCCAGCCAGGTACTGCCCCATATCAGTACCGCGGTAGAATAGAGCAGCAGATTAATCATATGAGCCCGGGGCTTTCCATCAACAAGCGCATGCTCTATTTATTCAGTTTCGACCGGACTTTTCGTTTCTCTTTGATGAATTCATCCAGCCGGTCAAACCAGACATCCTGGTCCGCTTTGGATTCATAAAAAAGAAACCGGCCCATGGCGCGCTGGACGGCCATCACATCGATCAAAAAATCGTACACGGCATTTGTTGCCTGCTGGTCCGACGTCAGGGCCTGGTTCTGGGCATCGAGCAGATCGATGATCGACTTGGTGCCCCGGGCGTAGTTTTCAGTGATCAGGTCCAGGTTCAGGTGCGCGGCCCGGGACGCGTCGCTGGACAACTCAATGCTGGGATAGGACGCCCGGATCAGATTGACGGCATTGTAAATCCGCTCTTCGATCTGCTGCTCGGTAGACTTCTTCTGGAAATTCAAGCCGGCCAGCTCTTCCCTTGTCCGGCTCAAGGTGGCTGTTTTGCGGCCACTGGTAAACAGCGGAATAGAACCGGTAACACCCGCGGTCCAGGTCGTGCTGTCCGCAGTCGCTCCGGCCGGCCGCTCACTGCCGGCTCCGTCCCTGGAAAATTCCTCGGTAATATCACCGGCAAGTTCAAAAGTCGGCAGCCACAGGTCCCGTTTGGAGGCCGTCAGGGATCTTTGCCTGGCTTCGATCTCCGCCTCAATCTGTTTGATCTCCGGTGACGTGGTCAAACTCTCAGCAATCAAGAAGGCGCGCAGGTCACCCAGGGCTTGCGGGTTCACCATATATTTCTGGGCCCGCTGCGACTCGAAGACTGTCAACGGATCGGCGTAATCGATTTCTTCCGGAATAAACGGCGCCGGCAGGGGCCGGTTAAGAATCCGGTTGACGGCATTGATCGTATCCAGCGAGGTGGACTCGGCCTGCAGCACCAGCTGCTGACTGCTGGCGATCTGGTTATCCCAGCGATAGACCTCTTCGGGGCCGGCCACGCCGATGGACTGCCGGGCGCGGGCTCGCTCCAGATTGGCCCGGGTCAATTTCAGGTTCTCCTTTTGTATCCGCTCAATGCTCTTAACCCGCAGCACATTGAGATAGGCGGTGGCCGCCAGCTGCATGATGTCGAGTTTTGCCGTGGCCAGCTCCTCCACCCGTGAATTTTGCAGGGCTTGTTCGATCTGGTACACGGCCCAGGTCTTCTCTGAATAGATCAGCTGACTGGCCGTGGCCGAACCGGTCCACAGGCGCTCAGGAAGAAGCCCAGCGTAAGACGCAGCCCGGTCCTTGTCAATGACCCTGGCCTGGGAGCTGATCCCGATCTGGGGCAGCAGCCCGCTGCGGCTCGCTTTTACGGAAGATTCACCGGCCGAGACCTTTTTCCCGGCTGCCGCCAGGTCGAGGTTCGCGGCCAGGGCTTCCTTGACCGCCTCATACAGGGTATACCGGTACTGTTGTTCCCGGTCACCGACCACCTCTTCATGCAGCAATTCGGCTTCGGCCAGCACCCGCCAGCCCGGAGAAACGCCAATGGCCCGGGCGGTGGCCATGTTTATCGTGAGGGCTTCACCTTCACTGAAAGCCGTGGAAAGCTTAGCGGCATTTTCACCGCGCATGACCTCGTAGGTGTTGATGGCCACATTCCGCGCGAGCTGCAGTTTGGCCGAATCGGGCACCATGGTCACCAGGATCCCGTCGGCCACCTCTTCATAGTCCGTCACCGCCATACTGGGCAGGCGGCGTTCGATAAGACCGTTCGTCAGTTTTTTAAACTCAGCCGGCGAAAATCGCGGCAGGGCGGTGGTTAAAACCGCGTCTACGCCGGGCGGTATCCGCTGCAAGGTCTCTTCCGCCGATGCCTCCGCCCGGACCAGAACCATCCGAATCTGCGCCTTGCGGGCCACGGGACCGACCAATTGCTGAAGGTCCGGGATAGACTCAATCGCGAACCTATCCACCAACACGGCCAGGCGTTTAAAAGGTACCACGTCCTGAAAGCGCTTGATAGACCGATAGAACTCACGGTGAGTATTGATGTAGCTTAAATTCTTAACCCCGCTGGTTCCATCCTTGTCGGGTAGTTGCTGTAATTCGGCATCGATAACCTGAGGCGCGATAACCGGCTTGTTCAGATTGCGGCGTTTACACACCTCATGGGTGGCCACCTCCCCCAGGGTAATCAGGATATCTACTTTGGAATCCGCCAGCAGGCGATCAATGGCCTGGTTGACGCCTGCCAGGGTCCAGCCGCCATCCAGCTGCTTATCTTTGGGAAACTGGACGTTGAACTCGGTACTGGCCATGGACCTTACTTCCCGCTGATACAAACCCACAAGGTCCTGGAAACGCGCCATGGGACCGTCGGTAATAATGCCGATGTTCACGGTTTTCTTCGCGGCAAGGGCATTGCCGGATGGTATCAAGAGTATCAGGATGAGCAAAAAAGCCGCTGGTTTCAGCATTTGCCTGGCATTCATCAAAGATCTCCTTGTTAGTGTCTATCCATGAGTGGAAATCATGGATGGAAGCTGTTAGCTTTCAGCCATTAGGTTTTAGATAAACGTTTAAACAGGACATTACCTAATTGCCAACCGCTAAGAGCTGATCGCTCGTTCCTGAAATTTTAAATTTATGGACGGACACTTGTTCGGTTCCCATTCCCTTCCATGGCTGTCTCCCCGTACACACCCCACGCTCTATGCCGCGCTTTCCTCATACGGAATCTTAAAAAAGGTCGCATACAAAACCGGTACAAACACGAGGGTCAACACCGTCGCAAAACCCAAGCCGAACATGATCGTTACCGCCATGGCAATGAAAAAGTCATCCTGCAGCAGGGGCGCCATCCCCAGGATCGTGGTCAGGGCTGCCATGGCAACCGGCCGCATCCTGCTGACCCCGGAGTCGATGACGGATTTCAGCGGCGCCTTGCCCGCCCGAATTTCCAGGTCGATCTGGTCAATGAGAACGATGGCATTTTTGATCAGCATCCCCGACAGGCTCATCAGACCCAGCAGGGCCATGAAACCAAAGGGCTGTTTGAATATCAGCAAACCAGCCACGACGCCAATGAGCGAAAGAGGCACCGTCAGCCAGATAATGGCCGGCTGCCGCAGGGCGTTAAACAGAAAGATCACCGCCAGGATCATGGCCCCGAAATAGATCGGAATATTCGCGGCCAGCTGGGTGGTCGCGTCAGCCGAATCTTCCGCCTCCCCGGACCAGGCCATGAAATAACCCGGACGCCCTTTTAAGGGAATGATATCGTCATATTTGAGCGGGATGGTAGCTGCAGTCCAGTTTTCAGGCGCCACGCTCTTACCCAGATAGGTCTCTGCGTCCACCCCGAGAGCAAGTTCGATTTTGGGTTTGACCCGCGCGGTCACCTCGGACGGCAGCTCTGTCCGCGCATCGGCGTGGATCTTGATCATCGATCTCCGGTGCCAGCGGGAGATGCGCGAATTTTCGGCCACGCTTTCCAAAGCATTGACCAACTGGAGCAGGGGCAGCTTTTCACCGGAAACCGGGCTGGTAACCTGCAGATCACCCATATCTTCCAGGGTCAAGCGTTCATCATCAGGTGCCCGGGCAATGATGGGAATCTGTTCGATACCTTCCCGGTAGTAGCCTGTGGTGGTTCCGGAAAAATTGGATTGAATGGCCTGGGCGATCACCGGCCTAGAAAACCCGAGCTTCCGGGCCCGGTCCTCAGCCAGCACTGGTTGAATGATCTTTACCTGGGTGCCCCATTCATCACGGACAGATTTTGCCCCGCTGTCCGCGCGCAGGATGGCTTTGGCTTTCTCCGCCAGCTGACGGAGAACAACCGGGTCCGGGCCATTGATCCGCATCTGGATTTTACCGCCGCTGCCGGGCCCCAGGGTAAATTTTTTCACATTGATATTAGCATCCGGGAACATGCCCTCCACATCGGTCTGCACCTGCTCAAGGATTTCGTTCATGGCATTGTAGTCGCTGACCGAGGCCAGAATGCTGCTGTACTGGTTGGAGGCATCTACCGGGACGTCATAGGTCAGCAGAAAGCGAGAGTGCCCGCCGCCAATGGCCGAGGCAATATCGGTAATGATCTCATACTTTGCAAGGTACTCTTCGATCTGGGTGACCTTTTTTTCCGTCTCACGGATATGGGTTCCCTCCCGGAAATGGCACTCTACCTGGAATTGGGGCCGGGTGGAAGGTGGAAAAAACAGGTTGTCCAGGTATCCGAACCCGAAAATGGCCAACGCGAACAACCCGATTACCGCGCCAATGGTTATCCAACGCAACCGGATGGCTGCACCCAGGGCTTTGCGGTAAAGCTGGTAAAATTTTCCACCATAAGGGTCCACCCCCTCTCCACCGGCGCCTGCCGCAGTTTTTTTGCCAAGCACAAAGGTCTTGGTAACCAGCGGGGTAACGGTTACCGCGGTCAACCAGCTCAGGGAAAGGGAAATCAGGATCACGTAATAGAGTGACCTTGTATACTCCCCGGTCTGATTGGTCATCCCGCCGATGGAGGCAAAGGCCAGGACCGCCACGGCGGTGGCCCCCAGCAGGGGAATGGAATTCTGGCCGACAACCTCCTTGGCCGCCTGCATGCCGCCCATCCCCTGTTCCATCTTAACCTTCATTCCATCCACCACCACAATGGCGTTATCGACCAGCATGCCCAGGGCAATAATCAGGGCTCCGAGGGAGATGCGCTCCAGGGTGATATGATAATACCCCATGACCACAAACGTGGCGGCGATGGTAAGGACCAGGATAAAGCCTATAATCAGGCCGCTGCGCAATCCCATGAAAATAAGCAGGACGACCACCACAATGATTACCGCTTCCACAAGGTTGATGACGAACGAGTTGACCGCTTCGGTCACCGTGGTGGACTGCATGGAAATAATCTCCAGATCCATACCGATGGGGATCTGGTTTT
>CAZYGG010000021.1:0-54839 GCA_964647585.1 uncultured Desulfobacterales bacterium
GTTACCTATGTTATCAGATTGCACGCACCCGGCCTCCCCCGTCAAGGGGGAGGAGAAATACTCCCGGCCCTTGGCGAAGGAGTGATAAGGCTGGGCTGCTAGAAGAAGGGCTCGTTGTCTGTCCTATAAGCCCTTTGGTTTTCACTTGAATCCTTGAACCCTCGAGCCCTTGGATCCTCTATCCAGTCAACTCGGAACAGGACAAAGCCGGTAACCGGTTACACTTCAGGAACAAAGAATGAAAATAGGACTGCTCGGCCTCCAGGGCGCTTTTCTCGATCACATCCGGCATCTGGAAAAACTGGGTGTCGGTTACCATATCGTGAAGAGTGTGGCAGAACTTGATAAGGTTGACCGTCTAATCATTCCCGGCGGTGAAAGCACCGTCATGGAGAAATTTCTCGACATCTTTGCCATGAAGGCGCCATTAAGTGAAAAGATAGTAGACGGTATGCCGGTTTGGGGCATCTGTGCCGGCAGTATCCTGCTGGCGCAAACGGTAGACAACCGGCCGGGAATCCTGGGGGTCCTCCCGGTAAACCTGACCCGTAACGCTTACGGCCGGCAGTTGGAGAGTTCCGAAAGGATCATCGCCGTACCTGAATTGAAAAGGCCCCAATTTCCCGCCATGTTTATTCGCTCGCCCCGCATAGAATCGGTTGGACCGGATGTCAATGTCCACGCAAGCGTCGACAATGATCCTGTTTTTGTCCAATACGGTCACGTGATGGCGACCACCTTCCATCCGGAACTGACCGTTGACCCGGTATTTCATGATTATTTTATCCGGGAAGTTTAACGCTATTACAATAACTTACTGTTCTATCTCAGCTTGTTCAATAGATAGGGAGTACGAGTTTCAAGAATAGTTATTGCCACAACGTGGTACTTGTGGTAAGCATGCATAAATCCGGTTCAAAGTTTGACTCGCACTCATTTCGACCTTTCCTCATTTCCGACAGCAATTGAACCACCTCAATGTTTCACCGCACACGTCTTTGATTCAGTTTGTTGATTTACATTTTATAAAATCCAGGGGGTTGCCCCTGCGGTCAATAGCATCATACTGACGAATCAACTGAAACGGTTGGAATGCCCCTGCCGTTTTAACCCTATTCGGGGACTGAGGAGGAGACTATGCGCGGTCTAATATTCAGGGCAATGCTCATCGTTTTAGCCGTATCCTTACTACCGGCCTGCGGTACGGAACAGCCGGTAAACATGGATGCCGTGCTTAAACAGCCCAAAGCTTTTGTCGGTTCGGACACCTGTAAACGGTGTCATCTTGAACACTACGATTCCTGGAAGATGACCATGCACAGCCGCATGACCCAGGATGCCCAGAAAAACCAGGATGTGATCATCACCCCCATCGATGAGAAGCGCATTCGGGCGGATCTCGCCAAGCTGGGTAAAAAACTGAAGGTCCCTGCCGATCAGATCTGGGTGCCCAAGATCGAAGATATCAAATACACCATCGGCAGCCAGTGGAAACAGCGCTACATCGTCGAACAGGACGGCGAACTTTTTATCTCGCCCATCCAGTACAACGCCGACACAGACCGCTGGGTCAATTACCATGAACACGACTGGAAAAAACGTCCGTGGCTGAAAAAATGCGGCGGCTGCCATGCGACGGGTGTTGACCTTGAAAAGAAGAATTTCTCGGAGCTGGGGGTCTCCTGTGAGTCCTGCCACGGCCAGGGCTCCTGGCACGCGGCTCTGCCCAAGACAGCTGTTTTTGAAAAACGGCAGACGATCATCAACCCGGCCAAGTTGACCATGGGCGTAGCGGTCCAGATCTGTGGCTCCTGCCACAACCGCGGTAAGGCGACCCAGCACAAGGGGGCCGGCTGGCCGGTGGGTTACAAACCGGGTAAGGCCCTGGAGGCTTATTACAAATCCACCTCTTTCGCGGGCGGTGATGTCAAGCATGTCTATGCCAACGAATTCTCCAAGGGACACCATCAGCAGTATATTGACTGGAAGCAGTCCAAACATGCCAGTGAAGGTGTGACCTGTACGTCGTGCCATTATGTGCACCAGATCGGGGTGCCGCCAACTCGATCGCAGACCTTGTCGGCCGGGTCCAAGCAGTGTTTCCAGTGCCACGTGCAGACCAGTCAGAACATGGCCCACTCGATTCACTCCTTTGCGAATTGTGTTGGGTGTCACATGCCCAGAATCGCCAAGAGTGCTGAATCGGGTGATATCCACAGCCATGTGTTTGTGGCGTTGCTTCCGTCGGATACCCTGAATAATCCCAAGGTACCCAATTCATGCCAGACCTGTCATCACCATAAGAACCAGGATTTGAAGGAGTTGGAAGCCAACTGGGAGGCCCTGGCCCGACTGCCCAAACCCAAGGGTATGCCGATCGAACCCATTGGGTATCACTACACCCGGTAGCCGCTGAGGAGCCGACATGCAAACACGACTATCCACGTTATGCCTGGTCCTTATGGCGGTGCTGATGTTACCCCCGCCGCAGGCGTTGGCACAGGAAGAGGTCGCCTCGGCCTTGCGCCGGTATAAGGACAGGGAGGCCAGTACGGGGTACTACGAAGAATATGAGGTCCTCCCGCGCCGGCAAAGGCCTTTTGTCGAAATTCCCGGTGTCCAGGAGGGCGTATTTCCGTATAGTCCCACGGCAGCCCGGGTGCGCATCCGCACCCGACTGGCCGATTCCCATCAGGGCATCGGGTTTTATAACCGGCGGCGTTGTGAAGACTGCCACGCCAAACAAGCCCGGGATATCCACACGGTCCGGGCCAACCTGACCTGCCGCCAGTGTCACGGCGGCGAGCCCATTGCCAGTATCGCGCATTATTATTCACCCATGAATCCTATCCGGCGCCATGCCTATGTATGTGCGAAGTGCCATCCGGGTGCCAACGTTTCCTACGCCAGCTACCGGATACACGAGCCCAATCCGGCCCTGGCCAGTACCTTCAAAGAGTTTCCCGTGCTGGCCTATGCCTTTTGGATCATGATTGCCATTGCGGTTGGGACTTTCGCCCTGTTTTTGCCCCATACCGTGCTTTGGGGACTTCGGGAACTGTTTGCCAAAAAGGAGAAATAAGATCGTGACGGCGATACCCAAAATGAGGATAGCCCGGTTTACGCCGATACAAAGGGCTTTTCATGCCCTGCTGATGGTCTCGTTTTTGATCCAGGGGGCTACCGGCCTGGCGCGTATGTACATGGAGACTGCCTGGGGACGCAGCCTGGGTGCTGTGTTTGGCGGCTACGAGGCCGCTCGGACGGTGCATATCTACGTGGGCATCTTCATGCTGATCGGTTTTACCGTGCATGCCCTGTATCTGCTCGCCCGGATTGACTGGAAACGTTTTCCGGTGAGTCTGTGGGGGCCCGACTCGCTCTTGCCGGGTCCGGGCGATGTCAAACAGTTCTTTCAGCATATCGGTTGGTTTTTCGGCATTCGCCGGCCGCCCGATTTCGACCGTTGGGGATATTGGGAAAAATTTGACTATTGGGCCGTCTTCTGGGGCATGGGCATCATCGGCCTCACCGGCCTTATCATGGCCTTCCCGTTCAGTTCCACCAAGGTCATACCGGGCTGGGGGCTGAACGTGGCCTTCTGGGTGCACCGGATAGAGGCGTTGCTGGCCATGGGCCACATATTCATTATCCATTTTTTCATTGGGCACTTGCGTCGGCACAGTTTCCCCATGGATCGGTCCATGTTTGAAGGCAGTGCCGCCTTTGAGGCGCTGGAAGAAGAAAAGCCGGCCTGGGTAAATCGGCTCAAGGGAAATGGCAGGCTGGACCAGGTGCTCGTGGCTGAAGCTGGTGGTCCGCGTCAGATTGTGTACTATGTGGTTGGTTATGTGGCCATCTTCTGCGGTTTGTTTTTACTTTTCGGCGCATTGGTTAACCTGGCCGGCATCAGCTGGGGTTAACGATTCATGCGGAGCGGCTATCCGGTATTCGGTATCAACACCCGGCGATATGAAAAGTAGATATGGCCCAAAAAGAGAGGGAGGCGCTTAGCACCTCCCTCTCGTGATATGGGGTAAGAATGGTACGGGTTGTGAAAGCCCGGTACGCAAGGCCCAGGAGTTTGGGGCCGATTGCAGTGGCTTCCACATTCTAAACCACGGGGTCTCAGTTGACCTTATTCCAGGCGGCCCCGTGATTTAAACTGGTTTCCGGCTAATGGATTGTTATTTTTTTCGGCTCTTCCACGGCTGCCTTGGGGATGTGCACCTTCAGAACCCCATCTTTGAAATCGGCGGTAATATCATCTGCACTGATCCCTTCCGGCAGGGTAAAGACCCGCTGGAATTTGCCGTAAGTTCTTTCACGCCGGTAAAAGTTCTTCTCTTCGGTTTCGCCTTCCTCGGAACGTTCGCCGCTCAGGGTCAGGACCCCATCCTTGACATCGATGGAGATGTCCTTTTTGTCAATGCCAGGCAGATCGGCCTTCAGGGCCACCCCGTTTTCCTCTTCATAGATATCCACGACGGGCCGCCATACGCAATCACAGTTTTCATCTACAGTCCGCGCAGGGGCGAACGTGCTGCCAAAAATCCGGTTGAAGCGGTTGTTCACATTCCAGACATCGTTCCAGGGGTTGAATCTTACAAGTTCCATTTTTCTACCTCCGTTTATATTTTGTGGTGTTTGTTTTGCTGTTTGAACACAATTTAATGACAATTATTTTCATGTCAATATTACAGCACTACATTTTTACAATATTACTTAAATAATGTTTGCGCTTATTGGTAATGTATTTCGCTTTGATGCGGTTATCTTGTATTTAATCAATTGTTTATTTCCAACTCAGCATGGACGTTCTATCTGCATGTAAAAAATTTTATTTAAGGGTTTCCTTCAGTCTGAACACCTTCAGCCTAAAAGACTGAATTGATTCGATGGCTTCTACCTGTTCGATTTTACTTGCTTAACAAGGGCATGACGTCCATAATGGCAACCATTCCACCTGCCGGAGAAACGACCCGGCGGCCATACCCGCGTGTTTAGAGCCCGGAGGCGTTTCGTGAAAGCCATGCTCTTAAAAAAACTGGTGAATCTCCGTGAAGACCAGAAGCCACTTACACTTGCCGAGCGCCCGGTTCCACGGGCAGGCGAGGGGGAAATCCTTATAAAGGTGTCCGCCTGCGGCGTGTGCCACACCGAACTCGATGAGATTGAAGGGCGGACCCCGCCCCCGCACCTGCCCGTCATTCTGGGGCACCAGGTGGTGGGCACCGTTCATGCAAAGGGTACCCGGGCCGAGCGCCACGAGATAGGGCAACGCGTCGGGGTTGCCTGGATCTACGATTCCTGCGGCAGCTGTCATTTTTGCAAGTCCGGCCTCGAAAACCTCTGCAACCGCTTTAGGGCCACCGGCCAGGATGCCGACGGGGGTTATGCCGAGTACATGGTGGTGCCGGAAACGTCTGCCTACCCCATCCCCGACCACTTTACGGATTCCCAGGCAGCCCCCCTGTTGTGCGCCGGCGCTATCGGCTACCGCTCCCTGCAGCTCACCGGCCTTACCAACGGCAGACACCTGGGTCTGACCGGGTTCGGTGCTTCCGGCCATCTGGTGTTGAAAATGGTGCGGTACCGGTATCCCGATTCCGAAATTTACGTGTTTGCCCGCAACCCGCAAGAGAGGGCCTTTGCGAAAGAACTGGGCGCTGTCTGGGCCGGGGACACCGCCGATGAGAGCCCCCGGAAACTGGATGCGATCATCGATACCACACCCGTGTGGCGGCCGGTTGTAGAGGCCATGAAGAATCTGGCCCCGGGCGGTCGCCTGGTGATTAATGCAATTCGCAAGGAGGCGGGTGATAAAGACGAGCTTTTAAACCTGGATTATCCCAGGCACCTGTGGATGGAAAAAGAGATCAAGAGCGTTGCCAATATCTGCCGTCGGGATGTCAACGAATTTCTAACCCTGGCAGCGGAAATGGAGATGCGGCCGGAGGTTGAGGAATTTTCCCTGGAGGAGGCCAACCGGGCGCTGTATGAGTTGAAGACGGGGAAGATTCGGGGGGCGAAGGTGCTGGTGCTACAATGAGGGTTCGAGGGTCCGAGGGGTCCGAGGGTTCAAGTGAAAGGCTAAAGGTGCTATTGATCCCCCTCCCTCTGATCCCTCCCGCCAGGGGAGGGAAGTCTTACTCCTCTCCCTTGACGGGAGAGGCCGGGTGAGGGTGCTGATTGTTGAAAAAGTGTCGTAGGTTGGGTTAAGCTGAGCGAACCCAACGCCTTCTCACACGGCACCGCTGATGTTAGGTTTCATTACATTCAACCCAACCTACGGCTTAAGCATCGGTATCGGGGTCGGTGTCTATGGGCAGTCATCCCGGGCTCTGACCCAGGATCCAACGGTTTATGGGTTTTTGGTTTTCACTCGACCCCTTGCCTGCCGGGCGTAGCCTCTGGCGAAGACTGGGTCCCTCGAATCCTTGACCCCTTTACCACGTGTTACCAACAGAGTTGGAGAAGATGTCTCTTTACACGGTGATTTAAGTGACAGAAGCGGTCAATAACGCTTTCGAAATTCTCGCCCACCGGGGTATTCACCAGGATTTCAGCGGGAAATCCATGGAGAACTATGTGTGTACCGCCCGCAGAATTTTCGAGCCGGAGCATGCCTATATAGAAAACACCATAGTGTCCATCGACCGGGCCTTCGAACTGGGAGCCACCATCGTGGAGGTAGACGTCAACCGGACCCGGGAAGGGGAACTGGTTCTGTTTCACGATGTCGGCCTGGAGTGTCGAACAAACGGGGCCGGGCGTACCTGGGACCACCCCCTCGCATACCTGCAATCCCTGGATGTCGGCTATGGCTATACGCCGGACAACGGTAAAACCTATCCCCTGCGGGGGAAGGGCGTCGGTAAGATGCCGCTGTTGAAGGAGGTGCTGGAAAAGTATTCCGATAAAAGATTCATTATCGACCACAAGGACGAAACAGCCGAAACCGCCGAGCTTCTGGGCCGCCTGCTCGGCTCCCTGCATGGCGACCAGCAGGCGAACCTTTACTACTGGGGCCCGCCGGAAACCCTCAAAATAATCCAAAGCAGCGTTCCCGGGTTCTACCGGCTCATTCCGGAGCCCATGCTGATGCGCCGGTGGCTCTATCGTTACATCCTGACCCTGGGGCTGGCTGGATTCTCGGAAGCGGTAGACCGGAAAGCGCTGGTGCTGCCGATAAAGTATATAAAAATCATACCCGGTTGGCCGGGACGCTTGATGAAGAAGATAAAAAAAGCGGGCGGCCGCCTGTTGGTGTATGTGGATACGGAAGAAGAGGCCCGCAAAATAAAAGGGTTGCCCATAGACGGAATTGTGACGGATCACCTTGACCGGATCTCTCAGGTTTTCAATTGAGGGGCACAACACCGAGTGTAGGCTCATCAGTCTTCGCTCTTCAAGCTACGCCCGACAAAAAGTCTTTGTTTAAAATTAATTCAGGGAAGGAGACAGAAGATGACTAACGAAACCGCTGGTAAAATGCTTAAATTCCGTTGGATCATTTTTGCAGTCCTCGCCCTGGCCTATTTCTTCGTCTACTTTCACCGCCTTTCTCTATCCGTGGTGGCCAATGATATTGTGAAGGATTTTAACACGACCGCAAGCGTTATGGGGTTGCTCGGTTCGATCTACTTTTATTGTTACGCGGTCATGCAGCTTCCCGCAGGCTTGCTCTCCGACTCCATCGGGCCCAGAAAGGCGGTTACGGTCTTTCTCATGGCGGCCTCTGTGGGCAGCATTGTTTTCGGTCTGGCGCCCAATATCAATATCGCCATTGTGGGCCGTATCTTTGTGGGGATCGGCGTTTCCATGGTCTTCATCCCCACCATGAAGATCCTATCCCAGTGGTTTCGGGCTACGGAGTTCGCCATGATGGCCGGCATCCTCAACGCGGTGGGGGGCGTCGGGGTGATGGCCGCTACCTGGCTGCTGGCGGCCATGACGGCCAGTATCGGCTGGCGCCTCTCTTTTGACCTCATCGGCGGCTGTACCTTTATCATCGTGGTATTGGTGTGGCTGATTGTACGGGACCGACCGGCGGACAAGGGCTGGCCCTCGCCCATGGAAATTGATGCCGAGGGGACCGTGGCTGCCCCCAAGCCGGTTGAAATCGGGCTGCTGGAGGGCGCTAAAAAGGTTGTCAGTGAGAAATACTTCTGGCCGGTGGCCATCTGGTTTTTCTTCGATTGCGGGATCTTCTTCGGGTTCGGCGGTCTCTGGGGCGGGCCCTATCTCATGCACGTTTACGGCCTGACCCGGGCTGAAGCCGGCGCCATTTTAAGCATGATTGCCTGGGGTATGATTGTCGGCAGCCCCTTTCTGGGGTACCTGTCGGATAAAATCCTGAAGAGTCGCCGGAAGGTTATCCGGATCTGTACATCCGCGCTTGCCGTTGAAATGATTCTGCTGAGCCTGTTTCCGTCGAAGTTGCCGCTGCCATTGCTTTATGTGGCATTTTTCTTCTTTTCGGTGTTTGCGTCCTCCATCGTGGTGATCGGTTTTACCACGACCAAAGAGTTGTTCCCGGTGGAGATTGCGGGGACCTCGGTGGGCACGGTCAACCTGTTTCCGTTTCTTGGCGGCGCGGTTTTCATGCCGGTGTTGGGGAAGGTACTGGATTCCTGGCCAAAATCAGCCGCAGGCGCCTATGACATACATGCGTATAAGGTCATGTTGCTGATACTAGCAGGCAGTGCGATCTTTGCCCTGATCTGTACCTTCTTCATGAAAGAGACGCTTGGGAAATCGCATAGAGCATAGGGCAGAGGGCAGAGGGCAGAGGGCAGAGGGCAGAGGGCAGAGGGCAGAGGAAAAAACCATGTCGATTCCCGGCTGTCAACGAAGATTTGGTCCTTGTCTTTCGATTTGGGTTTTGCCATAAGGTTTAACGCTCTGCGCTCTGCGCTCTGCACTATGCTCCATGCGGCTTTTGCGTCTTGGGCGACAGTGATGAGTTTACAATTATTGCTTCTGAAAGTTAATAGAAATGCCGATTGATATACCATTTAAAAAACCTATGCTCATTTCCCACCGGGGGGCGCACCGGGAGGCGCCGGAAAACAGCTGCCAAGCTTTTGAGCGGGCCCTGGAGTATGGCATTGACGGTATCGAAACCGATGTGCAGCTCTCAGAGGATGGGGTGCCGATGCTGTATCATGACGTTACTACCAGCAAGGTTACGGGCCGGCGTAAAAGGTTTTCGTCTTATACCTGCGAGCAGCTCCAGAACCTTGATCTCGGGGAAAACGGAGCCGGTATCGGTATCCCCACCCTTGCGGAAGTCCTGGATCTGTTTGCCGGCCGCACCCGGTTGTTTATCGAGATTAAATCCAAAAAACACGATCGACTTGCCGGCCGATCTCTGGCGTTGACCGAGAAAGTGGTTGCGGAACTTGGGGGTCTAAAAAAAAGCCTCCGGGAGGAGATCCGGATCCTCTCCTTTGATCCGGATGTTCTAATAAGGACGCATCAGCTTGCCCCAGCATTAAAATGTGTCCTCAATGCCAACGGCCTGGATAAGTGGTGTGTGAGTAGTGGCGACCTGATCGGCAAAAGAGTCTCAATGGCTTTTTTAAACGCCCTTAACCTGGAAAGAAAAAGCCTGTCAGCGGATATCGTCAAATGGGGCCAGGACCGGGGCATGGAGATCTTCACCTACTGCTGCAATACCCACCCCAAGGTGGAACGGGCGCTGGCTATGAACGTGGATGGCATCATGAGCGACAAGCCCGGTTGGCTCGTGCGGCTTTTCCAGGACCGAAACCAAGGCCCCGGAGCATAGGGCATAGCGGTTGGGGCTGCGCCCCGCAGAGGGCAGAGAGCAAGGTGCATAGAGTTAAGATCATAAACCCAAGATCTGAAAATCAAGACCTGTTTTCCATTGACAGCCAGGGGCTTGTGCTCCCTATACCAATGTTTTTAAGCTCTTTGGTAATCACCTTTTCCCAGCCTTGGTTGGCTTTCGGGTTGGCCGGACTGGGGTGGGTGATCCGGCCGATGGGTAGATTATAATCGGTGAGGGCGGCTTTTGCCCGCTGTTCGGCAAAAGCGCCGATCCCGATTACATGCTCCGGTTTCAGAAGGTCCACGGTTTGCCGGAGGGCCAGGTCGCAGGCTGCCAGCAGGGGTTTTTTTTCGGCGGCCGGCAGGTTGTTGGGAGTCCGGTTGCGGCCGCCGGCCTCCATAAATACCAGCGGGCAATAGTTGACCACGAAAAAACGGGAGAAAAAATCTTCCGGTTGTCCAAAGGCTTTTTGCGCCCAGGCCCATAATCGCCGGCCACTCACCTCGCTGCGGGTACAGTCGAACCCCTCAATGGGGCGCTTGGGGTGTTCATTTTCCGGTTTGTTCACCGGGGCGGTGATGCCCATCCAATCCCTGACAGCCGGTATTTCACCGAACGGCACACCGGTTTGAACCATGCCCCAGGGGCCGGGATTCATGCCCAGCAGGATGATACGGGCCCCAAGCTGCCCGAACTTTTCCAGATATAGATCGTGAGGCTTGCGCGCATAAATCAGCGGGTTGTAGACATGGGTGACCGGTTCAGAAAAAGTCAAAGCCTCGGTCGCTTGAACCAGCTCATCGATTATTTCACTGTATTTCATCCATTCGTTCCTATAATCATGATTCTCAGGATGGCCTGCCCCATATTGCGGGTCAGAGGTAATTGGCTATGTAGTCAGGTGTTTAGGCTGTAGACTGTAGGCTGTTAGGCAGTTCCCATCCATGATTGGAAATCATAGATGGACGGTAGCTGCCAGTCTTTAGCTATTCGCTTTTAGGTTTTAGATTAAAATAAAAACAAGGTTTTACCGAATTGCTAATCGTTAAAAGCCAATAGCTCTATCCAGAAATCTTGAATTTAAAGCTTTTCCTACAACCTAAATGCCTACAGTCTATTAGCCTGATCCCATTGTCAGGTTGCAAAATTACCGCTAAATCTGATAGTAAGCAACCTGTTATTTACCCTGTTCGTATTGCGCGACACCCAGCCCGACTGTTCAGGGAGTCAGTAAAACGAAAACAACAGTCAGGTTCCCGGTTCACCGTTCTGGGTTGAAAACCCAAACCTTTGAACCCCGAACCAATAATAATTATACCTTTTTGGTTCTCCCGTTTTAAAGGAATACCGGATTCACAAGATGCAAGGGCGAAGGATACAAAGGAGCGGCCATGGATATTGATTATGTTGATGCGAATACTTACGATTTTGATTCCAGACTCTATTTAAAAATCCTGGTGGCCATTGCCAAGTCCGATCCGGATAATGGCGAACCGGAATACAACTACGTTCGCCGGCAGGCAATCAAGCTGGGGCTGGATCTTGACGAATACTGGGACGCCACTGCAAAAAGCTTCCTGGCCGGGAAGATGAAGGTTTCCCGCCTGACCGCTCTGGTCATCATAAAGGACAGTATCGCGCTGGCGACCCTGGACGGCAACTTCTCACTGGGTGAAAAAGAGCGCATTTATGCCTACGCGGAAAGTTTTGATGTCCCCCGGACTGATGTCGACAAGATCGAAAGCCTGTTGGGAGAATTCGAAGGCCTTAAAACAAAGTGGGAAGCACTCGTAAATTTTGAATGATCTGAATTGGCTTACGGACGTATTCGAAAAAATAACGGGTTTTGAACCCTGGTTCTCGCTGGTTATTTTTTTTGCAGCTTCCGCGCTGATGATCTGGCGCCTGGGCGCCATGGAAGGCCGGGGCTTCGAGGGCACGGTTCTGGGCACCCTGATTATGCCTTACTGCTCGGGGTTGTCCAACCTGATCTTTGCCTGGGTAATGGGCCGCAGTGGACAAAACGGTTCATTGGTGCTGGAAAACTGCCTGGTCAACAATGTCACCAACATGACTCTACTCATCGGCCTGCCGACTCTCATCTGGGGTCTTGCTATCCTGCCGCCCGGCAAAAAGGGGAAAACCAGAAGCCGCAAAAACAACCAGAGCCGGATCGATCGCCTCTCCCTGTTGCTGACCTTGATTGCAGTGCTCTTTTTCACAGGGGCGGTCTGGGCCCTGGCCCGTGACGGACGCCTCGATTTTGGCGATGGGCTGGTCCTGGTGGGCCTGTTTCTTTTCTGGCAGCTGTTTCACGTTTTCGAAGTCCTGAAAACAAACGTGCAAAAAAACAGACGCATGTCCTGGCTGATCTTTGTCGAGCTGGCCATTATCATCGCATGCGGTTATGGCGTTTTTACCAGTATTGAAAACCTGGTGGCCTGGATTCCCAGGACCGGTTCCGGTTTTTTCAACTACAGCCGCCTGGGCTGGCTCAGTGGTCTCCTGATGGTGATCCCCAACGCCATGCTGGCCCTGTACTACGCTTACCGCAAAAGACCCGCTGTTGTTCTGAGTTCCCAGGTAGGGGACGGGCACATCTGCATTCCCATGTGCATCGGTCTGTTTGCCCTGTTCAGTCCCATCGGGATTGTGCCCTATTTTCAAACCGGCCTATTCTTGATCCTGGGGGCCTGCCTGGTGCAATTGCTGTTTCTGGGGATTTTAGGGCGGCTGCCAAGGATCATCGGGGCTGTGATGGTGGGGAGCTACTTTGTTTTCCTTTATAAAGGGTTGATTTCTTAACTGGATCATTTCAAAATTAGCCCCGATGATCAGGGTTCAAGGGGCCAAGGGGTCGAGTGAAAAACTTTAAGAGCACAATCTGTTTTGTGCTATCGCTGATGCTGCTTTTATCCGGCACCAGTCCAGTTGGATTTGCAGGGGAACTTCAACCCATAAACGGCCGCCCGGGATTAACCGGTGAACCGGTTGTCCCGGAAAAGGATTACTTCCAGGGCCCCCTCAAGGTGGTGACCCTCAACACGGCCCATGGTCGCAAAACTGCCTTCAGCCAGTTCTTTCTCTCCTGGCAGACGATTCATAATAACCTGGAAGATATCAGCGAGGTTCTGAAAGCGACTGCGGCGGATATCGTTGCCTTGCAGGAAGCAGACGGGCCTTCCTGGTGGAGCGGCAATTTCGATCATGTTGCCCTGCTGGCAAAAGAGGCCGGTTTCCCCTGGTACTCGCGGGCCGGGCATATGGATACCTGGTCTCTGCATTATGGAACAGCCCTGCTGGCCCGCCGGCCCTACCTGGAAACCCGGGGCCATCGTTTCAAAGCTTCCTGGCCGACACCGGCCAAGGGGTTTTTAATGGGGCGATTCGGCTGGTATCCACGGGGGCAGCCCCCCCTGAAACCAAGCTTTGTTGATGTGGTTTCAGTGCATCTGGATTTTTCACGTCAGATGGTCAGGGCCCGGCAGATAGAAGAAATGCGGACAGTCCTGGCCGGCCGGAACAATCCGTTGATAATCCTGGGCGACTTCAACAGTGACTGGCTGGCAGATGACTCCGTGGTGCGCGAACTGGCCGGGCAGTCAGGCCTGCAGGTGTACCGCCCCGAAGCATCCGACCTGGGTACTTATGGCGCCAACCGCCGCCGCCTGGACTGGATATTGATATCCGCGGACCTGGAATTTCTCAGTTATCGGGTTCTGCCGGAGATCCTGTCGGACCACCGGGCCGTGGTCGCAGAAATTGGGCTGAGACCCTGAAGGACCGGCAGCCGCAGATATTTTTTTACCAGATCTGATTCTTCCCGGGCCCCGGCTGTCTATCTCATTGCCATCATGGCGGCTTTCCCCTTTATAGACAATCCATAGAGACTGCTTATCCTTTTAAAAGTGAGTATGGAGCTCGCCTTGTCGATAAAGGCGACTAACAGCCCACCCAGCTATTGGCGGTAACTATGGACACCCCAATCCAGGAAATTCCGGAAGCGCGTATGATCGATGTTGACGCCCTGGCCGGACAGGTCCAGGCGAACTGCGACATCTCCGATGCGATTCACGCCGGGGTTTTTTCAATCTGCGGTTTGGCCCTGCGCATGCGTGATTTGTACAAGTGGGAGAAGCGTCTCCCGCCCTGGAAAGAGAAGGCCGAGGAAGATATCCTGGACTGGATCGGCCGGCGGGAGGATGTTTGGGATGACGTCAGAGAGCTGCTCTACCAGCCTATACAGGTTGCCGGCTCCCGTTACGAAGCCTTTGATACAGTCGGTATAAACCGGGCCCTGGAATCCTCCGGGCTGTTTTACGGGGCCGGGTATGCCTACAGCCTGAAGCCTACCTTTTTCCTTGCCCGGATCTCCCGGGAACAGGCAGTCAACGGCCAGCGGGTTCTCCAGCTGGGACAGGAACTGGCCCGGGACCTTCTGACCCTGCCGGCCATGTCACAGGACGACGAAGTTGTATTGCGCACCGAGGCGGCCAGGATGTACCTGTGGGACCAGATCCAATACCTTAAAAAATCTGGGAAGCCATACCTGCAGTTCGCTCTTGAGCAATGCGGGGTTGCGGCAAACAGCCAGGCTGAGCTCCAGCGTGTGCTGCCGATGTTGTTTGCGGCCCAGGTTGAGACGTACACCCATCACGAAGTGGGTGAAATGACCGACCGGGTATTTGATCGGGAGGCCTGGCAGCAGATCATTGCCGATTATCCCCACACGCCGGTAGAGCTTCTGGTACGGGCGGTGAAGGATTTGCTGGCCGATACGTCTGCAAACGGTACGCTGCAACACCTGATAGATTCCGGTCAGACAGTCTCCCTGGCACTTTATGCCGCGTTCCTGGATGGTCTTGGCCGGGAGCTCTTTCCGGGGTTCCGCACAGCTTTCAACCAGTATATGGAGAGCGGTGACATGGAGCTGATCTCCCAGGCCGTGACCACTGGTTACAACAATGCCCGGGTCATGGCCGATGATATTATGGAACTATACCGGGAAGGTAAAGGCTCGAAGGGGAAGGATTGGGTCGCCGCGGAAATCAGTCGAAGATACTTGAACAATGGCAGGGTTCGAGGGGCCGAGGATTCAAGGGTTCAAGTGAAAGACTAAAAATCCTAAACCAAAATCATGCATCGCGCCAAGACGCAAAGACGCCAAGAAGAGCAAAACCAGAATGGGGCGCACTTTCGTGCGAAAACCTTAAAAGCACTTGGTTCTGAAGTTATCCGGCGAAGCCGGCAGCAATCAACGGTTTTCTTTGCGCCTTTGCGTGATGATAATGTTGTTGATTTTCTTTGCGGTTTAGCACTTTCGGCGAGAGCTATGTATGCCTTTGAAGGTTCTGCCGATGAAGGTGGTTTACAATGACACGAAAAAACTCAAAACGGGTTGCCATTCTGTACCCCGGTGATCGTAAGGTGCGGGAGGAGGCGACTCCGGATAACAATCGATTGGCTTTGATTTTCAAGGCGTTCAGTGACCTGGGGGTTCATGCCGAACCGGCTGTTTATCACGATGCATTCTGCGATGAGGTTCGCGCGCAGCTTTTGCAGGTGGATGCCGTGCTGGTCTGGCACAATCCTATCCAGGACGGGCGTGACCGGTCCATTCTGGACCCCATGCTGCGCGACATTGCCGCGGCGGGAGTTTTCGTCAGCACCCATCCGGATACCATTTTGAAGATCGGCACCAAGGAGGTCCTCTACCGGACGCGGGATATCGGGTGGGGCAGCGATACGCATCTGTACCGCAGCCTGGACCAGATGCAGCAGGAGCTGCCCGACCGGCTGGCTGCGGGCGAGGCCCGGGTTCTTAAGCAGTATCGCGGTAACGGGGGACGGGGTGTCTGGCAGGTTGCGCTGAAAGAAAAGGGTGCCCGGCCGCAGCCGGAAACGGTTATCCGGGTGCGGCATGCTAAAAAAGGGAGTGTTGCGGAGGAGATTTCGCTCGATGCGTTTTTCGAGCGCTGCGGGCCGTACTTTGCCGGCGATGGGCGCATGATCGACCAGGCGTATCAGCCACGGCTGCCCGAGGGCATGGTCCGCTGCTATTTGGTGGTTGACCAGGTGGCCGGTTTCGGCCTCCAGGCGATCAACGCGTTATACCCCGCGCCTTCCGGGGCGCCGCCGGAAGAGGCGCCGCAGCCCGGGCCCCGGTTGTACCACCCGCCTACCCTGGCGGAATTCCAGCCTTTGAAGAAGATCTTGGAAGAGGCGTGGGTGCCGGACATGCAGCGGGAACTGGATATTGACACAGCCCGTCTACCGATCCTGTGGGACTGTGATTTTTTGCTGGGGCCTAAGGACGACCGGGGGGAAGATACCTATGTACTATGCGAGATCAATGCCAGCAGCATTGCACCGTTTCCAGAGTCCGCAGCGCCGTATGTTGCCCGGGCGACACTGGAGGCTATCACATAGTGTTAGACCAGGTTTGTTTTGTTCCAGATAGCTCGGCGACCAGAGCGCTCTTGCGTAAAGATAAAATCCGAAATTCGAAACAAATTCTAAACCCGAATGACCGAATGACAAAAACAAAGAACTACCGGTTGTAATAATAGGCTTTGTTTGTTTCTTTGGGTCAATATAATTTGCCCTTATTGTTTCGAATTTCGTGCTTCGAATTTCGGATTTTTTTAGTCCGGTCTATACGGTTTTCCCAGCGAGGCCGGGGCTGCTCCCGACAGAATCTGCAAGAACCGGTTGAGCGCCGGCCGCCCGGCTGCCAGACGCTGTACCGATTCTTTCTGGGCGGCGGTCATGAGCAGCAGGGTAAAGATCATCAGCGGGAAGGGCGCCACCTGGAAAACCTGGGACGGCAGGGAGGGGAACCATCCCTGCAGGTAGATGCCCATCACCTGGAGAAAAGAAAATAAAAACGCACCGGCGGCAGCTTTCAGAGGATGCCAGCCGCCGAAGATCACCAGGGCCAGGGCAATCCAGCCGGTTCCTTCCGCCCCCTGGGGACGTCCCCAGCCGGGCTTGGTGGCCAGTGAGAAGGTTGCCCCGGCCAGTCCCACCAGCAGACCGCCGACCAGGGTGTACGCCAATTGAGTCAGTTTCGGATCAATCCCGCGCGCATAGGCTGCCCGGGGATGTTCCCCCACGGACCGCAGTTTGAGGCCCGCGGAGGTTCGGTAGATATACCACCAGCACAGGCCGATCATAACAAGGCTGAAATAGACCGGCAGGTTGTGGTTGAAAAAGACCGGGCCGAGAAAGGGGATGTCGCTCAGCATGGGGATGGGCAGGTGGGGCACCTGGGGCCCCTGGAGGCGGGAATAGTCGTTGCCCAGGAAATAGGCCAGGTCCCGGGTCATCAGGGTGAGCACGAACCCCACTGCCACCTGGGATTGTTCCAGGTAAATGCTGAAAAGGGCGACCACCAGGGCCACCGCAGCGCCCACCAGGGCCCCCACGGCAAAACCCGCCATCAGGCTGCCGGACTTGTAGGTGATAACAAAGGCCGCCATGGCGCTGAGCAGAATACTGCCGTCCAGGGAAAGATTGATAATCCCGGCTTTCTCGGTGATGGTTTCACCGAGGGTTGCCAGCAGAATAGGGGTTGCCCCCGCTATCACGCTGGCCAGAAGTATGCTGAGTTCTATTTCCATAAACCTATTAAATGATTAAATACGAAATACGAAGCACGGAATGTTCTCAAGGCGAACGCCGCAAATTCGAAACAAATTCGAAATTCCAACGACCAAATGACAGAAAAAAGGGCTTAACAACTGGAATAGCGGGTTTTGTTTGATTTTTTTGTCATTCGGATTTGCCCTTTATTGTTTCTTATTTCGATATTCGTATTTCGGATTTGTATTGTTATACTGTTTCCCTTTCCCTTTTCCGTTTCACCCGCCAGGCCTGTACCGCCAGGGTTGCCAGCACCAGGGCGCCCTGGATAACCCCGCTCAGAGATGAATCGATTTTCAGGACCATGGGCAGCTGGATGCTGCCCACATTGAGGCATGCAAAGAAAAAGGCCACCGCCGGCACCGCGGCGATATGGTAGTTCGACAACATGACTACCAGAAGGGCCAGATAGCCGTAATTGCTGGAGATGGCCGGAATCAGGCGATGGTAAACCGCAGTCACCTGCATGCTTCCGGCTAACCCGGCAAAAGCACCGGCAAAGATCATGGCCAGCAGCATGAACCGGTCCGGTTTCAAGCCGAACAGGTACGCGGCGTCCGGGTTGCTGCCGATGGCTTTGAGGTTCAGGCCTATCCGGGAGTATTTCAGCATGATCGCGGTAAAGACCAGGGCAAAAACAGCCAGGGCCAGGCCGGGCAGACAGATTCGGCCGGACGCCAGGTAGGGCAGCCAGAGCTCCGGCGGAAATACCTCCGTTCCGCTCATGGAGGCCACGCCCGGGCGTTTCCAGGGTCCGAAAATCAGCCACAGGGCAATGCCCTGGGCCACAAAATTCAGACCGAGACCGGCAAAGATTTCATGCACGCCGCCTTTTGTTTTTAACCAGCCGGCCAGGATTGCCCAGAACGCCCCGCCGGCGGCACCGGCGCCGATGGCCAGGGCGACAAATATCCAGGGGCTGTCGGCAGTGACGCCCAATTTCAATATCGCGGTAGTGGCAATCGCCCCGGCGATCACCTGGCCCTCGATACCGATATTCCACAGGCCGATTCTAAAGGTATACAAGAGGCCCATACTGCAGAGGGTCAGGGGAATCCAGGCCTTGATCACATGGGCGAATTTACTCCAGGAACCCAGTGCCCCTTTGATAATCTGGGCGAAGGCCGCCAAAGGCGGGGCGCCGGAAAGCACCAGGATCAATATGGTAAAGGTGATGACGACTCCCAGGGCAACCAGCAGTTCCCCTGAAAACCGGAGCCACCGGGTATGTTCCGCAGCGCTTTTTTCCATCAGGCTTTTCCTGCCAGGGCGCGGCCCAGGGTGTTCACATCGGTCTGATCCGCCGCGACTTCCTTGATGACCCGGCCATTGAAAAAGACCAGCACCCGGTTGGCGACCATGAGGATTTCATCCAGTTCCGATGAAGAGAAAACGATACCGGTACCGGCGTCGCAATAGGTTTGCAGGTGTTCCCAGACCCAGTGGGCGGATTCCAGGTCAAGACCGCGGGTCGGGTTTTCCAGCAGCAGCAGGGCGGGGTTTTTCGGTAAAAATGAAAGCAGGAGTCTTTGCTGGTTTCCCCCGGAAAGAGATTCGGCGGTGGATTCCGTCTGTCCGATGATATTGAATTTGGCGATATTCCGCCCGGCTTTTTCACCAGCTCTCGCACGGTCCAGGAAAAGACCCGGCTTTTTATCCTTGATGGCAAAATGCTCTTCAATGGTGAGGTCACCGACCAGGCCTTCTTCCAAGCGGTCCGTGGGCAGGAAAGCCAGACCTTTTTCGAAAAAACGGTGATAATCCCGGCCGGTCATATTTTCCTGGCGAAAACGGATGGTGCCGCGGCGGGGACGGGTCAGACCGGCGGCTGTCCGTAGAAACACGGACTGTCCGCTGCCTTCCAGTCCCGCTAGCCCGACGATTTCCTTTGCATGCGCCTTAAAACTGCAGTTTTTCAGTCCGCTGCGGCCGCCCCGGGCGCTGACCCCTTCCAGCGACAGCAGGATATCACCGGGGGGTTGCGGCTGCCTGGCCGGTGGTCGGGGCGGCGTGCCGAACATCATTGCCAGGAGCCCGGCGGTATCAAACGGCCGGGACATCTCACCGGTCACCCGGCCTTTTCTCAGAACGGTTACGTGGTGACAGAGGGATTCCACATCTTCGAGCTTATGGGAGACCAGGATAACGCTTTTGCCTTCATCCGTCATGGCGTTCAGGGCCTTGAAGAGGGTCTCTTTCTGGTAAGCGGAGATGCCGGTGGTTGGTTCATCCAGGATAAGGACCTCGATACCAAGGGCCAGCAGCCTGAGAATTTCAAGCTGTTGCCGTTCTCCCACGGTGAGGGTCTTCAAAAGCTGGTGCGGATCCAGGCGGAAGCCAACCGATTTTGCCAGTTGGAGGAGGTTGTCCCGCAATTCTGATCGTGAACAATCCGGGTCTTTTTTCAATCCCAGAATGAAATTATCCAGTACCGTAAGCGAGGGAAAGTCCAGGGGATCCTGGTAAAGCATACCGATACCCAGTCGGGCGGCTCGCGCCGGCGTAGCGTATTCCTCCGGGCGGCCGCCCAGGCAGATCATTCCGTCGGTTTTCCGGCAAAAGCCCGCCAGGATCTTCATCAGGGTGCTTTTGCCGGCACCGTTTTCTCCCAGGATGCCGTGAATGGTGCCCGGTTCAACACACAGGCTGATGCCGTTGTTGGCCTTTACCGGGCCATAATGCTTGTGGATCTTTTTAAGTTCTATTTTCATCCCGGCAGCCTGTTGTGCTGAAAAAAAACTGCAGGAACCGGCTGTGCCGGTTCCTGCAGGGATTTCTACCTATTAGACTTCATTGCGCCGCGTTTTCTACTCTCGGGGCATAAGTGCTCTGTTTCGGCGTACCCCGGATAAAAGTGCCTGAAGTGCGCTAAAGTTTGAAGTGATCTAAAGTTAAGGCATTCTGCTGGTTTTATAAAACCAGTGGAGCGCAGCGACTCTTTAACTTTAGGCATTTTAGCTCACTTTAGTCACTTCACACTTACCTTGTCCTACTTAGCACTGCTCTGGCCTTCGATTCCGGCCAAGAGCTGCTCCATGTACCAGATCTGCTTGTCGGTGGCGGTTTCACCGGCTTTCAGATACGGGCTGTTGTCCTGGTAATTGAGCGGTCCTTTGAAAAGGTTGATGCTGCCGTCGCCCAGGCCTTTGATGAAAGCGTCCAGGGCCTGTCCGGCTTCCGCTGACAAGGCATCGCCTTTCTTGTATCCCACGGTGCTGGTGGCGTGGTTGTTGATATCTTTCCAGTCGGGTCCCGACCAGGTCCAGGTCGCCTGGAATTGCCCGCCCATGGTCTGCTTGATAATCTTGGCATAATCCGGGCCCCAATTGAAGTAGGGCACCCCGAGGCATACAGTGGAACCGCCTTCGCAGGCCCCTTCATAATCGTACGGAATGGCCCAGACCGCTTTGCCCTGGCCCCGTTTCTGGCCTGCGACAATGACAGCCTCGGTGGTATCGATACCGGAGATGAGGACATCATACCCGGTATCAAAGAAATTCTGGGCAACCTGGGTCGGATCCGAGGTGACCCCCGGTATGTTGAACCAGAAGCCGATCCAGGTAACCTTGAACTGCAGGTCCGCGGGGTCTTTTTTCAACACTTCGGTCCAGGCGTATTTGGCGCCGAGGTAGCAGGAGGCTACCAGGCGGCGGGTCTCTTCATTGATCAGGGGCCCCAGGTATCCGATTTTCCCTGTTTTGGTGGTCATGGCTGCGGCAAATCCGGCCATCATCTTGCCGTACTCCATCTTGCCCATCAGGTTGGCCAGGTTCGGTGACCCCTTTCCGGTGAGGGCGTCATCCCCGGAAATGTGGAGAAACTTGATTTCCGGATGTTTCAACGCCGCTTCCCGGGTTCCGTCTTTCATATCATCCGAGTTGGCAATGATCAGTTTGGCTCCTTTTTCAGCCATATCATCGACCAGCATCGGGATGGTAACACCGGCCCGGTCAGCCGGGTTCACCTTGTCGATATAGATCATCTTGGTGTTGGGAACATTCTTTTCAACATACAACCCGCCATCGTAATGGGCCTGGCTCCACCCGTGATCGTTATAAGGTCCCACCAGGAGTAGGCCGAAGATAAAAGGATCTTGTATTTTTTGGGTAGCCGGCTTTTGGGGCGGCTGTGGCTCTTCAGACTTGCCGCATGACATGATCGTAAACAGTCCCGCGATGATAAAAACGGCAACCACTGGTAAAATCAGTTTTCTTAACATTATCCCCTCCCTGGTATTAAGGTTCAGTTACCATCCCATAATTAGAAACACACCGCCTCGGCGGGTGTGAATGCTTTGCTATGCGTCTGCCTGTGAAGCGTGTAACAGTGTCTATCTGACCGTTTCTAATATAAATTTTTATAGTTATCTGTTCGTTACGCGTGACTCGCGACTGTAGTTTCAAACTCCGATGTCTACCCATGTAAATATTGCTTTGGTAACAGTGTGTTTATACCCGGTTTTCAAGGGAGCGGTCAATAGGTAAGCCGAGAACCGCCAGGAAAAATATGACCCGCGGACATGCCGGTCACCAGTGGGCGCAATCGCGGGTTGACATCCCCGGCAAGCTGGGATTGAATGCAGCGCTTAAAAAATGAAATCCAATATTCAACAAGGAATGTCCAATGTCCAGGTGCGAGAACGCGTTGCGGTTTTTGTCGTAAACAATAAAAAATGGCAGCATACCTTACCTGGACATTGGAGATTGGGGAATGGATATTGGAAATTCAACCCTGGCTCCAATAAGGAGCTTTCAGGTGCTGCCACTAATCATGGTAGCGTATCATGAGGAGGGGGATTGGCTGTGTTTACCCGAGCTATCGTAAAAAGACCCGGAACCTCGTTTGTGGACGGCATTACCAGTGCAAACCTGGGGAAGCCAGATCTTTCACGGGCGCTTGCCCAACACGATGCCTATATCGCGGCCCTGGAGCAGTGCGGACTGGAAGTAACTGTGCTGGCAGCGGACGAGCGCTACCCTGATTCAACGTTTATTGAGGATACCGCCGTCCTGACCCGCCGATTAGCGGTTATTACCAACCCCGGGGCTGAAAGTCGCAACGGGGAAAAGCATACCACCCGGGATGTCGTGCAGCAATTCTACACTGCGGTCGAGAAGATCGAGGCGCCCGACACCCTTGACGGCGGGGATGTGATGGAGATAAACGGGCATTTTTTTATCGGACTTACCGCGCGGACCAACGCCCGGGGCGCCCGGCGGTTTATTTCGATTCTGGAACAAAACGGCTACACCGGTTCCACCGTGTCCCTGAAAAGCTGCCTGCATCTTAAAACCGGTGTGGCGTGGATCGGGGGGCGGGACATGCTGGCTGCCGGGGCGTTGATCGACAACCCGGCCTTTCGGGATTTTAATATCATTCCCGTATCACCGGAGGAAGCCTATGCGGCCAATTGTATCCGGGTCAATGGCCGGGTGCTTATTCCCGCTGGATTTATACACATCCAGAAAGAGATGGCCGGCAGGGGGTATGACCTCATCGAAGTCGAGATGTCGGAGTTCCAGAAAATGGACGGCGGGCTGTCCTGCCTTTCACTGCGGTTCTAGAAACAGTCCCTAAATCAACTTGCCGGTAAGGTGCTCGGTGCGCTTGAGAGATAATCAAGAGACTGAACTTCGAACATTGAAAGTTCGATGGTCAGTGTTCGCTGTTCAAATGCATAATCGCAGCTGGAAGCTTAGCTGAGAAACGTTCCAAATAAGAAAGGGGCCGGGATGATTCCCGGCCCCCTATTTATGGTTATAACCTTATTTTTATGGTTGCAGGGCGGCTGTCTCTTCCATCTCTTCAGTCGCCCTGATGGTGCGGCTGTTCACGCGTGTTCTCCGGTTTTGCAGTTTTTCCTTGGTCTTGGTGATTTGTGATCTGACTTTGTCCAGTACTAAGTCAATGGCCGCGTGCATGTCTTCATGCTCTTCCTTGGCGGTGACATATAGGCGGCCTGCGGTAATGTTGATTTCAGCTGTATTGTGAAGTTTTTCGGATCTCAGGACAACGGCTGCAGACCCGGGGTCATCTAACAACTTGTCAAAACGATTGAGTTTTTCGTGGACGTAGTCTTTGAAGTGGTCGGAGGATTTTAAGTTCATAAAGGTAACCGATACGTTCATACTTACCCCTCCCTGGTGATGTTTTCCACCATCACCCAGCGGCTTTAGAAATGATTTAAACAAAGATTGATCTGAGTTGGATTTACCTCCTTTTGGTGAACTGTGGTTTTACGGGGCGTCGGTCAGGTTGACCCCAGGGTCATCCTTGCCGGCGGTCTGTTTTTACCGGCTGTACGGCTAACTAACCGGGTGAATCAGTAACCTTATTCTAAGGCTCAGGTGTCGGTTTTGTCAAGCAGTTGGAATGGGATAAATTATTGCAATCATACGCAACATACTCGAAATCATTGGGTTAGTACCGGGATATTTTTTTTAAGAATTTTTTACAGCTCGGTTTAAAAATCAGGATCATCTCCAAAGGAGTTGATCTATAAAGAAGGGTTCAAGGATTCAAGGGGCCGCGGGGCCAAGTGAAATGCTGAAATCTTTACAGAATTAAGGGTTTGGTAAAATTCGTATAAGCTTTGTTTGCAACCTTAGAGTATGTGCGGTTTCGCTATATTGCGTATGGTTCAGTCTGCGAATTGGAAACCCAACCGAAACTATCTGGTGACTTGGGCTATGTGGGAAAAGAGAGGTCTTCAGAAATTAAGGGCGGAAATGGGGCATATCGAGAGAATGCTGAAAGCCTTAATCAAATCCCTGGAAAACAAACCCTTGGATCCTTTCTCCCAATTAATTGGGAGAAGAACCAAAAATAATTACCCGGCAAATGGGGTCCGGTATCCTTGCAAAACCGTCTTTTTCAGGCACGTCCTGCCGGCGTAAAACGATATTTAGAATTCAGGAAAGGCATTGAATTTATGAGCACATGGTGCTAGAGTATTTACTTTGGCAAGCGAATCCCAATAGAGAAAATGGAAGCGGCACCAATCTTAAGCTGCTGTATTTTCAAGTAGATTTAAATTCAGTTGCCTGCAATCACCGATTTAGGACTATGCAGCTTACCCTGCCGACTATTCTTAGAGTCTTCCTGCCATTCGCGGCCGGCTATTTTCTTTCTTACCTGTTCCGGGTGGTGAATGCGGTTATTGCACCGGATCTGGTTGCCGATATCGGCCTCAATCCGTCTGATCTCGGTTTGTTGACATCCACCTATTTTCTCACCTTTGGGGCCTTCCAGCTACCGTTAGGGGTTCTGCTGGACCGGTTCGGACCCCGGAAAACCGAGGCGGTCTTACTGCTTTTTGCCGGGATGGGGGCTTTTATTTTTGCCCGGGCAGAGACCGTTACCGGTCTGCTGATCGGCCGGGCCTTTATCGGTTTTGGGGTCTCGGCGTGTCTCATGGCGGCCTTTACGGCCTTTGTGATCTGGTTTCCGGCCCGACAGCTACCCCTGATAAACGGTTTTCAGATGGCCGCCGGTGGCCTTGGGGCCGTAGCGGGCACAGTCCCGGTGCAAAGGGCCCTTGCAATTACCGACTGGCGTGGGCTGTTTATGGGGTTGGCCGGATTTGCGCTGGTCGTGGCCGTGACGGTTTTATTCGTGGTACCGGAAAAACGCCGCGAGGCGGCCGGAACCCGGCTGAGCGATCAGATTCAGGGGATTCGGCAAATCTTTACGAGTTTTACCTTCTGGCGGATTGCACCCCTGGCGGTGATGTCCCAAGCCAGCGCCCTGTCCATTCACGGACTCTGGGCAGGCCCCTGGCTGAAAGACGTGGCTGGTCTTGATCGACAGCAGGTCGCTTTTGTGCTGTTTCTGACCGCGACGGCCATGATCGCCGGTTTTATCATTCTCGGAGCCCTGGCCGCCCGTTTGTCGGATCAGGACACGAAGGTTTTTATTGTACCGGTGGCCGGAATGACAAGTTTTATAGCAATTTTAGCCATACTGACCATCGGCAGCGTTCTGCCACCCTGGCTGATGTGGATGCTGTTCGGCTTTTTTGGAACCGCGGGGATTGTGACCTACGCCGAGCTTTCCCGACAGTTCCCGGCCAGTCTGGCCGGCCGGGTCAACACCGCCCTCAACCTGCTGGTTTTTGTGGCTGCCTTTGCAGGCCAGTGGGGAATCGGGGCCATCGTCAACCTGTGGACGCCATCGGCCCAGGGAATTTTCCCGGTAGAAGCCTACCGGGTTGGCTTCGGGGTCATGCTGGCGCTCCAGGTGCTGGGGCTTTTGTGGTTTTTTCTTGCGGAGAAATTAAGGCGTAGCGGTTCAGGTTGAGGAGACCTCTTCTCCAGATAAACTGTTGTAAAACCTTATTTTACGGGCTTGTTTTGAAAAAAATGAGGTAAAGGCCATAGGGGCGCCTATTTGATAAACTCGTAAAAAGTCAAAAGACAACTTTTACGAGGGTTTTAAGTTTTAGGTCTTAAGTTTTAAGTATCTGTTTTGATGATGTTTTGTTTTTCCTAACACTTAAGACTTAACACGTAAAACCAATGAATTCTGCTTTTTACGAATTCATCTTCTTTAGCCGCTTAACTTTTGCGCACAGTGAACACACAGGGTGGTTTCAGGCATGACCAACAATCTTGCCGAGGGAATCGGCTCGTCGCATTCTCGGCAAAAACCGAAATCAGGGTGGTCGATTTTGACCTGCGCGCGTTCAAGCATCGAAAGTGTCTCTTCGGCTTTGCGCAAAGCGGCTTCATTAACGCTTTTACTGTTGATGGCTTCCATGCGGGTGAGCCGGCCGATGGCGTTATCCGGGGCGATCGGTTTTGTAAGCAGTTTATAGGCGGCGATGTCTGCTTTTGTCGCTTTCATTTTCTCAAGAAGCCGCTCTTTAAGCTCAATTTTTTCTTTTTTTTCCATCATAGTGCCGTTTTTTCCTTCAGCCTTCAGTCTTCGGCCTAACTAACCTGTATACAAGCCCTTTGTCCCTATAGCACGCAATTCAATCGTCAAAAAGTCCGATCTGGGTGCTGCGGGCTCCTTCGTGGTCCAGCAGCCACTTTTTCCGGTCCAACCCTCCGCCGTAGCCGGTCAAGCTTCCATCTGAACCAATGACCCGGTGACAGGGGATGACGATACTGACGCGGTTTTGCCCGTTGGCTGCGGCGACCGCCCGGACAGCCTGTGGATTGCCTATTGCAATGGCCTGCTGCTTGTATGAACGCGTTTCGCCGTAGGGAATGTCCATTAAGACTTTCCAGACCGCCTGTTGAAAGTCGGTACCCGGGGTGTGCAGGGGCACGGTGAATTGTTTCAGCCGGTCGTCAAAATAGTCCGCAAGTTCATTTTGCAATTGTTCCAGGTGCGGGTTTGTTCCCGGCCGCACCTCGGCGTCCAGCTTTTTTTCAAGGTCGGCCAGTTCCCGCTCGATTTTCCGGTTGTCGGCAAACTCGAGCAGGCAGACGCCCTGCTCACTGGCACAGGCCACCATGGGGCTGACCGGGGTTTCGATACGAATGTTGGTTAGAATAGCCACGTTGCGGTTCTCTCCTAAAGCGCGCTCCCGGCGTTAACTGATATCGGTAATATCCGTGATTTTACCATCTTTGAACATGTATTTACCGCTCTTCCTTGCCGGCCAGGTCATCCCGGATGGGCTTATGGCGGGGCAGGCCGATCCGGTGGGCGGCCGAGCCGATGGAATGGCCCACCGGCGGTCCGGCCGCCAGCAGGAAAAAAATCAGGACCAGGGCATGGCCCCAGCTCATCGAGATCTGGAAAGCGGCCGTTGCGAGCAGCAGGACGACGCCGAAAATACCGACCATGCCGGCGGCATGAATCCGGGTGTAGACGTCCGGCAGGCGAAAGTAGCCGAGAACGCCGACCACCGAAAAAAACGTACCAAAGACAACGAGCGAGGTGGTGATGATATAGAAAGCTGTTTCCATAGCAGTCTCCTAGAAGGCCCGTTTTTCGGCTATATAGCGGGCAAAGACGATCACCGTAATGTAACCCAGGGCAGCCAGGCCAAGGGCCACATCGAGGTAAATCGTCTGGCGGCGGATCAGGGCCACGAGCACCAGGACCGCCAGGGTCAGGTTGCTGAGCAGGTCCGATGCGATCAGGCGATCGATGACGTTCTCGCCGGTCCACAGGCGCCAGGCGGCCAGCCCCATGGCGGCAACATGGATCAGCAGCGCCAAATGCAAGGTGATGGTAAATACCTGTTCCAAAAGGTTACCTCCGGTTTACTCGAAAATCTTGTTGATCAAAGTTCGCTGGATCTTTTGGGCGGCCCCGGCCTGTTCCAGCGTGGTTTCGACATCCAGGGTGTGGATGAACAGGGTGCCATTTGCATCCCCCTCGATAAAAAGTTCGCCGGGGGGCAGCGAGGTCGCGTGGGCGCTCAAGGCCTGGCCCAGGTCACTCTCGCAGCCCGAATCAATTGCCACGATCCCCGATTTGAGCGGCAATTTGGGGTCCAGGATGATCCGGGCCATCTGGATCCCGCTGCGGAACATGTTGTACAGCAGACGGACCGTGTATATAAAGACCGCCGCCAGCGAACCCGGCAGCCGGCGCCAGTGAATGACGGCGCGCCCGGGCCGGACTGCCGCCAGGATGCCTCCGGCAATCAGCAGGCCAATAATCAGGTTGGCGGGCGACACATCGGCCGACAGGGCCAGGTACGTGAATACCAGGATGAGGATTGGCAAGACGATATGCATTTTGGTTTTGCCTTTCTCCGCGGGTGATAACGCTTAACTTAATTTAGAGGTTTCAGCTTTTTTTATTATCTCAATCGCTATCGCAATCGGTATTGAAACCCGGGCAGCTTGACACCGCCCTCGATCCCGATAGCGATATGGGACCTTAATGCTGCGGTCTCAGTACCGCCTGGATATACATCTCCGGCTGGGCCAGCCAGCGGGCCGCTTCCTGTGAAACAGCGACCAGGGGTTCCGCAAAGATACCCAGGGCCAGGACCAGGGCCACCAGCAGCAGGGGGGCGTAAAGTCGGTCTCCAGCCGGTTTGGTGGCGATGCCTTCGGCTGGGGTCTCCCACCAGATGCGCATGAACGCCCGCATGGTGTAAACCATAGTCAGTGTGCTGGCCAGGCCGATGAGCAGCAGGGCGCCCAACTGCTGCCCCGCGATACCGCTTTTGAAGACCAGCATCTTGCTGATGAATCCGTTGGTGGGCGGAATACCGGCCAGCCCCAGGCTGCCCACCAGGAAAAGGGCGCCGGCCAAAGGCAGCGGCCGGCCCACCCCGGTGACAATGTCGAAAGCTGCCGATTTGACCGAAGCCCGGCTGGCCACGTATCCGGCCAGCATCAGCATGGCCGACTTGGCAATGCTGTGGTTGAAGGCGAATACCAGGGCGGCTGTCAGGGCCAGGGGCGTTCCCCAGCCCACGGCCACCAGGATGAAGCCGACCTGGGCCAGGGTTGAATAGGCCAGCATCCGTTTGACGTTGTGGGTGCCTACCGCCGAGATGCCCCCGATAAAGATGCCGGCCACTCCCAAAAAGACCAGCAGCGGCTGCAGCAGCGTGGCGTAATCGACGAATAGCAGGGTGCTCATCCGGATATAGCCGTAGACACCCAGCTTTACGACGATGGACGACAGCATGGCGCTGACCGGCGTCGGGGCGGCGGTGTGAAAATCGGGCTGCCAGAAATGGAACGGGAAAGTGGCGCTCTTGATCATGAATGCGGCCAGCAGAAAGGCCGCTGCCAGGGGCAGCAGGGCGCGGTGGGGATCGCCCGCGATCAGGGCGGCCAGCTGGGCCATGTTCAGGGTGCCGCAGCTTGCGTAAAGGGCCCCGACGGCCAGCAGCAGGAAAAAGGCCGCCAACTGGCTCATGTAGAAGTATTTATAGGCGGCTTCGGTGCCGTAGCGGTCATCGGATATCGCCGTCAGGATCGTGCTGGAGATCGCCAGCAGCTCCACGAACACGAACAGGTTAAAGATGTCGCCGGTCAGCAACGCGCCGGACAGGCCGGTGGCCAGGAAAAGGAAAAACGCGTAAAACGTGGGGTAGCGCACACAGCTGTCCCGGCTGCCGGCGGCATACAGCCCACCCATGGCCAGGACCAGGTGGCTCATGAAGACGAACAGGGCCGCGGTCAGGTCTGCCACCAGGGAGATGCCGAATGGTGCCGGCCAGCCGCCCAACTGGAATATCATAGGCTGTCCGCTGCGCCACACCGCCGTCAAGAGGGCCGTGCTGGCCGCCAGGCCGGCCAACAGGATTCCCAGGGCCCACCCGGGCAGGAGCCGGCCCTGTCGTTTCAACAGCAGGGCCGCCGTGCCGCCGAAAAAGGGGATCAGCACGGGCATAAGTACGAGATGGTCGGCAATCAGCGTCATCGTTTCAATCCGGCCACGTCATCGGTGTCACAGGTTTCATAGCGCCGGGCGATGACCAGCAGCATGGCCAGCACAAACGCCGTCGTTCCCAGGCTGATGACGATGGCCGTAAGGATCAGGGCCTGGGGCAGGGCATCGCTTTGCAGGGCCGCGGGCAGTCCCGCGTAGGGTGCCTTGATGCCCCAGGTGGTGCCGGCGGTCAGTAAAAACAGGTTCACGGCGTTGGTCAGGAGCATGAGGCCCATGGCGGCCCGGATGACGTTGCGTCTGAGAATCTGGAATAAGCCGACGGCAAACGTCAGGCCGATCGCAAACGCGGTCAGGATTTCCATAAGGTCTCCTCTTCTTCGGGATGGCCCAGGGTGTTGAGCATGTGGGTGACGCTGCCTACCACACTCAGGGCGATGGCCGTCTCGAACAGAAACGACGACCCCAGGTGGATGGCGCCGGGCAGGGGCAATCCGAGCATTTTGCCGAAGTCGGCATTGGCGAAAAAGTGTCCGGCAACCAGGGCCGCGGCCGCGCCGGACCCGATGGCCAGCAGTATGCCCCAGCCGATGAAGGCTGAGGGCTGCAGCCATGGCAGGCGTCGTCGGGTTTCATGGTAGCCGTACGCCACATACCAGAAACCGATGCCGATACTGACGATGACCCCGGCGGTAAACCCATCCCCGGGCTGGTCATGGCCGTAGAGCAGGTCGCAAACCCCGATGGTCATGGCCAGGGGCAGGACGATCATTGCCAGTCCGCGGATCAGGGCCGAAACTTTCAGGCCGCCGATGCCCAGGGTCGGGAAATCATCCCCGGGAGACCAGCCGCAGGCATCATCCGCCCCGCAGGTGAAAGGGTATTTCCGGCTGGCAAACCAGATCAGGGTGTAGATTCCGAGTCCGGCCAGGCCGAAGACCGCGATTTCCATGAGGGTGTCGCCGCCCCGAAAATCGGTAAGGATTGCGCCGACAATGCTTTTAGAACCCACGGCCGATTTGGCGTTGGCCTGGAAATAGGGCGTCAGGATGCTCAGGCGGGGCCGGTCGAGCAGTGCGGCCAGGGACATGAACATGACCACCAGGCCGAAGGCACCTGATACGATGGCGTCCCGCCAGAGACTCAACCGGCGCTGATCGAAGGATAGGCGATGGATGGCCCGCAGTTTTTCGCCGGGCAGTTGGGTCAGGGCGAGCACCAGGACGATGACCAGCAGAATGTCCACCACGATCTGTACCAGGGCTACGTCCGGGGCGGGCTCCAGGGCCATGAGCACCGCCACGGCCAGGCCGGAGGCGCCGAAGGCCAAAATGGCGAAAAAGTCGTTGACCAGTAAAACGCACGCCAGGGAGGTCCCGGCCACGATGAGCAGCGCCGCGACTTTCAGCAGGCGGATTTCGCCGCTGAAGGTCAGGCTGGGCAAGGTGAGGGCATCCAGGTTCATCGGCGGGGGAAAGCCGCCGAAAAAGAGTACCAGGCCCAGGGTGGCGGCCAGGATGGTTACCAGGTAAAAACGCAGTTTGCCGTGCTGCAGGCGAGTGGCCCAATCGGCCAGGGTGTCGATGTTTTTAATGAGGGATTCGAAAAGACGGTTCAACGTCATGCCGACGGGCAGGGTCGGCATGCAGGCGATGATCTTTCGCCGGTAAATGAAGATCGCGCTGCCGACGGAAATGGCGATTACCGACAGCAAGAGCGGGATGTTCAGGCCGGTCCACAACGCCAGGGAAACTTTGACTTTGGCCCCGTAAGCCGCCCCGGCGGCGTTGGCCAGCAAGGCCGCCTCGGCCTTGGGGCCGGGCAACTGTCCCAGGATCAGGGAAAGTCCGGTGGGCAGGGCCGGCGCCAGCAGCATCAGGGCTGGGGCTTCATGGGCCCGCACTTCCGGATCCCGGGGTGTTCCGAGAAACGTGTCCCAGATCAGGCGGCCCGAGATTGCCAGCATCAGCGCCCCGGCCAGTACACTGGAAAGCGTGAAAACCCAGGCCGCGGCCGGCGGCAGGGAGTGGTGCGCCGCCGTAGCCAGCAGGGTCTCCTTGGCGAGAAAGCCGGACAGAGGCGGCAGTCCGGCCATGGAAAGGGCCGCCAGGGCACCGATGGTAAAGGTCACCGGCATGGCGCGGCGCAGTCCGCCCAGCCGCCGCAGGTCCCGGGTGCCGGCTTCGTGGTCGATGATGCCCACCACCAGAAACAGGGCGCTTTTATACAGGGCATGGGCCAGGATGCCGATGATCAGCGCTTTGAAGGAAATGGCCATGTCCTGCCCGATCATCATCATCAGGATGCCGAGCTGGCAGATGGTGGAATAGGCCAGGACGGCTTTCAGGTCGTTTTTTTTCAGCCCGATCACCGCCCCGGTGAGCATGGTGGCCAGGCCGGTCAGGGTAAGGAGCCAGAACCAGCTTTCCGTCAGTCCCAGCACCGGGTTCAGGCGGGCCATGAGGTAGATGCCGGCCTTGACCATGGTGGCCGAGTGCAGGTAGGCGCTGGCCGGCGTGGGGGCGCTCATGGCATCGGGCAGCCAGATGTGAAACGGGAACTGGGCGCTCTTGGTAAAAGCCCCCAGAGCCACCAGTACCAGGATGATGTGGTACAAAGGGCTTTCCCGGAGGGTTTCGCCGCTTTGCAAAATAGCGACAAAACGGGCATCCCCGGTAACCTGGGCGATAAACAGCAGTCCCACCAACAGGGCAATCCCGCCTCCGGCTGTGATGAACAGCGCTTTGAAGGCGCCGCGCCGGGCGGCCGCGTCCTTGCCTTTGTAGGCCACCAGTAAAAAGGAGAATAGGCTGGTGCCTTCCCAGAAAATAAACAGGGTGATGACATCGCCGGCCATAACCAGCCCCAGCATGGCGCCCATGAAGAGCAACATATAGGTGAAAAATCGCCAGGCGCCAGCATCGTTTTTGAAGTACTGCCCGGCGTAGATCAACACCAGGGCGCCGATGAAGGTGATGAGCAGGGCGAACAGGGCGCTGAGACTGTCCAGGTAGAGGCCGGCCGTCAAACCGGCCGCGGGCAGCCAGTTCACTTGCCAGGTGTACACCAGGTTGGCCTGGAAGGACGGAACGAATTTCAGCAGCAGAAAAAAGGCGCCCAGCGGGGCCGCTGCCAGGAGCAGGCCGAGCCGCGGGGCCGGCAGTTTGGGCCGTAGCACCGGCAGCCCGGTCAGGGCGGCGGCCAAAGCGCCGGTGAAAATAATGAGCAAAGGATATAGGATTGTCTGATCTGGCATGGGTGTTATTCAGTGAACCCCTGCGGTTGCATCCGGGCGGCATTGCGAAAGCGGGCCAGGCCGGTTTTGATTATAATTCAGATTTTGCGGCCGACAATGGCTATTTCAGGTGAGTCGGGAGCATAGTCCCGGCCCGCCACATTGGCGTATAGTCCCTCAACAGTGAAACCGTTTTTATCGAATTCGGCGATGAGCGTTTCCCGGCTGAAGCACTGCAACCAGTTGTATACCACACGCCGGCGGGAGGCTTCAATGATGGTATACTTGTCCAGGAGGACTTTTTCCCGCTGGTATTTGAAGCTGCAGACAAAACAGTAATAGTTGTCGGGAGACCAGAACCCGTTGAGTTGGTTCAGTTCGTATGTGGCGGATTCTTCTTTCCGGTCAAATGTGTTTAGCGCGTACACGTCGAGCAGCACATAGCCGCCGGGTTTAAGCAACGATTTGAATTTCGAGAGCAGGCCCTGCCTCTGTTCCGGACTTAACGCACAAAAATCACACATGATCATGATGATCAGGTCGAACCGGTCGGAGGTTTCAAATTCGAGATAGTTTGCATGTACATACGCAATCCTTAACCCCTTCTCGGCGGCTACCTGTCGGGCATAGTTCAACGAATTTTCTGAAAAATCAATACCGGTAACAACGGCCCCCTGTTCCGCCAACCGGGTCGTATAGAGCCCCGGTCCGCAGCCGAAATCGGCAATGGACGTGTTTTCATCCACACCGAAACGAGAGACGATCCACGCGACGGATCTATCGATAAAAGCTTTGTTGCGTGAAGACACGTCAAGGGATTCGTTCAGGTGGTAGGCCAGCATCTGTTTCGCGGTATGCGTGTTGGTCCAGAGTTCATCGGCGGTATAAAATTGGAAAGGTTCCGGTCGCGAATTTATTTCTTTCAGTTGCTTGAACAAAAATGGCTCCTTTGTATACCGGGGGGGTTACTATTTACACATACGCAACGGCTCTTACAGGGGAACCATCTGCATCTTCAAATTTTATTGGAAAGCAGGAAAATATAAAGGTAGAGCCAGGTAGGGATAAAAGGTTGATCAAATTCTCAATAATGATTGTGTCTTTATTAAGAAGAACTTTGTGAATTGGATAATCAGCAGTTTCTGAATTATCTGCTGAAATAGTATCTAAACCCAACCCTTTTAGTTGAAACTCACTCAACCAGTTAGCCGCCTCTAAAGATAGCACTGGATAGTCCGAGAAGTACTCTTCAGTTCCCCAGTATTTGCTCCATCCAGTGTGGATCAATAAAAAATCAATCTTTTCTATTTTTTTCTCATAGGGTTTTAATGACGAGACATTAATTGTATTTGATTTATCATTTTCAAAATTCAACATTAAGGCTGACCCGTGAAAATGTTCTATGCCCAGCAAATCGAGTGTATGGGCATCTTTGATTAAATGGGCGGGTGCATCAACATGCGTTCCGGTGTGAGAATACATTGTAATTTTCTTTTCAAGGAATCCAATTTCCTCAATTGAGCAGCCAGTTATGAATATGGGCTGCTCTGTGCCAGGATAAACCGGCATATCGGGTGAAACTGTGTGGCTTAAATCAACAATTCTCATATTGAAATCTCATCGTTTGGTTTCATGACTGCAAAATTAAGCTGCGGCGAGTATCGCCGAAGCTGTTACATAACCGATAAGTTGATAAATTTTATATGCTCCGCCAATAGGCGCAGTCTTTAGCCGTCAGTCTTGAATGAAAGGTTATGCATTCTCAGTGTCAATGCCAATTTCTCGCATTACAGCGATCGGCAAAGGGCCAATTTTTTCTAACTCGAAGCAAGAAGTTTGAACTTCAATTTTGCCAGAAGCGCTCAACTTGGCGAACTCTTCTGCAATTTGAGCACGTGCTCCATTATATGTACAGACAAAAAGGATTCGTTTTCTTTCCATTTCCCATTCCTTTTGAATAACATTAGTATTATCATGCTGCATGTTTTTGACGGGAAACTGTCTGTGAGACAGTTTTCATTGATAAATAAAAGTGTATCCCGGCAATGTCAATGTTTAAACTAAATCAGTTTGTTGGGTAACAATTAAGCGTAAAACGACCAGTTGCACAATTGTAATATTGGCATTTTTTACGTTAATTATCGTAGTTGTCAGGCAAAGTGATAATTCCGTTGAATAATTATCATGAGACACTTTGGGGGAGACAGGGGTTTAGAGAAAAGAGTACCAGGGCGTAAATCAGGATTCTTTGCTTGACCTGCAAGCCGGTTTTCAGGTATGTGAAATTCAAAAATTATCATCGAATGACGTGAGTTATGCAATAGGTTCAGGCCACCCAGACTCCATGGGGCGGCCTGTTTTATTTTGAGATGCGGAGGTCAAATGACAGCTAAACTTCTCGTCATAGACAACTACGACTCTTTTACCTACAACCTGGTCCAGATGTTCCGGTGCTACGATCTGGCGATCGAGGTACACCGGGCGGATAAAATCACCATAGAGCAGGTCAAACGGCTGCGGCCGGACTACCTCCTTATCAGTCCGGGACCCAAAGACCCGGCCCATGCCGGGATATCCAGGGCGCTTATCCGTGCGTTTTACCGTGAAGTCCCCATCCTGGGCGTGTGCCTGGGGATGCAGTGCCTCAACGAGGTTTTCGGTGGCGAGACTGTGCGCGCGGCGTTGCCGGTGCACGGCAAGACCAGCCTGATCAGCCACCGGGGTGAAAGTGTCTTCAGGGGGCTGGCTTCCCCGTTTCGGGCCGCCCGGTACCACTCCCTGGCAACCTGCGTGGATGAAGCGGGGGGACTGAAAATCAGTGCCATGAGCGATGACGGCGTTGTCATGGGGCTCTATCACCCGGACTACCCCCTGCATGGGGTCCAGTTTCATCCGGAAAGTTTTCTGACCGAGCATGGTTATGCACTGATTGAAACATTTTTGAAGCTTGGGCCTTTGCAGAATCCGCGGCAGGTGAGGATGGTGAGGGAAACGTTTGCGTTCGGTGGAATGTGCCCGGGAACCCCTGAAGCGGAGCACTGCCGGGTGTGAAAATAGAAAGTTTTAAGTCTTATGTTTTAAGATAAGGTCAAAATCCTAACACTTAAAACCTAAAACATAACACGGTTGAGGGAATCTGAACCTGCTTCTTTCATGATAGAATTTACGCAACTTACAGGCAATTTGACAGGGGTGTATTCTGAATCCTTGAACCTGCATGAATCGTTTGAAGATATGGCCGCCCGGTTTGCCGATGAACCGGGCACTGTTCTTTTGATGAGCGGCGGCGACCTGGACTGTGCCCGGTATCATCTGCTTGGACTGTGGCCCTGGCTCACGTTCAAGGGGAAAAATCGGGTCATGCGGCTTTCTGTTTTTGATCGGGAGCTGCAGTTGGAACAGGACCCCTTTGACACCCTCCGGGAAATTCTGACCGCTTTCCAAATTCAAAAGCCACAATCGTCGCTGCCCCTTGCGGCCGGGTTGATGGGGTATCTGGCCTACGACCTCAAAGACAGCCTTGAAACCCTGCCCCGGACCGGAGTGGATGACCTCGATCTGCCGGATATCTGCCTGTATGCTCCGGCCCTGATCGTTGTGCATGACCGGGTGGCCGGGGCCACAATGCTGCAGGTCCCCGAGCTGTCCGGGCGCAGCGGGGACGGGCGGCAACTGGTGGCCCGGTTTCGTGAGCAGATTGAGCGGCCGGCGCCGGCGCCGTCCGGCTTTTCCGGCAGCCGGGCCAGCCTCAGGTCCGGGTTCGAGCGGCGGGAATACATGGCCGCCGTGGAGGCTATCAAGGCGTATATCGCCGCCGGGCACGTCTACCAGGTGAACATGTCCCAGCGGTTCGAAGCGGACTTCACGGGCAGCGGCTTTGACTTTTTCCAGGCTCTGTTCGCGCGCAACCCGGCCCCGTTTTTTGGTTATGTCAACGCCGGGGACCACCAGATTGTCTCCACCTCTCCCGAGCGGTTTCTCTCCCGGACCGGGACCCGGGTGGAGACCCGCCCCATCAAGGGGACCCGGCCCCGGGGACGGACGGAAGCAGCGGACCGGGCCCTGCGGCGGGAGCTCGAACAGAGCGTCAAGGATGACGCTGAACTTTCCATGATTGTAGATCTGCTGCGCAACGACATCGGCAAGGTCTGCAAGGGCGGTTCGGTCACCGTCAGTGCGCACAAGCGGCTGGAGGCTTACCAGAATGTCTACCACCTGGTATCCGACGTGGTGGGCGAACTCGACCACGGCAAGGATTCGGTGGACCTGATCCGGGCGACCTTTCCAGGCGGTTCCATCACCGGTTGTCCCAAGATCCGTTCCATGGAGATTATCGATGAACTGGAGCCGCGCAGAAGGCATATCTACACGGGCTCGGTGGGGTATATCAGTTTTCACGACACCCTGGACCTTTCCATTGCCATCCGGACGGCGACCGTGCTCCATGACCGGATTGTTTTTTCCGTGGGCGGGGGCATTGTCTTCGACTCGGACCCGGCCGATGAGTTTGATGAAACCCTGCACAAAGGAAAGACCCTGATGGATGTTTTTGACAGTGAAGCCAACGATAAGGACGCTGCTCAGAAGGTGTGGCTGGACGGCAAGCTGGTTTTGCAGGAAAACGCGGTTTTGAATGTGTTTGACCGGGGACTGCAATACGGGTACGGGTTTTACGAAACCATCCGGGTTGAGGCCGGCCGCATCGGCTATCTGGACACGCATCTGGAACGGTTTTACCGCACCTGGGGCGCGTTGTTCGACTCACCGGTACCGGATGTCCACTGGGAGGAGATTATCCGGCAGATTCTGGCCGCCAACGGTCTGGAAAAGGGGGTTGCCGCTGTTAAAATCCTGGCTACCGGGGGGACCCGGGATGTCCCGCCCTACGATCACCGGCTGCTGGTATCCGCGCGGCCCTATGTCCACCGGCTGGAAGGGAAAAGCGACCAGGGTCAGCACCTGATTCTTTACCCCGAGGCCAGGCAGAATCCGCTGGCTGACCACAAAACGCTGAACTATCTCTATTATCTGCTGGCCGGGCGGTATGCTGTTGCTTCCGGCGGCGATGAGGCGGTTATTTTAAATCCGGATGGGTCGGTCTCCGAGAGCAACTCAGCCAACATTCTCGTGATCCGCGGAAAAACAGTCTGTAAACCGGTATCGCCACATGTCCTGCCGGGTACTATGGAAAAACCGGTGTGTCAGTATCTGGAGCAGAGGGGGTTTCGGGTTTATTCAGAAAAAATACTGCCGCAGGATCTATTGACGGCCGACATGGTCTTGCTGACCAATTCACTCATCGGGGCTGTGCCGGCACTTTCCCTGGATGGGAAAAAGTTGGGGGAACCCTCCGGACTGTGGCAGGAAATCAACCGGGAAGTTCTTAAGGCAGGGGCCGAGGGGTCCAGGGGTCAAGGGAAACCCAAGGCTTCAACCCGGATCTTAAAAACACCTGGCCTTTGAAGCCTGGGTACGCTTTTCTCCCCACGACCACTATTTTTTAAATGCAGGGAAATATGCAGTGTCAGGTGAGATTCGTAATCGAGCATGTGCCGGCATAGTGGGGCGCAATGCGGACACAGGCTCAATGACTGCTTTCCAGTGCATATGTGCTGAAAACCCGGGTTGGGGGAACCAGTCGGAGGTCATCCGGCTTTCCAGGTCTTTAGAGCCTATACTACGGCAGTCCAGATAAAGAAGGCGGCCAGCTGCATGGTAATCAGGGCGCCAACCACTCTCGGAACCGCAATCCCGTCTCTTTTTCTGATGTTTCTGGCAACCATGGCAATCCGTGTCGGGTTCTGGTCGTATGGTGTGGCGAAATTGGTGTTCATTTTTCTCTCCTGTCGGTAAATAATCTGGTTTTGATGTTTTTATGTCGCACCGGGAATCTCGGGATTCCTGCGTCCGACAGGCTCTCTTTACATCAAGTTGTGTGCCACATTCGCCGGGCGGCGGCGATATATTTCATAACTCATTGTATTTTAAAGTAAACTAATGACTTTTCAAAATGATAAGGCAGGGAGTTTAAGTGGTCCCACGTGAACCCTGACCATGCCGGACTTGGCGCATCTGGTCATTAATCAGCTGTAACATCATGAATATAATAGAAAAATACAATAACGACAATATTGGCGCGGTTCGCGTCAGGGTTGGCGTAATTGGGGGGGGTGTTTGATGAACTCTCAAAAAGTCAAGAAACAACTTTTACGAGCGTTTTAAGTCTTCGGCCTTAAGTTGTAAGTATCTGTTTTGATGGTTTTTTGTTTTTTCTTAACACCTAAAACCGAACACTTAAAACCGATGAATTCAGCCTTTTACGAATTCATCTCATCTAATGCCGTAGGTATTTATTTTGCGCTGCAGGGTACGCAGGCCGATCTGCAGGCTTTTGGCGGTGCGGGTCCGGTTCCAGCGATGCTCCGCGAGGGCTGCGCTGATGTGCCGTTTTTCAAAAGCGGCCACGGCCTCCGGCAGGGCCGCCCGGGATACCTCTTCTGGAATGTCTATTGTTTCCAGGGGGATAGTTGTGATGTCGCCGATCAGGTCCAACCGCTTGAGGGTCACGAAACGGTACATGACATTCTGCAGTTCGCGCACATTTCCCGGCCAGTTATAATTGGTCAGGGTTTCGATGATCGCCGGGGTGACCGGCGGCTGGATCTTACGGTCATAGGCTTTGAGAAAATGCTCCACCAGCAGGGGGATATCTTCCTTGCGATTTCTCAGCGGCGGCAGGTGGATGGGAATAACGTGGATGCGGTAGAAGAAATCACTGCGCATTTCTCCCTTTTTAATGAGGTCATGCAGGTTGCGGTTCGTGGCGGCAATGATTCTAAACCCGGATTCCAGTGTTGCGTTGCTGCCAACCGGGGTGTAGCCGCCGCCTTCAATGGCCCGCAGCAGTTTTACCTGGAGCTCGGGCTTGATTTCGCCGATTTCATCCAGGAACAGGCTGCCGCCGTCGGCTTCACATAAAAACCCCTTCTTGTCGCGGTCGGCCCCGGTAAAGGCCCCTTTTTTGTGTCCGAAAAATTCACTTTCCAGCAGGTTTTCGGGGATGGCGCCACAGTTAACCGGTATAAAGGGACCGTCCTGGCGGGTGCTGATATTGTGTATGGCCCGGGCCACCAGTTCCTTGCCGGTTCCGGATTCCCCGTAGACAATCATATTTGTTTCCGCCGAAGCGGCCATCAGCATCAGTTCAAAGACTTCCTGCATGGCCTTGCTTTTACCCACAATATCACCGAACTTGTGATGATCGTCCATGGTGTATCGCAACCGGATATTTTCCTCGCGCAGATGGGCTTCACTGTCGCGCAGAGCTTCTTCCATCTCTTTCCGCTTGTTGATGTCGGTAATCATCGCCTGGCAGTAAACCGAATCGTCGGAGAGCTGCACGGGTACATTGACGCTGTAATACCAGCGCTGGTCGTGGGGATTCTTCATTTCGAAACGGACGCTTTGCCCCTCAAAGACCTTCTCGGCGGCACACCAGGTACATTTTGAATCCCGCTGATGGATTGCCTTGTAGCAAGTCTTTCCGGTGGCGTTAAACCCGGTTTGGAGGATGGCGTTTTCGTTCATGAAGCGAATCCGGTAGCCTTTGTCAATGGTGTAGATCAGGCCGTCATACCCTTCCAGGATCGCGCTGTAAAGGGTGTCGCGATCGCGCAGATCCCGTTCCTTTTGCTTCAAGGCGGAGATGTCTATAAGCGAGGCAATGCTGCGGCCCTCATCCGGCAACATACCGACTTTTATAAAAATATCCTTAATCTGGCCCTGGCGGTCGATAATTTTGCACTCGTATTCGCTGGGGGCGTCGTTTTCCCTGACCCGGCGGGCATGATGGTACTTTTTCACCATTTCACGGTCAGCCGGCTCGATAAAATCGGTCCATTTCATGCGGCCTTCGATTTCATCCCGGCGATAACCGGTCAGGTCCTCGAATTTCGGGTTGGCCATGGAAATGACCACATCCCGCTCCACAATGATCGAAGGTGACCCGGAATGGTGAAAGATGCGCTGGTATTTGCTCTCCGCCAGGGACAGGTCTTCCTCTGCGGCCAGCATTTCAGACTTCAATTGTTCGTGATACTGGCGAATCAGGCTGTCGATCCGTTTTTTACGGGTGACATTACGGACGATTACAAGGGCTTCATCCGCGGTACTGCGGACCATGCGCGATTCGTAGTGGCGGGGTTCCCCGTCGAACAGAAGCGTGTACTCAAGCGATTGGATTTTCCCGGTGGCAAAGGTGTCTTTGAGCTTATTCTTGAAAAGATCAGCTGTTTCCGGCGGCAGGACTGCCTGCAGAGGTTTGCCCAGATAGGTATCGGCCGGCCAGTAAAGTTCGGCCACGGCGCCTTCAAAACTGCGGAAGACGCCGTTACGGTCCAGGCGAATAATCATGTCCGGAATCGCATCGACGATCGCCCGGTAAGAGCCCTGTGGGTGGGTTTCCCCAGGGACCGCAGGCGTCGAGATGCCGGTTTGGGATGGCGTAGTTTTCATGTATCTATCTGGTTTTAAATACCATCATGACGTCATTCACTGACAGGCCGGTTGCTGTGTCAGCCCTGCCACAATTTGCATTGTATGCCAAATATGGCACACTTCGGGTATAAAGTGCAAGCGTCGTGCTGTATAGTCGGGGTATTGGGTTTTGTCCAGAGGAAAGTGAGAGAAAAGGCGCGGGGTCAGGGGGCTAAAGGGTCGAGGGTTCAAGGGGATAAACCAAAAAATTTTGGCAACTTTCATCACGCAGGCTTTTGGATGCGATAACCATGATAGGTAAATATAGGGCGCTATTTTCGCATTTCCCTTGAACCCTGGACCCCTGGGACCCTTGAACCCAGATCTTAAAACGGATAGTGGTCGATATGTTTCATAATTCTATTGCGTTTTCTTTCCTTGATGATCGTCCAGACACCGCTGCCGGACTCGACATCTTCCAGCATCTCCATCAGGCCGTCCCTTACAAAATCAGCATCGTCGATGCTCTTTTCTTTCAACAGGTCCAGTTGCACCAGAAAGAGGGTTTCGGCCCGTACTTTAGGGGATACGCTCAGTACCGCGAAGGATTGTTTCTTCCCCGCTTTTTTCAGTTTCCGGATCTGCTTGGGATAGACCCTTTTAAAGTATTTATATGCCAGGTCATAGTTTTGGGCACTGAAAGCTTTCATGCCCCGTTTCAAGGCGGTTTTGGGATCCACGCTGTCATCGAAAGCCGAAGCTGGGGGAGCAGCCTTCGGGGCCGCGGCTGGCGCGGGGGGTGCCGACGGTGCTTTGGGTGAAACCGGGGCGGGTACGGGGACTTGCTGGGCTGCCATGAGGGCCTGTTGCCTCTGTACCAGGGCCGCTCTCTGGGCGGTAAGGGCATCCAACCGGGACCGGGCGATAAACCGAACGTCCAGGCTGCCGGTCAGAGACTTGGCCTTGTCCGCAGCCTGCAGGTAATGGCCATTGGCTTCGGCCAGGTTGCTATCGGTTTCCGGGCGTTTAAAGCTCAACCGGTCACCGGCTTCAATGTCCTGGAAAAACCCGATGAGCAATCGGGCAGACGACCGTCTCACAGAATCCAGGTTTGCCACCACAGGCGGCAGTTTATCCAGGGAAAGTTTCATCCCCGTTTCCCATCCCGTCGGATTCAGGGTCGCTTCTATTTCCTGATAGATCTCCCGGGCGCCGGCTTGCTTCGCCCGGGTTTCGAGGGCGGCCCGCTGCGCGCCGTTGGTCTTGATTTTCAATTCGGTTAAAAATGAGAGATCGGCTGCTTCCGCCAGCTCCCGGGTCTTTTGGTCTGCCAGGCGATAGGAGGAGAGGGCCATGTTGAGGTTATCCACGGTGATCGGCGGCTGCGCGCTCAACCGGTCGCCGTCTTCGATAAGCTGGAAAAAAGTGAGCAGGCGGGTAACCATCGCCTTCCGCTCGGTATCCAGATGGGCGGCCAGCAATGCTTCATTTTCAGCCAGAAGCGGGCGGGTATTTTTCCAGTCCGTCGGGGTTAAGGTTGCCAGTATCTGATCATAAACCTGGCGGGCATGGGTTTCTTGAGCGCCCTTGGAGAGCTGATCTTTCTGCGCGACCACGGTGCGGATCTTTTGCCGCGCGATCAACCCGACATCCAGACTGGTTGGCAGGGTCTGGGCCCTGGCCACTGCCTGCCGATAGCTTTCCAGGGCGCTGTCAAGATTTAGCTCGGTGGCGGGCTGGATACCCGCCAGGCTATCACCCTTGTCAATATTTCTGAAAAAGCCGATCAGGGTCAGACAATCGGACTTGCGCCGGGCGTCGAGATGCCGGGTAAGCAGGTCCTGCTTTGCGTAGAGCAGGCCGCGGGCTTCCCGCCATTGCCCGGTATCCAGGGCAGCGGTGACCCGATCAAAGGTCTGGTTACTTTCCTGTTTTAATAGTTCTGCTTCCAGCGTGTTTTTTAAGCTTTTAATTTCGTTTGTTTTCAGTTGCGTGATAAACCCGACGTCAAGGCTGTCCGGCAGGGTTGCGGCTTTCTGAGTGGCCCGCTGGTAATACATGGCGGCCGTATCAAGATTTTTAATGGTGGCGGGCTGGCTGGCGGCCAGGCGGTCACCTTCATCCACGGATGTAAAAAAGTCAACCAGGGTTACCAGGATCGCTTTGTTTTCAGGGGGAAGGTTCGCGGCAAGCGACGACTGGTTTGCATACAGGGTGGTTTTGGCACTTTGCCACCCGGAAGGATTCAGGTCCATTACCAGTTTATCCCAGGTTTGGGTGGCCAGCCGGGTCAGTTGTTCGGTAGCCAGGGCTGCCTGGCGGTTGGTGGTCGCTTTTATTCTTTGACGGGCAATAAAGCCCGCGTCCAGGGTTTCCGGCAGGGTGCGGCTCTCTTTTTCGGCCTGGCGATAGTTTTGCAGGGCTGTTTCCAGGTGCCGGGAAGTAATCGGCTGGATACCGGCGCTGAGATCCCCTTTTTCAATAGACTGGAAAAAACCGGCTAAAGCCTCTACGGCAGAAATATTTTTCTGCTCCAGGTGCTCTCGTAAGAAGGCTTGTTGTTGATATAATGTTTTGCGGGCCTTTTCCCAGTGTCCGGGTTGGAGGCCGGCGGAGATCTGCGCGAAGATTTGCCCGGCCTTCTCTGTTTGCATGCGTTGCGTCAGCCGGGCGGTTAAGTTTCTGTTTGCATCGAGCCGAGCTCGGGCAACTTCAGATAATTTAAAATGGGCGGGCAGGCGGCTCGCTGCGTGCGCTGCGCGCTGGAAAGCTGTCCGGGCTCCGGTCAGGTTGTTGGGGGTTTCCGGGCGCAGGGCCGTCAGGCGATCGCCCTCATCCAGGGCCTTGAAGAAGGTGCCGGCCGTCAGGATGTGGGTCTGGCGATCCGGGCTCAAAAAGTCTGTGAACAGGGGGAGATTCGCATCCATCAGCTTGCGGGCGGTTTGCTGATCCGACCGGGCGAGAGCCGCCGCAAATTGGTTATAGACGTCACCGGCCTGTTGCCGTTTTTCAATCTCTTGGGCGGAGGCTGCGTCGTACAGGGTTGGAGAGGCGGCGGATGCGATGCGGCCCTTTTGGTGGGCGTAGACCGCTTTCACAAAAAACTCATCCGCCTGCTCCCGGGATCGGGGGACTTCAAGCGAAGTTCCCGTCACTGTCTTATAAAGTTTATCGTTGACAAAAACCCGGTAGCCGGAAGGTGCCCGCACATTTTCCGGCGCTTGCCAGCTGACAACATTGTTTTCACCCCGGCGCTGGACTTTCAGCTCTTCAGGGGCCGGCAGGGCAAAACTGATTTCTACCTTATAAACCCGGTTGTCCATTATGTGCACGATGGCAGCGAAATTGCTGATATTGGCGGCGGTGGCGGGATAGTCGTGCTTGTTGTCTACGGGAATACGGTCAAAGCCCACTGGAAAATCTTTGAAGCTGTCACTTTCCGGCAGCCAGAGCCGCAGGCTGTCCTCGCCGAGCCTTTTTACGACCCCATAATATGTTTCGAATTTTTCACCGGCCGCAATGGCGCGCTGGCGTATTTCCGGATCAAAGACCTGCTTCAAGATGATAACGTTCCGGATTTTTTTCTTTTCAAGGCCCTCACTGCTGTGAAATTTATCAAACAAAACCCGGTAGGGGTAATTCTTGTAGCTGCTCTTTTCCACGTTGAATGCTTCCCGGGTAACAAACTCAATGGCGTCTGCCGGCCAGGCCGGTGCCGCCAGGATTATGGCCAGCAGCAGGCCGCGGACAACCCTTACCCCCGGGCAGGTTCGGAAACGAATCCTGCGGCCCTTACGACCGGGGACCGCGAGTTTTTTATTGCAGCGACAACTATTTCTCAGGGTGAAGATGAACATAGTCCTTCTCTTTCCGATTTTTCGATTTGGGAATCAAGAAAGGCCTCCGGTGAACGGCTCTCGTAAATGTCTATCTGCCGTTTTTCAACGCCGTTTTCCTTGCCGCCCTGATGGTTTTCCAGAGTGACCTGCAAAGAGTTACAATGTGTAAAACCGGTGTCCTCTTTAATTTCGGCACCGATCCAATGGTCGATAAAGAAAATGGTGCGCAGGGCATGGTCGTAGCTCTGGCGAAGGGTTTTCCAAAAATAGCGCCGTCTTTCAGCGTCCAGGTTGGTCAGAGGTTCATCCAGGAACCAGACCGGCTTTTTATCATCCAGAACAATATCCATGAGAACCTTCTGCTGTTGTCCTCCTGATAGCAGGTCCGGATACTGGTGATTTGAAAAGCTTTTGGCTTTTTGAGGATTGGTGCCGTTTAAGATCAAGTAATTGTCGCGGGTTGAAACCGGCAGGAAAAACGCTTTTTGAGGGTATATACAAAAGTATTTCTCGCGGGTGTCGGCTGCCTTCAGGGGGTCAAGCCCGTCGCCGTTATAGGCAATATTGTTGAATCGGACCGTACCCCGATCCGGAATCGCTTTTTTACTGATGCGCCCGGCTGTCAATGCCAGCATATTGATAAAAGTTGTTTTGCCGGCGCCGTTGTCGCCGTCCAGATAGTAAATCCCGTCATTGAAAAGCATCCATTTGTCTTTGACGGAGTCAAACGTAATGCAAAAGGAATCGTCCCACTCCATAACCAATGGAAATATTACTTCGAAACGACCAGACATCTCATTAGCGTTCTTTGTGTAGAGCAGACAGGCTCAGCTGTTCACTGGTGAACTGGCTGAAACACCACCGGTTAATGGGAAAAAATATAATGGCCGACAGCGTAAATGAAACCGCCATGGGCAAGAGCATGGTCCCGACGTCCGGCGCGGCCAGTCCGCCGCTGAACGAATGTGCCAGATAAAATCCGGCCAGCCCGCTTTTTAAAAGCAAAATCAATCCAAGGGGCAGCATCCAGAAAACCACCAGTAGTTCCCGGATCCTGTTTTTAAACATCAGCAGGAAAGCCAGTTCGGTTTTTAAATGGATGAATGCAAACAGGGAGATCATAAAAGGAAAAACAATGCCCATGGAGAGATCGGTCATGTAAAAATTGATGTGGTTTGACAGGATGTCTCCATTTGTTTTTTTGACCCGTTCTTTGATGCTGAGGGACTTTTCATAAGAGAACAGATAGTTGCCTTTAAAATGCAGCCTGTCGAGCTTTTCCATGAAGGTGCTTGAGTGCGCGATATCCTCGTATAGCAGCCAGTGCCAGTGGGTCGTCAGCAAATCGGGAATATACAGGGGTGTGTACCGGGGGTACAGGTCAATATTTCCATAGAGCAGGGTTTCCGCGTATTCCTCCGGGACCTGCAGGTATGCTTTTTCAACTTCAAGGGTCGCGCTTTCCGCAGCCCTGACCGACTCGGCGTAATCGAGGATATCCGTTGTGATATCATTGGCCATGTTTGAAAATATGTGAAAAAGATTCAACGGCACGATCAACGCCACCCGGCTGAAAAACGGGTTTACCATCTGGTTTTCCGGGGGGGTTAGTCGCGAGATATTATTGGTGATTCGCCATACCAGGTCGTTGTAAACCGCCAGGCGTTTACCGGTAAGGGTCCCGCGCAGCAGGTCCGCGGCGTCGGCCAGATCACCTTTCAAGGCGGTGTGCCGGGCCAGAACGATATCCAGGTCCAGGTCGCTGCCATTGTGGTCGCTGTAGTTATTGCGGATTTTGCATGTGTAAGCCGACGCGTCTTTGGCCACCCGAAAATCAGCCGCAACGCTATCCACAGAGAACAGGTCATAGAGCAGCGCCAGTCCGCTTACGTCCGGGTTGGGTTTAGCGGTTTCGGGCGGGCGGGTCGCCTGGAACGGAATAAAAAGATTGTTCTGGTAGATGAAGGCCGTCTTCAGGGGGACGGCACCCAGGCGGGCGAGACCGGATGCCTCCCGCTTCTGAAACCGCAGGTAATCGGTTTTTGTTCGGAAACGTAGAAAGAACACCTTGAAGGCCCTTTCTTCCAGGATCTGGTGTTTGCTGATTTCTGATTCTTGAAACTTTTTTATATAGCTATGCGTGTTAAAACCCATGGTGAAGAGAAACGCGGCCACAAGACAGAGGAACCGCTTGCGGGTGGATTTCCTGAACAACATTTTCAGGCAGACCACCAGCAGCTTCCAAAAGTCCGGTTTAAAAAGCATGGTTAGATACAAAGCAGCGAATCCCCACCCCAAAAGCCTTTTGCAAAAAGCTTTTGGAGATAACTTCTAGTGAACATCGTCATAAGACCAGATCAACACGGTAGCCTTGTCGCCGATACCGATATCATGGGCAAATTTGTTCAGCGCGCGAGCGTACTTCTTGCCGAAGCGGGTAACGAGGATGATCTCTCCCGAGAGGTCGTCACCATGCAGCGCTTTCAGGCTTTCCAGTACTTTCTGGTAGTACGCCAGGGTGCCGTCTTCCAGGGAAAGCCCCATTTTTTCAGTGTCCAGGCGGGCGGTATCCCGGTAGGTTCTAAAGAAATATTGATCGTATTCGGCCGATTCGTAGTAATAAAAATAGGCTGTGAAATCAGGGTCGCCCATCAGGCGCTTAACCTGCCCGTAGTGTTTACGCAGATCTGCGTCGAAACTGTTAAAATCGAAAAACAGGGACCGCTTGCGGGTCTCAGGGGGCGGGGCGCTCACCGCAGCCGCCACTTTTACCGGGGCGGCCGCGTCAATCACCAGGGTCGGGTAGTAGTCGCTGCGATCCAGATTTACCTTGACGTCGCCTTCTATAACCCGAAACTGAATATCTTTGGCTGCCGGGTCGTAGGCCAGTTCTACCTGGAAGGTGCCGGCGGAATTGTTTTTTACGGTTAACTGCAGGTCATAGTTACGGAGAAATGACGGCGGGTCCGGCACTTTCTCCCAGTAACCGAGTTTGCCCAGAGAAATTGATTCCTGCTTGGCGTTTTTCAGCAGGGCCAGAAAATTATGTCCCGAAGTGGAACCGGTAACACCGATCCGGATAACCTTGCGGGCGGGGTCGCTCAGGTAAATTTCCCGGCCCTCGAAAAGGCTGGTGGCCAAGGCGCCGGTGGCGCATAACCAGCTGGCGGCAACCAGTAGACAGGCCCTGATCAATACATTTGTCATGGCGTTTTTTAAGTTTGCATTTATGGTTATTGGCTATCTCCGGTAAAATAGAGATCACTAACCTTCAAGTACATGAACTTGCGCTGAATCGCCTGATTGAAGGAGTTCAGGTGGAAACCCCTGCCGGACAGGTACTCGGTCAGCGGTCCGCGGCTTTCTCCCAGGGCGCTGTTCCACTGGATTTCCTTACCGGGCTCCTTGTTGGTCAGGGCTTCGTAAAAGACGGCGTCCGCGCTCTTGTACATTTTGCGTTCGATCAGTGGTTTGATCGAGTCGTACAAACGGCGGCAGGTTTCAATGTCATCAACGCTCACCAGGGAGTTTATGATGACCAGTTTCTTCAGGTCCGACAGGGAAACATCGTCCTGGGTGCGCGCGGCCCTCAGGTAGGACTCGATCGGTTTGGCCGGGATGGCGATACGTTCTTCCCAGATGGCCGGGTCTTTGAAGTTTTCAATGTACTTCGACACATGATTCAGCACCTGGATCTTGCGATCGCTCCATTTGCGCATTTCAGTGAGTAGATTGTCGTCAGAGAAAAAGAGGACCACGTCTTTTGAGATTTCAGCGTCAGGGTGTCCGCTGAAGACATGATCAATATACTCTTTGACGCTGCCAAGCAACTGGCGCTGCTGTTCGACAAAGTATTTCTTGCGGGCCTGTTTAGATTGCAGGACCTTTTTTTCAAACTGGAATTGCCTGACATTGATCACCTGACCGTCGCTGCTGCCGGCTTCATAACGGGCCATTAAAGCCTTGAGGTCAGCGTAGGTGCCGGCCGGGGTATCCAACAGGTTAGGGCTGGCATGGCGGACGCCGGATTCTTTCGGGTAGATAAAATAAATACTCAGATTCAGGGCTTTTGCTTTTTGAAAGGTTTCCGCCAGAACCTCATCGGTCAGATCATTGGGCCCGGCATCGGTTATGATAAACAGCAGTTTCTGGTGCAGGGGCAGGATTGTCTTTTCGGCCTGCAGGGTTTCAATTTCGTTGAGCACCTTGATCAGGGCCCGCATGAGCGGTTCGGCGTAGTTGCGATCCCGGGCCTCCCTGGGGAACTTGATCTGCTCCGGGCGTTTGACCCGGATGAAATTGGGATCGGCCGAAAGATCTTCATCGCTTTCAGCCGAATCCCAGTAGGCGAACGTGCGGTTTACACGCAGTCCGATGCCTTCGTGTTTCATGTCGCGTACGGCTGTATTGAAAGACTTTACATAATCGGCAAACGGGCGCATGCTTTGAGAAACATCCAGCAGAAAGAAAGTGTTCAGGTTTTTCTTCATTGAGCGCGCCAAAAGTCGCATCAGACGAGGTGTAAAGGCGCCGGGAATAAAAACCCGGGTGCGGCCACGCTCTTTGTTGAAGTATTCCGGGCTGCCCAGTTGCGGGAATCCGAAATGGGTGTAAAACCGATGCAGGCTCTCCTGGTCGAGTTTTTCTACTATCTCTGTGAAGAGCCGCTCTTGCTGATAGGCATGGTCCACGTAAAACCGGTTGATTTCATCCGATTCGGCGGCGACTGTTTCCGTGCGGGCGTCATTAAAAAAGGATACCCTTTGCCGGGGACTGTAATAAAGCCTTGAACGCCAGAGCGTGATATACTTTTTTTCGACCCAACCGATGATGCCGTAGTCTTCCACATTGCCCCGGTAATCCAGTTCATTGAAGTCCTGGCCCAGGAGGTAGTAGTCCCCCCGAAAGTCAAGAATTTTGTAGAAGTCATAATCGATCAGACTTTCCATGGGTGTGGCCATATCCTGACGGTCTGCCTCCCAGCTATTCCAGATGGTGGGAAAAGCGCTGGCTTCACCCGGCAGGCTCAGGAACCCGTAAACCGGTATATAGGCCTTTTCCTTATCGAGCAGGGCGTTATACCAGATAAAGCCTTTTTCAAAATCATTGACCCCGAGACTGAACTTTTTGCGGCCCCGCTGTCGGACAAGCTGTACCTGATGTTTTTTCCAATCGATATCGGTCACGAAAAACACTTCCTGGAACGCGACTTTATCCTGCGGCGACAGGCTTTGCAGGCGCCCGGCGGGAAAGGCCGCCTTGGCGTGGCAGACAAAGAAGGCGCCCTTGTTCGGATTACCGCTGAACGTATACCCGTCTTTATTTTCTTTGGCGGCCCGTGACAGGTTCCCGTCAAGTTCGTGGTACAGGCGCCGGATGGTCTGTTTGAAACCATCCAGCTCAAACTGGCCGATCCGATCTTTGTCAATGGAACTGGGGCATTTGATATTGACCCGCCGATCAGCGTTAAAGTCGGGTGCAGCGGCTTCTGCCGGTGACTGACCAGCAATAAGAACGACCATGCAGAGTCCGACCAGAGCATTTTTGATAATGGTCATATTGCGTCCTCCAAATTTTTACAGGGTACGACGTAGAATGCTATTTTTAGTACGGCCTGGGTATCGGGTGTGATAGGAGAAACAATAGTAAAATTAAGTTGTTATGTCAATACTTTCTAAAACCATTTGACAGATGCGGTCTGTTTCTGTTGTTTTTAAGGTCTTTTAAAGGAAAATTGAACCCACTATGCGACGAACTCATTGCCCCCTGTGCCGGGGGCGGGTCTCAGCACTGTTTTACGAGGATGCCCGGCGGGAGTACTTTCAGTGCCCGACCTGTCACCTGGTATTTGTGCCACCGGAATATTACCTGTCTCCGGAAGCGGAAAAGAACGAGTACGACCTGCATCAGAACAACCCGGCCGATGCAGGTTACCGGCGTTTTTTAAACCAGGTTTTCAGGCCGGTGAACCGGGTGCTGCCAACCGGGAGCAGAGGCCTTGATTTTGGCTGTGGCGCCGGCCCGGCACTGGCCGACATGTTCACAGCCGCCGGGCACAAAATGGCCGTATATGATCCTCATTACGCACCGGATGAAACTGTACTGGACGCTGTCTACGAGTTTATTACCGCCAGCGAAGTCCTGGAACATCTGCATGAGCCCGGTGAGGTCCTGGATCAACTCTTTTCAACTTTAAAGCCGGGAGGCATTCTGGGGTTGATGACCGGCATGGTCAGGGACCGGCCGTCCTTTTCCAGGTGGCATTACATAAGGGATCTTACCCACGTTTGCTTTTTTTCACGCGTAACATTTGAATGGATTGCGGGTAAATGGGCGGCGCAGGTGGTTTTTATAGACGAACGTGTCGTCTTGCTTAAAAAGCCCGTACTGGAGCCCTAAAACCAGGGTGCGGCGAGCTGTGAAACTCGCTGATGCTCAAACAACACAGTTCCTGGTTCCGCCCCCTTCCGCGATGCTCGGCGCCTGACGGTTGCTGGACTTCCCGCCTTTTTGAGTTTTTAAAGGTGGGTCGCGTTACAAAGGGGGAATGGCAAAACCAAATGAAGCTCCCCGCAGCAAGCTACAGGGGCGTACGATAAGGTGTGGAATTATAATAGTTGGTTAACCTCTTTAAAATCGCTATATGCCCAATTTTGTTGGACCCGTAGCGATTTTTGGTTTTGTCTTGAGGAAAAACCAGTCCAATCTTGACATAACCATATAATATCACATATATTTTATGCTATTTGATATGTTTTGAAGTTGGCAAGAAAGCACAGATTTCAAGATAAATAGATCCACCAAAACATCTGGTATCCTCCTTAATGCTTTGGAATGAAGACTATCGGTTTTATTCTGGACTATTTATCTGGTAATTAATACTGCGGACTCTGGCAAGAAGTCTACAAGCCGGGTTGATGATTCATGCATGAAACTTTGAATCGCGAAATATTCAAGATTTGAAACGAAAATCGCCAACGGAATTAAACGGTATGCCGTAGCTGTTGAAGGCATAGAACCTTGTATTAAGGCTGTAGCAAACTTTCAATATATTGCTGCGTATCTGATCCCCATATTCAAACAATTTTGAATTACCCGCTTTCAAGAAGCAAGTTATTATAATTATGATTCATTTCATTAGTTTTGAGGCTGAGATATGATTGTTATGAATAGACCACATGCGATTAAATCATTAGGTTTCATAATTTTGATATTTTTCCTATTAGGCGGGTGCGCTTCAACAATTCAAAGTCAATACTCCACTGGTGATCACTATGGCATTATAAACACAGTGAATAAAAATGGGGGTATAGAGTCGGCTTCAGGTATGGACCTCTATTATTTATGTCCATCTTATCTCACTGTTAGGCAGTACAATGATTTTTTTAGGTGCACAGATAAGATGGAAAAAATTGAAAAGACGGAGGTTAATACACTTGGTCAATTCTTTACTGAAACAATATTCAAAACCCGAGCTTACAATTTAAAATCTGAGGCGTACTTAGAACTGGGGGACTGGGAAAAGGCAATTCAATATGGAGAAAAAAGTTTAACCTTTATCACTGCTGAAGGCGTTAATGCATGGAAAAGTACTGATTATTTCTATATTGATGCTCTTGGTCAATTAGGGGTTGCATATGCGTTATCTGGCGAAAAAGAGAAGGCATTAAATATGCTTGAGAAGCTCGAAAAATACAAAGCAGGAGCTAGAGGGGATGCACTATATACAATTTTGCAGTTAGGAAAGATAAAGATTTGCGTTGCACTCGGGGATTATCATAGAGCCAAAAGCTTTATAGAAAGTTATGGGGATGCCCCCTTTTATTATAGAATAGGTGCTGGTAATCGTTCTGAATATGAAGATTTACTGAAGAATTTTTTATATCAAAAGATACATTTTGAAACAGGGGATTTTATAAAGTCAAAAGCTGGTTATGACGAGCTTTTAAAACTTTCAGCCATTGAAACCAATGCCTCGATCTATTATCAAATTTTAGCAGATAGAGGAGCCATTTCGCTTGCGGAAGGAAATATAAAAGAAGCAATAAAGTTTTATCAGTTTGCAATTAATGTAATTGAACTGCACAGAGCTACTATTAATACTGAGGCGGGGAAAATTGGATTTGTTGGTGACAAACAGCAAGTTTACAAAAACATCGTCGCTTTGCTATTTAATCAAGGCCAATATGCAGAGGCATTTGAGTACGTTGAAAGGGCTAAAGCACGGGCTTTGGTTGATATGCTATCTGCTCGTGGGCGATTTGCTGGGGTTAATGAAAAGCTCAAGGGTTCAACTGAACTGCTTGCAAAGCTAAACATAGCAGAATCCGAATCCAGTCTACAGGGTGGAACTGTTAATGTAGATCAGTCCAGCAAACAACGTGCTGTTGTCATTAAGCTTAAAAGGGAAATTATGAGGGCTGACCCCGAACTGGCATCCCTGGTAACTGTTACCCAGTATGACATTGCAGGAATCCAACAATTGATCCCACCGAGAGAAACCTTGCTCGAATACTTTGGGCTTGGAGATACATTCTACGTGTTCATAGTCACCCGTGAAAAAATAAAAGGAGTGAAGCTGGATGTAAAAGACTTAAGACGGAGAATAGAGTTGTTTAGACAGAATATTATGCTTCGCGGCTCCTTCCAATGCAAAGCGGACGGGCAAGCGTTATACGAGGTGCTGATTAAGCCTTTAGAAAGGACAATTCAATCAACAAATCTTACCATTGTCCCTCATGGAGTGCTTCACTATCTGCCATTCAATGCGCTTAATTCAGGGGAGGAATATCTGATTGACAGATACAATATACGGGTATTACCCAGTGCCAGTGTTATGAAGTTCCTAAATGATCAGCGTGAAGGTCATGCAGGCAATTTGCTTGCCTTTGGTAATCCTGATTTGGGTGATCCGACTTATGATTTGCCTGGAGCCCAAAATGAAGTGATAGCAATAACAAAAGCCCAACCCAAATCTAAGTTGCTCCTCCGTAGCCAAGCCACAGAGACTGCCGTAAAACAATATGGCGCTGGATTCCGCTATCTTCATTTTGCCACTCATGGAACATTTGATGCGGAAAAACCATTGTCATCTGGCCTGCTAATGTCCAGCGATAGTGAAAATGATGGTACGCTTACAGTGGGAGAACTTTACGATTTGCGTTTGCCTGCCGACCTTGTGGCCCTTTCCGCCTGCGAAACCGCATTGGGAAAGGTGGCAAACGGAGATGATGTTGTAGGTTTTACACGTGGTTTTCTCTACGCAGGGACAAGTTCAATCATTTCCAGCCTGTGGAAAGTTGATGACCAAGCTACTTCAATACTAATGCAACAGTTCTATAAGTCTTTAAAAGAAAATGATAAACGTAGCGCATTGCGCTCAGCACAATTGGAGGTGAAAAATACCTATAATTCACATCCATATTATTGGGCTGCATTTCAGATTACTGGTTCTGTCCAATAAGATGTTTTTAAATATATCTGCTAGTGCGCCACGAGCGCACTTTAAATATAAAGTGTGCGTAACTGCATA